>CAZPWJ010000010.1:0-82681 GCA_964590195.1 uncultured Rhodospirillaceae bacterium | reverse complement strand
CCCGTTCTGCCCGTTGGCATTCCCGTTACCCTGGTTGCCGTTGCCCTGGCCGTTGTTGCCATTGGCGTTGCCATTGGCATTGCCGTTGCCCTGGGTCCCGTTCAGACCGTTGGCATTTCCGTTACCCTGGTTGCCGTTGCCTTGGCCAGTGCCGGGGCCTGCTTCAGGCAAGTCCCGTGGCGCCACGCTGGCTTGAGCCGAGCCGCCGCCTTGATCCGTGGACGTCTCCCCAGAAGCCGCGAATGAGTTTCTGGCGCCTTCGCCAGGGGCGAGGATGGGTTCCGCCGCCGGATCCCGTGCCGGGCGGTCGTCAGCCGGCGCGCCTTCAGTGTCCTGAATTTCCGGTACCGCATCAATGGCGGAAGCCGTCTCGGTCGGCTGCATGTCCGCTGGATTGAGTTCCGGGGCCGCCATCGTAGTGGCCGTATCTGCAAAGTTGGCACGCTGCTCAACATCGCCCTCGGGTTGCATCTGGTCGCCCGGGCCCTCGTCCGCCGCCGTGTCGATAGCGGCGCCGTTGGTGCCGCCTCCTTGCCGCGCGGACGCGCTGTTGGCCTGGCTGGAGTCGTCGGCCATTTCGCCTTGCATCGCCGGCGCTTGCACCTGCGTCTCGGCGGGCATGGCATCCGGCTCGGCGTCCGGCTGGCTGGCGGTACCTGTATCAATCCGCGCTTCGCTTTGCACGCGTGCCGCGGATTGTGCGCTTTCCGATGTTTCGCCGGTGCCGGCCATGGTTTGCCAGAATGACCGCTCGGACCCGTCCTCGCGCAGGCGCTCCGCGCCTAGGGCGCCATCGCCTTGCGCTAATCCGGTCTGATCCGTCTCTTCGCGCAGAACGACCTGCTCATCGTTTTGATTAGCCTCGTCGTTCTGAAGTAATTGCCTGAGTAGTTTTGGCATTCTGGCCATGATGTATCCAACTCGTTAGGAATTATCCATTTGTGGCAATTGCGCATTCTCCGAAATTTTTTTATTACATTTACCAATAAGCGCGATTAGTTAATTTGGAATTGATAGCCATCCTTAATTTGTATGGTTAATTTCTTTTTCCATTAATGCGTTTCAGCCCAGATCTTCCTGTCAATTCCATGACTTGTGAAATGTGTAGCGAGATCCGCCACGGGAAATAAAAACATCGCCAACCGTGGCCAAGGTCGATGATAATGGCCCTTCGACATAACGGTGGAATGGAGGCCGATGTGGAAGTACGCCCTTATGAGGCCGCGGAAATCGCGGGCCGCGAAGCGGTCATGGAAGGCGCCGACATGCGCGTGACTGTGCTGACCCTGGCCGAGAAACAATGCATTCCCTGGCATTACCATAGTGAAATCACCGACTCGTTCGTCTGCCTTGAAGGTCCAATGGTGGTCGAGACCCGCGCGCCGCGCGCCGAATATGTCCTGCGGGCCGGTGAACGCTGCGAAGTTCCGCCGATGGTGGCGCATTATGTTCATGGTCTTGACGACGGCGCCTTCAAGTTCCTGATCATTCAGGGCGTCGGCGTTTATGACAACGTGCCGGTAGCGCGCTGATCGGATCAAGGGCCTGATTGGCAGGTCCGATCCAGTGGACGAGAGGCGCGGATGGCTTGGGATGCGGAAACTGATGTCTTGGTCGTGGGCGGCGGCGGCGGCGGGTTGGTGGCGGCCCTGGCGGCGCGGGAAAGCGGCGCCCAGGTCGCGCTGGTCGAAAAACACGACCGCCTGGGCGGTAATACGGCGCTTAGCTCCGGCTCGGTTCCCGGCGCGGGCTCGCGATTTCAACAGGCCGCCGGCGTTGAAGATTCTCCCGATCAAATGTCTTTGGATATCATGCGCCAGACCGACGGCACCGCGCCCGAGCATCTGGTTCGGGCTCTGGCGGGCGAAAGCGGGCCGCTTGTGGAATGGATGGTCGATAGCCTGGATGTGCCGCTGGCGTTTGTCCCCGACCTGAAAAAGGTCGGCCACTCGGTGCCCCGGACCCATGGCCCCAGTGGCCGTCAGGGCGCCACCGTGGTCGCCGCCCTGGAGCAAAAGGCACATGACAGCGGCATCATGGTTTCACCGGGCAATCCGGTGCGCCGGCTGCTGCGTGACGGCAACGGCGGGATAGCCGGCGCGGTTATCGAAAATGCCGGCGTGGAACACCGGATCGGCGCCAGGAAAGTCATCCTGGCCACCAATGGCTTTGGCGCCAACAAGGAGATGCTGCGCAAATATATTCCCGAGATCGCGGAGGCGCCGTATTTCGGGCATCGGGGCAACATGGGCGAAGGCATTGTCTGGGGCCTTGAGCTCGGCGCCCAACTGCGGGACATGGGCGCCTATCAGGGACATGCCTCGGTCTCCCATCCCCAAGGCGCGCTGATGACGTGGAGTGCCATTGAGCGCGGCGGCTTTCTGGTCAATCTCGAGGCGCGGAGATTTGTCGATGAATCCCTGGGCTATTCGGGCTGCACCTCCGCCGTGCGGTCACAAACGGAACATATGGCGTTTGTCGTTTTTGACGAACGCATCCATCACTACCTCGAACCCAAGGCCCAGGACTATCGCGACATTGTCGCCTATGGCGGCGCGCGCCGTGGTGTGGACATGGGGGAGCTTGGCACCGCTTGCGGCCTTGATGGCGCGGCCCTCGCCGATACCCTGGCGCGCTACAACAAGGCCGCGATCGGGACCGCCGATCCATTTGGGCGCAAGGACTTCGGCGGCGATTTTGGCGGCGCGCCGCTGCGTCCGCCCTTCACCCTGGTGAAGGTGACCGCCGGGCTGTTTCATACCCAGGGGGGCCTTGATGTGGATGCCAACGCCCAGCCGTTGCGCGCCGATGGCACGGCGATAGAAAACCTGTACGCGGTCGGCGGCACGGCGGTCGGCGTCTCCGGCGCCGATGGCAACAAGGGCTATTGTTCGGCGAACGGTCTTTTGGCCGCCCTCGGCCTTGGCCGCATTGCCGGACGACACGCCGGGCGGACACTGTAACGGGCCATGGGCGGCGGCGCGGCCTTTATTCGTTGACAAACACAGTTTCTGTTTGTGAAATGCTCGGGCGAAGTCCTGTATCGTCCGAGGCTTCGTGCGTGGCCGAGTAAAACGACGATGGCAGAATATTCCGAAACCAGCGGCCGCCGTGACAGGAGAGTCGATATGACGGTTGCCGAGATTTTCGATGCGGTCATGGAATACGAAGAGGAGGATGTCGCCACGCTGGTGCAGGCGGAGGTCGATGCCGGCACCCCTGTGAAGAGCATCCTGCAGGACGGCCTGATCGCACCCCTTGACGAGATTGGCGAAAAATTCTCCGCCGGCACCCTGTTCGTGCCTGAGATGCTGATGGCGGCGGAGGCGGTGCAGGCTGGCCTGGATATACTGCGCCCCCTGCTGACGGAAACCGGCGTCAAGCCCATCGGCACGGTGGTGCTGGGCACGGTCAAGGGCGACCTGCACGACATCGGCAAGAACCTGGTCGGCCTGCTGCTCGAGGGCGCGGGCTTCAAGGTGGTGGATCTTGGCACGGACGTGGATGGCGAACAGTTCATCACGGCGGCCCAGGAAAATGAAGCCGACATCATCGCCCTGTCGGGCCTGCTGACCACGTCGATGCCGGAAATGGAAAAGGCGGTGGCGACGGTGCAGGATGCCAACACCAACCGCAACCTGAACGTCAAGGTGATGATCGGCGGCCCGCCGGTGCATCATGAATTCGCCATGAGCATCGGTGCCGATGCCTATGGCATGGACGCCCCCGCCGCCGTCGAGCAGGCGCGGGAATTCGTCACCGGCTAATAAAAAACGCCCGGCCCATGGCGGCTAGCGGAATTTGGAGGAAATGACAATGTCTTGGACATCACGGGACCGCGTGCTTGCGGCGTTGAACCACGAAGAACCGGACCGCGTGCCGATTGATCTGGCCGGCGCCGGCGCCACCGGCATCGTGCTGGACGCTTATGACCGGCTGAAGGCGCATTTGGGCCTTGAGCATGAAACCAAGGTGCGCTCGAAACTCAATCATCTGGCCGATCCGGATACCTCGGTTCTGAACCGTTTCGGCGTCGATACCCGCGCCATTACCGCCGGCTTTGGTCGGGCATCGGGTGAATGGGTCGATGATCTGACCTTCATCGATCACTTCGGTGTCACCTTCAAGGGCACCGTGGGCACGGATGACAAACATTTCCTCTACAAGGATGGCCCGCTCTGCGGCGGCAAGCTGACCATCGACAGGATCGATGCCATGGCCTGGCCCGATCCCGATAATCCCGCCATCGCCGCCGGCATCAAGGAAAAGGTCGAGGGCTTCAAGGCCGAGGGCGATTACTGCCTGATCCTGAACGTGCCGGACCAGGTGATCCACCGGGCCTATGCCTTGCGCGGCATGGTCGATTTCCTCAAGGATTTCCTGCGCGCGCCGGAAGCGGCCTGTTACCTGATGGACAAGCTGGCGGATTACAATATCCGGGCCTCGGAACATATGATCGAGGCGGCCGGTGCGGACAACATCGATATCATCTTCTTCGGCGAGGATCTGGGCACCCAGGACGGCTGTATGTTCGATCCCGACAATACCTACGGCCGCCTGATCAAGCCGCGCCATGAACGGGTCATCCAGACCCTGAAATCCAAAACGGGCGGTCTGTCGCTGTTCCATTGCTGCGGTTCGGCCTACGACTTCATTCCGCATTTGATCGATATCGGCGTCGATATTCTGAACCCGGTGCAGGTCACCGCCAAGAATATGGAACCAGACCGCCTGAAGGACGAATTCGGCGACCGCATGTCGTTCTGGGGCGGCATCAATACCCAGGATATTCTGCCCTATCAGTCCGCCGATGCCGTGCGAGCGGAGACCGAACGCTGCATTGACATATTCGGCAAGCAGGGCGGTTATGTTCTGAACGCGGTACACAACATCCAGTTCGAGGTGCCGCCGGAGAATATTGTCGCAATGTTCGATACCGGTTTGAACCATCGCTACTAATTGCCAGGACCGTGCGGCGTGACGACAGTTGGAGGTAGCGCATGCGCTATGAGGATATCGGGGCGGCGCTGGAGGGCACCGGCTTCATTTGCCGGGGCGGTTTCAAACCGGCCGCGGATGATGCGGTACCCGGAATAACGGCGGATATCGATGCCGTCGTGGTGATTATCGGCAATGCCGGCTCCGCCATGTGGCCGCACTTCGATGCGGCAAGCGGGGCGGAACAGCGTCTGGCGACGCAAAATCCGCTGAACGATTGGACGGCGGCGGTGATGCGGCCGATCGCCGCCAAGCTGGGCGCGCGGGTGCATTTTCCCTTTGACCAGCCCTATCACCCGTTTCAGCGCTGGGCCATGAAGGCGGACAGCGTTTGGCAGTCGCCACTGGGTCCATTGATCCATCCCCAGTACGGTTTGTGGCATGCCTATCGCGCCGCCCTCGTGTTCGAGCCGGACTTTGCCCTGCCCCCGCGACCGGCGGCCGAGAACCCGTGCGAAAGCTGCGCCGACAGGAAATGCCTGAAAGTCTGCCCGGTCGATGCCTACGAGGACGGCAACTACGACGTCCCCGCCTGCGTCCGCCACATCGCCACGGACGAAGGCAAAAGCTGTATCGATCTGCACTGTCTTGCCCGGCGCGCCTGTCCAATCGGCAGGGACAAAGTTTATCTCCCCCCGCATGCCGCGTTTCATATGTCGAAATTCCTGGCCAATGCCAAAAAACGATATGTCGTCGAGGTGCCGCAAACGTCAGGCAGTTCGCCGGCAGGCGAAGGGGACGCCTGATACAGGTGAGCGCCTATGCCGGATAAGTCATCTTCGGCGCCAGCGGCGCAGGCGCTTGTCGTCTTTTCACCCTCGGGCAAACAGGGCCGGGTGGCGCTGGGCGTCTCGGTGCTGGATGCCGCCCGCAGCCTGGGCGCCGATCTGGATTCGGTCTGTGGCGGGCGCGGTCTGTGCGGACGCTGCCAGATCGAGGTTGGCGAGGGCGACTTCGCCAAGCACGGCATAAGTTCCAGCATCGATCACATATCGCCCGGCCATACCGCCGAGGCCGCCTATGCCGAACGCAAGGGGCTGAAACCGGGCCGCCGGATGGCCTGCCATGCCCGCATATTGGGCGATCTGGTAATCGACGTGCCGCCCGAAAGCCAGGTCCACCGCCAGGTCGTGCGCAAGCGGGCCGAGGTCCGCGCCATCGAACTGGATCCGGTGCTGCATCTGCATGCCGTGGATGTGCCTCCGCCGGAACTGGAAATTCCCAGCGGTGATGGCGAAAGGCTGGCCCGGGCGCTCGGCGATACCTGGGGTCTGCGGGGGCTTACCACTGATCCGGCGGTGCTGGCGGAAGGCGCGGCGGCCATGCGCGCGGGACGCTGGACGGTGACCGCCGCCGTCCGCGGGGGCAGCCGGATCGTCGGGGTGCGCCCCGGTTTCACGGATCAGGCATTTGGCCTGGCGATCGATGTCGGCTCGACCACCCTGGCCGCGCACCTGGTCAATCTGGCGGATGGCGAGGTATTGGCCACGGCGTCGGCCATGAACCCGCAAATTCGCTTTGGCGAGGATCTGATGAGCCGTGTCTCCTATGCCATGACACAATCAGCTGGCGGGGCGGAAATGACGGCGGCGGTGCGGGCTAGCCTGAATGAATTGGCCGGCCAGGCGGCGGCGGAGGCCGGCATCGAACGGGGCGATATTTACGAGGTGGTGATCGTCGGCAATCCGATCATGCATCATCTGGTCCTGGGCCTGGATCCGGGGCCGCTCGGCGTGGCGCCGTTCGCCTTGGCCGTCGATGGCGCGGTAACCGTGGCCGCGCACGGCCTCGGCCTTGAATTGGCGGCCGGCGCGGAAGTCTATTTGCTGCCCTGTATCGCCGGCCATGTGGGCGCCGATGCGGCCGGAATGATCCTCTCGGAGACGCCATTCGAACGTGACGAGGTTTCGCTGCTGGTTGATGTGGGCACTAACGCCGAGCTGGTCCTGGGCAACCGGAAGAGGTTGCTAGCGGCCTCCTCTCCCACCGGGCCGGCCTTTGAAGGGGCGCAGATCTCCGCCGGCC
Source organism: uncultured Rhodospirillaceae bacterium (assembly GCA_964590195.1). Classification (GTDB taxonomy): domain Bacteria; phylum Pseudomonadota; class Alphaproteobacteria. The sequence goes on along the minus strand of CAZPWJ010000010.1, from coordinate 75,658 downwards.
AGCGCGCCGCGCCCGGCGCTATCGAGCGGGTGCGCATCGATCCCGAGAGCTTGCAGCCCCGTTTCAAGATCATCGGCGGCGATCTGTGGTCGGACGAGCCGGGTTTCGACCGGGCCATGGCGAAGACCGGCATCACGGGCATTTGCGGTTCGGGCATTATAGAGGCGGTGGCCGAGATGGCCTTGCGGGGCATCATTTCGCCGGACGGCGCCTTTCCCAGTGACGGCGAGCGCCACTTCGTGCTCTTCGATGGCGAGCCGGAGATTGCTGTTACCCAGGCCGATGTGCGCGCCGTGCAACTGGCCAAGGGCGCGTTGTATGCCGGCGCCAAGCTGTTGCTGGATTTGTTCGGGGTCGAAAAAGTCGACCGCGTTGTTCTGGCCGGTGCTTTCGGCAGCCATATCGATCCGGTTTATGCCCTGGCGCTGGGCATGATCCCCGACTGCGATCCCGCCCGGGTCTCCTCCGCCGGTAACGCGGCGGGCACCGGCGCCCGGATCGCCCTGTTGAACGCCGGGGCGCGGGCGGAAATCGAAAGCGTCGTAAGGCGGGTGGAGAAAGTCGAAACGGCGGTGGCCCCGGCCTTTCAGAAATATTTCGTCGATGCCCTGGCCATACCTCATGCCAAGGATACCTACCCCGAACTTCGCCGGGTACTGCCCATGCCCCTGCCGGAAAAAAAGAAAAAACGCGCTAAGCGGCGGCTACAACAATAATCCCAGCCTTTGACGAGGGCGGAGAGCCACCGCCAACATTGACCACGTTGATGGCAATCCAGTAGTATATTGGTGATATATTTTCAGTATATCATATGGGGAAAATGTGGTGGCGACGATGTTGAATATTCAGGGCGGGCGCGGGAAATCCAGCGCCGTTAGCCTGACGGACCAGGCCTACAGCCAGCTTGAGGAACTCATTGTCACGGTTCAGCTGGCACCTGGAGCGGTCTTGTCGGAGGCGACCCTGGCCGCGCGCCTGGGTATTGGCCGCACGCCGATCCGCGAAGCCCTGCACCGCCTGGCCAGGGAAGGGCTGGTGGTGATTTTACCCAGACGCGGCATTCTGGTCTCGGAAATCAACGTGCAATCGCAGCTTCGCCTGCTGGAAGTGCGGCGCAAGATCGAGGAAGTCATGGTAACCGCCGCCGCCAGACGCGCGGACCAGGCCGAGCGGCACGAATTTCGCCATATAGGGGAAAGCATGCTGGCCTGCGCCGCCGCCGGCGATGACATGGCGTTCATCCGTTTCGATGATCAATTCAACCATTTGGTGGCCGAGGCCTGCCGCAACGAATACGCCGCCAAGGCAATTGGCTTGATGTCTGGATTATCCCGGCGCTTTTGGTTCGTCCATAACCAGCAAAGCACCGACGTGGAACTGGCGGCGCGGCGCCATGCCGATGTCGCCTTCGCCATCGCCGATGGCGATATCAGCGCCGCCGAGGCCGCCTCGGGCCTCCTCATGGACTACATCCTGGACGTTACCAGGTCGTCCATCGACACATAGAGCATTTGCGCGATCGCGCTACCCACCGCGACCGTACACGTGTTTCGCGATGATCAGCCGTTGCACCTGGTTGGTACCTTCATAGATTTGCGTGATCTTGGCATCGCGCATCATCCGCTCCACCGGGTAATCCTTCAGGAAGCCGTAGCCGCCATGCAACTGTACCGCGTCCGTGGTCACTTCCATGGCCGTGTCGCTGCAGAACAGCTTGGCCATTGAGGCGATTGCCCGCGCCCTGTTCTGATCCTCGCCGCTCGCCGCCTCGACCGAGCGGTAGAGAAGCGCCCGGGAGGCTTCCACCTTGACCGCCATGTCGGCGATCATGCCCTGGACCATCTGAAAGCGCGACACCGGCTCGCCGAACTGTTGCCGCTCGGAGGTGTAACTCACCGCCGCCTCGAAGGCACCCTGGGCGATACCCAACGCCTGGGCCGCGATCAGCGACCTTGAATAGGTCAGCCCCTCGGTCAAGTATTTATAACCCCCGGTCGGCTCGCCGACGACGCGTTCGGCGGGAATTTGGCAATCCTCGAAAATGACGTCCGCCGTCGGGCTGCCGCAAAGGCCCATTTTCTTTTCCAGCTTGCCAAACGAGAGACCCGGATCATCCCGGTCAACCAGGAACAGGCCAAAGGATCTCTCGCCCGTACGGGCCAGGACCAGATACCAGTCAGCCCAGGTCGCTCCCGTGATGAATCTTTTACGGCCATTTAGAACCCAACCGTTGCCGCTTGGCTCGGCCCGTGTTTGCAGGCTCCACAGATCGGAACCGCTTTGCGGCTCGGTCAAACACCAGCCCATGCTTTTCTCGCCCGCCGACACGGGCGGGATGACGGCCTCGATCAGTTCGCGGGTGCCATATTGCAATAGCGGAAAGGAGGCGATCCAGTTGTTCATCAGCAATTGCGACGAGGTGGCGCAGCAGCGTGCGACCTCCTCACCGCAGATCACCAACGACATCAGGTCGCCATCCTGGCCGCCCAGATCCTCGTCGAATGCCAGGCCAAGCAGGCCTTCCTCGCGAAAGGCGGCAAAGGCGGCCTCCGGAAAACTGCTGGTTTGGTCTGTTTCCGCCGCGTGCGGCGCCACCTTGTCGTTCGCGAAGCGGCGCATGCTGTCGCGGAATTGCTCATAGACATCAATGTCCTGCACGGGCTCCTCCCTGGGTTTTACATCTGCACATTTTCCCCATGGCTTGACGTTATATCAGTCGAGATTTCCCGGCTGGTCAAGTGCGCCCGTGGCAAAAGAGCACGACGATCAAGGCCGGCCACATGGCCCGCAAGTATTGACAATCAGCCTGTTTTTTTCTAACATATCACTAATATATTAGAAAAAAAGAAGCCGATTTCCTTTGGAGGATTTGTCCGATGAGTGTTGCCGAGATTTTCGATGCGGTCATGGAATACGAAGAAGAGGATGTGGCCACGCTGGTGCAGGCTGAGATCGATGCCGGCACGCCTGTGAAGAGCATCCTGCAGGACGGCCTGATCGCCCCCCTTGACGAGATTGGCGAAAAATTCTCCGCCGGCACCCTGTTCGTGCCTGAGATGCTGATGGCGGCGGAGGCGGTGCAGGCTGGCCTGGATATACTGCGCCCCCTGCTGACGGAAACCGGCGTCAAGCCCATCGGCACGGTGGTGCTGGGCACGGTCAAGGGCGACCTGCACGACATCGGCAAGAACCTGGTCGGCCTGCTGCTCGAGGGCGCGGGCTTCAAGGTGGTGGATCTTGGCACGGACGTGGATGGCGAACAGTTCATCACGGCGGCCCAGGAAAATGAAGCCGACATCATCGCCCTGTCGGGCCTGCTGACCACGTCGATGCCGGAAATGGAAAAGGCGGTGGCGACGGTGCAGGATGCCAACACCAACCGCAACCTGAACGTCAAGGTGATGATCGGCGGCCCGCCGGTGCATCATGAATTCGCCATGAGCATCGGTGCCGATGCTTATGGCATGGACGCCCCCGCCGCCGTCGAGCAGGCGCGGGAATTCGTCACCAGCTGATAAAAAACACCCGGCCCATGGCGGCTGGCGGAATTTGGAGGAAATGACGATGTCTTGGACCCATCGGGAAAGAATCCTGGCAGCGCTGAACCACGAAGAACCGGATCGCGTGCCGATCGATTTCGGCGGTGCGGAATTTACCTCCATAACCCTGGCCGGCTACGAGCGTCTGAAGAAACACATGGGCGTCACGGCACCGACCGAGGTGATGTCGATCATCCATTCCGCCGCCCATCCAGCCGAGGAAGTCCTCGACAAGTTCGGCGTCGATACACGCAATGTGCAGCCGGGCGCCTACAAGGACGGCCCCGACCACTGGATCGACGACAACAATTACATCGACATGTTCCAGGTTCACTGGCAGCGCACCGAAAAGGATGTGGATCAGCATTTCCTGCACAAGGACGGACCTTTCCATGGCGGCAAGCTGACCATTGACCGGGTCGAGGAATTCGATTGGCCCAATGGCGCGAACCCCGGTTTCGCCGAAGGCGTCAGGGAGCGGGTGCAGGAGATCAAGGCCAAGGGCGAACACGCGGTCTGTCTCTATCTGCCGGGCGGCGTCGTGCACCGTGGTTATGCCATGCGCGGATTCGAAAGCTACCTGAAGGATCTGTACAAGGCGCCCGAGGCGCTGCAGAGGATGATGGACAAGCTGTGTGATTTCTGGTGCGACACGGCCAGGGTTATGATCGAGGCGGCCGGGCCGGAGAATGTCGACATTATCTATTTCGGCGAGGATCTGGGCACCCAGGACAGCTGCATGTTCGATCCCGAAACGATCTACAAGAACTATCTGAAGCCGCGCCACCGCCGCATGGTGCAAACGGTCAAGAATATGACCAATGACCAGGCCAAGGTTTGCTTCCATTGCTGCGGCTCCGCTTATCACTTCATTCCGCATCTGATTGATGTTGGCGTGGACGCCCTGAACCCGGTTCAGGTCACCGCCGCCAATATGGAGCCTGAGCGCCTGAAGGGAGAATTCGGCGATCGGATTTCCTTCTGGGGCGGCATTAATACGCAACATACCCTGCCCTTCGGCAGCGCCCAGGAAGTGGCCGAGGAGACCAAGCGGATCATTAGCATTCTCGGCAAGGGCGGCGGTTATGTGCTCAACTCCGTGCACAACATCCAAGCCGAGGTGCCGCCCGAGAACATCATCGCCATGTTCGAAACCGGCACAAATCACCGCTATTGATGAGGTGAGATAGATTGGAAGCCAAGGCTGAAAAATCAACGACGCTGGTAATATGCTGCGGTGCCCTGGCGCGTGAAATCGTCGGCATCGTAAAGGATAACGGCTGGGACCATATTCGGATCGAATGTCTGCCGGCGAAGCTGCACAACAGCCCCGAGGTGCTGCCCGAAGGCGTGCGGGCCAAAATCAAGGCCGGGCGCGACAAGTTCGATCACATCATTGTGCTCTATAGCGACTGCGGCACGGGCGGTCTGATGGAGAACATGTTGCAAGAGGAAGGCGTCGAAGGCATTGGCGGGGCCCATTGTTATGAAGTTTTCACAGGCCGCGCGCGTTTCAAGAAGATCATTGACGAGGAACCCGGCTGCTTCTTTCTGACCGATTTTCTGGCCCGTCATTTCGAGAAGCTGGTTTTCAAGGGCCTTGGCCTGGACCGCTTTCCCAAGCTGCGTGACACCTATTTCGCGCATTACAAGAAGATGGTTTATCTGGCGCAAACCGATAACCCGGAGCTTGTTGCCCACGCCGAGCGGGCCGCCGCCTCCGTCGACCTGGAATTGGAGTTGCGCCATACCGGGGTCGGGGGCTTTGAAGAGTTCCTGGCCGTGCGTCAGCCCTAGCTGGATCATGTAATATGTATGCCGCCAGACGCTGGGCCACGCGCAACGCCCGTTCTCTTGAGTGGCTATACCGGCTTTCGGCGGCAACTTTCCATGCCTTCGATCCTTTCTTGTGCAGGATCGGGGTGCGGCGGCTCGAAAAACCATTTGCCGCCGCCGAAGACTGGGCCAAGGGTTTCCTGTTTGACTGCCAGATGTGCGGCCGCTGCGTTCTCTCTGCAACGGGGATGACCTGTCCGACGAACTGTCCCAAATCGGTGCGCAATGGGCCCTGTGGCGGTGTGCGCGCGAATGGTAACTGTGAAGTGGAGCCGGACATGCGCTGCGTATGGGTAGAAGCCTGGCAGGGCAGCAACCGCATGCGCGAGCAACGGCCCTTCCAACGCCCCCAGCCGCCACGGGATTACGCCATTGAAGGCACCTCCGCCTGGCTGCGCCTGGCGGTGGAGAACGTCGCCCGGCGGCGCAGCCAGGCAGAGTCCGAGACACGGGAAAAATCGGCATGAGACCCGAACCCATTGGTGCCCTTGATGACGATCCGCCACCGTTTGGCAGCACCTCAAGCGGACGTTTGGAACGGGTGCTGCGATCGGGGCGCTTCGCTGTCACCTCCGAACTCAACCCGCCCGATTCAGCCGATCCCGAGGAGACCTATCGCCGGGCTCTCGTCCTCTCCACCGTCTGTGACGCCATCAACGCGACGGATGCCTCGGGCGCCAATTGCCATATGTCCTCCATCGGCATCTGCGCCCTGCTGACGCGGGCGGGTTATTCGCCAGTGCTGCAAATCTCCTGCCGCGACCGCAACCGCATCGCCATCCAGGGCGATGTCCTGGGAGCGGCCGCAATGGGTGTACAGAACATTCTGTGCCTTACGGGTGATGCGGTCGGGGCCGGCGACCAGCCGGAAGCCAAACCGGTCTTTGATCTTGATTCTATCTCTCTGCTGGGGATCATCCGCGGCATGCGGGATGACGGCGTATTCAACTCCGGCCGCAAGATCACCTCGCCGCCTAAACTATTTCTTGGCGCCGCCGCCAATCCCTTCGCGCCCCCATACGACGCACGCCCCCTGCGCCTGGCAAAAAAAATCGAGGCCGGGGCCCAGTTCGTGCAGACCCAGTATTGCTACGATATCCCCATGCTTGAACGCTACATGACCGTGGTGCGGGATCTGGGCCTGGACAAGAAATGCTTCATCCTGGTCGGGGTCGGCCCCTTGGCCTCCGCCCGCACAGCGAATTGGATGCGCAACAACGTTCCCGGCGTCCATATCCCCGATGCCATCATCGAGCGCATCAAGGGGGGGCAGGATCAAAAGGCGGAAGGCAAGGAAATCTGTGTTGAGCTGATCCAGCAGATCCGTGAAATTCCAGGCATCGCCGGTGTTCACGTCATGGCCTATCGCCAGGAAGAGTTCGTCACCGAGATCATTAGGGCGTCTCGTGTTTTGAAACACCGCATCATCGACAAAGCAGCGGCCGCGCGCCTCGATGCGCCGGAGCAACAACAAAGGAAGGACACAACGGTATGACCGAAACTGTATTGAGTTCGGCGAGCAAGGAAGTGGTGATCGGCTTTGAACGCCCATTCGCCGTTATTGGCGAACGCATCAACCCGACCGGACGCAAGAAGCTGGCGGAGCAGATGGCGGCAGGGGACTATTCCCAGGTCGAGGCGGATGCGCTGGCGCAGGTCGAGGCCGGGGCGCACATACTCGACGTCAATGCGGGCGTGCCCATGGCGGACGAGCCCAAGATGATGCGGGACATGGTGGCGCTGGTGCAATCGTTGAGCGATGCGCCGTTGTGCCTGGATAGTTCCATGCCGGCGGCCCTGGAAGCGGGCCTGGCGGAATGCAACGGTAAGGCGCTGGTAAATTCGGTCACGGGCGAGGAAGAAAGCCTTGAAGCCGTCCTTCCCCTGGTCAAGAAACACGGCGCGGCGGTGGTCGCCATCTGCAATGACGAGGAAGGCATCTCGGAAGATGTCGACAAACGTTTCGCCGTGGCCAAGAAGATCATCGAACGGGCCGCCGATCACGGCATCGCGCGGGCTGACGTGGTGGTTGATCCGCTGGTCATGCCAGTCGGCGCCGTGGGCAATTCCGGGCGGGCGGCCCTGGCCCTGGTTCGGCGTTTTCGCGAGGAATTGCAAGTCAACACCACCTGCGGCGCATCCAACGTCAGCTTTGGCCTGCCCAACCGGGTTGATCTGAACGGCGCCTTCATGGCGATGCTGATCGGTGCCGGCCTGACATCGGCCATCACCAATCCGTTGCATTTGGACGTCATGACCTCGATCACCGGGGCCGAGGTGCTGGCCGGTATCGACGACCGCTGCAAACGCTGGATGAAACGTTGCCGCCGCCTGGCCAAGGAAGCGGCGGCCTAGCGCGCCATGATAAGCGTTCGCGGGGGAGGATTTGATGCTTGAAATGACACGTCGGGAGCGGGTTCTCGCGGCCTTGAACCATCGCCAGCCGGACCGCACGCCAATCGATTTCGGCGGCACCTTCACAACGACGATTTTTCAAGCGGCCTATGATCGCTTGAAGGAACATCTGGGCCTGGAACATGAAACCCAGATCTATTCCAAGACCCGGCGCCTGGCCGTGCCCGATGTTTCCGTGTTGGAGCGCTTTGACGTCGATACCCGTATGGTCGCGCTGGGCGGCTATGCCGGCGATCAGCACGAAATAGACGACGATACATATCTCGATGAATGGGGCACGACCTGGAAGAAAGCCGACGACGGGCATTATCTTTACGTCGACGGGCCGTTCTTCGCGCAAAAGAAACCTGGCCAGGCGGGATTGGACAGGCTGGATACCGGGGACTGGCCGGATCCTGAAAATCCGGGTTATTACGAAGGCCTGCTCGAACGCGCCCAGGCCCAGCGCGCGACCGGCTGCGCGGTCATTCTGAACATGCCTATCGGCGTCATTCACCAGGGGCAGTTTCTGCGTGGTTTCGGCGATTGGCTCAAGGATCTTTACAAGAACCGTGAATTTTCGGCCCGGATGATGGATGTCATCGCCGACCGCTGGATCGCCGTGGCGGAAAACGCCCTGGATATCGTGGGCGACAACGTGGATATCGTTTTTCTTGGCGACGACCTGGCCGCGCAAATGGCGCCATTGTTCGATCCGGAAATCTACCGGGAACTGATCAAGCCCAGACATGCGAGGATGCTGGCGGCGGTCAAGGCGAAGGCCGACGTCAAGGTGCTGTACCACAGCTGCGGCGCGGTCAGCGGCCTGATCGACGATCTGATCGATATCGGCGTCGATGCGGTCAACCCGGTCCAGGTCGCGGCCAAAGACATGAACCCGGTGGACCTGAAGGCGCGTTTCGGCGGCCGCATTACATTTTGGGGCGGTATCGACACCCAGGGCGTCCTGCCTTTTGGAACGGCGGAGGAAGTCCGTGCAGAAGTCCGGCGCACCATCGATATTCTGGGTCCCGGCGGCGGCTTTGTTCTCAACAGCGTGCACAATATTCAGGGCGACGTATCCGCCGAGAACATCGTCGCCATGTTTGACGAGGCCCGCCGATACGACGGCCCCAATAGCCCGGAAACGCTCTAGCGCGCTTCCGCGCTAGCCTTTGACAAATAGTTTTCTAGGCACGTTGGCAAGCAATTCGGGCGCGCCATGGGTGATTACGATGCTTTCTGTCGTTTCCATGCCCCAATCCTGCATCCATAACCCGGTCATGAAATGGAATGTCATGCCGGCCTTCAGCACGCTGCGGTCGCCCCGTCGCAGGCTCATGGTCCGTTCGCCCCAGTCGGGGGGATAGCTAATGCCGATGGGGTAACCCGCACGGTTATCTTTCTTGATGCCATATTTCTCCAGCACCTTGAAAAACGCATTGGCTATATCCTCGCAGCGCTGTCCAGCGCGGGCCTGTTCCAGCCCCGCATCCATGCCTTCCAAAACCGCCTTGTCCGCATCCAGGAATGCCTGGGGCGGTTGGCCAAGGAAAACCGTTCTCGACAATGGAACATGATAGCGGCGATGGCAGCCGGCAATTTCAAAGAACGTCCCTTCACCCGCCTTCATGGGCTTGTGGTCCCAGGTAAGGTGGGGCGCGGCGGCATCACTGCCCGATGGCAACAGGGGTACGATTGCCGGATAATCGCCGCCATGGCCATCAACACCCTTGATGCCCGTGGCATAAATTTCCGCCACAAGTTCATTCTTGGCCATGCCGGGCTCGATCACTTCGGCGATGCGTTTGTGCATTTCCCCGACGATGGCGCCCGCCCGGCGCATATAAATGAGCTCCTGCTCTGATTTGACGGCGCGGCACCAATTGACCAGTGCGGTAGCGTCATGGAATGCCGCATTGGGAAGATGGCGCCTCAGTGATTGGTATGCCGCGGCTGAGAAGTAGTAGTTGTCCATCTCGACGCCAATGCTCCGTTTGCCCCAACCTCGATCCGCGATGATTTCGCTCAAATAATCCATGGGATGGCAGTCGGATGACTGCACATACCGGTCCGGGTAGGACAGAATGTATTCATCGGTCATGAAAACCGTGCGTACGGCACCCATTGCATCTTGCTGCCGGCCATACCACAGGGGCTCCCCGTCCAATGCCAACAGGACGCACTGATGCACGTAGAATGACCAGCCATCATAACCCGTCAGCCACGCCATGTTCGAGGGATCGGTAACAATCAACAATTCGATGCCGTCGGCATCCATGGCACTGCGGACTATTGCAAGGCGGGCCGCATATTCCGAGCGCGTAAAGGGAAGCTCCGGGTTGACCATGAACAAATCCATATTTGCTAGCGACGAGGGCCGCTCGGTCTTTCATTCTAATCTAGATTTGCGCCAAAATCCGACAGACAAGCCAAAGCTGGAACTATCGCGACCTACTGGGTGACCCTAGCCCCAAAAGGGCCGTTTTCAAATTCTGCAAGGTATTGATTTGATTGGCGCGCCCGGGAAGATTCGAACTCCCAACCTCCTGATCCGTAGTCAGACGCTCTATCCAGTTGAGCTACGGGCGCGCGGCCGCGATGCCGGTCTGCGACGACCGCGGAGCCGCCTACCTAAACAAAAGCCCGCGCCATGGCAAGCGCCATAGCATGGATCGGTGACATTTTTTTACTCCCATCCCCTGCCCATCCTCGGCCCAGGCCCATCCGCCGCATGACCGGAACATCTCTTGTCCAAGCAGTGCGCATTGTTTAAGCTTCACCGCGATCATGAATTGTATTGAGCAAGCTGAGAAAATTGACTATTTGGGCGAGAGCTGAAGTCGGAAGGAAAGGTCGAAGGACGGTGCGACAGCTTTTTTTGCATTAATAATGCGGATTTACCTGTATCCTACGGTTCGAATCGACTATGACTGAAGCGACTTTTAAAATAACTGGCCGTGGGGACAACTCCATTGTCAGAGTATTAAGGACCTCAGGTTTAATGATTGTATCGAGGTTTTTTGGGTTCGCCTGTCAGGGAGAGTGAATTTGCGCAGGTCGACGTGTGCTGTCCTTGGGGCGGCGATCTTACTTTCGGGATGTTCCATGGCTTCCGAATCGTTATGGCCGTCTTTGACGGGTGACGAACCGGCGGGCCAGACATCGGAAAAGGTATCCATCCCGCCTTCACGGGCCGAGATGAATAGGCAACCAACATTCAGCGCGCCGCCGCCGGTTCTTGGCGCCGCGCCGGCGCCCATGCAGGCGATGAGCGGCCAGCCGACCGGCACTCTGGTCGGGCAAAAGGCGGCACAGCTTCGCGGCGAATTGCAGCGTCTGAGAGGCCAGCTTGGCCAGCAGAACGGGCAATTGCAGCAGATCCGCCAGACCACGACCAATAATGCACAGCGCTATCACGGCACCGTGGCCGCCATAACCGCGCGGCTGCAGTTAGGCACGACGCCTGGCAATCCGATCCTGGTCAACCAGTGGAACGCGGCCCAGGCCGAACTGGACCGGATCAGCAGCGATATTGCCACCATGAACAGTCTGGCCAATCAGATCGCCTCTAATTCATCCCTGGCGGCTTATGTGCTGGAATCGGCCCGGGCCGCCTATGGCCTGACCGGCGCCATTGATGAAGACCATCGGCAACTGGCACTGTTGGAGGATCAGACCAACCGCGCCGTCGTCCTGATCGACCGCCTGTTGAGCGAAATCAACGAGGACGTGGCCCGGCAGACCTCTTATGTGGCGGGCGAGCGGAGCAATCTGACCACCCTGTCGTCGTCCATCAAGAATGGCGAACTGCACGGCAGTTCCCTGATGGCGCGGGCCTTTGCGGTCGGCACCCAGGCCCCGGTATTTTCCACCTCGAGCACGCCGCGCAGGGGCTTCGTCGCCGGCGGGCGCCAACCTCTGGTGGTGATCCGTTTTGACCGGCCTAACGTGCCCTATCAACAGGCACTCTATACTGCCGTGTCGAAAACCCTGCAGGTCCGGCCGGAAGCGAATTTCGATCTGGTCGCCGTGACGCCGACACAGGGCAGTGCCTCGGAACAGGCCATGGCGCAATCAACCATCAAGAAGCATACCAACGGCGTGCTGAAATCCCTGATGGACATGGGCCTGCCCGCCAGCCGGATATCGTTGTCAGCCTCGTCGTCGAATACCTCGGCCAGCAACGAAGTGCATATCTACATACGATAAGCCACGGACCGACGAAAAAATGGCGGCGGAGCCACGGCACCGCCGCCAATTTTTTTGCCGTTTTTATTTCGGCGCACAGGCTCGAATGGCGGCTTCGAACGTTGCCTTGGCGTTTGGGCCGCGCGCGAAGGGGCTGATGATCGGCAGATCGATACCTGATTGGCGATAGGCCTCCAACTGCTCGCGGCATTGCGCCGGCGTGCCGACAATGGAGGTGGCATCGATCATGGCATCGGTGACCGCCCGTTCGGCGCCCGCCTTGTCACCCTTGGCCCAGGCAGCCGCGACAGCGGCGGCTTCCTCGGCAAAGCCATGGCCGGCGATCAGGCGGTTATAGCGGGGGAAAAATCCGGCATAGAGCGCCAGGCCGGGCCGCATCATGGCCAGGGCCTCTTGCCGGCTATCTGCGACGGCGGTGGGCAACAAGGTGGTGACGGTAACCTTGGCGGGATCACGGCCCGAACGCGCCGCGCCCTCGGCCAGCAGTTGGCGGACCTCGCCGCCTGTTTTCAAGGTGCTGCGGGTCAGGATAATGCCGTCGGCGATCTCGCCGCAGACGGCGGTCATCTTGGGAAATACGGCGGAGGCATAGATCGGGATTTCCGGGCGCAAAGGCTTGAACCAGAAATCGAAATTCTCGATGCGCACGGTCTCACCCTGGTATTGCACTTCGCCGATGGCCAGCAGGGCGCGTATAATATCCACGCTTTCGCGCAGACGGGTGATGGGTTTGGCATAGACCACGTCATGTTCGGGCACCACCTGCACCTTGTGCGAGGAACCCAGGCCCAGAATGAACCGCCCTTGGGAAATATCATCGACCGAGGCCGCCGCCATGGCGATGGTCGGGATGGAACGGACATAAACGCTGGAGATCGCCGTACCCAGAGTGATGGACGAAGTCCGCATGGCGCAGGCGCTCAAAACGGCGAACTGATCACCGCCATGACCTTCCGCCACCCAGGCGGATTCATAACCGAGGGACTCGGCCCCCGCGACCAAATCGACAATCTCCGCCGGTGACGGGCCGCCCGAGACGGCAATTCCAAGTCGTGACATTTAAGTTCCTACCTTTAGAGGACTAACCAAGCCGCGCAGAGTTGCCAGGACGCTAAGCGGCGTCAGCAAGCCGGTGGCCGGGTTTTCCGGTGACGGAATACCTTCGATGGTCATCTCAAACCGGGTGGCATCGGAATCCACGTTGATGGTGTGGGTGTTGCGGCTGACACCGGGATCGGCCCAAATTTCAATGCTCGTATTGTCAGGCCCGTTACCCGCCAAACTCAGCGCGGCGGCGACATTGACGTTGGCGGGAAAAGCTTTCGCCGCCGCCCGCGCGCTGCCCTCGAAGACCAATTTGGCGGCGGAGAGATTTTCCACGCTGATATTGTTTTCGACCAGATGCGGCGCGCCGGCCAGGCCGTTGGGCGGCTTGCGCGTGACCATATGGACCGAATGGATGACGCCCTCGGCGGCCGCCCGCACCGCGTCCAGGCCAACCAGGGCGCCGGTAGGCACGATGATCCGGGCGCCGGTTTCCGCCGCCCTTGCCTCCAGATCGGGATGCTGCAACAAGGCGCCGCAGCTAAGCGGTATAAAGATCCTGCCGGCTTCAACCGCCGCTTCCGCGACCTCCCCGAACACCACCGCCGGGGCGCATTCCACCACCACATCGGCCAAACCGGCCAGCTCCGCCAGGCTGACCACCGGCGGCGGATCGGTCATGTCCCGCATGCGCCGCCGCGCACCGTCGTGGTCCCGGGCAGAGACTGCCGCCAGTTTAATGCCTGGAATGCCCCCCTTTGGTCCGTTGCGGTCAAGCGCCCGCGCGACCTTGGCCCCAATAGCACCAAACCCGCCGATGCCGACTGTCAGTTCCGCCATATCCGTATCCCGACTTAGCTTGCATCCGGGTTATAGACCCGGATCGGATGATAGGTTTTGTAGACATCCTTCTGGTCCGACCACATCACCCCGGTGGCGGCCCCGCCGTCAACGACGATGGCCTGACCGGTGACAAAGCTGGAACGGTCGGAGGCCAGGAACATGGCCATCTGGGCAATGTCATCGGGCATGCCGGTCCTGGGGATCGGCTGGCGCACGGCATAGGTATGATGGCTTTTTTCGATCAGTTCATCGGGCCGGCCCACGGTATTGGCTGACAACGGCGTCGCGATATAGCCGGGACAGAGGCAGTTGACGCGGACGAAATGCTCGCCCAGTTCCATGGCCGTAACCTTGGAAAGGTGCACCACCGCCGCCTTGGCCGCGGAATAGATGATCGGGCCGCGCCCGGCGCTAACACCGGCGATGCTGCCCGTGTTGATGATGCTGCCCCCGCCCTGCTTTTTCATCACCGGCACGGCATGTTTCATGCCCAGGAAGACACCACGCACCAATACATCCATGGTCAGATCGAAATCATCCGCCGGAATATCCTCGATGGGCCCCAGCACGCCACCGAAACCGGCGTTGTTGAACATGCAGTCCAGGCGGCCCCAGGTATCGACGGCCAAATCCACGGCGGCCTTGACCTCCGCCTCCTGGCGCACTTCTACCTGTTGAAAGACAGCCGCCTCGCCCAGTTCCTCGGCCAGGGCTGCCCCGCGTTCCTGCTGCATATCGGCGATCACCACCTTGGCGCCCTCGGCCACGAACAGGCGGGCGGCGCTTTCACCTATCCCGCTGGCCCCGCCGGTGATCAGCGTGACCTTTCCTTCCAGCTCCGGCATATCCCCAGCTCCATTATTTTTTGCCTTGCGGGTGATTAGAGCACGTCCATTGCCCCCTGCCCAGTTTCCCACAATTGTTTCCTGGGGCGCAATTCGCTGGTATACAGCGTTAACAAAGATAGGGAGCCGCGCCATGACCGCAAACGAGATCGCCAGGGTTCAAAGTTATCTACGCCGCATATTCGGCAACGAGCGGATCGCCATCAGCCCGCCCATACGTCCCGGCGCGCCGGTGGAAGTTTCCATCGCGGGCGAGTTCATCGGCGTGCTGCACCGCGATGATGACGAAGGCGAGATATCCTTCGCCCTCAACATGTCGATCCTGGAAGAAGACCTTCCCCCCGTTGCTTGATGCCAATAGCTTGATGCCAATAGTTTGATGGAGAATAGATAATGGCGGCTGAACAGGATCATGACGAGCACCCGGAACATTCCCATCTTTCCGATACGGATCTGCGCGTCCGCGCGCTGGAATCCCTGCTGACCGACAAGGGCCTGGTGGACGCGCAGGCGCTGAACGCCATCGTCGATACCTATGAAAATAAGGTCGGCCCCCGCAACGGCGCCCGTGTGGTGGCGCGGGCCTGGGTCGATCCGGAATTCAAGCAATGGCTGCTGCGCGACGGTACCGCCGCCATAGATTCCCTCGGCTATGCCTCGACCCAGGGCGCCGACATGGTGGTCTTGGAGAATACGGCCGAGATACACAACATGACCGTCTGCACGCTTTGTTCCTGCTATCCCTGGCCCGTGCTGGGGCTGCCGCCGGCCTGGTACAAGTCCTTTCCCTACCGCTCCCGCGCGGTCAAGGACCCACGCGGGGTGTTGCGGGAATTCGGCCAGGATATCCCCGATGACGTGGAAGTGCGGGTCTGGGACAGCACCTCGGAAGTGCGTTATCTGGTCCTGCCCGAACGCCCCGTCGGCACCGATGACCTGGATGAAGAGGCCCTGGCCGATCTGGTGACGCGCAATTCCATGATCGGCACCGACCGCTTGCAGGGCGGGCAAGACTGATGGACGGCATCCATGACATGGGCGGGATGGACGGTTTCGGCCCCATCCCCATCGAAGTGGACGAGCCGGTCTTTCATGCCCCATGGGAAGGCCGGATGTGGGCCATGAATGCCGCCCTGGGGGCCCTGGGCAAATGGAATATCGATGGCGGGCGTTTTGCCTTGGAGCAAATGGACCCGGCCCTGTATCTCGCTTCCAGTTATTATCTGCGTTGGCTGTACCGGACGGAAGATCTCCTGGTTCATCACCAGATGGTCAGCCGGGAAGAAATCGAAACGCCCCCCGATCAGCGCAATATTGAGAAGAAATCCGAACCGTTGAGCCATGCCGAGATCGTAACCCGAGCGCGCGCCGCCAAATCGGCCCGCTCCGATGCGGACGTGGCGGCCAGTTTCAAGGCCGGCGATACGGTGCGCGCCCGCAACATCCATCCCACGGGGCATACCAGGCTGCCGCGCTATGTCCGCGGCCGGACTGGCGTGATCGACCAGGACTACGGCGTTTTCGTTTTTCCCGATACCCGCTCCGTCTTCGCGGGAGACAAGCCGCAGCATCTTTACAGCGTCCGGTTTGCCGCGCGGGAGCTGTGGGGCGAGGACGCCTCCGCCAAGGACAGCGTCTATTTGGATGTCTGGGACGATTATCTGGAGCTTGCCTGATGACAGCAAAGGTAAACGTGCCGACAAAGGAACAACTGCCGTCCCTGCCCCGTGACGAAGACGGCCCGGTTTTCGACGAGCCCTGGCAGGCCCAGGCATTCGCCATGACCGTCTGGCTGCACGAACAAGGTCATTTCACCTGGCCGGAATGGGCCGATCACCTGGGCGCGGAAATTGCCGCCGCCGTCGATGCGGGCGATCCGGATATGGGTGATACCTATTTTCTGCACTGGCTGAAGGCGCTGGAAACCCTGGTTGCCGAAAAGGGCCTGACCACCGCCGATGCCCTGGCCGAGCGCAAGGAAGCCTGGGACCGTGCCGCCCACGCCACCCCCCACGGGCAGCCGATTGTCCTGCCGCCTGACGCCTAAGCTGACGTAAATCCTGACCGTACGAGGAGCACCATGCTCAAACTTTCCGCTGATCCGATAGAAGACGCCGCTTTTGCACCCTATGGCCAGATGCTGTCCGATCCCGGCGCCGATAGCCGCCGCGACTATGCCGCCGAAATATTCAACGGCCGGCCCGGCCTTGATATTGATCTTGGCCTGACACGGGCCCAACCGCCGGCGCAACTTCCCATCGAAGTGACCAAGATGGAGCGGCATCCCCTGTCCTCGCAAGCCTTTCTGCCGCTGGATTGCGACCGTTACCTGGTGATTGTCGCCAAGCCCCAGGGCGCGGACGGCCCGCCCGACATGGCAACCCTGCGCGCCTTCATCGTGCCGGGGCATGTGGGCATAAACTACAACGCGGGCACCTGGCACTTCCCCCTCACCTGTCTGGACCGGCCCTCGACCTTCGCTCTGTTGATGTACATGGACGGCGGCCCCCAGGACGAGGATTGGCACACCCTGGAACAGCCGTATCTGCTTGAGATTGTCTAGAACACGTCCGCCTAAGGAAGGCCCGGTTGATGAGTGAACGTATGAGTGGCGGCGACGCCATGGTACAGGCGGTGCTCCGCCATGGTGTCGATACCGTGTTTGGACTGCCAGGTGTGCAAACCTATCC
The DNA here is from genome assembly GCA_964590195.1 of uncultured Rhodospirillaceae bacterium. Lineage (GTDB taxonomy): Bacteria > Pseudomonadota > Alphaproteobacteria. The sequence goes on along the minus strand of CAZPWJ010000010.1, from coordinate 58,255 downwards.
GATCATGGATGCCCTGCAGCGGGCCGGCAACCAGGTCCGCATGGTCAACTCCCGGCACGAGCAGGGCTCCGCATATATGGCCTATGGCTATGCCAAGGCTTCGGCCCGGCCTGGAATTTTTACCGTTGTGCCCGGGCCGGGAGTGCTCAACACGGGTGCGGCATTGTGCACCGCCGTGGCCGGTTCGGCGCCCGTGATGTGCCTGACTGGCGATGTGCCTTCGGATTTTCTGGGCAAGGGCCGGGGGCATTTGCATGAATTGCCCGATCAATTAGCCACCCTGCGCAGCTTTATCAAATGGGCCGACCGCGCCGAGCGGCCCCAGGACGCCCCGGCGGTGATTGATGAAGGCTTCCGCCAGATGCTCTCGGGCAAGCCGGGGCCGGTGGCCGTGGAAATGTGCTGGGACACCATGGCCGCCACCGCCCTGGTCAACATGCCGGAGGTTCCGGCAGCGCCCGTTGGCCCGGAAATCGACCCGGACGCTATCGAGGATGCCGGCAAACTTTTGCAGGGCGCCAAGCGGCCGATGATCATGTGCGGCGGTGGGGCCCAGCATGCCAGCGCGGAGGTCTTGGCGCTGGCTGAAATTCTCGATGCGCCGGTGACCGCGTTGCGTAGTGGCCGTGGTGTGGTCTCGGAAGATCACGCGCTTGGCGTCTCCACCGAAGCCGCCTGGGAGCTGTGGCAGGATACCGATCTGTTGATCGGCATTGGTTCGCGTTGCGAGCTGCAATATCTGCGCTGGACCGGCATGATGCGGGCCGATGACCGCCCGGCGGGGCCCAAGTTGATCCGTATCGAGATTGACCCGGTGGAATTGCTGCGTCTGAAACCCGATGTGGGCATCGTCGCCGACGCCGCCGACGGCGCTCGTGCCTTGGCCGAAGCCGCCGCCAAGACCTATTCACGCACCGCCAATGCCCGAGACCGCATCGCCGAGGCCAAGGCCGCCGCCCGCGCCAGGATCGAGAAGGTGCAGCCGCACGTGGCCTATCTCGACATCATCCGCTCGATTTTGCCCCGCGACGGCATTTTCGTGAAGGACATCTGTCAGAGCGGCTTTACCTCGTACTTCGCCTTTCCGGTTTACGAGCCGCGCAGCTACATCACCTCCGGCTATCAGGGAAATCTGGGCTATGCCTTTCCGACCGCCCTGGGCGCCAAGGTGGCCTATCCGGACAAACCCGTGGTGGCGGTGGTCGGCGATGCCGGCTTTAACTTCGCCATTCAGGAACTGGCGACCATGGCCCAGCACCAGATCGGCCTAACCGTGATCCTTTTCAACAACGGCGCCCTGGGCAACGTCAAGCGCGACCAGCAAACCCGTTTCGAGGGCCGGACCATCGCCTCGGAACTGCCCCATCCCAGCTATGCCGCCCTGGCGGAGAGCTACGGCGTTGCCGGCTATCGGGCCGACAGCCCCGCCACATTGAAACCGGTCCTGGAAAAGGCCCTGGCCGATAACGCGCCGGCGCTGATCGAGGTAACGCTTGACCTCAAGGACGAGGTGCCGCCGTGGGAATTTATTATTCGCGGTGCCGGCTGAAGTTATTGGGCTATGATTATCGGCGTTCGGTTCAAGCCATGATTGGACCGGCGCCTTGATGCCGGCCTAGTATTTTAATTGGAAGTGAGACATGAGCGCCCCCGCGGATGGAGATCTGGCTTTACGGCCCGACCTGATTGAAAAAGTCACGGGGCGGGCTGTTTATGCGACCGATGTGATCATCGAGGGCATGGCGCATGGCCGTGTTTTGCGAAGCTCCGTCCCGCATGCCCGGATCGCCAATATCGACAGCACCGCCGCGCTTGCCCTGGATGGCGTTGTCACGGTTTTGACCGGCGCGGACCTGCCGGATTTGGTCAAACAGGAGACCTGGGGCCTCTACTTCAATGACCGTCCCGTCATTGCCCTCGACAAGGTGCGCTATGTCGGTGAACCGGTGGCGGTCGTCGTCGCGGAGACGCCGGGCATTGCCGAGGCGGCCCTCGACCTGATCGACGTGGATTACGAGGTCCTGCCCTTTGTCGACACGGCCGCCGCCGCCATGGCCGCGGACGCGCCGCTGATCCACGAGGATCTTGAACCGATCGCCGATTTCTATTTCACCGGCCAAGCGCAACCGGTGCGGGGCAGCAACATCTTTCAGAGATACAGCCACGCCGAGGGCGATGTCGCCGCCGCCGAAGGCCAGGCCACGCACATCTTTGAACATACATACAGTTTTCCCGGCATCTCTCACTTCGCGCTTGAACCCTATTGCGCCATTGCCCGCTTTGAAAACGGCGAGCTGACGGTCTGGTCCGGCGCCCAATCGCCCACAGCGGTGCAGAAGGTATTATCTAGGGTTTTTGGCCTCGATCTCTCCAGCGTCCGGGTCACTGTTCCCTACGTTGGTGGCGGTTTCGGCGGCAAGGCATCGGTGAAGATCGAACCATTGGTCGCGGCGGCGGCGCGCAAGGCCGGGCGCGCGGTCAAGGTGGTTTTCTCTTTTGATGAACCCATGCTCACTTGCCGGCGGCTTGGCGCCAGCGTCACCCTGCGCACCGCCGTTGACGACGACGGCATGATCTTATCGAAAAAGGTCACGATTTTGACCGATGGCGGCGCCTATGCCGATACCGGCCCGGCCGTGACGATCAAATCGGCGCATCGCGCCATCGGACCTTACGCCATCGGCAACCTCGAACTGGAAGCCAGCGCCGTTTATACCAATACGGTGCCGGGCGCCGCTTTCCGCTCCATCGGGGGTCCCCAGGCCGTCTGGGCGACGGAGTCTCAAATGGACGAGATCGCCGCCGAATTGGCCATTGATCCCATCGAATTCAGGCGCCGGAACCTTGTTCCGCGCGGCGGCTCGATATTGGGGAAATTGCGCCCGCTTGATGTGGATTTCGCCGACATGCTGACACAGGCAAGCGCCGCGATGGAGGCGCTGGGCGGCCACGGCATGGGCCTTGCGGTTGCCGCGACGGACCCTGGAATCCTACCCCTGGGGGGCGCTTTAATTAGGGTCCTGGCGGACGGTTCCATCGTCATCTCTTCCAACAGCGTGGAAATCGGCCAGGGCGTGCGGGGTGTTCTGCGAACTGTCGCGGGCCGCATCTTGAATCAGGATCCCGCTACCATTCAGGTGACCAACCCGGATACGGCCTCGACCCCTTTCGATTGGGGTACCGGGGCCAGCCGCTCAACGGTGATCATGGGACTGGCCGTGGAAGACGCGGCGAAAGATGCCCGCGGGCAGATTCTAGACTTGGCGGCGGGCGTGTTCGACGGTCATCCGAATGATATCGAGCTGGTGCCCGGCGGCGTCGCTCACGGCGATGAGATGTTACCGTTCGCGGAATTGTACCATTCCGCCTTTGGCATCGATTCCGGCGAGGTCGTGGGCCGTGCCATGGTTTTGCCGACGCGGGACCAGGGAAGCTTCAAACAAGCGCCCCTTTTCTGGGAAACCGCTGTTGGTATTTGCGACGTCGAACTTGATGAACAGACGGGTCAGGTGCGCGTGCAGAAATACGTCGGTGTCGCGGACATCGGCAAGGCGTTAAATCCCATCGGCGCGGAAGGCCAGGAGGAAGGCGCCTCTGTACAGGGCCTTGGCCATGCACTGCACGAACAGCTGAAGTTTGAAAATGGTCAGCCTGTAAACGCCACGCCCATCGCCTACCATATACCGACGCTCACGGACATCGCCGAGGAAGCGCACACGGTTTTGATCGAGAACGAAGACGGGCCGGGGCCGTCGGGGGCAAAAGGTATGGGCGAAGGGGGCATCCTGCCGGTCGCACCCGCCCTGGCGAATGCGCTTGCGCGAAAATACGGCATCCGTATCCGTCACCTGCCGATGTCGGCGGAAAGCATCTGGCGCGAACTCAGGATGAGGCAGGGCGATGCTTCCTAAACCTTTCAGATACCTGCGGCCGGAAACGCTTGATGCGGCCCTTGCTGAATTGGCGGAGCGTGGTGACGGGGCGGCGCCCTATGCCGGCGGCACCGAGTTGCTGTTGCTGCTCAAGATGCGCCTTACCGAGTACGATTTTCTGGTTGATCTCAAACGAATACCGAAACTTCGTGAAATCGCCCTGCGTGAGGGGACGCTTTTTATCGGCGCCATGGCAACCCATGCGGCAATCGCCGCCAATTCGGATGTCGGCCAGGCGGCGCCGGCGTTGGCGAAACTCTGCGGCTCGATCGCCAACCCGCGCGTCCGGTCCTCGGGGACGCTTGGCGGCAACTTGTGCTTCGCCGAGCCGACCGCCGATCCACCAACCCTGCTCGCCGCGCTCAATGCCAAGCTTCATCTGGTATCGGCCCAGGGCCGGCGTACGGTAGCCGCCGATCAATTCGTGACGGGAGCGCTTGAGACGGAACGGGCCGAGGATGAAATCCTGCTGCAAATCGAAATTCCACCGGGCGGCCAGGCGGCAGCCTATGAGCGACTGTTGAACGGGCACCGTTCGCTTGTTGGCGCAGCAGCTTCAATTCCGACCGAGTTGAATTCGCGACCACGGATTTGGCTGGGTTGCCTCGCCGAACGCCCTGTCGCTCTTACAGCGACCGAAGATCACATATTTGCCTCGACCGGCACATTGGATGGCGGCAGTCTCAAACAGGCCGTTGACTCGGATATTGCCAAGTTCGATGTGGCGGACGACGAGCACGCCAGCGCCGACTACAGATGTCATGTGGCGTCGGTCGTCACATTACGCACCATCACCGCCGCCGCGAGAGCGTCCGGCAGGGAGCTCACGCCATGACACTGGATATGCACACGATCACCTTTACCCTGAACAACGAGCCCGCCGAGGCGCGGGTGGAAGGGCACATCTTGCTGATCGATATGTTGCGGGAGACGTTCGCCCTGCATGGGGTTAAGCGGTCTTGCGATATGGAGGTCTGCGGCGCCTGCACGGTCCTGGTCGATGACCGGCCCGTGAGCAGTTGCACCATGTTGGCCGTCGATGTGGATGGCGCATCGGTTCTCACCATCGAAGGGGTTGGCGATCCAGAGAACCTGGATCCAGTACAGGAAGCATTCATCAGGCATGGCGCCCTGCAATGCGGCTTTTGCACGCCGGGCTTCATCCTGGCCACCAAGGCGCTGTTAAAGGCCAAGCCAAATCCCAGCCAGGAGGAAATTTCCCATCATCTGAACGGTAATCTCTGCCGCTGCACGGGATACAAGAAGATAAAGGAAGCGGTGGAAAGTCTTGCCGGCGCTTAGTAATCCCTAGAGCGGTCAGGAGTCCGTGGCAGCCGTTCAACCATAACGAAGAAAGGACCGGGGACGTGGAATTCAGTATTTGTCTGTCGACCGCATTCGAAGGCGTCATGTACCCAATCCCATTCACCGCGCCCGAGGATTTTGTCGCCCAGGCACAGCTATGCGAACGCCTTGGCTACCATTCGGTTTGGGGCAATGATCACATCACGACCCAGGAATATGTGCGTGGTAAATATCCAGGACAGACGCCGAATTTTTACGAACCGCTGATCACTCTGGCGATGTGCGCGCAGGCGACGGAGCGGCTGAAAATCGGCACGGCGCTTCTTGTCATGCCCATGCGCGAGCCGGTCTATCTGGCAAAACAGGCGGCGACCTTGGATCAACTCTCGGGCGGCCGGTTCATTTTGGGCGTCGGCCTTGGTGCCTATCGCGAGGAGTTTATTGCCATGTCGCAGCGCTTGCGGGAGGCGCGGCGCGGCGACATGCTGGACGAGGCCATAGACGCCTTTCTCAAATTGACGACCGAGGAGACGGCAAGCTTCAAAGGCGAGTTCTATGAATTCAAGGACATAGAAATGCTGCCGAAGCCAAGGCAGGATCCGTTCCCGCTGTACATTGGCGGGCACAATTTACCAACCGTCGAGCGGGCCGCGCGGCATGGCCAAGGCTGGCTGCCCGGCTGGCGGCCGTTCGATGAATTGCAGGCCCGAATCCAGACGCTGAAAGACCGTTGCGAGGAGTTGGGCCGGCCAAGAGATGCGGTTGATGTCGCACCGCAATTCTCGATGCTGCTTGCCAAGACCGACGCGGCGGCGGAAGCTCAATATATGGCCAGCGGATTGGTCGCGCATCGGATCTCGCTCAATTATACCGGGCGAAATCTCGATCATCAGGTCACCGCGAATTTGGTTGGATCGCCAGCGACGGTCATCGAAAAAGTACAGAAACTAAAGGAGATGGGGGTCAACCATTGTTCGGCGCTTATGATCCCGGCAAATACCATTTCAGAGATGAATGATCAGATTGAATGGTTCGCGCGTGATGTCATGCCACATTTCGCGAACTGATTAGCCGCGACACGCTCTAGGCCGAATGCCAGCCGATTTGGCGTGAAATTTCCCGCGCCGTTCGCAGGCCATGCTCCACCACGAGATCAATTTCCGTTTCGGCCTGAAAGGTATGAAGGATCGGTACACTTAACGTCGCCACGGCGTATCCGGTATGTGCAAAAATTGGAAATGCCAACTCGGTCACGCCCTGGGCCGCCTTGCTTGGCTGGCTGTAATAGCCATTTTTCAAAACCGAGGCATAGGCCGCATCAAGGTTGCTGATCTCTTTCTTTGTCGCCGTCGTTTGCGACAGCCAATGGGCCCGGACCCGGGGCTCCTTAAAAGCCAACAGGACAACGCCCGAAACCGCATCGTGCAAGGGTACTGTTGTTCCCAAGCTGACCATCAAACATAACTTTTCCGGCGAATTCTGCTGCGCGACGACCAATACATTTCCTCCCGACTGGATTGAAATATGGCAGGCCTGACGCGTTGTACTGGCCATTTCGAGCAGGCGGGGCCCCGCCGCATGCACCAGCCGCTCCGTCGGTGGATAGCGCAAGCCAAGTTCGAACAGTTTGGGCGAAAGTACCAGTTTCTCCCTGTTGCCGCCCCGCAGCACATAGCCGCGCTCTTCCAGGCACACCAGCATTCTGAAAAGTTCATGGATGCTTCGGCCAAGCTTCGTTGAGATTTCCTTTTGGCTGAGGCCATCTTTTTCCGAAGACAAGAGTTCCAGTATATCGAGCCCCTTTTCCAACGCAGGCGCTTGATAGCGGCGCTTGGAACTGGAACCGTCGTCGTCAGCCGTCTCGTCAGTACTCTTTCTGGGTTTTCTGGACACTGCAAAGACCCCATTGTGATACCTGGAGCCGATTTTTATATATAAAACCGCAGGAACTGTACATACGGTCCCGGGGAGCGCCTGAGCGGTCGCCCGGCAATTGCGCGGTCAGCGGTTCAGGACGCCATAAAGCCATAGCAGCAGGAAGGCGAACAGGCCTTCCGCCGACATCACCATCAGCGCCGTCGGCACGCCGAATGACTCCGCCATCCAGCCAACATTCAACAAGCCGATCGGCCCCGTGCCGATGCATAGCGCCAGCACGCCGAACACCCGGCTGCGGTAGGCCGCCTGCGTGCCCATATAGGTCATCGTGCTTTGCATCGTACCGAAGCAGGCCCCGGCCAGACCCATCACCGTCAGGGACAGAATGGCGGCGATAAACGAATGATGCGGCCCGCCCGCGACAGAAGACAGGACGCCAAGATAGAAGATCAAGCCAAGATAGAGCCCCGTCCCCCAGAGGAAAATCCGTGCGAAATTCACCTGCGTGGCATACACCGCGACAACCATCGCGCCCAGGAAGGCGCCGAAACCTTCCAGACTGGACAGCAGGCCGACCTGGAACGGATCCAGTCCCAAACGCTCCTTGCCCAGGATCGGGATCATCGAGTTAAAGGGAAAGCCCCAGACATTGAACACGATGGTCACAGCCAGAACCCGCCGCAGTTCCCAATTGCCCAGGACGAACCGAATGCCGGCGATCAAATCGTTGACCAGCGCCGTTTTCGCCACCCGGCCGCTGGATGCGGGCAGCCGCGTCATGATTATCAACACGAGGCTAACCGCATAGACCGCCGTGCTAAGAACAAACACCCCGGTGATCCCGACCAATTGCAGCATGACGCCGCCAAGCAGCGGTCCCATCATCCGCGTGGCGCTGTTCGAGGCGGCGTCGAAGCTCATTGCCATGGCCAGCGCATCACCCGCGACATCGCCAACCAGACGCCGGCGGACCGGCATATCCGTGGCCCAGAACAGGCCGCTGATTACCGAGGCGATGAAAATATGCGTGACGGTCAGGCCGGTGGTATAGGCCAGCGACGCCATGGTCGCCGCGACCACCAGGATCATTACGATTGAGATGCTCAGCAATAATTTGCGGTTCACCCGGTCGGCGATGCCGCCGATGATCGGCCCGCACAGAGCCAGCGGCAGGCCCCAGAGGATTGGCACGATGGCCACCAAAAGCGGCGATCCGGTAATTTCGAACGTGTAAACGCCCAGCGCCAGTAACTGAAACCAGCGAATAAATCCGGTAAGGATGCCCAAGGCCCAGATCGAGAGATAGTTCGGATTGCCGAGCAAGGCGCCAATCGCGGCGCGCTTCTCTCCCGCCCCATCGTCCCTAGCCGGCGCTTTGCCGTCAGAGCCGTTTTCACGATCCGGAGTCGATCCGACGGTCATCTAGGGCCTGTTGACTTGTGTCGGTTTTGATCGCATTACGAATGCACACTCCATTTATTGACGATAAAATCCAGGCTGCTGGAAAAGGCGGTTAAGCGCCATGCCGAGAGACGCAAAGAGAATTTGACCTTGGATATTAGAGCGAAAATAAGGACGGCAATAGGCATCTTCCTGATCGGCGGCGCCCTATTGCTGACCTATGAAGTCTTTTACTGGTTTACCCATGTCTATGAAAGCAATGCCAGCGTACAGACGGATTTCACCAATATCTCGGCGCAGGTGGATGGCAAGATCGCCGAAATTCTGGTCGAGGCGGGCGACGAGGTCAAACAGGGCCAGCTGCTGATCACCCTGGTCCAGGATGACATCAAGCTGAATATCGAATCCCTGAAAACCGATCTGGCCCTGGAAATCGCCAACCAAGCCAGTCTTGGGACGGAGAAAGAGGCCTATGAAGCCGAACTGACCTCGAAACTTGCAACCCAACGGGAAAAAATTCAGGCCCTGAACCAGGAGCACCAGGCCATCCAGGAACGTCTGGTGCTGGCCCGCAACAACCTGCGGCGAGTAACGGTGCTGTTCAACAAGAAACTGACGCCGGAAACCACCCTAAGCGCGGAACAGGACAAAATTCTGGTGCTGCGCGGTACCGCATCGTTGCTTGCCGGCAGGGTAGCCGTGGCGGAAAAGACGCGCGGCCAGCTCATCGCGGCGCGCAGGCAGCTTGATGTCCTCGATACGAAAATAGAGATCTCGCGCGTCAAGCAGGAGCAGATCAGGGATCTCATCAAGAAACAGGAACTGTCGCTGGGTTACCGGCACATAACCAGCCCCATCGACGGTATGGTCGGCACGATCCGTAGGTTCAAGGGCGAATATATTGAAGATGGAGTCGACATTCTGATGCTGCACAATCCGAAATTCTACTGGATCGAGGCGAATATCGATGAAAGCCAGATCCGCCATGTGGCGGTGGGGCAAGAGGTGCTGATCAATCTGAACGCCTATCCCTTTCGCGACTTTTACGGACGCGTCCGCCGGATCGGCAATATCACCGAGACCGAAATGGGCAACGGCAACCGCGCCGCGGGGGCCGGCCGGCTGGGGGGCTGGGTGGAACGGGTTCCCGTTCGCATATCCCTGGACAATCCGCCGCCGAACCTGACGCCCGGCATGGGCGCCGACATCAACGTCCGCATCTATAAAAACATCAAACTGTGGTGAGTGTTCATTCCGACCGGTTGACCGGATAGGCGGTTCCTTCTTCCTGGGATTTGGCCGCCGAGGATGCATGCCGGTGCAGCCAAAGCCAGCGGCCCGCCTTTCTGATCAGTGATACCGTCCATCGCACGGGGACCTGCAGTTTGCCGTCCTCGGTTTCCAGATGAATGGTGAGCGTGATTGCGACAACCGCCAAATCGCCGATTACCGTCACATGCTTCCAATGCCATTCGAACCGGCTGGCCGTCGCCTCGGCGAAATTCCTGACAAAAACAGCTTCCACTGCCGCCCGGCCCGAACAAAGTTCATCAGCCCCCGTTCCGATCAGCGAAATATCCTCGCCATCATCGAATACCGACATCAATCGCTCGATATCCTTGGCGCAATAGGCGGCGGCATAGTCCTCGAGTGTTTCAAGCACGGCGTCGCTTGCAGTCATATGTCTTCACTCCCCCAAATAAAGCCCCAATCTAAAGAGGTACGGTCGCTGCATTGGCCCAGGCCAACATCTGGAAGAATGCCTTTCATGTTGATCATGCGCAAGCAGCGCCGGTCTCTATCGCTGCACCTTGGTACAACGCCTGGACCGCCCGGCTATTAGGACCAGGGCCGCGCAAAACTCAAACCCGGCGGCAACCGCCAAGACCGGGCCATAGCCGCCGAATAGATCGACCAGCACGCCAAAGAAAACCGGGCCAAAGGCCGAGCAGAACTGGATCACCGTCCCGGCAATGCCATAGATGGCGCCAAACGCCGCCGCGCCGAACTCTCGACGCACGATAATCGGCGACAGCGTTGTGATCTGGCCCAGGCAAAATCCATAGACCAGGCTCATGCTGATCAGCACGGAGACGGATGGGAAGAACGCGATCAGGCCCAGCACCACGGTCTGGACGACGAAAATCGCGGCACTGTAAATGCGCGTATCCACTTGATCGGCAACACGGGCCAGCAGCAGCCGCCCGAGCAGACCGGCGAAGCCCGTGCCTCCGACCAGCCAGCCTGCGCCCTCGGGGCCGAGCATTGGCTCGGCGAGGGCGTAATGATGGGTCAGAAAGCCGATCTGCACCGTCAGACCAAGGGCAAAAGCAAGCGGGACGCTCCATAGCAGAAAATTACCCATGGCATCGCGCCGCGCCGCCTCCGGCGAAGTCTCGACCTGCCCGGCCGACGCCTCCGCCAGGGCAGGATCACCATCCCGGCCAAGTCCGAGATCGCTCGGCCCGCGAAAGCGGAACACAACCAGCGCAAGCGGTATCATGACCACGGCGGTGAGCAAGCCAGCCCGCAACGTCGCCTCGGCTATTCCCAGTGCTCCGATGGCCAGCACCAGCAGGGGCACGACGACCATTGCGCCGACACTGGCCCCGCTTAGGGCCAAGGCGACACTGCGTCCCTGGTGGCGCTCAAACCACGGCGCGATGGCCGCGCTCAATCCCGTCACCGACATGGTGGCATAGCCGAGACCCATACAAAGGAAGGCAGCGTAGAGCTGCCACAGACTGCTGAGCTGACCGATGGCGGCAACGCCCAAGGCGAGTAGTGCGGCGCCGATGCTGATAACCAGACGCGGACCCCAGCGATCAATCATGGCGCCGACCACGGGCAGACTGCATGCGTTCGCCAGATAGAAAACCGTGATCGCCGAAGAGACGATCGAGGTCGCCCAGCCATGTGCCTTCGATAGCTCGCTCAGATAAACGCTGGCGCCGAATACACCGAGGCCCCAGGTGAATACCGCGGCGGTGAAACAGACACCAACGATCCGCCAGCCGTAGAACATGCGGTGGCTTTCCTTGCTCTATTGCGGGAATTCAGCGCCGCGGCACGCGGCGGCTGACATTCAGGGCCATGAACATAGCACAGGCGCGGTCAATGTTTCCGCCTTTCCAACTATCACTCGTACGATAATGCAATATTCGGCTATGATTCCAAGGCTGTAACGCCGTTAGGAGATTGAATATGCAAGACCTCGCCAATATGCCCGCGCCCTTGCAGCCGGAAGGCCACTGGCGTCATTGTTTTTCCTATCATCCGATGAATGTGGAACTGGCCGGGTCCGACGGCATCTATCTGATCGATAACGAAGGCCGCCGCTATATCGACGCCTCGGGCGGCCCCATGGCCGTCAATCTGCCCCAGAACGACCCGCGCATGAAGGCGGCGATCGCGGAGCAAATGGCGGATTACGCCTATGCCCATCCGACCATGGCCAATCCCAAACGGGCGGAGCTCTGCGCCGCCCTGGCGGAGATCGCCCAAAGCGATCTGAACACCTCTTTTCTGGTTTCAGGCGGCTCGGAGGCGGTGGAAAGCGCCATCAAGATTGCCCGACAATATCATCTGGCCACGGACAACAGGGAAAAATACAAGACCATCAGCTATTATGAATCCTACCATGGCATGACGCTGGGCACCCAGGCCCTGTCCGGCAATCCCCGCTCCATGGTGCCTTTCGAGCCCATGCTGCCGAAATGGCCCCACGTGGCGCAGTATAGCGATCATGGCCGCCCGGACGGGGTGAGCCGGGACGATTGGGGCCGCGCATGCGCGGCCGAACTGGAACGCGTCATCCATTTTGAAGGACCGTCCACCGTCTCGGCCTTCATCGCCACGCCGATTGGCTGTGGTCCGGAATACGGACTTTTCCCGCCCACGAGCTACTGGCGGGAGATCCGGCGGATTTGCACTGAATACAACGTCCTGCTCATCGCCGATGAAGTGGTCAGCGGATTTGGCCGCACCGGCAAATGGTTCGCCATGGAGCATTTTGCCGTTGCCGCCGATCTGGTGACCGTCGCAAAGGGGATATCCGGCTGCTACATGCCCTTGGGTGCGGTCTTGGTCTCCGACAAGGTCAACGAGCCGTTTCGCAATGGCACCTATTTTATCCACGGTTTCACCTATGGCGGCCACCCCCTGGCCTGCGCCGCCGGCTTGACGGCAATCGATATCCTTCGGGAGGACGGGCTGGTCGAGAACTCCCGCACCGTTGGCAGTCATCTGCATGCCCAGGCGGACCGTCTGCTGGCCCATCCAAGCGTTGCCGCGGTACGGGGGCGCGGGCTGTTGATGGTGATGGAGTTGGTGGAGGACAAAGAGACAGGTGAGTATTTCGACGAGGAAAAACAGGCCGAGAAGCTCTTCCAGTCATTGGCGCTGAAGAACGGCCTGGTATTTTACGGCACGCTCTATGGACCCCGGCGCCAGCCGCTGTTCCGCCGTGGCCTGCCCATGTGGATCGCGCCGCCGCTTTCGATCAGCGAGGCGCAGATCGACGATCTGATCGGTCAGCTGGATCAAACCCTGACGGAATGGGAAGAGGCCCTCGGACTGGCCTAGGCCGGGTCGTAATAATGGATCTCGAACAATACGCAGCCGCCATTTGATTTGAACGGACCATGAGGGGCGCCGGGCGGGCGGCAGGCGTAGGTATTGGCCTCGAACGGCTCACCGCCCTGGCCCTGGGCATCGTTGCCCACCGTCAGATCGCCGGAGACCAGATAGACCTCCTCCCAATGCTCATGCACGAAGGGCTCGGTGGTGAAGACGCCGGGCTGGAAGCGCAGCAGGCGCGTTCGGCTGCCCAGACGTGCTTCCTCGTCCAGGGAGCCGGCCAGTATTTTCTGCTGGATGCCGTCGGGATATCCCGCCGGGGTTTCCCAGCCGTCGTCGAAATCAACAGCGTAAAATTCCTTGTGTGCCTTGGTTACGGCCATTGTATTGTCCCCTGCTTCTATTGGATCTCATCGTCCAGGCTATAGCTGTCCAGCATTCGATCAACCAGGCCGATGCCGTGGGCCCAATCGTAGGTGCGGTAGCTGTGGTTCTTGGTCACGAAGGTGGCGCCGGCATAGAACATCTCGTACTGGGTGTGGCGCGAGGCGAATTCGGACCCCACCGCGTCCCAGGCCAGCTTGAAGAATTTTACCCTATCCTCCGACCCCATGGCCGGTGATTGCTGGGTAATGCCGATCAGCTCCCGCAGCTCCGGATTGGTGAAATCGGCCACCGATGACGGCAGCATGATCATGCCGCCGCCCGCCAGATCACGCAGCGTGGCCATGATCTGGGGGTAGAGCTGCTGGGTCAGAACCTGGGCGGCATACAAGGTGTGCCGGTCGGGCACGAAATAGTCGCCCCAGGTGCTGCCCTTGGTTTCCATGGCCATCACCATGGCCTCGACCATGGCACCGTGGGCGGCCAGCTGCCCCAGGGTCTCGCGGACCTGAGGGAAATTCGTGGTGCCGTTGGTTTCGGTGATTTTGTGGCCCAAGCCGATCAGGAATTTCATCTTCACGCTCAGGCGGACCTGGGCCTGATAATTCTGATAGACATGCGCCGGGGTGGCGTGGAACTGCTTCTGGCACATCTCCACATCCTGATTGATGAAGACACGCTCCCAAGGCACTTTGACATTGTCGAAAAACAGCACCGCGTCGTTTTCATCGAAGCGGTGCGCCAGCGGATTGTCGAATTGGCTGGGCGCCTGGGCCTCATAGGATTTCCGCGACAGGGTCTTCAGGCCCTTGGCGTTCATGGGCACGGCAAAGGACAGGGCATATTTTTTATCGCCCGGCTGCAGCGGCTGAATGCAGGTGACAAAGACCTCGTTGGCGACGATGCCGGCGGTGGCCAGCATCTTGGCGCCATGCACCGTTATGCCTTCGGCGTCCTGATCCACGACGCCGGCGGTAAGGAATTCGCCCTGCTGCTCGTGGGCCGCTTTCGAGCGGTCGGCCTGGGGATTGATGATGACATAGGTCAGGTACAGCTCGTTATCGCGGGCAAAGCGGTAATAGTCGCCCAGGGCGCCGGCGCGCGCCGGATCATGCGCCTCGAAGACCTCCCGGCCCATGTACATACCCGCGATGCAGGATGCTACATGGTCGGGCGCCCGGCCCAAAAAGCCGCCATGCAGCTCGGTCCAGGCGACAAGGGCCCGGCGCCGGGTGACCAGGTCTTCATGGGAATGGGGTAGCTGCCAAATTCTGTTTGCCCGTTCCTCGCTGTCGGGAACGGCAAAGGTCATCAGTTCCTGGTTCTCGCCCTGGCTTTGAAAATCATAGAGCTGCCCGACCGAGGCGACCAGGTTGCGAAAGGCCGGATGCGTGGTGACATCGTCAACGATGCCGCCGTCCAGATAGACCTGGCGCCCATCCTGCAAGGACCGGCTGTGCTGCGCTCCGCTCTTAAGCATGGCTTTCCCCCATTTCCTCCCAAAAGGCGCTATAGTCGCCCCAAACCAACACCCCATGGATGTGCTGAACCAGCGGGACTGGCTACCGAGCATATCCATAAATACCGGGAGAGCTAGGACGGATGTTCAAGACATTCGAATATTGCCGCTACGACACCAAGCAACGGGCCTTGCAGACCGATGCGGATGCGGTCCGAGCGGTCTTTGCCGAGCGGGCACAGGCCCATGGCGGCAAGCTGTTCGGCTGTTGGCGCAGTCTGGTGGGTCTGGGCCTGGCCCGCGATGAAGGCCTTGCCATCACCGCCTGGCCGGACGAGCCCACGGCCCGCTCGGTACCTCCCGCCCATATGCTGTCGGGCGGGCCGGTTACGGGTTCCGACCGCCATATGATGGACGCCACGGTGCGCCCCACCGATGATGCGGCGCCAACCTTTGAAGGTGTCTATGTCTTTCGCTGGTTCGACGTACCGGCGGCGGACTGGCAGCCGTTTTGCGATCTGTCCGAGGCCGCCTGGCCGAACATGGAAGAGGTCTTCGACGTCAACATCTGCGGCTTTTTCCGCAGCCGCGAGGTTGCCGCACCAGATAGCAAGACCTTGCTGTTGACCCGCTACGCCGATCTGTCTGTTTGGGAAGCGTCACGGTGGTGGAACAATCCCGTCGCTGAATCGGCCCCCTCCATGCAGCGCTTCCAGGACCGCAACCAATACATCACCGCCACCATCGCCTATCCGGCCCTACCGATATTTTGAGCTCATGAACCTAAAAGACATCACCATCCATTTCGCCCATCCCGCCTATCAGCTGTCGACCCTGTTCGATCTGCGCCAGACCGGCATCAAGCATTTTCAAACCTGGACCCGCGAGGACCTGCGCGTCCGCATTGGCGAGGGCGACGTCATTGTCGTCTCGGGCTATTGGGACAATGCCCTGTTGCCCCATGCCGACAAACTGCGCTTTGCCCAGGTTTGCGGCGCCGGCTATGACATGTTCGATCTGGATGCGGTGCGCGCCAAGGGCGTACGCCTGGCGCACGCCAGCGGCATCAATGTCAATGGGGTCAGCGATCATGCCATGGCGCTGCTGCTGGCCCTGACCCGGCAGATCCACACCGGCCGGGACAACCAGCGCCAGGGTATTTGGCGGGGCATGATTTCGGATTTGGCGAAGCGCGAGGACGAACTGCCCGGCAAGACCATGGTAATTTTCGGCCTGGGTAAGATCGGCAGCCGTCTGGCGCGGCTGGCCAAGGCTTTCGATATGACCGTGATCGGCCTGAAACGGGATGTTTCGGCGCCCAACGAATATGTGGACGAGTTGCATCCGTCCGAGGCCCTGGTGGATCTCTTGCCCCGGGCCGACGTCACCGTGCTGACCTGTCCGTTGACGGAAGAAACCCGCAACGTCATCGACGGCGCGGCCCTCGGGGCGATGAAGCCGTCGTCCTATCTGATCAACGTGGCGCGCGGCGGCTGCGTCGACGAGGCGGCGTTGGTCGAAGCCCTGCGCCAAGGTAGCAATGGGGGCGGCATCGCAGGCGCCGGCATCGACGTCACCGTGCCCGAGCCCTTGGGTCCGGACTCGGCCCTGTGGTCCCTGGAAAATGTCATCCTGACGCCGCACACCGGCGGCGAGACCACCAAGTACGAAGACAACGTCATCGACATCCTGCTGGAAAACCTGAACCGCCTTAGCCGAGGTGAGGAGGAGTTGTACAATCAGGTGATTTAGGCGGCCATCATTCAGCCATCTTGAGATGAATGAAATACCGCGACGATATCGATCACATCGTCATTGAAAAGATAGACCGCGATGTATGGAAGGCCGGGTATAACCAGTTCAAATGTATCCAGCACGGTGCCAATGCGTCCGGAATTTGGAAACAGTTCCAGACGCTTCGCCGCGCCCCGAATGCGCCGCACAACTGATGCCGCAGCGTTCGGATCATCCTCGCCGATGTGGGCGTGAATATGAGCAAGATCGGCGAGGGCGGTGAGCCGATACCGAATTTCCCTCATGCACCCATTTTCTGAAACAGCGCCGCCACCTGCTCGTCCGTTGCATAGACGGCGGGCTCCTTCAGCCGCCGCCGCACTTCCGCGACTTGATCATCGGACAATTTTACCGTCCCAAGGTCCCGCTCGGAAAAACCCAACAAAATTTCAGCCGCCTCGTCCTGCCGCTCAGGCGACATGGTGCGAATGTGTTCGACTGCTTTATCAAGAAGTTTTGTCATAACCGGACCATATCACATTCTGTCGGAAAATTGCGCTAGATACTGAAGCCGCCGACCTTGGTTTCCAGATATTCCTGAATGCCTTCGCGGCTGCCTTCCCGGCCCAGGCCGCTGTCTTTCATGCCGCCAAACGGCGCGGCGGCGGAGGCTGGATTGATGTCGTTGATGCCGATGATGCCGAATTCCAGGCCCTCGAACAGGCGCATGGCCTGGGTCAGGTTCTGGCTGTAGACATACGCCGCCAGGCCGTAATGGGTGTCGTTGGCCATGGCCAGGACGTCGTCGTCGTCATCAAAGGGCACCACGGCGGCGACGGGACCAAAAGTTTCCTCGCGATAGATCAGCATATCGGGGGTGACATTGTTCAACACGGTTGGCGCGAAGAAATGGCCCTGTCCCAGGTCGCCATCCGTCAGGCGTTCACCGCCGCACAGAACCTCGGCGCCCTTGGCGACCGCGTCCTTGACCTGGTTCTCCACCTTGGCCACGGCTGCTTCGTTGACCAGGGGGCCAATGGTGACGCCCTGTTCCATGCCGTTGCCCGCCTTCATGCCGCCGACCCGGCCAGCAAAGGTTTCCAGGAAAGGCGCCAATACGTCGCGATGGACAAAGACCCGGTTCGGGCTGATGCAGGCCTGGCCGGTGTTGAGGAATTTCACCAGTTGCAGGCCCTTGGCCGCATGTACCGGATCGGCATCCTTCAATACGATAAACGGCGCATGGCCGCCCAGTTCGCAGCTCACGCGCTTCATGTTGGCGGCGGCCTTGCCGGCCAGCATCTTGCCCACGGCGGTGGAGCCGGTGAAGGTCAGCTTGGCCACTTTGGGATTGGTGGTGAATTCATCGCCAATGGGTTTGGGATCGGCGCCGGTGACCAGATTGACCACGCCAGCTGGGAAGCCCGCATCCTCGAAAATCTTGAAGGTTTCCACCGCCGTCAGGGGCGTTGCCTCCGCCGGTTTCAGGACCACGGTGCAACCGGCGGCCAGGGCCGGGCCCAGCTTTCGGGTGATCATGGATATGGGATAATTCCACGGCGTAATGGCCGCGACCACGCCCACGGGCTGGTGCAGCACGTGAAAGCGCTGATCGGCGCGAGCCGAGGGAATGATCTCGCCATAGACCCGTTTGCCTTCCTCGGCGAACCACTGCAGGAAATCGGATGCGTATTTCACTTCCGTCATGGCGGCCCGCAGGGGCTTGCCTTGTTCCGCCGTCATCACCTTGGCCAGATCCTCCTGGCGCTCCAACATCAGGGCATGGGCCCGCATGAGGAATTCCGCCCGCTGGTACGGCGTGGTGGCGCGCCATGTCTTGAACGCCTCGGCCGCAGCGTCGATGGCCGCCCGCGCGGCCTCGCCGCCACCATCGGGCAGGGATTGGATCACGGCGCCCGTGGCCGGGTTGAGGATTTCGAATTCCGCGTCGGCGGCGGTGGCCCAGTTGCCGTTGATATACATGGCGTATCCTGCTCTTAAGAATGTGACTTTGGCCGATCATTAGGCCATCCGCCCTGATCCGGCAAGTCTGTCACGATAAGCCTGTCATAGGGCGCATCATAGCTGATCAAACCGCCTGATATCATGGCGGACTTCAGGCGCACGAAGGCCTCGGCCGGCAGCTCTGTCGTGCGTACCCACAGGCCCGAGGCGCGGTAGCCATGGATCATGCGGGCCAGGGCCTCGATGCTCAGACCGGGGAAGTAATCGATCACTTGTGTGGCGATTTCCTCTGCGCTTTCGCCGTGCAGAACCGCCAGGGCCCGTTCGATACCGCGCACCAGGGCCCGGCAGGTGCCCGGCTGGGCTTGGGTAAAGGCCTGGGTGGTGTAGAACGAGGTCCATGCGCTGTCGCCGCGCTGGGCGCCGCGGTGCCAGATGTGGCCGTTGCCCTCTTGCACCAAGGCATCCGCGTGGGGCTCGAAAATATGCACCACGTCCAGTTCACCGGCGCGGAAGGCGGCGGCGCATTCGGCCATGCTTTGATCCTTCACCCAATGAATGCTGTCCAGGTCAACGCCGGCGCGGCGTATGTCGTCCTGCAGGGTCATCCAGGGCGTCGGCACCTCGGTCATGGCGCCGACCCGCAGGCCCGCCAGATCAGCGAAGCGGAAACGCTCGTTCGGTTCCCGCCCGACCAGGATCGATGGATCGCGGGCCACGATCTGGGCGAAACAGACCAGGGGGCAGTCCCGGTCCCTGTCATGATGCAGCATCACCCGCATGGGCCCGCCCCAGGAGACATCGGCCCGGCCATCGATCAGGCCCTGGGCGGTTTCAGGCGTGTTGGGCGAGGTTTGTACCGAGACATCGATGCCTTCGGCGGCCCAGTCGCCGCGAACCACGGCCAGATAGAACGGCACGTAAACCACCGTTCGCATGTTTTCATAGAGGACAATTGGTTTGCTCATCTGGATAGGGTAGCCGACATTCAGACTGGACGGAATGCCGCTGGCCCGGCAAAGTTAAGGCAAACGTCATATGAGGAATTCCCGCACAATGGCCAAAATCGAAGATCCGATTGAGTTCGAGCTGTTCAAGAACGCCATATTCGCCATCGGCGACGAGATGGCGGTGACCGTTTGCCGCACCACCTATTCGGGCGTGCTGCGCGACAATATGGATTTCTCCACCGCCCTGGCGGATGCGGACGGCAAGATGGTGGCCCAGGGCCTGACCCTGCCGGGACATCTCGGCTCCATCCCCGCCGCCCTGGCGGTGGTGGTGGAACGCTTCGCCGGCGATATCCATCCGGGCGATATGTTCATCATGAACGATCCTTTTGATGGCGGCATGCATCTGCCGGACATCTTTATCTTTCAGCCCTTGTTCGATGGCGACCGCCGCGTCGCCTTCGCCGCCACCATCAGCCACCATTCCGACGTGGGCGGGCGGGTGCCCGGCTCGAACGCCTCCGACTCCACCGAGATCTATCAGGAAGGCCTGCGCATCCCGCCCCTGAAGCTGTTCGACAAGGGCGTGCGCAACGAGACCATGTGGTCCCTGATCGAGAAAAACGTACGCATACCGATCCAAGTGATGGGCGATCTACGGGCGCAACTGGCGGCCTGCCATATCGCCGAGACGCAATTCGGCGACCTGTTGCGCCGGTACGGCGCCGACAAGGTGGCGCTGTATATGGAAGAGGTGATCGACTATGCCGAGCGCCTGACCCGCGCGGCGGTGGCCGAATTGCCCGATGGCGAATGGAGCTTCGAGGACTGGATCGACGATGACGGTATTGATCTGAAGCAACCGATCCGCCTGTTCGTCACCATCACCAAGTCCGGCGACGAGATGACCGTGGACTGGACCGGCAGTTCGCCCCAGGTCAAGGGCGCCATCAACAGCTCGCTTTCCTTTACCGTGGCCCATTCCGTGGGCGCCATCCGCTGTATCCTGCCGCTGAACATTCCCTCCAACGAGGGCGTCTTCCGGGTCATCAAGGTGATCGCACCGCCCGCCACCATTACCAACATGGTGCTGCCCGCGGCCTGTGCTGCCCGCGGCCTGACTGGTTTCCGCATGGGTGATTGCATGTTCGGCGCCCTGGCCATGATGCTGCCCGACCGGGTCTGCGCCGCATCCGACGGCGGCAATACCGGTGTCTCCATCGGCGGCTACGATGACCAGCGTCAGCCCTATATCTACGTTGATTTTTCCTGCGGCACCCATGGCGGGCGGCCCTGGGCGGACGGCCTGCAAGGCAATTCCAACATGTTCGCCAACATGGCCTCGCAATCCATCGAGGTGATCGAGACCGAACAGCCCATGCAGATTTTGCGTTATGAGTTCGTCCCTGACCGGGCCGGGCCGGGCAAATACCGGGGCGGGGCGCCGTTCCGCAAGGATTACCGTTTTCTGGAGAAAGAAGCCATTTTGCAGGTCCGCTCTGACCGGCGCGACTTTCGCCCCTACGGCCTGTACGGCGGCTATCCCGGCAAGGCATCGGCCAACAGTCTGAACCCGGATGGCGAAAACCGCCCCCTGGAATCCAAGATCACCATGAACATCGGCCACGGCACGGTGTTCCGTCATGACCTGGCCGGCGGCGGCGGCTGGGGTGATCCGTTGGAGCGCGACCCGGACAAGGTTCTTGTCGACGTACGCAACGAACTGGTCAGCCCAGGTGCCGCCTTCGCCGATTACGGCGTGGTGGTCGATACCAACAGTTGGTGCGTCGATGCGGCGGCGACGGAGACTCAACGGGCGGCCTTGCGCGCGGGCAGAAGCGGCGAGCAACCAAAGGTCATGTGGCAGGAACCCACATCCGTGGAGGGTGCGTAGATCATGGCGAAGTTCAGAGTAGGCGCGGACATCGGCGGCACCTTCACGGATCTGGTCCTGTTGGGCCAGGACGGTACGCTGTATACCAAGAAAGTCCCCTCCACCGTGGGCGAATATGAAGTGGCCATCGTGGATGGTCTGTCCAGTGTCTTCGACACGGCGGGCTTGGCGGCGGATCAGATCGACGAGGTGCTGCACGGCACCACTGTCGCCTCCAACGCGATCCTGGAGCACAAGGGCGCCAAGACCGGCCTGATCACCACGGAAGGCTTTCGCGACGTGCTGGAAATCCGCACCCTGCGCATGCCGCGGCTGTACGACCTGCATTGGGAAAAACCACCACCCCTGGCCGAGCGCTACCTGCGCCTGGGCGTGAGCGAGCGGGTCAACAACCGGGGCGAGGTGGAAGTGCCCCTTGACCTGGACGAGGTCGAACGCGCGGTACGCCGGCTGTTGGACGAGAATGTGGAGACCATCGCTGTCTGCCTGATCAATTCCTACGCCAATGGAGAGCACGAGCGCGCCATTAAGGAGGTGATCGAACGCCTGGCACCGGACCTGCTGCATTGCATATCCGCCGATGTGCTGCCCGAGATATCGGAGTATCAGCGCACATCGACGACGGTGATCAACGCCTATGTCATGCCCATCGTCAGTCAGTATCTGCAACAGTTGAGCGCCCGCCTGAAAGGCGCGGCGATTGAGGCACCGTTGTTGTTGATGCAATCCAACGGCGGCCTGATCAACGCCGATGTGGCGGAGCGCAAGCCTGCAAATATTATCGAATCCGGTCCCGCCGGCGGCGTGGTTGGGGCCCAGGCCTTGGCACGCAAGCTGGATCTGCCCGACATCATTACCTTTGACATGGGCGGCACCACGGCCAAGGCGTCCCTGATCGAAGACGGCGATTTTACCCGCAGCCTGGATTATCAGGTGGGCGGCGGCATCATGATCGGCTCGCGCCTGATGAGCGGCGCGGGCTATCACCTGAAAATACCGGCCATTGATCTGGCCGAGGTCGGGGCGGGCGGCGGCTCGTTGGTCTGGATCGACGCCGGCGGCTCCATGCAGATCGGGCCGCAAAGCGCGGGCGCCCTGCCCGGCCCTGTCTGTTATGGCATGGGCGGCGAAGATCCGACCGTCACCGATGCCAATGTCCTCCTGGGTTATTTGAATCCGGACTATCTGGTCGGCGGTGAATTGGAATTGCAGGCGGACAAAAGCCGCGCGGTGTTCGAGGAACGGATCGCCACCCCCATGGGCCTGGATCTGGCCCATGCGGCATACGGCGCCCATCAGATCGTCATTTCAAACATGATCCGGGCCATTCGGGCGATCTCGTCCGAGCGGGGCCGGGACCCCCGCGACTATGGCTTGTTTGCCTTTGGCGGCAACGGACCACTGTTTGCCGCCGGCATGGCCAAGGCCCTGGACATGAAACGTATCGTGGTGCCGCCCCACCCGGGCCTGTTTTCATCATTCGGGCTGCTTTATGCGGATGTGGAGCATCATTATTCCCGCTCCATGATGCAGGTGCTGCGCGATACCACACCCGCCGCCCTGGACGAAATCTGGGGCGGCCTGGAGGCTCAGGCCCGCGAGCAACTGATGGCTGACGGCTACCGCGTGGATCAGATCGACATCCGCCGAACCGCGAACATGCACTACAAGGGGCAGATCTTCGAGCTGACGGTGCCGGCACCGAGCGGCGATTTCGATAGCGAGAAAATCGCCGAGCTGGAGGAACGCTTTGGCCAGGAGCATGAACGCACCTATGGCCACCGCGCCGGTCCGGAGGAACCCGTGATGCTGGTCAACGCGCAATTGATCGGCCGGGCCATCCCGGACCATCCCCCGGTGCCCGACCGCCTGAAGGGCATGGACACGCGGGCGGCGGCGGAAACGGGCAGCCGTCAGGCCTATTTCGGGCCCGAGACCGGCTGGCTGGAGGCGCAGGTGCTGTCCCGCGATGATCTGGCTACGGTGCGCACCGGACCGCTGATTGTCGAGGAATATGATGCCACCTGCCTGGTTCCGCCCGATGCAAGCGCCAAGCAGGATGAGTTTGGCAACATCATCATCGAGCTGCCTTAGGCAAGATGGCGTCCGTCAGGGTCTAATCGACCGCGTAGACCTTTGGCGGGCCGTCCTTGATCTCGTAAATGGTGAAGGGTTCTTCCTTGGGGCCTGGCATGCCAGGCGAGCCCACCGGCATGCCGGGTAAGGAGATGCCCTTGATGGCCGGGCGCTGGGCCAGCATCCTTTGTACGATGTTGATCGGCACATGGCCGCTGACCACATAGCCGTCGACAAACATGGTGTGGCAGCCCTGTAGGTCCGGCGCTATGCCGGCCTTGGAACTGAGCGCGCCAAGCCTGTCCGTCGCCTTCACCGTAACCTTGAAGCCGCTGTCGCGCAGATGATCGGCATAACCTTCGCAACAACCGCATTGCGGTGTTTTATAGAGCGTGACTTGCTTGGCGGAATCTCCCGCCCCGGCACCGCTAGCGCCGAGGAAAAGGAACGCGATTGCGAATACAAGATGTTTCATGGCTTGCATATGATGCCTTGCCCGCGGTTTGTCCAGAGCCGTCCCGGGCTTGGATAAATCTGCCGTATTGATCCGCGCCGTTAACTTGCTAGTCTGTTTCCGGATCGGTTGGGGTGTTCGGTAATGGCGCGCGAAATCTCTGAATGGTTGAGGGAACTTGGCCTCGGCAAATATGTCGAAACCTTCATTGAGAACGAAATTGATTTCGAGGCGGCGCAGCTGCTTGATGCCGGCGATCTGAAGGAATTGCGCCTGCCCATGGGCCCGCGCAAGAAGCTGCTGGCGGCCATCGCCGCCTCCGCCCACAATGCCCGGTCCGATGGCATCAGCAGTGCCTTGGCGCAGGATGCCTCCCGCCGCCAGGTCACGGTCCTGTTCGCCGATATTTCCGGCTTCACGGAAATCTCCGGCGGTCTGGACGCGGAGCGGACCCACGCCATGCTGAACCGTTTTTTTGTCGCCGTGGATGCGGAAGTGCGCAACCATGGCGGCACCGTGGATAAGCATATCGGCGATGCGGTCATGGCCGTGTTCGGCGCCCCGGTGGCCCATACCGATGATCCGGAGCGCGCCGTCAGGGCGGCGGCCGGAATTCACCGGGCAGTGGCCGACCTGCAACCGCCCCTGCAGGTCCACATTGGCGTGGCCGCCGGCCAGGTGGTGGCCAGCGCCACCGGCAGCGCCAGCCATACGGAATTCACCGTCACCGGTGACAGCGTCAATCTGGCATCGCGGCTGACGGATCTGGCCCAGGCCGGCGAAACCTATACCTCCACCTCGGTGCAGCGTGCCCTGGGAGAAAAGTTCGACGGTGTGAACCTGGGCGAGCGCCGGATCACCGGTTTCTTGGAGCCGGTGACCGTCTGGCGGGTTCGTGGTCTGTCGCCGGCCCAGGCGGTGGCAAGACATCCCTTCGTTGGCCGGCAGCGCGAATTCCAACGCTTCGAGACGGCGGTAAGCGCCTGTCTGGAAAGCGGCTTGGGCGAAACACTGATCGTGCGCGGCGAGGCAGGCATTGGGAAAACCCGGTTGCTGAACGAATTTGAACGCCATGCTCTGGCGAACGGCTTCCGCAGCCATACCGGTCTGGTGCTGGATTTCGGCATGGGCAAGGGCCAGGATCCCGTACGCTGGTTTGTCCGCAGCCTGTTGGATATCAGCGCCGGCAGCGAAAAATCCCTGCGCGCGGATGCCGTCGAACAGGCCGTATCCAATGGCCTGGCCTTGGAGGATCATCGGGTTTTTCTCAACGACCTGCTGGATCTGAAGCAGCCCAGCGAATTGCGCAATCTCTATGACGCAATGGATAACCGGACCCGCAACCGCGGCAAGCTGGAAACCATCACCGCCCTGGTGCGTGCCTTGAGTGAGCGGGCGCCGTTGTTATTGAAGGTGGAGGATTTGCATTGGGCCGATGCGGGGCTTTTGATTTCCGTCGCGTTTCTGGTCAAGGTGGTCGGCGGTTGCCGCGCCATTCTGTTACTGACAACGCGGCTTGCCGCCGATCCCTTTGACGCCGAATGGCGCGGTTATACAAGCGGCGCGCCCTTGGCAACAATCGACCTTGGCGCCATGGACGAGGCCGAAGCACTGGATCTGGCACGGGAATTTCCCGGTATCGAACCTGAATTGGTCACGGCCTGCATTGAACGGGCGGGCGGCAATCCTTTGTATCTGGAACAGCTGCTGCGCAACGCCGATGAATTGCAGGGCGGCGAAATACCCGGAACCTTGCAGGGCATCATTCAAGCGCGCCTGGATGCGCTGCCGCTGCCTGACAGGAAGGCGTTGCAGGCGGCCTCGATCCTGGGCCAGCGGTTTTCCGACGCTGCCCTGGCCGCGCTTTTGGGGCATGCCGACTACCGCCCCGACGTGCTGTTGTCCCAGGCCCTGATCCGGACGGCGGGCAACGACTACCATTTTTCCCATGCCTTGATCCGCGACGGGGTCTACAGCTCGTTATTGTCCGGCCAGCGCTCCGCCCTGCACAGGCGCGCCGCCGAGCATTTCGAGCATTTGGACGCGGCCATGGATAGCAGCGCGGCGGCGGCATATCTGCTGGCGGCGGGGCAGTCGTACGCCGCGTTGCGTTATGATGTCGCTTTGCGTTTGGCCAAGCGCGCCTTGGAACTGGATGCGCCGGATGCCGTGCGCCTGGAGTTGATGGGCCTGCAGGGCGATGCCCTGCGTGAAATGGGCGATACGGATTTATCCATCGCCGCCTTCGAGCAGGCCCTGGAGATGACTCTGCGGATGGCCGGCAGCGACGAGGAAGTTTGCCGCCTTAATATCGGCCTGGCCGAGGGTTTGCGCATCGTTGATCGCCGCGACGACGGCCTGGACGTGCTCGACCGCGCCGAAGCCGCCGCCGAAACGTTAAATGACACTGCCGCGCTGGCACGGATAAACTATCTGCGCGGCGGAATTTATTTCTCCATGGGCAATATTGATGGCTGCCTGGCGGCGCATGGCAAGGCGTTGGATTATGCCACGGAGGCTGGTTCGCCGGAGGCCGAGGCAAAGGCCTTAAGCGGACTGGGCGATGCCTGGTATATGCGCGGCCGCATGCGCACCGCACACGGCTATTTCAGCCGCTGCATAACCGTTGCCCAAGGACATGGATTGTCGGGTATCGAGGCTTCCAACCTGATCATGCGGGGCGATATCGATCTCTATCTCGGCAATCGCGAGGCGGGGATCGCGGATATCCACACAGGCATCGAGCTGGCGCAAAGGATCGGCGATCAGCGCGCCGTCATCGTGGCGAAAAGCGTAATTTCGCACGTTTATGCGGAGGCCGGCGACGGCTTGCGCGCGGAAGAACTGGCACGCGAGATGCTCGGCATATGCGAGGCCATCGGCGCTAGGCTATTTTCCGCCGATGCGCAGTACCTCTGGGCCCATGCCCTTATCGTGCAAGGCGCGCGTGAGGCGGCCCTGGAACATGTGCAATCGGCGACCGCCCTATCGCGGCAGGCCGGCATGGCCTACCTGGGCCCGACCTGCCTCGCGATCGAGGCCCTGCTGGCCGACGATCCGGCAACCGCGGCCGAAGCCTTGGCGGAGGGAGAGCGCCTTTTGGACGAGGGCGCCGTTAGTCACAACTATGTCGAATTTTACCGTTTCGCGGTCGAGACGTCTCTGGAACGCGGCGCATGGGATGAGGCGGAGCGTTACGCGGCGGCTATGGAAGCCTATTGGAAACCCGAGCCCTTGCCGCGTTGTGACTTCACGGTCGCCAGGGGGCGGGCGCTGGTCTTGGCGGGCCGTGGCAACCAAGACCGGATGCTGGTGGATGAATTGCGCCGCTTGCGGGATGAGGCGAAGCGGATGGCCAATCTGATTGACCTGCCCGCCATTGACGCTGCGTTGAGCCGGATCAAAGCATCATGATTTTGACATAAGCCACGCATGATGCATGCGTTGGCGGTCCGGTGGTGTTTGTAAAAGAATGATAACGATTAACTTGTGGTTAAGGCAAATATCGCACAGTACTGCTGATGTAGGCGCGTTAGGGGTATCTGCGTATTGGACGTGCCGGGCTACAGACTTGGGAATCATGGATGGGCGATACGAATGTCCACGGATAATGGTACAAATTCCGCGGTTGGCAAGGCGTCCTTGCTTAACCGACTGCACGCCTGGTGGGAAGGCGATGATGCCGAGGCCGAAGACGCGGCGGCTAACGGCGATTTGGAAGAACTTTCCGGTGAGCGGGATGGCGCGATGGAAGGCGCCGCCGGCTGGCCCGAGCCTCGCCTGGCGGCGGCGCAGCGGCTGTTCGGCGAAGGCTGCGTCTTCCCGGGCAGCGAAGACGCCGTCATGCAGCTTGTCGAGCCGTTGCAATTGGATGATACGAAAACGGTGCTGGACATAACCGTGGGCATTGGCTCCGCCACGCGGGTGATCGCGCGGGAATTCGGCTGTACGATCGATGGCCTGCAACAGGATCCGGTCCAATCGGATTTGGCCGTCAAGTACGCCGAGAAGGCCGGATTGGCCGACAAAATAACGATCCAGGACGGCTCGGTAGGCGATTGCAAAATTGAACCAGGCAGCCGGGATGTTGTTTTTGGACGTGCCGCCCTATTGGGTCTGAAGGAAAAAGATAGCATCTTCCACGATATATGGGCGTTGCTGAAACCCGGCGGCCAGCTTCTATTGGCGGAATTCGTGGCCAAGAACGCGGAAGCGGCAAAAGAAGATATGGTGGAATGGGGCAAGTTCGAGAAGATGAAGCCGTATCTGGTGACCGTCGATCAGATTAAACAGGGGCTGTCGGCAAGCCATTTGGATGTGCATCAAGCTGACGATTTGTCGGAGGCATTTTGCAGCCATATAACGCGCGGCTTGGCCGGATTGACCAGTGTATTGAAGCAAGGAACCATACCCAAGGATCAGCGCTCCTGGATCATGTGGGAGGTTGAATTGTGGGCCCGCCGGGTTCTTTTGCTGCAAGGCGGCAATATCGGATTTTATCTGTTTCATGCCTCCAAGGGAGAGGAATAGGCGGCGTTGACAGGCTGGGAGGGCATCTGTATGTTCCGCCAACCTTTTTGCCCCGAGGCGGGCCAAGTTATGCTGTGTGAACAGGTGATGCGATGAAAGTTCGGAATTCTTTAAAATCGGCGAAGAATCGCCACCGCGATTGCCGGGTTATCCGCCGCAAGGGCCGGGTCTATGTGATCAACAAGACCAATCGCCGCTTCAAGGCGCGCCAGGGCTAAATTCCGCGAGTATGTGGCTCCGGATTAATTGACCGGGGCCATTGATGCCGCGCCTAACAGGCGCGGTTTTTCGTGTTTCGATACCGTGCGTTCCATAAATTTGCTATCACTGCACCTTGGTATAAGCGCTGGAGACGAAACGATGCAAATGCCCGAACCCGATGCCGAGATCCTGGCCCGGCGCGATGATCTGATCATCGCACTGCGCCAAATCGTACCGGGGGAAGGCGTGATCGCCGATGACGCGGGCATGCGGGTCTATGAATCCGACGGCTTGCCCGCCTACCGTCAGATCCCCTTGGCCGTGGTGCTGCCCGATACGGTGGCGCAAATTTCGGCCATATTGCGTCTGTGCGATGAATGGGGCGTCAAGGTCGTACCCAGGGGCGCGGGCACCTCGCTTTCGGGCGGCGCCCTGCCCCTGGCCGACGGCATCATCCTGGGCCTGGGCAAGTTCAATCAAATTCTGGAAATCGACTACGACAACCGCGCCGTCAGGGTGCAGCCCGGCGTTACCAACCTGGGCATCAGCCAGGCCGTCGATGGCGAAGGTTTCTATTACGCGCCTGACCCTTCCAGCCAGATCGCCTGTTCCATCGGCGGCAATGTGGCCGAGAACGCCGGCGGCGTGCATTGTCTGAAATACGGCGTCACCACCAACAATCTGCTGGGCCTGGAAATGGTGCTGCTGTCGGGCGAAGTCATTCGACTGGGCGGCAAGCATCTCGACAGCGGCGGCTATGACCTGATGGGCCTGTTGACCGGTTCGGAAGGCCTGCTCGGCGTGATCACGGAAGTTACCGTGCGCATCCTGAAAAAGCCCGAGACCGCCCGCGCCGTGTTGATCGGGTTCCCCTCCTCGGAAGCCGCCGGCGCCTGCGTGGCGGAGGTCATCGGTGCCGGCATCATTCCCGGCGGCATGGAGATGATGGACAAGGCCGCCATCCATGCGGCGGAAGAATTCTGCCAGGCCGGCTATCCGCTGGAGGCCGAGGCGCTGTTGATCGTCGAACTGGACGGTCCCGGTCCGGAGGTCGACCATCTGATCGAAAGGGTCGCCGAGATTGCCGAGGGTTGCGGCTCCACCTCGCTGCGCGCCTCGGAGAACGAGGATGAGCGCACGGCGTTTTGGGCCGGGCGCAAGGCGGCCTTTCCAGCCATTGGCCGGATCAGCCCGGATTATATGTGCATGGACGGCACCATCCCGCGCAACCGTCTGCCGGAAGTTTTGGCGCGCATGGGTGAATTGAGCGAGAAACATGGTCTGCGCGTGGCCAATGTCTTTCATGCCGGCGACGGTAATCTGCATCCCCTGATCCTCTACGATGCCAACGCGGGGGAGTTGGAAACGGCGGAGGCCTTTGGCGCCGATATCCTGCGCCTTTGTGTCGAGGTCGGCGGTGTGCTGACCGGCGAACATGGCGTCGGGGTAGAAAAACGCGATCTGATGGCGGAGGTCTTTACCGAGGAGGATCTGGCCCAGCAATTGCGGGTGAAATGCGCCTTCGACCCCAATGGCCGCCTCAATCCGGGAAAGGTCTTTCCTGTTCTGCATAGCTGCGCCGAGTTGGGCCGGTTGGAAGTGCACCAGGGGCAACTGCCGTTCCCCGAAATCCCCCGTTTCTAGTGGCTTTCAATAGGCTTTTGATGACCGTCCAATGACCGAAAATCTGAAACCGCAAGATGCCGCCCAAGTGGCGGAGCTTCTGACCTGGGCCGGGGCCGAGGAAAAGACCGTCGAACTGGTAGGCGCCGGCAGCAAGGCGGGCCTGGGCCGGCCCATCGCCACGGACTACCGCCTGGACCTTTCCGCCCTGGAGGGCGTCACGTTGTACGAGCCCGAGGAGCTTGTGCTGCGCGCGGGCGCCGCGACCTCCCTGGGCCAGATCCAGGCCATGTTGGCGCAACAGCGGCAGCAATTGGCGTTCGAGCCGCCGGATTTTGGCGCTCTGTATCAAAACGATTTGGATCAGACGATCGGCGGCGTCCTGTCCGCCAACCTGGCCGGGCCGCGCCGCATCAAGGCGGGCGCGGCGCGGGACCATTTTCTTGGCGTCGAAGGTATTTCCGGCCGCGGCCAGGCCTTCAAATCCGGCGGCCGGGTGGTCAAGAACGTTACCGGCTATGATCTTTGCAAATTGATGGCGGGCAGTTTCGGCACCCTGGCGGCACTGACGGAGGTCACGGTCAAGGTCTTGCCGGCGCCGGAAAAAGTCCGCACCGTGCTGTTGTTCGGGCAGGACGATGCGGCCGCCATCACCGCCATGAGCCAGGCGGCGGGCAGCCCGCACGAGATTTCCGCTCTGGCCCATCTGCCGCAAGCGGTCGCCGCGCGCTCTGGCGCGTCCTATGTCAGCGGCGCGGGCGCGGCGGTGACCGCCGTGCGCATCGAAGGTCCGGCGCCCTCGGCGGCGCACCGGACGGCGGCCCTGCGCCAGCAATGGGGCCTGTTGGGCGAGGTTGAAGAGTTGCACGGCCATAACAGTGCTGTTCTGTGGCGGGAGATTGGCAATGTGGCGCCCTTGCTGCCGGATCCCGAAGCGGTTGTCTGGAAGCTTTCCGTGACACCGTCGCTGGGTGCCGGGATCATGGCGGCGGCGCTGGCGGCGGGGGGCGAAGGCTATTACGACTGGGCCGGCGGCTTGCTATGGCTGTCGCTTCCAGCCACGGATGATGGTGGCGCGGCGCTGGTGCGCGGGGCCTTGACCGGCCCGGATGCGGGACACGCGACCTTGATGCGGGGACCCGATGCCCTACGTCAACGGATAGACGTCTTTCAGCCCAGCGTACCGGCCCTGGCGGCATTGAGCGCGCGGATCAAGGAGTCCTTCGATCCCAGCGGAATCCTTAATCCAGGCCGCATGTACGGAGCCTATTAGTCATGCGCACGGATTTTCAGAGCGAACAACTGACCGATCCGGCGGTGGCCGAGGCCGACGGCATCCTGCGCAAATGTGTTCATTGCGGCTTTTGCACCGCCACCTGTCCCACCTATGTCATGCTGGGCGATGAATTGGACAGTCCCCGGGGCCGGGTCTATCTGATCAAGAATATGCTGGAAAGCGGCGAGGCGCCGGATGAACGCACCGTGCGCCATATCGACCGTTGCCTCTCGTGCCTGTCGTGCATGACCACCTGCCCTTCGGGTGTTGATTATATGCACCTGCTGGATGGGGCCCGGGCCCGGATCGAGGCGCAGTATCAACGGCCCCTGGCGGAACGCTGGCTACGCGCCTTGCTGGCCTATGTCTTGCCCAGACCGGGTCTATTCCGTCTTGCGCTTCGGGGTGCCCGCCTGGCCAAGCCGTTTGCCGCGCTTGCGCCAGGGCGGTTGCGGGCCATGCTGGCCATGGCCCCGGGCAAATTGCCCGCCGCCTCTGATCTGGACCGCGCACAGGTCCATCCAGCGGATAATGGCCGCAAGATGCGCGTGGCCATGCTGACCGGCTGTGCGCAACAGGTTCTGGACCCGGATATCAATGCCGCCACCGTCCGCCTGCTGACCCGCCTGGGCTGTGATGTGGTGGTGGCCAGGGATGTGGGCTGTTGCGGCGCCCTGACCCATCACATGGGCCGGGAAAGCGAGGCCATGGCCTCGATCCGCGCCAATGTGGCGGCTTGGAGCGCGGAACTGGATGGCGAGGGCCTGGACGCGGTGGTGATCAACGCCTCCGGCTGTGGCACCACGGTCAAGGATTACGGCCATATTCTGGCCGGCGATCCCGTTTGGGCGGCGCCGGCCAAACGGATCAGTGAGCTGGCCCTGGATATTACCGAGCTGCTGCAACGCCTCAAGATGCCCGCACCGACGGCGGCGCAATCGCTAAAAGTGGCCTATCACGCCGCCTGCTCCCTGCAGCATGGCCAGAAGATCGTTGCGGCACCAAAACAATTGTTAGAGCAAGCGGGTTTCGAGGTCATGGCCGTGCCCGAGGGGCATTTATGCTGCGGCTCCGCCGGCACCTATAATTTGCTGCAACCGGAGCTGGCGGGCAAATTGCTGGCGCGCAAGACCGATAATATCAACAGCCTGTCGCCGGATGTGGTCGCCGCCGGCAATATCGGCTGTATGGTGCAACTGGGCTCCGGCCTGGATGTACCGGTGGTGCATACGGTGGAATTGCTGGACTGGGCCACGGGCGGACCAAAGCCCACCGGGCTCTAATCCATTATTAAGTTAGTCCAGGCGCTCAACCGCGAACATCTGACTTGGCGCCGTGATCTGGTTTTGCGCGGTTATAACCGCCAGTTCGCTCGACTGCCGGGCAATGCTGGCCTGGATCAGGCCGTGCAGTGCGGCGGAGGCCCAGGCCAGGGCGGCGGCGATGTCGCGATGGTTGAGATAATGGCCCAAGAATATGGCGGCGAAAGCATCGCCGGTGCCCTTTGGCACCGCCGCGCCATCGGCAATCAACGGCACCGCAACCTGATAGACGCCCTCCGGCGTGATCGCGAGATTGTATAGTAACTTCCCGGCTTTTTCGGCGGACGTGCAAACCACGATCTCCGGGCCGAGGTCTCGGGCGGCGCTAATCACGTCATCCAGGCCATTGATCTGCCGGCCGCTCAACCAGGCCAGCTCAAACCGGTTTGGCGTCGCCAGATCGGCGCGGGGCAATAGCCTCTCGCGCAATGCCACGGCCAGATCCTCGGCGACATACAGATTGCCGTCATCCCCCAATACCGGATCGCACAGGACCAGGCTATCGGGTGCCGCGTCCATAGCCCGCAAGGCGATATCGATGCTGCCCGCCTGCCCCAGATAACCCGTATGCACGGCGGTGCAATCGGCCAGCAGATTCCGCTCCAACAAGCCATCCAGCAGCTGGTTCTGAAATGCTATATCCACCGGTCCGCCGCCAAAACCGCCGTGGCCTGGATGGTTCGAGAACAACACCGTGGGCAGATGCCAGACCTCATGCCCCATTGCTTGCAAAGCCGGTCCCGAGGCCTGCGCGCCCACGTGGCCAAAAACCAAATGGGATGTGAGGCTGAAAATACTGGCCATGGGGTGAATCTTCCTCGTCTGCGGTCCTAATACCAAGTTGCGGTGATAGAGACCCATATAGATCGTATTCGAGGGGAAAATGGTGGGCGCGCCTGGAATCGAACCAGGGACCTCCGCCATGTCAAGACGGCACTCTAACCATCTGAGCTACGCGCCCGGAAGCATCGTATCCGCCTGGGTTGGCCCAGGGCGATGTTGTGATGTTTCGCTGCCAGGGATATATGGGAAAGCGGAGTGCGGCGCAAGCCTCTGTTCGATTGCCGGGCAATATTCCTCGCGAGATTAATACGCAGCCAAATGCTCGGCGTTGCCCCGAGCGGTAATTTTTGCCACCATACGGTCCCGTCGAGCGCGTGATTTTGGGGAAATTGGCATGAGCCGTGTGAAGTATTTGCAGTACATCGTGATAGTGGTGACGCTGTCGCTATCGTTTGTCCCGGCGACGCAGGCCGGTGATCTGTTCGTGCTCACCCCGGCGGCGCCGCAGCCTGCCGCTTCGGCCCTGAAATCGGGTCTTGCCGTCAAATATGCCTATGGCAGCGTGGAATCGTTGGAAGCGGCGGAAGGCTGGCGCGGTGAAGCGAGATTGGGCAAACCCCTAGAG
Organism: uncultured Rhodospirillaceae bacterium; assembly: GCA_964590195.1. Taxonomy (GTDB): domain Bacteria; phylum Pseudomonadota; class Alphaproteobacteria. The sequence goes on along the minus strand of CAZPWJ010000010.1, from coordinate 23,885 downwards.
GGCTTCGTCTATGGCGATACCAACGGGGTCGACTATGCCCTTACATCAGGCTCGAATATTGAAGTCATCGCCTTCATTGAAGGCTATCTGCATTTCAAGGCAGGTGTGCACGAGTTGGAGTTTCAGTCCAACGACGGGCTGCGGGTGACCATGGCGGGCACGGAAATTTACACCCACGATGGCAAACATGCCTGCAAAACCCTTGGCGCCATTCAGGTGAAGGCGCCCAAGACCGGCTGGTATGCCATGCGGGCGCTGTATTTTCAGAAAAAGGGCACCGCCTGTCTTGATTTGAGCATGCGCGCGCCCGGCGGAGAGTGGGATTGGACAGCGCCCGAGATGTATGGACATATTCCACGGTAACAAAAAAAGATCAGCGCAGGACGCCTGCTTGGCTTAGACTCGCGGCATGAAAACCTTGCATTTTGGCGACGTCACCGTCGACCGGCTCGTGGAGCTAGAGGCTCCCGGCTTTCACCCCGGATATTTTCTGCCCGATGCCACGGACGAGGCCATCGCGGCCCAGCAGGACTGGCTGCTGCCGAATTTCCTGCACGAGGCAAGCGGCCGCATGATCCAAAGCGTACACGCCTATGTCATACGGACCGGACATCACACCATTCTGGTGGATACCTGCATCGGCAATGACAAACCGCGTGCCTCGACCCCGCCGTGGAACAATCTGCAAACCCCCTGGCTGGATGATCTGGCCGCCATGGGCGTGGCGCCCGAAGACGTCGATTTTGTCATGTGCACCCATCTGCATGTGGACCATGTGGGCTGGAATACACGGCTGCTTGATGGCCGCTGGGTGCCGACCTTTCCCAACGCCAAGTATATTTTCGAAAAGCGCGAGTACGAACACTGGTCCACGACCGAGGACGATATGGGCGGGGCTGGCTCCAACGACGGCTGTTTCGAGGATTCGATGCTGCCGGTCATGACGGCCGGGCAGGCGGTTTTGGTCGATAGCGATCATGCCCTCGACGATCAGATGTGGCTGGACCCGAGCCCAGGTCATTCACCGGGCCATGTCTGCATGAATCTTTCGGCGGGCGGTAAGAACGCGGTCTTCAGCGGCGATCTGTTACATCACGCGGTACAGGTGGCGCACCCGGAATGGAACAGCCGGTTCTGCTGGGATGCGGAGATGTCCCGTGCCTCCCGGCGCAAATTCGTCGAACGGAATGCCGACACGGATACCTTGATCCTGGCGGCGCATTTCCCCAGCCCGACGGCGGGAACCATCGTCTCCAACGGTCCCCGCTGCAAGTTCGCGCCGGTTGCCGATTAAGCGCCCAATGTTGGGCTATCTTTAATCTTACTTCGCCGCCATCACCATGATTTCCACCAGATAACCGGGCGCCGCCAGGTCACTGCACAGGCCGGCGCGGACTGGCGGGTTCTCCGGATCGATCCAGGCGTCCCAGACTTCATTCATGGCGGCGAAGTTGCGCATGTCCGTAACCCACAGCTGGGCCCACAAAAGCTTTGATTTGTCGCTGCCGCAGGTGGCCAGCAGGGCGTCGATCTTGGCCAGAACCTGGCGGGTCTGTTCGCCAATATCGGCGTTTTGATCGTTGGCGACCTGACCGGCCAAATAGACTGTGCCGTTGTGTTCCACCGCCTGGCTCATGCGTGGGCCGGGATTGTGCCGTGTGATATCCATTTTGCTGCTCTCCAACGATTAAGGGGTATTGTTGTCTGAAGCCTAGCGCAGCAAAAATGCCCTGGCAAAACGAAAAATCCGATCTTGCCTATCGCCCGGCACTGTCCGGTCATCGCCCCCCGGCCATGGCCATTGCTTCACTGGCCCGGCCCTGTTAGTTTCCGCCGCCTTTCCAAACTACCGGGCCACTGGATGGCCGGCCTGCGGGTGGAAGCGCGCATGAGGATAACGTCATGGGAATCAAGCTATGAGAATTAATGGCAACGCCATTCGGCCTGGCAACGTGGTTGAGCATAAGGGCGGCTTGTGGCGGGCAGTAAAAATCGCCCATACCCAACCGGGCAAGGGCGGCGCCTATTTGCAGGTCGAACTGCGCAATCTGCTCGACGGCAGCAAATTGAATGAACGTTTCCGCGCCTCCGAGAATGTGGAAAAGGTGCGTCTGGACCAAAAGGACCATCAGTTCCTGTTTGGCGACGGCGACAGCTACACCTTCATGGATACGGAAACCTATGACCAGATCGCCTTGAACGCTGACCAGTTGGGCGAACAGGCGGCCTATTTGCAGGACGGCATGACCGTCAGCATCGAAAGTCACGAAGGCGCGGTCATTGGCGTTGCCCTGCCTGAGCATGTCACCCTGGAGGTGATGGATACAGAACCTGTTCTGAAAGGACAGACGGCGGCGGCATCCTACAAGCCGGCGCTGCTGGAAAACGATATCCGTTCATCGGTACCGCCTTTTGTCGGCGTTGGCGACAAAATCGTCGTCAGCACGGAAGACGGCAGCTACGTCAAGCGCGCCGAATAGATGCGATTAGTTTTTGGGCCGACAGCCAATAGGACCAGATAGATGTCCCGAACATCCCCCCTGATGAATGTGATGCAACAGGCGGTGCGCAAAGCCTCGCGCCGATTGGTACGCGACTTCGGCGAAGTCGAGAATCTGCAGGTCTCGCGCAAGGGGCCCGGCGATTTCGTCACGGCGGCCGATGTGCGCACGGATCAAAAACTGCGTGAATCGCTGGAGCAGTCACGCCCCACCTTTGGCTTCCTGACCGAGGAAGGCGAGGATATCGTCGGCGAGGACGTGACCCGGCGCTGGATCATCGACCCCATTGATGGCACTTCGAACTTCATGCATGGCATCCCCATGTTCGCCATCTCCATCGCTCTGGAGGAACGGGGCGAGGTTACCGCCGGACTGGTCTATGCGCCAATTTCAGACGAGATGTTCTGGGCCGAGAAAGGCCAGGGCGCCTATCTGAACGACCGCCGCCTGCGTGTCTCTTCGCGCCGCAACATGGGCGATGCAGTGATCGGCACCGGCGTTCCGCATTTGGGCCGCGCCGATGGCGAAGGCTATTCCAGCTATATGGCGGAATTAAGCGCTATCAGTGCCGAATGCGCCGGCATCAGGCGCATGGGCTCGGCGGCCCTGGATCTGGCCTATGTGGCGGCGGGGCGCTTTGATGGCTTTTGGGAAACCGGCCTTTCACCCTGGGACATCGCGGCGGGACTGTTGCTGGCGCGCGAAGCCGGCGCCATGGTCAGCCGCACCGACGGCGGCAGCGATCCGTTGTACACGGGCGACGTCCTGGCCGCCAACGAAGCCATCCACGGCCGCATGCTGCGCCTGATCAGGCAGGCCCGGCGGGAGCAGTAGATCGGGACTGGGCGACGGATGAAAGGCAGCACGGTGAAGGTCAGGTTTCCGAACCCGCTCGCAATTTAGCCCAAAATAGCTTGAAATTTTGAAATTGATTCTAGTGGACCCGCGATTGGCCCATCATGGCCGTGGAGAGTTATCGCCAAGCGCCCAGCGTTGCGCCGAGGCGCTTTTCTTTATGTCGCGCCATCCAGAGCGTCATAATTCGCAGCCCAAACATCAAGATACCGTTCAGGGGGCCGCAAGGACGCTTTCCCCCCGGGTGCTTTTTCATGTACGCCCGGCAACTCGTCACTGGACACAACTCAATACGGTTCGGAACCGCAACATGAAAAGAGATCTCATTCCCGACTTCGGCCCCGTCAAGGATGGCACCTGGAATATGGCGCTATCCCCCAAGACAAACAGCGATAATGCAGCGCCAAAGAAAGCGCGATAGTTAGAAAAAATGTGAAAAATCAAGCCTTAAAGACTTTTTCAGATGCCTTCCAGACTTTACCGCAGCGATTCCAAATGCTGGATCTGGAGCTACGTATCCTGCAATTATGGGATTGTCAGCCGGCTTCGGCGGCCACCATGCCGTCCAGGCGGGCGATGCGGCTGTATAAACGCTCGCTCCGTCGTAGCAGGTCGGACAAATAGGGCGGCAGCAGTTCGATATCAACATCCGATTCCTGCAGGCAGACCTCGGCCCCGCCCAAGCGCCAGCTGTCGTCGTCGCGGAATTCCTCGCGGGTCAATTCGCCCTGATGCACGGCGCGCTGGACCAAAAGCCAGGCCATCATATTGGTCAGGCGCGAGGTCAGGCGCATGGTCTCGACCGAGAAATAGGCCGCGACTTCAACCGCCAATTCACGTGATTCTTCTTCCCCGTAGTCGCGCAGATAGTCCCGCGCCTCGCGGGTCAACGCCAAGGTTTCATCGAAGGTGCGGCCAAAAAACGCCGGCGGCGCCACGACCGTTGATGAGCTCGAATCTTCACTGTCCATGGCATCAGTATGGCCCGAAAGGATTAACAAATTCAATTCATCAAACGCGCATATAGCCTTGAAAGATGGTTAGCAATTCCTACATCATAAACGTCCGAATGCCATTGCAGGGTTCGGATAAAACGCGGGCCCGGCCAATAACGGCGGGCCTTAGGAACCGTTAGGTATTGCTTCGAAAGGAGGGTATCGCGCCATGCGTAGATACGATTTAGCACCACTATTACGTTCATCCGTCGGCTTTGACCGCTTTGATCAGTTGTTTGATGCCGCCAGGCGCAGCGACACGGCCGCCAACCCCTATCCCCCTTACAATATTGAGAAATTGGATGACGACTACCGCATTTCCATGGCGGTGGCGGGGTTTAGTGAGGACGATATCGAGATCACGGTGAAGGAAAATACCCTGATCGTGGAAGGCCGCCCACTGGTGGAGCGCGAGGGCGTGGCCTATCTGCACCACGGTATCGCCGGACGCGGCTTCGAGCGGCGTTTCCAGTTGGCCGAAAACGTCAAGGTCACCGGCGCCAGTATGGAAAATGGCCTGCTGCATGTGGAATTGCAGCACCATACGCCGGAGCACATGAAACCGCGGCAGATTGAAATCGAGAAATCAGCCGCCTGACCACACGGCAATAGACCGGTAACCGGGCCCGCCATCTGCTGATGGCGGGCCCTTTCGTTTTGGTGCTAGGCTTGCCTTGCGGAATTAAACGAAAAAACGAGGGAAGCGATGCGTATCGAACGTCTGGAAGCATTTCAGGTTCAATGGTCACCCGATGACAGAGCCGCGCAGCGCAGCGCCTTTGTGCGGGTTTGGAGCGATGACGGACAATACGGCGTGGGCGAGGCTTCGCCCATGCAGGGCGGCCTCGCCTCGCTCGGCATGATTGTCCATGAAATCGCGCCACGTCTGATCGGCGCCGACCCACTGGATCAGGCGGTGCTGCAGGACCGTTTGACCCATAGTCTGGTCAAGCTTGGCCCGGAAGGCGCCCTGACGGGAGCCTTGGCGGCGGTCGATATCGCCCTATGGGACCTGAAGGGCAAAATTTTCAACCAGCCCATTTATAAATTGCTGGGCGGTGCCTGGCGTACCGCGCTGCCATTCTATGCCTCCATCGGCGGTAACGGCGTGGAACGCAAGCTGGATGATGTTCTGCGCATCGTCGAACAGCGCATGCAGGACGAACCGGCAGCCATCAAAATCCGCTTCGACAACGCCCGCGTTGATTTGGATAACGACATTCCCGACCATCTTGAAAAGGCGCGCGCCGTTCGCCGACTTGTCGGCGATGACTTCCCCCTCGCCTTCGATGCCAACAACGGCTATTCGACGGGCGGTGCCATCCGGGTCGGCCGGGTTCTGGAAGATCTTGGTTACTGGTGGTTCGAGGAACCGGTTCAGCATTATCACATCAAGGCCATGGGCGAGGTTGCCGCGAAATTGTCCATAACCGTATCAGCGGGTGAGCAGACTTATACGACCGGCGGCCTCGTCGAATTGATCGAAGCCGGCGTCCGTATGATCCAGCCCGATATCGTCAAGATGGGCGGCATCACCGGCTTGCAGCGCTGCGCGGCGCTGGCGCAGGCCCATGGCGTTGAACTGGTATCGCATCAGACGCAGCCAATGATCGGACATTTGGCGAATATGCATGTCTGCGCGGCCCAATTGCACGCCACCAAGCCCTGCGAATGGAACGACCCTAGCAGCCGCATGCACGCGGTGTTCGACCGCCCGCCCCGCCCCGTCGATGGTCTGTTCAACCTGTCCGACGCGCCGGGACTGGGCATCGATTTTGTCGAAACTGAGCTGAAGAAGCGGCGCATAGACCTCTAATTCCAATGGACATCAACCGCCGCAGGTTGCCATAGCCCCCTTTTGTGCCCTTTACATTGTGTTAATAATCTATATATATAAAAATATCTTTATGTCGTTAGAGATATTTGGGCAAAAAAATGGAATTGCTTTTGCAGGGGCTACGCGCGGCGGCGGAACCGACAAGGTTACGCCTGTTGGCGCTGTGCGCCCATGCGGAACTGACCGTGACGGAATTGACCCAAATTCTGGGGCAAAGCCAGCCGCGGGTCTCCCGCCATCTGAAGCTGCTGTGCGATGCCGGTCTATTGGAACGACACCGGGAGGGCACCTGGGCCTACTATCGTCTGGCCGACACCTCTGATTGCGCGCATCTGGCCCGTACCTTGGTCGATCTGGTGCCTGTTTGCGATGATGCCCTGGCGCGCGATCTGAGCCGGCTGGACGCCATCAAGCAAACCCGCGCGGCGGCGGCGGCGGACTATTTCCGCGCCAATGCGGAACGCTGGGACGAAATCCGCTCTCTCTACGTGCCCGAGGCCGAGGTCGAGGCGGCGCTGCTGGATGCGATCGGCGATGCGCCGATAAACGATTTCCTTGATATTGGCACCGGGACAGGGCGGATACTGGAAGTCCTGGCGCCGCGCATCAGACGGGGAACAGGCATTGATCTGTCCCATGAAATGCTGCAAATCGCCCGCGCCAGGCTGGAAGAGGCCGGCCATCGGCACTGTCAGGTGCGCCACGGGGATATGTATAATCTGCAGTTACCCAGTGGTGAATTCGATGTCGTGGTGTTGCATCAGGTGCTGCATTACGCCGAGGAACCAGGCGCGGTGATCGCCGAGGCGGCGCAGACCCTGCGCCCGGGCGGCAAGCTTCTGGTGGTCGACTTCGCGGCCCATGATCAAGAATTTCTACGCGGCGAACATCAGCACCGTTGGCTGGGTTTCGAGCGCGAACAAATCCGTGACTGGTGCGCTGGCGCCCAGCTGCGGGCAGGGGAAACCGTCGAATTGGCCGGGAGCCGTTTGACCGTTGTAATTTGGCTAGCCGAGCGCGAAGGGGATACGCCGTCATGATGCCACCAATCCACGATAGCAGGGTGTTTTCATCCAGCGGTATGGGGCCGTTGACTGTCTCATTCGAATTCTTTCCACCCAAGACCGATGCCATGGCCGAGCAGCTATGGCGGGCCATGGAGCGTCTGCGCCCCCTGGGCCCGGACTTTGTCTCGGTTACCTATGGCGCGGGCGGCAGCACCCGCCAGCGCACCCACGACACGGTCGTGCGCATTCAGGGCGAAGGCAATGTGCCATGCGCCGCCCATCTGACCTGCGTCGGCGCCAGCCGGGGGGAAGTCAACGACATCGCCCAGGGCTATTGGGACGAAGGGATCAGGCACCTGGTGGCCCTGCGCGGCGATGCGCCGGAGGGGCAGGAATATCAGCCGCATCCCGACGGTTATGCTAATGCCGCCGAACTGGTCTCGGGACTGCGGGAGGTGGGGGATTTTGAGATTTCGGTTGCCGCCTATCCCGAACTGCACCCAAACTCGCCTTCAAGCCATGCCGATCTGGATAATCTGAAACGCAAGATCGATGCCGGCGCCACCCGTGCCATTACGCAATTCTTCTTTGACGCCGATATCTATCTGCGCTTTCTGGAGCGTGCGCGCGCCGCCGGCATCTGGGTACCGATCGTGCCGGGCATCCTGCCGGTCAGTAACTTTGTTCAGGCCGCGCAATTCGCCAAGGCCTGCGGCGCCACCATGCCGACCTGGATGGCGCATTTGTTCGAGGGACTGGAAGACGATCAAGAAACCCGGCGCATGGTGGCCGTTACGACCGCCGCCGAACAATGCCGAAAGCTGCAAACCGCGGGCGTGATGGATTTTCACTTTTTTACCTTGAACAGAGCCGAGCTGACTTATGCGATTTGCCACATCCTGGGCTTGCGGCCGCAAAGCAGTGACCAAGAGAGTGACCTGGGAGGAACGTCCGCATGAGTGATTTATTCGAGCATCTGCGCAACGAAGTGCTGTTGTGCGACGGCGCCATGGGCAGCCGTCTGCAACAGGCTGACCTGGATGTCGAGATCGACTACCGGGGCCAGGAGAACTGCTCCGAGATACTGAATATGAGCCGTCCCGATATCGTCCGGGAGATCCAGCAGGGCTTTGTCGCCGCCGGCGCCGATATCATTCTGACCAATACCTTTGGCGGCTCGCCCATTACCCTGGCCGAATTCGATCTGAGCGATCAGGCCCACGAGATCAACCAACGCGCCGCCGAACTGGCGCGGGAGTCTCTCGACGTCTTCCACCGTGACGGCATCACCCGTTATGTACTGGGCGATATCGGGCCGGGCACCAAGCTGCCCTCACTGGGGCAAATCAGCTATGACGAATTGGAAGCCGCCCTGGCGGTACAATCCGCCGGCCTGCTGGCGGGCGGTGTTGACGGCTTCATGATCGAAACCGTGCAGGATATCCTGCAACTGAAGGCGGCCGTGAATGGCGCCCGCATCGCCATGGCCGAGGCCGGGCGCGAGGTGCCGATCATCACCCAGGTTACCGTGGAGACCACGGGAACCCTTCTGGTCGGCACCGATATCGCCGGTGCCGCGACCACCATTCATGCCTTGGGCGTGGAGGCCATGGGCCTCAATTGCGCCACCGGTCCGCGCGAAATGGCCGAACACGTACGCTGGCTGTCGGAGCAATGGCCCGGCATCATTACGGTGCAGCCCAATGCGGGCCTGCCGGAATTGGTCGATGGCAATCCCAGCTATCCCCTGGCGCCCGAGGAACTGGCCGATTGGTCCCGGCGTTTCGTGGTCGAGGACGGCGTCAACCTGGTCGGCGGTTGTTGCGGTACCGTAACGGAACATATCAAGGCGCTGGGCGATATGCTGGAAAGCGTCGGCCGGGAACAGAACGGGGCTAGGCGCCCGAAACCGAAGGCACGGCAGTCCGAATGGGTGCCGGGCATTGCCTCGCTCTATGGTCAGGTGCCTTACCGGCAGGAAAACGCCTATCTGTCCATTGGCGAACGCTGCAACGCCAATGGCTCGAAAAAATTCCGCCTCCTCCAAGAGGCCGAGGACTGGGACGGCTGCATCGCCATGGGGCGGGAGCAGGCCAAGGAAGGCTCCCACACCCTGGACGTTTGCACCGCTTTCGTGGGCCGGGACGAATTGGCCGATATGAGCGCGGTGGTCAGCCGCATGCGCGGCTCGGTGCATGCGCCGTTGGTGATCGATTCAACGGAATACCCGGTTCTGGAAGGCGCCCTGAAGCTGTATGGCGGCAAGGCCCTGATCAATTCCATCAACTTCGAGGATGGCGAAGAGCCCGCGGCCAAGCGGCTGCAACTGGCGCGCAAGTTCGGCTGCGGCGTCATCGCCCTGACCATCGACGAAGAGGGCATGGCCAAGACCACGGAAGACAAGGTCAAGCTGGCCCATCGTCTGCATGACTATGCGGTCAACGAGCACGGCATGGCGCCCGAGGATCTGCTGTTCGACCCTTTGACCTTTACCATCTGTACCGGCAATGACGATGACCGGCGCCTTGGACTGGAAACCCTGGATGCGATCGAACGCATTTCCAAGGAACTGCCCGAGTGCCAGATCATCCTGGGTCTGTCGAACATCTCGTTCGGCCTGAAGGCCGCGGCCCGCCATGTCTTGAATTCGGTCTATTTGCAACATGCCCTGGACCGCGGCATGACCGGCGCCATCGTGCATCTGTCAAAGATCATGCCGCTGCATTCCATCCCGGCTGAAGAGGTCAAGGCAGCCGAGGATCTGATCTATGACCGCCGCTCCGACGGTTACGACCCCCTGCACGCTTTTATCGCCCTGTTCCAGGACCGCAAGGCGGCCAACAAGGAGGAGAAAGTACGCGCGGCGGAGGTTGAGGAGCGCCTGAAACAGCGCATTGTCGATGGCGACCGGCCCGGCCTGGAAGAGGACCTGGACGAGGCCATGGAAAGGCACCCGCCCCTGGATATCGTCAACAACATCCTCTTGGACGGCATGAAAGTCGTGGGCGAGCTGTTTGGCTCGGGTCAGATGCAGTTGCCGTTCGTGCTGCAATCGGCGGAAACCATGAAAGCTTCCGTGGCCTATCTTGAGCCGCATATGGAGCGGAGCGCCGATAGCCAGAAGGCCACCATCGTGCTGGCCACGGTCAAGGGCGATGTCCACGATATCGGCAAGAACCTAGTCGATATTATCCTTACCAACAATGGCTATCGGGTCGTCAACATCGGCATCAAACAACCTGTCAGCACAATTATCGAAGCGGTGAAGGAACATGATGCCGACGCCATCGGCATGTCCGGTTTGTTGGTGAAATCGACCACCATCATGAAGGACAATCTCGAGGAACTATGCCGCCAGCAAATCCATTTACCGGTGATGCTGGGCGGCGCCGCCCTGACCCGCAATTTTGTCGAGGAAGATTGCGCCCAGGCCTATGAAGCTGCCTCGGGACGGGTTGCCTATGCCCGCGATGCCTTTGACGGCCTGGACCTGATGGCCAGGGTCGCCGGCGGCGATTTCGATAATTACATTGTCGAACGCGATGGCCGGCGCGATGGCAAACCCCGCAACAAACGGCGCAAGCTGGGCCAGCCGACCTTGATGCCCAGGCCGCTTGATCTGGAAGAAGTAAAGACCCGGCGGGAAGAGCTGCACAAGGGCGTGGCCGTGCCCGAAGCGCCCTTCCTGGGCCACCGCGTAATCGAACAGGTGGGGATCAAATCGCTGCTGCCGTATCTCAATGAACGCATGCTGTATCAGTTCCACTGGGGCTATCGCAAACGGGGCCGCAGCCTGCCGGAATATATGGAGTGGGCCCGGAACGAGGTGAAGCCGATCATGGTGGACCTGATGGCGCGCTGCGAGGCCGAGGATATTCTGCGCCCGCAAGCGGTCTATGGATATTTCCCCGCCGCCTCCGAGGGCGATGATCTGGTGCTGTTCGGCTCGAACGGCAGCGACGAGGAAGTCGCGCGTTTCGCCCTGCCCCGCCAGGATCGCGCGGGCGGCCTGTGCATTGCCGATTTCTTTCGGGAGGTTGATAGCGGCGAACGCGATATTATCGCCCTGCAGGCGGTGACGATTGGCCAGCATGCCTCCGAAGTCGCGCGGCAATGGTTCGACGATGACAAGTATCAGGATTATCTGTACCTGCACGGCCTGGGCGTGGAAATGGCCGAGGCCATGGCGGAATATGTCCACAAACGGGTACGCGCCGAACTGGGTTTTGGCGATCAGGATGCCCGCGACAATGATGCCCTGTTAAACCAGGGTTATCGCGGCTCCCGCTATTCCTTTGGCTATCCGGCCTGCCCGACCATGTCGGACCAGCATAAGATTTTGGAGCTGTTGGACGCCGGACGGATTAATCTGGAGATGGGGGACGAGGATCAGCTGCATCCCGAACAATCCACCTCCGCCATAGTCGTGCATCATCCCCAGGCCAAGTACTTCAGCGTTTAGGTTTTATCGTTCACGCTCGTGCGCTATGGCGCACGGCTCCACGGGGGCGGCGCAGGGGCGCCGGGCCGCCGTCGCGGCCTGTTTAATTCGGCTCGAACTGGCGCTAAACGGGGTGGGCGTCGATCAAAATTCCCGCCAGGATGGCGGGCTCATTGCCGTGGTTGACCCAGGCGTGGTTGGTGCCGCGCTGGATCACCACGTCCATGGATTCCATTGCCACTTCGCCTTCGTCCAGAATCAGGCTGACCTGGCCCGATAGCAGGATGATGTAATCCACAGTGTCGGTTTTGTGCATGCCGTGCTGGGACGAGGCGCTGTCGTGGGCGCCCGTGGCACCCATCTTAGCGAAATTTTCCGCATCCCGCTTGGCCCGCTCCTCGTTGGACATTTGCGCATCCCAGGCTGCCGGGCGAATCTGGAAAAAGCGAAAGACGCTGCCATTGCCGGGCGGCGACAGGGTGACCTGGGTGTCGGCGGCATCGTCGTTGCCGCTGTTATCGGCGGGTGTGGCGAAGCTGCGCCACAAATCCGTCAGGCCGCGGCCTTCCTGGGTGGGGTTTTCAAGGACATGGGGCGAGGGGCCGTCTTGCAGGACAATCGATTTTCCGTCGTCATTGTGGCCGGTTACGATCCGGCGGACCGGTCTTAACATCATGCGCCTCCTCGCTGTTATTGCTATTCAGCGTCGCATGTTTCGCCAAGACCGGGAATATCAAAAAACCCCGCGTGCTTTTCGGTATTTACCGGTCAGGCATCACGGGGTTTTTCTTTTTGATCCAATGGGGCTTGGACACGGCACCCTTTTTTCAGTCCGTCGATCCATTCCCACCTCTCGATCACGAGACCGAGTTTTGGTTCGTTCCGAATGATCAGGTGGCGTTGCGTTCAATCGCCTCTCCTATGTCATTGCGATAAAAAAACGCTATAACATTATGTCAAATTAGGCAAGTCACAATATCTGTTTTCACGACTTTGCCTCTGACGCTTCGCGGCATTTCTTCAGGGGAACAGATGCCGGCGCAGAAAATCACAGCCAGCCTGGAATTCCGCCGCCGCAGCGGGGCCGTTCAGGCGGGCGCGGATAAAGCCATGGATCATGCCCTTCGCCTCGCGGAAGACAACCTGCCCGCCAGCCATGGCAATTTTCGCGGCATAGACGCGGCCATCATCACGCAGCGGATCGAATTCGGCGGGATGCACGAACGCCGGCGGCAGATTGCTAAAATCCTTTGCCCAGTCCGGTCTGGCGTATGGGTCGTCCACATCCTCGCAGCCCGCCAGATAGTCTTTGTAATATTGCTCCATGCTGGAGGTGGTCAGGCCGGGCGCGTTGGCGTACTCGACAAATGATTCGCTGTTTAGATCCGTCCCCGTACACGGGAAGATCATCACCTGCGCCGCGATCGCGGGGCCCTGGCGGTCACGCGCCGCCAGGCACAGCGCCGCCGCCAGACTGCCGCCCGCGCTATCTCCCGCGACCGCGACGCGTGCGGTATCAATGCCGATGGCGCCGCCCTCCGCCGCCAGCCAGCAGAGTACTCCATAGCAATCGTCGAAAGCGGCCGGGTGCGGGTGCTCTGGCGCCAGCCGGTAATCCACGCTGACGACACAGGCGCCTGTTTCCTGTGCATAGCCCCAGGCATTGGTGTCCGAGCTATTCAGATCGCCTTTCATGAAACCGCCGCCATGCATGTAGATAATACAGGGACGCGGCCCATCGGACCCGGCGGGGCGGTATATCCTGACCGGCACCTCGATATCGCCCGAGGTAATGCGGCGGTCGGAAACCTCCATGCTGGCCGGATGGGGCTGGCTAAGCGTGGCGCTATAGTCAGCCCAGGCGGCGCGCGCCTGTGCCAATGTCTGACCCGCCGGGGCCGGCTTGCGCGCTGACATCAGCAACTGCATTTCAGGATGGATGGCCTGCGGATCGGGCCCTTGCCGGGTCATCGTTCAAACATTCCCTACCACTGAATAACGCCGCCGTCATAGTTGCGGAAGGCGCCGTTGTCGCCGGCGGTCAAGGTGGCGATCACCTGGCGGATGCCGCCGGCGCTTTCCTCGACCGAGATATCGGCGGCGGAACCGCCCATGTCCGTGCGCACCCAGCCGGGGTGGAACGAGGTCACGATGACGCCCTGGGCCGCCAGATCGTTGGCGACGATTTTCATCACCATGTTCACCGCCGCCTTGGAGGAGCGGTAGACGATGGAGTTGGTGGCGGCGGTCTCGCCGATGGAACCCATGCGCGACGAAATGGTGATCAGCTTTTTCTGCCCCGAGGCCGCGACATTATCGGCGAAGGCATCGACCATGCGCATCGGCCCCATGACGTTGGTCACCATCGCCCCCTGCCAGGCGTCGTAGTCGATGTCGCCGCGGGCGGCATTACGCTGCCCCATGATACCGGCGTTGTTCAACAGCACATCCAGGGGCTGATCGCCCAGTTCGGCCTTCAGGGCGGAGACAGAAGCGGTCTGGTCCACATCCAATTGGTGAACGGAAACACGGCCATCGGACGCGGCGGCAATGTCGTTGAGTTCGCCTGCCTGCCCAGGTGTGCGGCAGCAGGCGAAGATGCGCCAGCCATCGGCATCATACTGGCGAACAAATTCCAGTCCGATGCCCCTCGAGGCGCCTGTGATCAATATGTTTTGCATGGCCGCAGCTTAGATTATTGCCACGGGCTCGGCTAGAGCAAGCGGCGGTAAATCCGGTTGGCGACCATGGGCAGCATGTACATGGGCAACTGCGCCAGGGCGAAGAAGATAATCACTTCCATCTCGGCCCGGTCGGCCAGTACGGCCAGGATCAACGCCATGTTGCAGTTGCCCGCCATGTGCCCGGCGGTAAAGGCCAGCTTGCGCCCGGCGGGCAGAAAGGTCAGGGCGCCAATCACCTGCAGGGTGGCGTTGGCGATGAAGGCGGCGGCAATGGTCAGGACGACAAAGCCGGGCCGGGCAAAGAAGAATTCCGTGACCCCGTCCATGATGGCGATGGCGATGACCATCAGGCAGACCACCAGCAAACCATCAATATGGGTCGCATGATGCTTTAGCTGCGCGGGCGTCATCAGCCAGCGCTTGATAATGACCGCCAGGGCGAAACCGCCGCCGATCAGGAAGGCCAGCCGCCCCATGAACTCCACCAGGCTGATCTGCAATTGCAGATCCAACAGCCACAGGGCCATCACCGGCAAGGTAAAGGGCAGCAGCAGATGGCTAAGAACCGTCACGGCGATGGTGAAGGCGGCATCCAGGCCAAGGATAATCGCAAACGTCGCGGCCGATGTGATCGGCGCGGATGCCGCCATCAGGACCAAACCCGCCGCCAGACCCGCCGGCAGGCCTATGGCCCAAACCGTGCTCGCCATCAGGACCGGCGAGAGGAACAGGGTGAAGCCGGTAAACAGGAACAGCAGCACGGGCCGGCGCAGGAATGAGGCGACGTCACCAAAATCCAGGCGAATCAGGGCCAGTACCAAATTAAAAAAGATTGCCGGCGCCAGGGCCGGCCGCATGAATTCCGCCAGAGGCGGCAGGAACAGCCCGGTCAGAACGCCAATGGCGAGAAACTTGGTGGCATGACGGGCCAGAAAGCCCAGGCAGGTGGATATGATATTCATCAATCCATCCCGCCCTATCTGCCAAGCGCGATGACGATAACGCCAGGCACCACCAGCAGCACCGCCAACAGGCTATGCAGGGTAATCGTTTCGCGCCGGACGATGAGGACGCTCAACAGCAGGGTCAGCAAGGGAGACGCCGAGACCAGGGGAATGACAATGATAATGTCGCCCAGTTGCAAGGCGCTGTTCATGCAATAGACGGCGACGGCATTGATCACGCCGGCCAGCACGAACCAGCCGTTGCCGTGGCCCCGGCCCAGGAGCGGCAGGCGGCGGTGCCTGGCGGTATAGAATGTCGAGGCGATAATCACCGAGACCGAGAAACTGACCAAACCGGCAAAATAGGGGCTGGGTAATTCCAGCATGCCGAATTTGAGGAAGCTATCCGCGCCGGCCCGAATGAAGGCGGCGGCCAAGGGCAGCGACAGGGCCCACAGGGGCCAGGAAACCCGGCGCTGGGCACCGTTCCGCCCCGGCTGGGCCAACAGGATGGAGCCGCCCATGATCGCGACGGTGCCCAACACGATGGGCATTGTCAGGTATTCGCCAAGAAAGAAGACCCCGAAGGCGGCGGCGAACAGGGGAGAAGTCGCGGCCAGGGTCGCCGTCGGCGTCGGCCCCAGATAATGCACGCTCAACAGCGCCGCATTGGCCGATAGGAACGGCTTGAACAGGCCAACGGCGCCGAATATCAGGGCCGCCGTGGTCAGCCACATCCAGCTTTCCACCAGCCAGGGCGCAAACAGCCAATAGCAGACCGCCGTGGCGGTAATTTGTATCAGCGACCCGGATTCGGAATCCGCATAGCGCAGACCCTGATGCAGAACCAGAATTGAGAAGGAGAACAGGCCGGCTGATATCAGCGACAGCAGAATGGGCGCCAGATCTTGCAAATGGTCGCTTTCAGATTGGCGCTACAGCGAGGCCGCGGCGCGGGCCGCCTGATCGTACAGGCCAGAGAGGACGCGAAGCATACGCGCCGCTTCGCCGATTTCCGCGTTATCATGGCCCAGGGCGGCGTGGCTGGCAATCAGGCAGTCTTCGCGGATATCCCGGTAACGTTGGCAGACGGCCTGGCCTTCATCGGTCGTGGCATAGAAAGTTTCCTTGCCCCGGCGCTCAGGCGCGACCAGATCCTGTTTAGCCAGTTTTTTCAGGGCATAATTGACCACATGGCTGTCCTCGATATTGAGCAGAAAGCACAGATCCGACAGACGCTTCTCCCGCTCCCGGTGATTGACCAGGTGCAGGACCAGAACGTCCAGGGCACTCAGGCCATCCTGACCGGCGGCGGCCATGCAGCGCACGATCCAGCGGTGATAGGCGTTGATGGCCATGTTCAAACCGAACTCGAACTCGCTCAACTCCGCCGCCTGTTCCGAGACCAGATGGGATGATGAAACGATGGGTTTGGCGCTCATGATCCCGCCTCCCCGTATGCGCCCCCCGTGGGCGTCTGGATGACGAAGATATCTTCCGGGGTCATCTCCGCGCTGTCGCAGCCCGACAACTCTTCCTGGCCACCGTCCGCCCGTTCGATCCAGCAGCGTCCAGGCTCCCCGTCGCCACCGCCGGCGATACCATGGGGCGGAACAATGCGGCGGCAGGACAGGATGGAGGCGGTCATGGGGGCGAGGAAGCGAACCCGGCGCAGTATGCCCGAGCCGCCGTTGAACGCGCCCTTGCCCCCGGAATCGGGCCGGATGCCAAAGCTGTCCAGCATGACGGGGAAGCGCCATTCCAGCACTTCCGGATCGGTGAGCCGCGAGTTAGTCATATGGGCATGCACGGCGTCGGTGCCGTGAAAGCCGGGGCCCGCCGGCGTGCCGGAACAGATGGTCTCGTAATACTGCAACTCGTTATCGCCAAAGGTGAAGTTGTTCATGGTGCCCTGACAGGCGGCCAGGCGGCCCAGGGCGCCGTACAGGCAATCGACGATGTTCTGGGAGGTCTCCACATTGCCGGCGACCACCGCCGCCGGGTACTTCGGGTTCAGCATGCAGTCATCGGGGATGACGATCTCAATCGGTTTCAGACAGCCCGCATTAAGGGGAATGTTGCCGTCCACCAGGGTGCGGAAAACATACAGCACGGCGGAGCGGCAGACGGCGGTGGGCGCGTTGAAATTGCTCTCCAACTGCCCGGAAGTACCGGTGAAGTCGATCTTTGCCGCACGGGCCTGATGATCAATGGACACGTCCACGTGAATTTTCGAGCCGTTATCCAGCGGCACTTCAAAGCTGCCCGTCTGCAGCACGTCGATCACACGGCGGACGGATTCCTCGGCATTGTCCTGGACATGGCCCATGTAGGCATAGACCACGTCAAGGCCGAAATGCTCCACCACCCGGCGCAGTTCCTGCACGCCCTTTTCACAGGCGGCGATCTGCGCCTTCAGATCGGCGATGTTGCTGTCGGGATTGCGCGAAGGATAAGGGCCCGAGGCCAGCAACTCGCGCATTTCCGTTTCCAGAAAACGGCCCTGATCGACCAGTTTGATGTTGTCGATCAGAATGCCTTCTTCCTCGACGGTGCGGCTGCTGGGCGGCATGGAACCGGGCGAAATGCCGCCGATCTCGGCATGATGGCCGCGGGATGCGACATAGAACAAGACCTTCGCCGCCGCGCCGGCGCTATCATCGTCGAACACGGGCGTTATGACGGTGACGTCGGGCAGATGGGTGCCGCCGTTGTAGGGCGCGTTCAGCACGAAGACGTCGCCGGGCCGCATGATGGCGCCGTGGACGCGGATCACCGCCTTGATGGACTCATCCATGGACCCCAGATGCACCGGAATATGGGGCGCATTGGCGATCAACTCGCCCTCTTGGTCGAACACCGCGCAGGAGAAATCCAGGCGCTCCTTGATATTGACCGAATTGGTGGTCTTTTGCAGCACCAGGCCCATTTGCTCGGCGGTCGACATGAACAGGTTGTTGAAAATCTCCAACATCACCGGGTCCACGTCGGTGCCCACCGCGACCCGTTTCGGCAATGGCTGAATACGGGTCAGGACCAGATGGCCGACATCGGTCATGGCGGCCTGCCAGCCGGGCTCGATCACCGTGGTGGCGGTGTCCTCGCGCAGAATGGCCGGCCCGCTGACCTTGTCGCCGGGGCGCATGTGGTTGCGGTCGATGACCGGCGCGTCATGATAACTTCCCGCCATATAGGCCTGTACGTTGGCGAGCGGCGGAATGCTGTCCACACGGCCGCCGCCGGTGGCGTCCAGAGGCGTATCCACCGCCGGCTCGCCGGCGCCCACGGCCTCGATCGAGACCGCCTCGACCACATGCGCCTTGCTTTGATCGATAAAGCCGAATTGCTGGCGATGGGCATCCTCGAAGGCTTCGACAATTCCGGCGAGATCGGTGAAATCCACCACCAGGGCGGTGTCCGTGCCCTGATAGCGCAAATGCACCTTGCGCAGCACCGAAATCCGATCCGGGTCGATATCCTGGCCGCGCAGCTCTTCCAAGCCTTCCGCCGCCAGCTCGTCCAGGGCCGTGCTTAGGTTGGGCATTTGCCCCTGGTCCAGGACCGCTTCGACCGCCCGCTCCCGCATGGCGCGGACATCGGCCAGGCCCATGCCATAGGCCGACAGGACGCCGGCCAGGGGATGGATAAAGACCTTTTTCATGCCCAGGGCATCGGCCACCAAACAGGCATGCTGACCGCCGGCGCCGCCAAAGCAGCTCAAGACATATTCCGAGACGTCATAGCCGCGCTGGATGGAGATTTTCTTGATGGCGTTGGCCATGTTCTCCACGGCAATGGTCAGATAGCCTTCCGCGATGGCCTCCACCGTCATGCGCTCCCGGCCCGAGGCTTCAATCTCGGCGGCCAGGGCGGCGAATTTTTCGGCCACGGCATCACGGCTCAAGGGTTCATCGCCATTGGGGCCGAACACCTTGGGGAAGTAGTCCGGGTTCAACTTGCCCAGCATGACGTTGCAATCGGTCACCGCCAGGGGGCCGCCGCGCCGGTAACAGGCCGGGCCGGGATTGGCGCCGGCGGAATCCGGGCCGACGGTAAAGCGGCTGCCGTCGTAATGCAGGATGGAACCGCCGCCAGCGGCCACGGTGTGAATATGCATCATGGGCGCGCGCATACGGATGCCCGCGACCTCGCTCTCAAAGGCACGCTCGAAGTCGCCGGCATAGTGGGAGACGTCCGTCGAAGTCCCGCCCATGTCGAAGCCGATGATTTTTTCAAAACCTGCCATGGCGGTGGTACGCACGGCGCCGACCACGCCGCCCGCCGGCCCGGACAGAATGCAGTCCTTGCCCTGGAACAGCGAGGCATCGGTCAAACCGCCGTTGGATTGCATGAACATCAGACGGGCATCGCCCAGTTCGGCGGCGACCCGGTCCACATAGCGGCGCAGGATCGGCGACAGATAGGCGTCCACCACCGTGGTATCGCCACGGCCCACCAACTTCATCAACGGGCTGACCTGATGGGAGGTGGAAATCTGCGTAAAGCCGATCTCGCTGGCCGCCTGGGCCACGGCTTTTTCGTGAGCGGGAAAGCGATAGCCATGCATGAAAACAATGGCGCAGGCGCGGATGCCCGCGTCATATGCCGCCCGCAGACCGGCGCGGGCGCCGTCCAGATCCAGGGGCGCGCGCTCCTCGCCATGGGCCGTGTAGCGCCCGGTGATCTCCAGAACCCGTTCGTACAGCATTTCAGGCAACTGGATATTCAGCTCGAATAAATGCGGGCGGTTCTGATAGCCGATGCGCAGGGCGTCGTGAAAGCCTTCGTTGATGACCAGTAGGGTGCGGTCGCCCTTGCGCTCCAACAGGGCGTTAGTGCCCACGGTGGTGCCCATCTTGACCGCCGCGATGCGCTCCGTGGGGATGGGATCGCTCTTGCCCACGCCGAGCAGGTCGCGGATGCCTTGCAGGGCGGCGTCGGGATATTGCTCGGGATTCTCCGACAACAGCTTGTGGCTGAGATAGCCGCCTTCGGGCCGCCGGGCCACCACATCCGTGAAGGTGCCGCCGCGGTCGATCCAGAAATCCCATTTTTCAGGCATGTTGTCCGTCCTTATAAAGATAATTTATCGATAAATTACCTGTAAATTATCGTTGTGACAACCATCACTTGCCAATTTCGGATCAGCAGCCTAAGGATTGAGCGACCGCATTTGAGGGACAGTGGCGGCATGAGTATTTGGAAAAGAATTGTGCGTGGTGTTGGCGGCGCCCTTGATGGCCCGCTGGGCGCCCTGTTGAGCGGCCTTGCCGAGCAGGCGGCGGATACCCTGCGCAATATCGCCGGCGAATTTACCGGCGAGGGCGGCGAGGGCGCGGACGGCACCCGGCAGATCGCCTTTACCATCGGCGTCATCGCCCTGGGCGCGAAGATGGCCAAGGCCGACGGCCAGGTCACCCGGGACGAGGTGGAGGCGTTCAAACAGGTCTTCAAGATCTCGCCCGAGGATATGAAAAGCGTCTCCCGCGTCTTTAACCTGGCGCGCAAGGATGTCGCGGGTTTCGAGGCCTATGCGGGTCAGATCGCCGATCTGTTCGAGCCGGCCAGCCAGGTATTGGAAGACCTGCTGCACGGTCTGTTCCAGATCGCCAAGGCGGATCAGGTGGTGCATCCGGCGGAGCTGGATTATCTCAACAAAGTGGCGCGGATCTTTGGCTTTGACGAGGCGGGCTTCTCCCGCATCCGGGCCTATCACATGGGCCCCGACCTGGCCGATCCCTATACCATTCTGGGCATCGAGGCGGACGCGGACGATGAAGAGGTGAAGCGGACCTGGCGCGCCCTGATCCAGGAGAACCACCCCGACCGCGCCATCGCCGGCGGCCTGCCCCAGGAATTCGTTGATCTGGCCACGGAAAAACTGGCAAAGATCAACGACGCCTACGACCGCATCTGCCGCCAGCGTGGGATATCTTGAGCGGCATTTCGTAATTTGGGAGAGAATGATGAAGATCGATATCGAATACTGCCAGATGTGAAACTACGAACCCACAGCCCTCCGTGCGAGGGACCGGATTCAGGACCGCCTCGACGCCGATATCAGCCTGACGCCAGGCGGCGGCGGCGTCTTCGAAATTACGGTGGATGGCCACCTGGCCTATTCCAAAAAAGCCGAGGGCCGTTTTCCAACAGACGAGGAACTGGACGCGATCGCTTAGGTCGGGGTGGTAAGGGTCGCGTCACCTTTATTCTCAGGGCGGCGCCAATTGGCGCGCCGCCTTGCCAATCGCACCTCAGGCCGATGCAAATTCATATACTGTCCCCGGGAATCCCATAATTAAGTAAGGCGTCCCCTGAACTCCTATTCCCCCCCATTTTCCCAAGGATAGCTTGTTAAGATGCCTTGTCACTAAGCGTGCCTGGATTAGTAGAGAAGAAAAACGACACGCCGCCATGAGTTTCGGCGATTTGCGGATCAGAATATTCTTCATTTTTCTCGTCGAGCAATTCTTCCCACCGATTTCTTATATCTCGCCATGGGGTTTTCTTGATCTTTTTGACGTCGTACCAATGATACAATTCACCATACGAAATATAAGTCGTCCCGTCTGCATAGAGTTGATCCAGACGATTCCAGACCTGTTCAGCATGCCTTTTCAACATAATTTTTCCGTTCAATGTAATTTTCCAGATAATACATTTTAATTTTTTCTTACTCTT
The DNA here is from genome assembly GCA_964590195.1 of uncultured Rhodospirillaceae bacterium. Taxonomy (GTDB): domain Bacteria; phylum Pseudomonadota; class Alphaproteobacteria. Next base: position 1,940 of record CAZPWJ010000010.1, on the reverse strand, counting down.
TAATCAAGTTAAAAATCTTTAACTTCCGAGAAAAAGGGGACGCTTCCCCTTATTCCGACTGTCGCCCGTAGGCCGTTGAGGTGAGTTGAATTCTGGGGACAGTGAATTCTAGGGACAGTGCATAATTTAGGACAGAATTCCGGGGACAGGGAATTCCGGGAGAATTCTGTGGACAGTGTATAATTTAGCATCTGCCTGAGGCAGGGAAAAAAGGGACGCTACCCTTTATGCCAGCGGCGGCAAGTTCGAAATCATCGTCGATGGCCGCCTGGCCTATTCCAAGAAAGCCGAGGGCCGTTTCCCCACCGATGAAGAACTGGATGCGATTGCGTAAACCGGGGCGATAGGGATAACGTCGCCTTTGTCCCTTAAAACCAATTCTGTTTGTCGACGACATTCTCCAGTGGTGCATCCACGGAAAATAGTCGGCAGTTTTCCAGCAATACGTCCCGCCAACGTGCCGGCAGGTGCGGGCCGTGGGTGGCCGTATGGGGTGTGATCAGCATATTTGGCGCCGTCCACAAATCGTGTTCCTTGGGCAACGGCTCTATTTGAAATACGTCCAGCGCGGCCCCGGCGATAACGCCCTGCCGCAGGGCGTCGTCAAGATCGTCCAGCACAACCGTGGCGCCGCGCCCGATATTGATGAAAAATCCGGTGGATTTCATACGGGCAAATCGCTGTTGATTGAAAAACCCCCTTGTCGCCGGTGTTTCCGGCGCGGTGACCACGACAAAATCCGCCCTGGGCAGCAGGTCGTCCAGGGCGTCGGGCGGATGAAGCTCGGAAACGCCCGCCGGCGCCTCTTCCACCCGTGGATCGGTGGCGATGACGGTTATGCCGAACGCGGCACAAAGCCTGGCAATTTCGCCGCCGATACCGCCGACGCCAACGATGAGCGCGGTCGCTTCCGGCAAGTAAACGGTTGGCGCGTCCGCCTGCCACAGTTGCTGGCTCTGACGGTCGCGGTAGATGTGCATGCCCCGGGAAAAGCTCAACAGCCAAGCCATGACATGGGCGCCGATATGATCGGAATAGACGCCGCGCATGTTGGTTACGACGACGTCGCTGTCGGCCAAGGCCTGGTGATAGAAGCTGGGGTCGGGACCGGCAAAGGGACATTGCATCCAGCGCAGGTTGTCGGCTAGGGCAAACAGGTCCGGCGGAACCGTGCCATAGACGGCGTCCGCCGCCACGATCAGCTCTGCCGCTTCGGCCTCGTTGTTGGCCGTGTCCACCGAAATACCCGGTACGGCGTCCCGCAATAGCCGCGGCAACTGATCCATCAGTTCGTTCATCGATCCGGAAACCGATTTGGAAGACGCATCCTTAAGCAAGAGTATTTTGAACGTCATTGCGGTTCCCCTATCCCTTGTCCGCTGTGATTGCCGCGACGGGCGCAAACAGCGCGGCGGCTTAAGACACCACCTTGCGCAGGGCGTCCGCCGCCTCGTCCAACATCGGCGCGTCGATGCCCAGATAGGTGACGGCCCGCATACGATAGGGGCCCATGGCGCCGATGCGGACGTCGTGGGCCAGTAGTTTTTCGGCCACCGTGGCCGCGTCCATGCCGGTTTCCTCCACATCGAAGAACACCAGATTGGTTTCGCAGCGGTCGAAAATCAGCCTGATGCCGGGAATTTGCGCGATGGCGCGGCTGAAATTGCGGGCGTTTTCGTGATCCTCGGCCAGGCGCTCCACATTGTTTTCCAGGGCATAGACGCCGGCGGCGGCGATGATGCCGGCCTGCCGCATGGCGCCGCCCATCTGTTGTTTATAGCGCCAGGCCTGTTCGATGAAATCGGCGCTGCCGGCCAGCACACCGCCCACGGGACAGCCCAGACCTTTCGACAGATCCACCCACAGGGAATCGAAATGCTTGCCGTATTCCCTGGCCGGGGTGCCGCTTTCCACCACCGCGTTCATCAGGCGCGCGCCGT
>CAZPWJ010000009.1:0-82952 GCA_964590195.1 uncultured Rhodospirillaceae bacterium | reverse complement strand
GATTGGAAGCACCCTACATGAAGTGGGTGTCTGCGTTAACCGGATAGGCACGGCTGGTTGTTGCCTGGTATGAAGGGCGCTTCGAACCGGTGGAATATATTGACTTCATGGCCAAAGTTTCGGCGGACCCAGACTTTAGTCTAGAATTTCACATGCTTGCAGTCCTGGATCAGGGCCTTCATCTAAGCAATTTGACTGTCGATGTAATGCGCCAAATGCGAGCTGCTGACGCAGTGTATCGAAATCGCCCGCCAGGGACGCTGGCCGTCATTCTAGTCGAAGATAAAATGGCGAAAATCATTGGAAAGCTCTACGCCGAACTCGCCACCAACGATCCGGACTTCGATACGGAAATCCATGTTGTCTCGAATGCCGCAGAAGCCAGCGCGGTTCTGGGTGTTAGTTTGGCCGATCTTCCCATGCCGAATTTTGCGCAGTGAGGGAGCGTGCGAAACACGGCCTATTTGCCTTCCCCCGCCAGCCACGCTATCAAAATGGAGGTTAGCGTACATACGGGAGAGGCAGGGCATGGCGACGGATAAGTCTGGTTGGGTTGTGGGGAAGGTTCTGGCGGAACAGGCGCGGGCGCGGCCCGATGCGCCGTTGATCCAGTTTGAACGCGGCCATATGCACACCTATGCCGAGGCCCATGCCCTGGCCAACCGGGCCGGCAATGGCTATGCCGCCCTGGGTGTCGGTTTTGGCGACAATGTCGCCGTGATGCTGAACAACCGCCTGGAATATCTGTGGTCCTGGTTCGGGCTCAGCCGCATCGGCGGCGTGCTGGTGGGCATCAACACCGCCCTGAAGGGCACCTTTCTCACCCACGTGCTGACCAACACCAAGGCCCGCATTGGCGTGTTCGAGCCGGAATTCCTGCCCTGGCTGGCGGAGATCGAGGACACCGTGCCCGACATGCAAACGGTCTATGTGCCCGCCGACGTTTACGATCCGGACAATCTGCCCGCCTTCAAGCGTATCGAAATCCGCTGCTTTGACGAGATCATGGCCGGCGCGGACGACGAAATTAACGTGGATGTCACCTACCGGGATATGGGCATGATCATGTTCACCTCCGGCACCACCGGGCCGTCCAAGGGCGCCCTGATGCCCCACGGCCATCTCTATCTGTTCGGCCATTGCATGCAGGTTCACCTAGGGATGACGCCGGAGGATATTTACTACATCCCCATGCCGCTGTTTCACGCCCAGGGCATCCTGATGCAGTTCTATGCCACCATGATAACCGGGGGCAGCGCCGTCATGGTCAAGCAGTTCCGGGCCACCACCTGGATCGACGATATCCGCGAACATGGGGCCACCCTGGCCAATCTGCTGGGCGTGATGAACGATTTCGTCCTGCGCCAAGAGGCCAAGGATACGGACACCGACAATAACCTGCGCATGGTCTGCGCCGTGCCGGTGACGGACGAAACCTTGGAGGCTTTGCGCAGCCGTTTTGCCATTCCCAAGTTCAACGAAATCTTCGGCATGACCGAATGCAATCTGCCCGTGGCCCGGCCCGTGGACGCGCCCGATGAAGCGGGCTGTTCCGGCAAGGTCTGGGACGAGTATTTCGAGGTCATCATCGCCGACCCGGACACGGACGAGGAAGTTCCCACCGGCGAGGTCGGCGAAATCCTGGTGCGTCAAAAAGAGGCCTATTGCTTCATGGCCGGCTACAACGGCATGCACGACCGCACGGTGGAGACCTGGCGCAATTTCTGGTTCCATACCGGCGATGCGGGCCGCATGGATGAACGCGGCTACGTCTGGTACATCGACCGTATCAAGGACACTATCAGAAGGCGCGGCGAAAACATCTCGTCATTCGAGGTCGAGGCCGTCTTTCTGGATCACGAGGCGGTCAAGGAGGCCGCCGCCGTCGCAGTCGCGGCGGAGGAGGGCGGCGAGGACGAGGTGCTGATCTGCCTGATCCTGGAAGACGGCGTGGAACCTCCCGCGCCCGAGGATCTGTTGGATTATGCCACCCCCCGCATGCCCTATTTCGCGGTGCCCCGATATGTGGAGTATGTGGACGAGATCCCCACCACGCCCACCGCCAAGATCCAAAAGAACAAGCTGCGCGACCGTGGGCTGAGTGCCGCCGCCTGGGACCGGGAGGCCGCCGGCTACAAGGTTCGCCGTGGATAGGACCCCGCCAATTTCCGGAGATGCCCGGGTCAAGCCCGGGCATGACGAATTGGGGAGCCATGAGCGTCTCGCTGTCATCACCGGGCTTGACCCGGTGATCCATGTTGCCCCTGCACCTATGCGCGGTAATCGTGGTCGATAAACCCGCCGCCCGCACGGCGCCGGCACTATTGCAGGAAATGGCGGCGCGGCAGCCGGATCACGAATGTGTCGTCGACGGCACGCGCCGATGGTCCTACGCCCAGCTATTGCGAGAATCCCAGGTCGTCGCCAACGGCCTTTGGGCCCTGGGCGTGCGCCCCGGTGACCGGGTGGCCATCCTGATGGGCAACCGGGCCGAATGGCTGTCCAGCTATTTCGCCATTTTGGGCCTGGGCGCCACGGCGGTGGCCCTGAACACCTGGCTGACACCTCCCGAACAGGCCTATCAATTGAACCATGCGGAGGTGACGACACTGATCCTGGCCGACCGCTTCCGGCACCGCGACGTGCTGGCGGAACTGGACGAAATGCGGGCCATTGGATTACCCGCGTTGTCCCGCCTTGTGGTGCTGGGCGACAGCGTACCGGACGGCGCCACTGCGTTCGAGGACCTCGCCGCCATGGGCCAGTCCGCGCCTGCCGCTATTTGGGGTGCGCCAAAACCGGATGATGTGGCCTGTATTCTCTACACCTCCGGCTCCACGGCCCGGCCCAAGGGTGTGCCGTTGCAGCATTGGGGCCTGATCGACAATATGTGGCAGATCGGCGAGCGCATGCACCTGGGCCCCGATGACCGGCTGTGGTTCGCGGTATCGCTGTTCTGGTCCTTCGGCTGCGTCAACGCCCTGTTCGCGGTGATGGGCCATGGCGGTACGATGGTATTGCAGCATCACTTCGATGCCGGCGAGGCGTTACGGTTGATAGAGGCCGAACGCTGCACCGTATTCTATGGTACGCCCAACATTGCCCTAGCCCTGGCGGAGCATCCCGACCGCGCCAAACACGACCTGTCCAGCCTGCGCACGGGCGCCGCCATCGGCACGCCGGAGCAGATGCAGATGATTGTCGATCTGGGCGCCAAGGAGATCTGCAACGTCTACGGCCTGACGGAAGCCTACGGCAACTCCGCCGTCACAGATTGCCGGGCGCCGGTTGAACAACGCTTGCTGGCCAGCGGCGCGCCGCTGCAGGGCGTGGAACTGGTAATCCTGGATCTGGAATCCGGCAAACGTCAGCCCCAGGGCGCGGTGGGGGAGATCGCCCTGCGCGGCCACGTCATGCCCGGCTATCTGAACGATCCCGAAACCACGGCGGCTAGCATGACGGATGACGGCTTTTTTCTGACTGGCGATCTGGGACTGCTGGACGATGCGGGCTGGGTGCAATTCCAGGGCCGGCGCAAGGAGTTGATCAAAAGCGGCGGCATCAACATCGCCCCGGCGGAGATCGAGGCGATCCTGCGCGTCCACGCCGCCATCGAGTCCGTCTTTGTCACCGGCCTTGACGATGCCCGCCTTGACCAGACCATCGGCGCCGTCGTGGTTCTGCACCCCCGCCAGCAGGTGACCGAGGACGAGTTGCGCGCCCATTGCCGGCATTCATTGGCATCATATAAGATACCGCATCATTTCGTATTCGTTGCCGCCAATGAATTGCCTGTTACCTCGACGGAAAAGCTGCAACGCAATCGTTTATTTGAACTATTTCAGGACCGGCCCCATGGCTGATATCGATCAGGAAGCATTTCGTAAGTTCGAGCATGACGGCTGGAACGGCCTGTCCGCCGGCTATCATGACCAGTGGGAGCATCTGACAACGCAGATTATCCCGTTGCTGTTGCAGAAAACCGGCGTGAGCAGTGGCAGCCATGTTCTTGATGTCGCTTCCGGTCCTGGCTATGCCGCCGGCGCGGCGGCGGCCATGGGTGCGACGGCCACCGGCATCGACCTGGCGGAAAACATGCGCGACCTGGCGGCGGCAAACTTCCCCGATCTTTCTTTTCAACTGGGCGATGCCGAGGATTTACCCTTCGACGAGGGCAGCTTTGACGTGGTCACGATGAACTTCGGCGTACTGCATTTCCCCGATGCGGAGAAAGGCCTGGCCGAAGCTTTTCGTGTTCTGAAACCCGGCGGCCGCCTGGGCTTTACCGCCTGGGAGGGGCCGGAAGGTTCCGCCCTGGGCATGGCGACGGATGCCATCGTGCAGGAAGGCACGGTCAGGGTTGATCTGCCCAAGGGCACGCCGATTTTCCGCTTTGCCGAACATGCCGAGTGCGCCCGTGTGCTTGAGGCCATTGGCTTCAAGGACATTGCCAGCACCGACACCATGCTGACCTGGCATCTGCCAAGACCGGATATGCTGATGGAAAGTTTTCGAGACGCCACGGCCCGCATGAGCGCCTTGTTGGGCGCCCAGGACCCGGCCAAGCTGCCCGCCATCAAAGCGGCCATGACCGAGGCCTGTAAACCTTTCGACAATGGCACGACCACGGACCTGCCCATGCCCGCCGTGCTGACGGTCGGCGTTAAGCCCTAGGCAGACTGGATGCCCGGATCAAGTCCGGGCATGACATTGTTTTGTAATTTGTGGCAAATTTGTACTGTCATTGCCGGGCTTGACCCGGCAATCCAGGGCAGCCTGATCAATAGAAATCGAACGCGCTCTAGTAATTCGCCGGGCGTTTTGCCTGGAAGGCCGCCACGCCCTCGGCAAAGTCGGGGCTGGCGCGGACCCGGTCGCCCAGGGCCTGCTCCAATTCCTCTCGGGGATAGTTGATCGCATCGTCTGTGGCGCTGATCTGCTCCTTCACCGCCTGTACCGCCATGGGACTGTTGGCGGCGATGGTTTCCGCCATGCCAATGGCCCAAGGCATCAATTCGTCACGGGGCACTACCCGGTTGATCAGGTTGATGCGGGCGGCCTCTTCCGCGTCGATCAACTGACCGCCCAGGATCAACTCCATGGCGTGCACATGACCGATCTGCTGGCGCAGACGCAGGGCGGCGCCGCCAAAGGGATAGACGCCCCATTTCACTTCCGGCAGGCCAAACCGCGCCTCGGGCGCGGCGGCGCGGATATCCGTCGATAGCAGCAGCTCAACACCGCCGCCGGCGCAATCGCCGTTGACGGCGGCGATGATCGGTTTGCGGTAGGCGCCGTATTTCAACAGACCCCTGTAGATGCTTTGTGACAGTTCCGGACTGGCGGAGAGGTCGCCGGATAGATCGGCGCCGGCGCAAAAAGACTGCTCCCCCGCCCCGGTCAGGATCAAGCAGCGATAGGTCGCGTCCTGCAGCTTCAGCCACAGATCGCCCAGGTCGGCCAGGTCCTGGCGGCTCAAGGCATTGCGTTTGGCCTGGTTGTCCATGGTGATAATGGCGATATGAGGGCCGTGGTCTCTAACAGTGAGCGTCATTCTCAACCCTCCTCTTCCGGTGCCACATCCACCACCACTTTGCCCATGGCGCGGCGTTCGGTCAGCAGGCGCAGCGCCTCGACACCCTGTTCCAGGGGCAGGCGGTGGGTAATGATGGGGTGCAGATGGCCCTGTTTATGGAACTCGCCCAGCTCCGCCATGGAACGCACCACCAGTTCCGGCTTGTGCCAGCGGAAATAGCGATACGAAGACCCCAGGGCCGATCGATGCTTAACCAACAGACGGTTGGCGGGCACCTTTGGCACGCCGCCGACAAAGCCGAAATGTACAAAGCGCCCGCCCCAGCCAAGTGACGACAGGGCGCTGTCGAACAGCTTGCCGCCCACCGGGTCGAAGCAGACATCGGCGCCTTTTCCATCGGTTATTTCCAGCACCCGCTCCTTCAGATCCTCGCTGGCGTAGTTCACCACCTCGTCCGCACCATGCGCGCGCACGGCAGCCAGTCGTTCGTCACTGCTGGCCCCCGCGATCACCCGTGCGCCCATGGCTTTGCCGATTTCGACAGCCGCCAGGCCGGAGCCGCCGGCGGCGCCCAGGACCAGCATGGTTTCGCCTGCTTCCAGCCGGCCCTGCCAGCGGATCGCCAGATGCGCCGTCAGATAGGCGATGGTAAAGGCGGCGCCGTCGGCGAAGCTCATGCCGTCGAACAGATGCCAGCACTCAGCCTCCACCGCGATGGCCTGCTCGGCGAAGCCGCCGTGCGCCAGGGTGGCCATGACCTTGTCGCCCGGCTTGAAACCCTCGACGCCTGGGCCCACCGCCGCGACCCGGCCGGCCCCTTCAAGGCCCGGTGCGAACGGAAATTCCGGTTTGGTCTGATAGTTGCCGGCGACCATGATGGTGTCGGCGAAGTTGGCGGACGAGGCCACGATATCGATCAGGATTTCGCCCCTCCCCGGCACCGGCGCCGCCATCTCGCCCATCTCCAATGTGTCAACCTTGCCCCAGTCCCGGCAAATCAGTGCCCGCATTATCGTTCCTCCCGCGTATAACTGCTCTGAACGCCATGATGCCCAAGCCGGCGTGAGATGCAAATGGCGTCTTGCCGGCCCTTGGGTTACAAAGGCGGGAGATGAATTTCCAACATGAAAGATCGAAGGCCCATGGCAACGGAACTGCAACTGAAAACCGACAAGATGATTGCCCGCAAGGAAGACGGCGTAGGCTGGCTGACCTTTAACAATCCTGCCCGCCTGAACGCCGTGTCCATGGCCATGTGGGAGGCCGTGGGCGAAGCCATGGAAGACTTCGAAAACGATGATTCCATTCGCGTCGTGGTCATGGCCGGCGAGGGCGACAGGGCCTTTGTCTCCGGCGCGGATATTTCCGAATTCGCCGAAAACCGTAACTCCGCCGAGTCCGAGGAACGCTACAACGCCGCCTCGGCCCAGGCCCATCGCGGCATGACCGGTTTGAGCAAGCCCTTGATTGCTATGATCCAGGGTTATTGCATCGGCGGCGGCGTGGCCGTGGCCCTGGCCGCCGATATCCGCATTGCCGCCGACGATACCCAATACGCCGTACCGGCCGCTCGGCTGGGTCTTGGCTATGGTTATGCCGGCCTGAACACCTTGGTCTCGCTGGTCGGCCCGGCCATGGCCAAGGAAATTTTCTTTACCGCGCGGCGTTTCAGCGCCGAGGAGGCCTTGGGCATAGGCCTGGTCAATCGCGTGGTGCCCGTCGATCAATTGGAAACGGTGGTCAACGAATACACCACCATGATCAAGGAGAACGCACCCCTGACCATCCGCGCCGCCAAGGCCACGGTCAAGGAGGTTCTGAAGGATCCGGAAAAGCGCGACCTGGTGGCGTTGGATGCGATGATCAAAAGCTGTTTCGACAGCGAGGATTTCACCGAGGGCCGCACCGCCTTCATGGAAAAGCGCAAACCCAACTTCAAGGGCAGATAGGCGCTTAGTAAAGACCATTTCAGTAATTTGAGTAGAAAGAGGAGAGAATATCATGGGAACGCTTGACGGACGGGTGGCGATTGTCACCGGATCGGGCCGGGGTATTGGCCGCGAGGTCGCCCTGCAACTGGCCGAACTGGGCGCCAAGGTCGTGGTCAACGACCTGGATGCGGGCCCGGCGGATGAGGTCGTGGCCGAGATCAAGGCCGCCGGCGGCGAGGCCGTGGCCTGCGCCGGTTCCGTGACCGAGGCGGGCTTTGCCCAGCGCTTTGTCGGCACCGCCATCGATACCTACGGCGATCTGCATATCATCATCAACAATGCCGGCTATACCTGGGATTCCGTGATCCAGAAGATGACCGAGGAACAGTTCGACGCCATGATCGATGTGCATCTGAAAGCGCCCTGGCGGATTTTGAAAGAGGCGGCGGAATTCATCCGCGTCAAATCCAAGGGCGAGGCGCAGGAGGGCAACCTTATCGTGCGCAAGGTGGTCAACATCTCGTCGATCTCCGGCACCCGGGGCAATGCGGGACAGACCAACTATTCCTCCGCCAAGGCCGCCGTGGTGGGCCTCTCGAAAACCCTGGCCAAGGAATGGGGCCGCTATAACGTCGCCGTCAATTCCGTCGCCTTTGGCTTTGTCGAAACGCGGCTGACCGAGGCCACGGACGAGAAAAAGCTGATCGAGATCGAGGGCAAGGAAATTCCCGTCGGCGTCCCGGTGCAAAACGTCGCCGCCGCCAAGATGATGATCCCCATGGGCCGGGCCGGCACGCCGACCGAGGCCGCCGGCGCCGTTGTCGCCCTGTGCCTGCCGCAATCGGACTATATTAGCGGCCAGCTGATCGAAGTGACCGGCGGACTGTAAAAGGAACAGCGTGATGAGTGATCTTCTGATCGAACGTGAAGACGGCCTGTTGAGCCTGACCCTGAACCGGCCTGAGCAGATGAATGCCATGTCCGGCGAAATGGTGCAGGGGGCGACGGCGGCGGTGATGGATGTGGTGGAGAACAAATCCGCCCGCGCCATCCTGTTGACCGGGGCCGGGCGCGGTTTCTGCGCGGGCGCTGATCTATCCGGTGGCGGCCTGACGGACGCGCGGGAGACCATCGAGGGCCGGATGATGGCGGGCATCAACCGCCTGATCCTGGCCATCCGCGAGGTGCCGGTGCCGGTGGTGGTGGCCCTGAATGGAGCCGCGGCGGGGGCGGGTTGCGGCCTGGCCCTGGCCGGTGACATGATCATCGCGGGTCAGTCGGGCAAATTGCTGACTGCATTTGCCCGCATCGGCGCGGTGCTGGATGGAGGGATGTCCTGGTCCCTGACCAACAAGTTGGGCCCGGCGCGGGCCATGGGCATGGCCATGCTGGCGGACCGGCCCATCGATGCCCAGACGGCCAAGGATTGGGGCCTGGTCTGGGACGTGGTGGAAGACGACGCCCTGATGGACGAGGCCACGAAAATGGCCCGCCGCTTCGCCTCCGGCCCCACCGTGGCCCTGGGCCTGATCAAACGGCAGATTGCCCTGGCACAGACGGGGTCCATGGCCGATGCCCTACGCTTCGAGGCCGCCTGCCAGGGCCAGGCCTTTAAAACCGACGATTTCCCCGAAGGCGTCGCCGCCTTTCAGGAAAAACGTCCGGCGAATTTCGAGGGACGCTAAGTTAGCCGCGCCAGCAGCCGCCACCACATTTCGGCGCGGGGCACCAGGGATGATATCAGCGCATATTCATCCAGCGTATGCGCGCCGGCGCCATCCGCGCCCATGCCGTCCAGGGTCGGGATATTCATGGCGGCGGTGAAATTGCCGTCGCTGCCGCCCCCCGTGGTGACCGTGGTTTGCAGATCCAGGTCAACTTCAAGGGCGCATTCCCGTGCCACCCCGAAGAGTTCCATGGCGGCGTCCGATGCTTCATAGGGCGGGCGGTTAATCTCGCCTTCGACGATCAATTCCACGTCCGGGTCGGAAGACCGCAGCGCGAAAATGCGGGCCAGATACTCTTCGCCCTGTTCCGGCGTGACCACGCGCATATCCAGTTCGATGCTGCATTCGCGGGGTACCACATTGACGGCGGTGCCGCCCTTGATCTGACCCACATTGAAGGTGACGCCCTTGTCATAGTCGGTCATGGCCTCGATCTCGGTAATGACGCGGGCCATTTCCTTGATCGACGAGCGGCCCTCTTCATGTTTGGAGCCGGAATGGGACGGGCGGCCAACGGTTTTCAGATCGAAGCGGCCAACGCCCTTGCGGCTGACCACCAGCTTGCCGCCATCGCGGGCCGGTTCCGTCACCAGGACATATTTTGCCTTGGCCGCCGCCGCCTCGATCAGGCGCCGGCTATAGGGGCTGCCGATTTCTTCTTCCGGCACATACATGAAGGTGATGGGCAGTTTCGGCGTCAGCCCGCTTCGGTGCAAGTGGCGGGCGGCATAGTGGGCGATGAAGGCGCCGCCCTTCATGTCGTAGACACCGGGGCCATAAAGCCTGTCGTCTTCGATGCGAATTTTGTTGTCGCCCATGGCGGTGCCAATGGGATGAACGGTGTCAATATGGCTGAGGACCAGAATTCCCGGGCCCTCCTCCTGCCCCTCGATATGGGCGCAGAGCGTGTCGCCAAAGCCCTGTTCGCCTGGATGGCGCTCGATCTTGGCATCAATGGTTTCGAACTGCACCTGGATCAGGTCGGCCAGACGATTGACCGCCTCCGCCTCATAGGTTGGCGTTTCGTGGCTGATCCATTCGATCACGCCGTCAACCAGTTCCTGTTGATCGATGTGCAGTTGGTTCGAATTTTGGGATTGGTCTTGTCCGGACATGAATTACACTTCTCGCTAAATATTGCTGGGGTGCCTGACCCTTCAGGGCGTGACGCGCACCGGCGCTTCGAACAGCTCTTCCAGTTCCGCGCCGACATCCTTCGGCGCGAATTTCAGCAAAGAGTTCAGGGTAATGGACTGCATGGTGGCGCGGGTCAGGTCGTCGATTTCGGCCCGAACATTGTCCAGGGCCTGGCTGATGGGAGTGGTGATGACGGCCTCGTCATCGTCGGCGCCCTGGCTGTCGGGTTCGAACAGCTCCATCACGTCCCACAGGGTTACGCGCCTGACATTGCCGCTGAAACGATAGCCGCCGCCCACCCCGCGTACCGACTGTATCAGGCCGGCACGGACCAGGCGGCGCATGACCTTGGCCAAATGATGGGCCGAGATGCCGTAACGGGCGGCGATGCCGGCGGTGGACATCTGGCGCTCCGGAGCGGCGGCCAGCTCCAACACGGCGTACAGGGCGAATTGCGTGGATTTTTGCAGACGCATGGTTCAGCCCCGCTCCAGACTTTTTTCCAGCTCCATGTACGGCCCCGCCGTCATGCCCTGGCTGCGGAAAAAGGAGAGGTTCAGGCCGTCGTTGCGGGAGACCATGGTGCGCACGGTGCCGACGCCGTTCTGTTGGAAGCGCTGGCAGATCGCTTCCAGCAGGCCACTGCCGACACCGCCTTCGCGGCAATCGGGGCTGACGTTGACGGCGAAGACCCAGCCGCAGGGCGGCGAGCCGAATTCCCAGGTGCGGATTTCGCCGACGATGAAGCCAACCATTTCGCCGGCCACGTCCGAGATCAGGAAGTAGCGTCCGAAATGATCTTCCGTGACATAGGCCTGAAACATTTCCCGCCAATAATCCGGCTTGGCCATGCCGGTGTGGATTTCATCCAGCCGGATCACCGCATCGAGATCAGCGGCGACGGCGTCGCGGATACGCTTGGCTGGTTCGCTCATGGCTGACTCGCTCATGGCTGTACCGGTGGATCATCGTCCACGTCCCAGTCCTGATCCGGTTCGGGATAGCGTTGCAGCCATTCCTGAACCAGGGCGACGTGTTCGGCTTCCTCCACCACGAACTCCTCGGCCAGGGCGCGCAGGTCGTCCGTGGGCGCCTGGTTGACGACATCCATATAGAATGCCAGGGCGCGGTTCTCCGCCGCCAGGGCCAGGGTCAGGGCCTGATGGGGTCCCATCAGATAGTGCATCTCGCCGAACGGGATCGCTTCCGGGCTTTCCAGGTTGCCCCAGGCATAGTCAGCGGCGGCCATGGGCGTGTTCGCCGCGCCGTGCTCCTGGCTCAGTTCGGCGGCATGCTTGGCTTCGATCTCGGCCAGCTTGGAGAACAGATCGCCGACCTCGGTGTTGTTGCAGCCATACATTTGATCGGCCAGATCCTGATAGCGCTCCGCCGCCTCGTTCTCGATGGCGTAGGCATGGGCCAGCAGGGTTTCGCGGTCGCTAGGACTTTGCGGCGCTTTCATGGCAGGAACTCCGCTTCGAAATCAACATTGGCCGCATCGTCCGGATTGAACGCCGGCTGATAGGGCGCCCGCTTGCCCCGGTACAGAATGCCGGTGTTGAAGCCATCGTCGGTCAGAACCCGGCGCGCGGCCCGGGCCCGGTCGTCGGTTGGATCGACCGAGGCGGGATGCACCTGCTTGGCCCATTCGCGCTCTTCCGGCCGGAAAGTGACACAGGGGCTGAGAATTTCGATTAGGGAAAAGCCCGGATGATTGATCGCCTCGACGATAGTTTGCGCCGTGCCCTTGGGATCGCCCGAAAAGGTCCGGGCGACGAAATTGGCGCCTGCCGCCAGGGCGATGACCAGGGGATGGAAAGGGCGAAGGCCGGTACCGCCGGGCACCAAGGCGCTGTCCCATTCAGGCGGCGTGGTGGGTGATGGCTGGCCCTTGGTCATGCCATAGACCTGGTTGTCCATGACAATATAGGTCAGATCCACGTTGCGCCGGCATGCATGCATGAAGTGATTGCCGCCGATGGAATAGCCATCACCATCGCCGCCCGTGGCGATGACCAGCAGATCGGGCCGGCTCAATTTCAGGCCCGTGGCCAGAGGCAAGGCCCGGCCATGCACGCCGTGAAAGCCATAACACGAAGTATAGGCCGGCACGCGGGAGGAACAGCCGATGCCGGAGATCACCGCGACGTCTTCCGGCGGGCGGCCAACCTCGGCCATGGCCATGGTGATGGCCATCAGGATGGAAAAATCGCCGCAGCCGGGGCACCAGACCGGCTTCAGATCGGATTTATAATCCCGCGCCGTCAGGGCGCATGCGGTCTCTGCCGTCATGACAGCCACTCCTCAAGCTTGGCGGCGATCTCCGCTGCCTTGAACGGTTGCGGTCCGGGTCGGGCATAAAGATCGGCCATGGCGGGTAGATCGAACTGCGCCTTCAGGTGGCCAAAGAATTGCGCCATCTGGCTTTGTTCGATGACCAGGATCTGTTCGCAACCTGTTAATGCTTCGGCCAAGGCTTCCGGTTGGGCTGGGCTGATCAGGCGCAGGGAGATCAAACGCAGGCGTTTGCCGTCCGGATCCAGGCGCCGCATGGCCTCGCGAACCGGGCCGGTGGTGGAACCCCAGGTGATAATCGCGGCGGGGCCATCGCCTTCGATCTGGGCCCAATGGTCGCCATAGTCGAAGTCCATGACCTTGCGCAGGCGTTTGTCCAATTGCTGGTTATGGTCCGTCACGCCTGATGACGGCCTGCCGCTTTCGGCATGTTCCAGGCCATCGGCGGTATATTGCCCGCCCGGCGTGCCCGGCAGGGCCATGGGCGAGATGCCCGTAGCCGTCAGGGCATAGCGCTGGTAATCCTCGCCCGGCGTCTCGGCGACATCCCGCCGGGTGGCGAAGGCCAGCTCAGCCGGCTTCTCAACAATGCCCAGGGCCTGGCCGAAGGACTGATCGGACAGCATGATGGCGGGCACCTGCATGGATTCAGCCAGATGCGTGGACCATTGCGCCGTGAACAGGCAATCGGAAATGGAGTTCGGCGCGGTCACCACATGGGGCGCATCGCCGTGCAGGCCATAGACCGCGATGTTCAGATCGGATTGCTCGGATTTGGTCGGAATACCCGTCGAAGGCCCGCCGCGCATGACATCGATCACCAGCATGGGGATTTCCGCCGCCACGGCCAGACCGATCGATTCGCTCATCAAGGCAAGGCCGGGGCCGGAGGTTGCGGTCAGCACGGCGGAACCGCCAAAGGAGCCGCCGATGATCATGTTGATGGAGGCCAGTTCATCCTCGGCCTGGACTAGCAGGCCGCCGGCCTTTTGCAAGCGGGGCGCCAGCCATTCCAGAATTTCCGTGGCCGGGGTAATGGGATAGGCGGCGGCGAAGCGCACGCCGCCGCGCATGGCGCCATAGCCCGCCGCCTGATTGCCGGAGATGATCCAGCGCGCGGTCTCTTGCGGCGGCAGGGCCAGTTTCGCCGGGTCGAAATCGGCGGCCTCGTCAAAGCCCAGGTCCAATGCCGCCAGGCCCTGGTCCATGGCGGCTTCGCCCTTGTTCTCCAGCCGCTCGCCGATCAGGGCGGCGACCGCCTCCCGCGGCAGCCCGATGGCGCCGGCCACCGCGCCCAGGGCGACCATGTTGGGCCGGGTACCTTTGTGGGACCGCGTCAGGGTTTTGAGATTGATCTCTTCCAGGCGGGGCGCCGGCTCCGTCACGATGGCGGGCAACTCGGCCCCGGCCTCGCCCGAGATCACCAGGGTATCGGCGTCGAGCACCAACTCGCCGGCGAAGCGTTCGGCATTTTTCCAATCGATGGCGAACAGCAGATCGACCCGGTCGCCCTGGATCTCGACCGGGCTTGTCGACAAGGTGACAAAGGCCGCCGCCTCGCCACCCCGGATCTGCGGACCAAAGGACTTGGTCATCAGGCCGTAATAGCCCGCCCGCGCCGCCGCCCGCAGCAGGATTTCCGCCGCCGTCATAACGCCGGAGCCGCCACTACCCAGCATGACAATGCTGACCGCATCCGTGCGTGCCGCCGTCGCCTTGGCATCTGGGGCGTCTGGCCGGTCCAGGCTGGTTTCAATCTGGTTCATCGAAGCTCCTCCATACGTTTTTGGCTTGACGGCTAAAACCGTATTGTGGTACTTGAATACCATATTAGCTGATCCAGACGGATTTAGTCAATTGCTTTTTGGGGTCTCTTTTGGGGATTTGGGGACCTCGAAGGCAGGTTTTTAGGGGGATAAGGCAAAGTCAGGGGAAGACGAAGAGGTCATGTTTTTTAATTGGGAGAGCATCCAAAATGACCGTGCAAGAAATTGTCGACCGCTGCCAGGCTCTATTCGACGACCTGGATTTCAACGCCGTTAAGGATTGGAAAGCCGCCAATCCCGGAGGCAAGGCCATTGGCTATCTGCCGATCTATGTGCCGCGCGAGATTATCCACGCCGCTGGTATGTTGCCGGTGGGTATATTCGGCGGCGGTGATCAGTTGGAAGTGATCCACGGCGATGCCTATTATCAAAGCTACATCTGCCGCATTCCCCGCTCTACCATCGAACTGGGCCTGACTGGGCGGCTCGACAGCCTGGACGGCATGCTGTTCCCCTCCATCTGCGATGTGATCCGCAATCTCTCCGGCATGTGGCAGTTGTTGTTCAAGGACAAGTACGTCAAATATTTCGACGTGCCACAGACCTACAAGGATGACATCGGCGGCGCCTTTTATATCCACGAAATGCAGACCCTGCGCGAGGATCTGGGAAAGCTGGCCGGGCGCGAGATCACCGACGAAGATATACAGAACTCCATCGCCATCTATAACGAGAACCGCCGGGTCATCAACGAAGTCTACCAACTGCGCGCCAAGCAGCCCTGGCAGGCGCCGACCTCCGAGATCTATCTGCTGCTCCGCGCCGGCATGGTGCTGCCGGTGGAGGAACATACCCAATTGCTGCGCGACTATCTCGCCGCCGTCGCGGCCGAGGAGCGTCCCCGCCGCGACAATTGCCGGGTGGTGGTCAACGGCGTGTTCTGCGAACAGCCGCCGTTGGGCCTGATCAAGTCCCTGGAGATGGCCGGCTGCTACGTTGTGGACGATGACTTCCTGCTGATCACCCGCTGGCTGATCGACGATGTGCCGACCACGGGCGATCCCATGGACAATCTGTCGAAAGCCTTCCTGCATCATTCCGCCGCGACCTCGGCCAAATTCGAGCCGGACAAGGCGGACAAGGGCAAGTTCCTGATCAACCAGGTGCGCAACAGCGGCGCCGAGGGCGTGGTCTTCGCCGCTCCCAGTTTCTGCGACCCCGCCTTGCTGGACCGTCCCATGCTGCAGGAGGCCCTGAACCGGGACGACATTCCCTTCACCGCCTTCAAGTATGCCGAAAACACCGGACAGATGCAGGCGATCCGCGAACAAGCGGGCACCTTCGCCGATTCAATCAAACTATGGAGCGCATGATGAACACTGCCGCCCCCAGAAAACCCTCCACCGAGGTGATCAAGGAAGCTTCCATGCTGAAGCAGAAGGTGATGATCGACGAAAACTTCACCAAGCTGTCCACCGCCAACGAAGAGGGACGCAAGGTTGTCTCCACCTTCGTACCGGGCAATCTGAACGAATTGCTGATGTGCTTTGATCTGGACCGCAATTTCCCCGAGATCAACGCCCTGCAAAACGGCATGCGCAAGAAATCCGGACGTCTGATCATGGAGGCCGAACGTAACGGCCAATCAGAGGACGTCTGCACCTACGTCAAATCCGACCTGGGCATGATCGAACAAGGCAACATCGGTCCAACGGGCGAAAAGCTGCCCGACCCGGATGTCCTGTTGCTGTCCTATACCGGCTGTTTCACGTTCATGAAATGGTTCGAGCTGGTGCGCGAACGTTACGACTGCGAAACGATCATGCTGCACGTGCCCTATCAGGCCGACGGCTCGATCACCCAGAACATGCGCGACTATGTGGTCAAGCAGTTGAAGGACGACGTGATCCCCACCTTGGAGCGGGTCAGCGGCGTCAAGTTCGATATCGACCGTTTGCGGCAGTATCTCAGGCAATCACAGAAGGCCGAGGATGACCTCGTCTGGATTCTTCAGGCGGCGAAGAACAAACCCTCCCCCATCGATGCCTTCTTTGGCGGCGTCTATTACATTGGGCCGATCTTCACCGCGTTCCGCGGCACCGAGGCTGCCACCGAGTACTACCAGACACTGCGCGGCGAGATCGAACAACGCATGGCCGAGGGCCTGGGTCCGGTCACACCGGAAGGTGATTTCGGCAAGGAGAAATTCCGCCTGGTCGTGGAAGGCACGCCGAACTACACCAATTTCCGCGAATTCTGGAAAATGTTCTACGACGAAGGCGCCGTCGTGGTCGCCTCCACCTACACCAAGGTCGGCGGCGTCTATGATCTTGGCTTCCGCCATGACCCGGACAATCCACTGGAATCCCTGGCTGACTACTGCCTCGGCTGTTACACCAATCTCAGCCTGCCGGCCCGGATCAAGATGTTGAGCAACTACATCGAGGATTATCAGGCCGACGGTCTGCTGGTTAACTCGGTGAAAAGCTGTAACAGCTTCTCCGCCGGGCAGCTGTTGATGCTGCGCGAGATCGAAAAACGTACCGGTAAGCCGGGCGCCTTTATCGAAACCGATCTGGTCGACCCGCGCTATTTCTCCGCCGCCAACGTGAAAAACCGGATGGAGAGTTACTTCCAGATGCTGGAACAGAAGAACGCCACCCAGGCGGCCTAGGAGATTTTATCATGGAAACTTTTATCGGAATCGACCTGGGCTCCACCACCACCAAGGCGGTGGTGATGGACGAAAGCCAGCAGGTTCTGGGACGGGGTATCACCAATTCCCGCTCCAACTACGACGTCGCGGCGGAAGTCGCGAAACAGGAGGCACTGCTTAATGCCCGCTTCCATCTGTTTCGCCAGACCCTGGATGGGGTCTCGGCCCTGGACGGACGCCTGGACGATTTCCTCGACCAATTGGTGCGGGATTTTCGGCTGGAGCAGTTTCTGGAACAGTTGGTGGATCTGGAACAGACCTGCATCGCCAACGCCGATCCGGAACGCTTTGGCGGTGAGACGGACGCCCTGCATGAAGCCCTGGCCGAGGTATTCCGCCGTCTGAACAAAGAGGCGCCGGAGCAATTCGCGCCGGGCGCCCAACGCAAGTCGGACTTTTTCCGCGACATCGCCGGCTCCCGCTATCTGGCGGTGGGCGAGGCCGTGGCGAATGAAAGCGATCTGTCCTTCGATCATGTGCTCAACGTTTATGACCGTTCAATCATTGATGTGGAGAACCGCATTTCCTCCGAAAGTCTGTCGGACAAATTGCTCCGCGCCTTGGACCGCACGTTTGCCGCCTACGCTGACTTGGCACAGGCATCGGATGCGGTGCACGCACCGATCAAGGCGGTGCTGGACACGCCGTTGGAGGAGACATTCGTCATCGGCACCGGCTATGGCCGGGCCCGGCTGCCGTTTTCCAAGGATCATATCCGTTCGGAAATTCTCTGCCACGGCCTGGGCGCGCATGTGATGTATCCCGATACGTCGACGGTGCTGGATATCGGCGGCCAGGATACCAAGGCGATCCAGGTGGACCCCGCCGGCATTGTCGAAAATTTTCAGATGAACGATCGTTGCGCCGCGGGCTGCGGCCGCTATCTGGGCTATATCGCCGACGAGATGAACTTAGGCCTGCACGAACTTGGCCCCCTGGCCTTGAAGTCGACCCGCAACGTGCGCATCAACTCCACCTGCACCGTGTTCGCGGGCGCCGAGTTGCGCGACCGGCTGTCCCTGGGCGAGGCGCGGGAGGATATCCTGGCCGGCCTGCATCGGGCGATTATCCTGCGCGCGATGTCTATCCTGTCCCGTTCGGGCGGCATCCGCGATCAGTTCACTTTCACGGGCGGCGTCGCCAACAACGGCGCGGCGGTGAAGGCTTTGAAGCAATTGATCCAGGAAAACTACGGCGAGCTGACCATCAACATTGACCCGGATTCGATCTACACCGGCGCTCTGGGCGCGGCCACTTTCGCGCAACGAGCCGTGGCCGACGGCGAAGTCGCCCAGGTCGAACACTAGAGGGGAGTGGCAAAATGCATATTTCAGCAGGTATCGATATTGGCACCGGCGCCGTCAAGGCGGTGTTGTTCAAAAGCGAAGGCGGCGAGAACCCGGAATGGCTGGGCAAGCGCATGGAGCGCATCCGCCGCCGTGACCCCATGGATCTGGCCCGCCAATGCTATGACGAATTACTGGCCGAGGCCGGTTTGACGGAAGACGACGTCGACTATGTCGCCACCACGGGCGAGGGCGAAAATATCGAATTCCGCACCGGGCATTTCTATTCCATGACCACGCACGCCCGCGGCGCCATTTATCTGGACCCCGAGACCCGCGCGGCCATGGACGTGGGCGCCCTGCATGGCCGGGCCATCCGCGTGGATGACCGGGGCAAGGTCTTGACCTACAAAATGACCTCCCAATGCGCCTCGGGCTCCGGACAGTTCCTGGAGAACATCGCCCGCTATCTGGGCGTGGCCCTGGACGAGGTTGGCGAGCTGTCACAACAAGCCGATGACCCGGAAGCCGTCAGCTCGATCTGCGCCGTGCTGGCGGAAACCGACGTCATCAACATGGTCAGCCGGGGTATCTCGACGCAGAACATCCTGAAGGGCATCCACACCTCCATGGCGGACCGTCTGGTCAAGCTGTTGAAATCCACCAAGGTGGGCGAAGGCACGGTCTTGGTCACCGGCGGTCTGGCCAATGACAGCGGTCTGGTGGCAACCATGGCGGAACGCATGGTGACGCAGAAAATGACCGGTCTGGAGCTGCGGGCGCATGCCGATTCCATCTACGCCGGCGCCATCGGCGCCGCCCTGTGGGGTGCCTTCCGGCATCAGAAATTGGCCGACCTGGAAGCTCTGCCGGTGGCATCGTAAGCTAGCTAAAGACGAGAGAGAGGAGCCCATCATGGCGCTATTGATCAACGAGACCTGCACCGGCTGCGATGCCTGCGAGCCTGTCTGTCCCAATGAAGCCATTTCCGTTGGCGAACCGATCTATACGATCGATGCCTTCAAGTGCACCGAATGCGTCGGCCACGAAGATGAACCCCAATGCCGCCTGGTCTGCCCGGTGGTCGACTGCATCGAACAGAACCCGGACTTTGTCGAAAGCGAGGACGAGTTGATGGCAAAGTTCGAGATGCTGGATAACTAAGCGCCGACTTCGCCCCTTACAATCGCCGCACCTGCACCCAGCGCCTGCAGTTTCGCTAGCGACAAATCCCGGCTCAGGGGCACCATGCCGCAGTTGGTGCAGGGATAGAGGCGCTCCGCCGGAACATATTGCATGGCGGCGCGGATGGTGGCGGCGACTTGCTCCGGTGTTTCAACCTGGTCCGTGGCCACGTCGATGGCGCCGACCAGGACGTCCTTGCCCGCCAGCAGACCCAGCAAATCCAGCGGCACCTTTGAATTGGCGCATTCCAGGCTGACCTGGTCGATGGCGCTGTCCGCCAAAACCGGAAAGGTTTCCCGGTATTGGGCCCATTCATCGCCCAGGGTGTCTTTCCAATCCAGATTGGCCTGGATGCCGTAGCCATAACAGATGTGCACCGCGGTCTTGCATTTCAGGCCACGGGCGGCTCGCTCCAGGGCTTTGATGCCCCAGGTCGCGACCTCTTTCATATAAACGTTGAAGGCCGGTTCGTCGAACTGGATCACATCGACGCCCAGGGCCTCCAGTTCCAGCGCCTCCTGATTCAGGATCTCGGCGAAGGCCATGGCCAGGGTGGGGCGGTCGCCGTAGTGCTCATCGGCGATGGTGTCGACGATGGTCATGGGGCCGGGCATGGTGAATTTCAGCTTGCGCGCGGTCTGGGCCCTGGTGAAGGCAACCTCGCGGCCATGGATTGATGCCGGGCGGCTCAAGGCTGTGGTCACCGTCGGCACCTCCGCCTTGTAGCGGTCGGCCCGAATGCCCATGGTGGTCATGCGGTTGAAATCGATGCCTTCGATTTTGCGCAGAACGCCATGCACGAAATGCTGGCGAAACATCTCGCCGTCACTGACTATATCGATGCCCGCGTTCTCCTGTTCCTTCAGGACCACCAGGGCCGCATCGCACTGCGCCCGCCACAATTCCTCGCCATCATATCGCCACGGCGCCCACAGCTTTTCCGGTTCCGCCAGCCAGCTTGGTTTCGGCAGGCTGCCCGCGATTGTTGTCTCCAACATCCCCTTGACCCCCTATTCATGATTTCGACACTAGCTTCTCATACTATTTGGAAGTCACCAACGCAGCACTTTGTCTATTGTCAGGCATGGCAACGTATTTCATATTGCGGCGAATATTATGAGAAGGCAGCTCCATTAAGGTTCTGACTGTATTCGGCACCCGGCCCGAAGCCATCAAGTTGGCCCCCGTCGTCACGGCACTGGCGGCAGCGGATGGCGTGGCCTCCCTTGTCTGTGTCACCGCCCAGCACCGGCAAATGCTTGATCAGGTCCTGGATGTGTTCGAGATCACGCCGGACCATGACCTGGATATCATGCAGGCGGGCCAGGGCCTGAACCACATCACCTCCGCTGTCCTGACCGGGGTGCAAAAGGTGATCCGGGATTGCCGTCCGGACCGGATTTTGGTGCAGGGTGATACCACTACAACATTTGCCGCCGCCCTGGCCGCGTTTTATGAAAAGGTGCCCGTGGCTCATGTCGAGGCGGGTTTGCGCACGGGAAATATTCATTCGCCCTGGCCGGAAGAGATGAACCGCAGGATGGCTTCGGTGATCTGCGATCTGCATTTTCCGCCGACCGAGGCGGCGCGGCAAAACCTGCTGGCCGAAGGCATTGCGGATGAGCGCATCATGGTCACTGGCAATACGGTGATTGATGCGCTGTCCCAGGCTATCGATATTATCGATGCCTCGCCTGATCTACAGGCCCGGCTGGAAGCGCAGTTCAACTTTATTGATCCGGGCAAGCGCCTGGTTTTGACCACCGGCCACCGGCGGGAGAATTTCGACGGCGGTCTTGAACGTGTCTGCCGCGGCCTGGCCATCCTGGCGGAACGGGACGATGTTGTCATCGTCTACCCGGTTCATCTGAACCCGAATGTGCAAAAGGCCGCCAACGAGGTGTTGCGCGGCAAGGACAATGTGCATCTGATCCCGCCGCTGGATTACCTGCCGTTTCTCTATTTGATGCGGCGGGCGGAACTGATCGTGACGGATTCAGGCGGCATACAGGAAGAGGCGCCCGCCCTGGGCAAGCCGGTACTGGTCACCCGCGATACCACCGAACGGCCAGAGGCCGTGGACGCCGGCACGGCCCTACTGGTAGGTACGGATATGGAAAAACTTCTGCAATGCCTGGGCGTTCTCCTGGATGACGCCGAGGCTTACCAGGCCATGGCGCGGGCCCATAACCCCTATGGTGACGGCAAGGCCAGCGCCCGCATCGTTGAGAGGCTTCGTAATGAACACCTTCAATAGGATCAGTGTCGTTGGTTTGGGTTATATCGGCCTGCCCACGGCTGCCGTGTTCGCCAATCAGGGTGTCGAAATTGTCGGTACGGACAGCGACCAGGAGGTGGTTGACAGCATCAATGCCGGCAAGCCGCATTTCGGCGAACCTAATCTGGACGCTCTGGTGCGCCGGGTGGTGGAAAACGGAAAATTGCGCGTCGGCACCGAGGTCCAGGCCGCCGAGGCCTTTCTGGTCGCCGTGCCGACGCCTCTGCGTGAGGGCGAGGGCGACGGCAATAAGCTTGGCGCCGATCTCAGCCATGTACGGGCCGCGGCCGAAGCCATTGCGCCGGTGCTGGTAAAAGGCAATCTGGTGATCCTGGAATCCACCTCACCCGTGGGCACCACGGAAAAGATGGCACAATGGATGGCTGACCTGCGCCCGGATCTCAGCTTCCCCGGCGACGAGGGCGAGATGGCGGATATCAACGTCGCCTATTGTCCCGAACGGGTGTTGCCCGGCAGGATCATCGAGGAGGTCGTGAACAACGCCAGGGTGATCGGCGGCATGACCCGCAAATGCGCCCAGCGGGCTGTTTCGTTATACCGCATCGTGGTGCGGGGCGAATGCAAGGTGACCAACGCACGCACGGCGGAAATGTCCAAACTGACGGAGAACGCCTATCGCGACGTCAACATCGCCTTCGCCAACGAGCTGTCGGTGATTTGCGACAGGCATAACATCAATGTCTGGGAATTGATCGAGATGGCAAACCTGCATCCCCGTGTCGATATCCTCTCACCCGGTCCCGGCGTCGGCGGCCACTGCATCGCGGTGGACCCCTGGTTCATCGTCGATGGCGCGCCCGAAGAAGCTAAAATCATTCGAGCGGCGCGGGAAATCAACGATGCCAAGCCCGGCTTCATTTGTGAACAAGTGGCGGCACGGGCCCGGGCCCTGGTCAAGCCCGTTATCGCTTGCCTCGGCCTGTCCTATAAAGCGGATGTGGATGACCTGCGTGAAAGCCCGGCGTTGGAAATTGTTGCGCGGCTGGCCGATATGAACGTGGCCAAATTGCTGGTGGTTGAACCGCATGTTCCGGCCCTGCCAAATGAACTGCTCGACCGGGGCCTGGAATTGACTGATTTCGACGTGGCCATGGAACAGGCCAACATGGTCCTGCTGCTGGTGGATCACAGCGCCTTCATGCATATCGACCGTGATTTGATCAAAGATAAATTCGTTATCGACACTCGCGGCGCCTGGTAGTTTGGTTGGCCGGTTATCGTCAATTTCTTCAGGTAGCCAAATTTATGGCACCACCGCTTTGTCGGACTTGGGCGGGTTTTCGAGAGCTTCGCGCAGCTTGACCGCCAATTCCGCCCTGCGGAATGGTTTTTGTAACAGCACCACCGCATCATCCATCCGGCCCTGATGGATCAGAGCATCGTGGGAATAACCCGACATGTACATGATTTTGATATCCGGTTGATATTCGGGAGCCCGGCGGGCTATTTCATTGCCGTTCATGCCGCCAGGCAGGATGACATCGGTGAATAGCAGATCAATCCGCCGCTCGCGTTCCAGAATACCCAGCGCGGCTTTGCCATCGCCCGCTTCCAGTACGCGGTAGCCAAGATCATCAATCAGGTTGACGGCCAGGGTGCGCACATCGGTGTCGTCCTCCACGATCAGGACACATTCATCGCGGGCGCCTGGCGAGGAGGTTTCAAAATTCCGCGCTTCATCGGGCTGCCGCGAGGCGCGGGGCAGATACAACTTAATCGTCGTGCCACGGCCTTCCTCACTATAGACAGTAACATGGCCGTCTGATTGCTTGACGAAGCCAAACACCATGCTCAAGCCCAGGCCGGTACCCTTGCCCTGATCCTTGGTCGTAAAGAATGGTTCGAATATCTTGTCCCGCACCTCGGCCGGCATGCCGGTTCCGGTATCGGTGACGGCCAGCGTAACATAGGCGCCGGGATCTATATCAGCCTGGGCCGCACTCTCGTCATCCATATAAGCATTCGCCGTTTCGATGCTCAGGGTGCCGCCATCAGGCATGGCATCACGGGCATTGATTGCCAAATTAAGCATGACATTCTCCACCTGCCCCGGATCAACCAGGCATGGCCAAAGATCATCACTGCTGCTGGTTTGGATATCGATGGTGGCGTCCAGACTCCCCTGCAGCATTGTGATCATGCCGCTAATCTGCTGATCCAAATTAATAACTTTGGGTGACAGCGATTGTTTCCGTGAAAAAGCCAGCAGTTGCTGGGTTAGCTCCGCGCCGCGATAGGCGGCCCGCAGAATGGCGTCGGTCGATTTCTTGGCTTTACTCTTGTCCACTTCACGGTCGGACGCAAGGTCATCGCCATGTAATAACAATTCCGCGTTGCCCACGATCACCGCCAGCAGGTTGTTGAAATCGTGCGCCACGCCGCCGGTCAACTGACCCACGGTTTCCATCTTTTGTGCTTGCGCCAATTGCTCTTCAAGGGTCCGGTGTGTAGTCACATTGTTGGAGGTGCCGCGAAAGCCCAGAAAATCGCCACTCTCATTAAAATAGGGCCTACCCGAGGCTCTAATCCAAACGGTTTCGCCCGGTTTGGCGCCCTGGCGTTCAAAGACCACATCACGAAACGGTTGCCGCTGCCGCATTTGGCTTTGGATATATTGCCAGGACTCTTGCCCTCGAAAAGCTGGATCGGTGGCATTTTCCACCGGCTGACCGATCAGCTCATCGTTCGATCGATTGGAACTTTCTTGATACGATGATGAAAAATAGTCATAGCGGTTCTGGGCATCGGTCTGCCAATAGTGCTCGGCACTGGCTTCCGCAAAATCCCTGAGCCGCGCTTCGCTCTGCCGCAATTCGCTTTCTATCTTGTCGCGGTCGGTAACGTCTTGCGTTACACCGAAAATTGACGTCAAGGCGCCCGACTGGTCGTATTCAGGTTGTCCCTCGCCTTCCATGACCCGGACCTCGCCATTGCCGAAGGTGATGCTGTACTTGAAACGGTAGGCTTCGCGTTTTTCCAGGCCTGCTGCCCGTGCCCGCGAAATTGTTTCAATATCCTTGGCGGGTATGTCTTTGCGCAGCTCGGCCAATTCGCGCAGGCCTTCGCCCTCCGGAAAGCCGAGAACTCGACAAGCCTGGTTGGATAATTCGACCATCCCGGTGTCCGGATAAATCCGCCAGTGACCGATCCTGCCAATACGCTGCGCCTCGGTCAAGGCCTGTTCATTCTCCTGCAACGCATTCTCGGCTCGCTTTTGTTCCGAGACATCCCGGGCAATCGCGACGATGCCTGTTACCTTGCCCTCTCCATCAAAAACAGGCGCATAACCATAGGAATAGATCCGACCGGGAAATTTGCTCGAGGCAACTTCAATATCCAGCACGGCCTTGCCCGTGCGAACCGTTTGTTCGTACAGCTCTTCAATGTCTTGGCTTGTGTTTTGCCCAAACACTTCCGCCTGTGTTTTGCCCAGAAAATCGACCGGTTCGAGGTCGTGGAGAGCCGCACCCCGCCTATTGATGAAAACGTACCGTCCATGGATATCGCGCAAGGAGACTGAATAGGGCGCGGCTTGTAGGATGGTTTCCAAAACTGCGGATTTTTCGGCCAGCTCCAACTGCGACATTTTTAGAGCTGTAATGTCGTTGACCGTGCCGCCGATCAATACTTCGCCCTGCCAGCGGATCGGTTGCGCAACAACTTGCACCCAAATAGCCGTGCCGTCCTTTTTTACCCCTTCGCCTTCAAAAGTGTTCGCACTCATGTCGCCTTGAATCCGTGCCGTGCCGAATTGCTTAATACGGTCAAGTTCATGCGGCGCCCACAACACGGTCAAACTTTGGGCGCGAAGTAATTCCTCCGGACTGTCGTAGCCATACATATCGCTCATGGCGCGGTTGAAGAAGACGGGCTGCAGGCCCTTGTTGACGAAAAAGCCTTGCGGCATGTTCTCGATTAGATGATGAAAATTTTCCTCGCTCTGCTGCAGGATTTGCTCGTTGTTCTGGCGGCCAAGTCTTGTGCCGACCCGCTGTGCCGTCAGGGCCATGAAGGACTCGGCAAAGCGGCTCCTGTTATCCACCTCATCGGAAACTTGTGGTGACTGAGGGGCCAATGCCAGCAGATGACCCCGAACGGAGCCTTCGCTGTCGCGGCACGGGTTGCCACGAACATCGAGTGTGCCAAGCCCGTTCACGGCAATTGATGCCGTCCATTGGCCATTGCTGTCCTTGTTGCCATCGATCAGTTGCTGGGCCGCCAATGTAATGGCCGCTCTATTTTCCATTTTATCATCGCCGTCCATATGCATGGCAATGGCATCACCGGACTCCGACGCCGTATCGTTGCAGGGCAGAATGATCGTCCAAGGATATTCCAGGGCCTTGCTCAAAACCCGAGCGGCCTCGGCCAGGAAATCACTGCTATCGGGCTGCAAATGCTCCAGGGCGGAGAAGGCATTCAGCATCTGTTCGGCGCTGATGTCGGTCATCGTGCGCCCCATGCCACGGCGGCCAACTTCAAGTCGTATGTTCGATTTCCGGCCAAGGTCACGGGACTCCGAGCATTTGAGAAGGCTTGTTTGTAAAGCATATATTACCCTGGATCGGTTGTGAAATACCGCCAACAGGCTAATATTTTCGCCATATCAATTTGTCTGAGTGTCAGCTGGAGTATCTGGGACCATGGTTACCGCTGATTTGCGGATCGAAACACGGCAGCGGGTGCTTTATGTGCTGATCGACCGTCCGGCCAAACGCAATGCCTTGAGCCGTTCGGTGCTGGATCAATTGGGTGCCGTCTTTAGCGACGCCGCGAATGATGATGATGTGCTGGCGGCTGTGTTGCGCGGTGCCGGCGACAAAAGCTTCGCCGCCGGTGGTGATCTGCGTGACCTGGCAAGTGTGCAATCCTTGGCCGAGGCGACTGAGATGTCCTTGCAGGCCAAGGCGGCGCTAGAGGCGATACGGCAGTTTCCGGTGCCGGTGATCGCGGCCCTGAATGGCGATGCCTTGGGCGGCGGGGCGGAACTGGCCGCCGCCTGCGATTTTCGCATTTTCGCGGCGCATGCCCGTATCGGCTTTATCCAGGGAAAATTGAATATCACCTCGGCCTGGGGCGGCGGCATTGATTTGATGCGCCTTGTGGGCCCGAACCGGGCCATGCGCATGCTGGCCCGCTGCGAGATGCTGAGCGCCGGCGATGCGATGGAAATCGGTCTGGCCGACGCCGTCGCGGAGGAGAATTTGGACGCCGCCGTATCGGCCTTTCTAAAACCTATGTTAAAACAGTCGCCACATGTCATGCGGGCCTTCAAGGCCTTGAATGTGGCCCAGCGGGCCGGCGCCTCGCGGCAGGAATTGCTGGAACTGGAAACCAGCAATTTTGCCGCCGCCTGGGTGCATGATGACCACTGGGCGGCAGCGGACGGAATATTGAAAAAGGAAGATTAGGCCATGTCTGACAGCGCTCCCACCGCCCCGTCCGCGCCCCCGGCCATGCCTTCATCCACGACGCCGTCGGGCATTGAAATTCCCCAGGTCGCGACCGCCGACATGGTCAAGAGCGATCCCGGCCAGCCCGGCGAATATCCCTTCACCCGGGGCATCTTCCCCAACGGCTACCGTGGCCGGCTGTGGACGATCCGGCAGTATTCCGGTTTCGGCTCGGCCGAGGAAACCAATCAGCGCTATCGCTTTCTCCTCGATCAGGGCCAGACCGGCCTGTCCGTGGCCCTGGATCTGCCCACGCAGTGCGGCTACGACCCGACCGACGCCATGGCCCGCTCGGAAGTCGGCAAGGTCGGGGTTTCCATCGCCACCCTGGCGGATATGGAGATCCTGCTGGACGGCATTGATCTTGCCTCGATCTCCACCTCGTTCACGATCAATGGCACGGCGCCGATGATCTATGCCATGTATCTGGCCGCCGCCGATAAGAAGGGCGTGCCAAGGGAACGCCTGACCGGCACCATCCAGAACGATATTCTGAAGGAATATGTGGCGCGGGGAACCTGGATCTTTCCAGTCCGTCCCTCGCTAAGGCTGATCGCGGATTCCATCCTTTTTTCCAACGAGGCAACGCCGCGCTTCAATCCCATCTCCATCGCCGGCGCCCATGTCCGCGATGCCGGCTCCACGGCGGTGGAGGAGATGGGCTTTACCCTGGCCAACGGCCTGGCCTATGTGGATGAAATGCTGCGCCGGGGCGGCGACGTCAATCACTTCGCCAAGCGCCTCAGCTTCTTCTTCTATGTCCACATGGATTTCTTCGAGGAGATCTGCAAATTCCGCGCCGGACGCCGGGTCTGGGCCCGCCTGTTGCAGGAACGCTATGGCGTGACCGACCCCAAGGCCCTGATGTTCCGCTTTGGCGTGGTCTGCGGCGGCTCGTCCCTGACGGCGGCGCAGCCTTACAACAATATTGTCCGTGTCGGCATCGAGAATATGGCCGCCGTTTTCGGCGGGGCGCAGTCGATTTTCACCGCCGCCTATGACGAGGCCTACCAAATTCCCACCGAATTCAGTGCCGAGACGGCGCTGCGCACCCAGCAGATGGTGGCCTATGAAAGCGGCATTTCAAAAACCGTGGACCCCCTGGGCGGCAGCTATTACGTGGAATATCTGACCGATGAAATGGATGCGGCAATCACCAAGGTAATCGCCGAGATCGAGGATTACGGCGGCGCGGAAAAGGCCATCGAGGACGGCTATCTGCAAAGCCGCATCGCCCAGCGCGCCCTGGAACGCAAATTGCAGACGGACGCGGGCGAGCGCGTGGTGGTAGGGCAGAACCATTTCCAACGTGCGGATGAGGACGCCAATGATTTCGGCGAAGTCTTCAAGCTGGACACCAAGATCGCCGGCCAGACGGTGGAACGCTTCAACAAAGTGCGCGCCGAACGTGACGGTGCGGCGGCTGAACAGGCCCTGCAAAAGTTATCCAATGCGGCGGCGGGGGATGCGGAAAATCTGCTGCCCCATATGGTTGATTGCTGCCACGCCTATGTCAGCATCGGTGAAATGGTCGGCGCCCTGAAAGACCATTGGGGCGAATTCCAGGAGCCGGTTGGCCTGTAAGGAGTCAGAGTATGAGCCTGAACGGAAAACGCATTCTGATCGCCAAACCGGGCCTGGACGGCCATGACGTGGGCGCCAAGGTGATCGCCCTGGCCCTGCGTGATGCGGGCGCGGAAGTGATCTATACCGGCCTGCGCAAGGCCCCCGATTTCATCGCCAACGTGGCGGTGGAGGAAGACGTGGATGCGGTTGGCCTGTCCATATTGTCGGGCAGCCATCTGGAGTTGGTGGCGGAAACCGCGCGGCAGTTGCAGGCCCTGGATGGCGGCGCCATACCGCTGTTCGTGGGCGGCACCATTCCCGCCGATGACCACCCCGCGCTGAGCGAAGCCGGCGCGCGGGGCATTTTTACCGCTGATATGAAGATCGAGGATGTCGTCGCCGCCATCGATGCGGTTCTCGACTAGCGACGGGGGGATAGGCGGATGAGCGATTTTCTTGGAGACGAGCACCGGGCCCTGCAAGCGCGGTTTGGGACGGAAAAAATTGCCAAGGTAATTGAGGACGTCGCGACGAAGGATCGCGTCGGCGGTGCCGACCGTGCCTTTATCGAAAGCCGGGATATGTTCTTTCTGGCCAGCGTCAACGCCGACGGCCAGCCCACTTCGTCCTACAAGGGCGGCGATCCGGGCTTTGTCCGGGTGCTGGATGACAAAACCATTGTCTTTCCCAGCTACGACGGCAACGGCATGTATTATTCCATGGGCAACATCGCCAACAACGCCAAACTGGGCCTGTTGTTCATCGATTTTGAAACGCCGCACCGCCTGCGCCTGGAAGGCACCGCCACCCTGGACGATGACCCCGACCTGCTGGCCAGCTATCCGGAGGCGCAATTGGTGGTCCGGGTTGCCGTGGCCCGGGTTTGGGTCAACTGTCCCCGTTACGTCCACCGCTATCAGCGCGTTGAAACCTCCCGCTATGTACCGCGCGAGGGCGAACCGGCGCCGCTCGCGGCTTGGAAGCGCATCGACGATATGCAGGCGGCCTTGCCCAAACGTGACCGGGACCGTGTGGAAGAAGCAGGTGGTCTGATCACTGGGCAGGAATACCGGGATAAATTGTTGAAGGGCGAAACTTAAACTCGTTCGCTTCTTTGATAAATTCGACCATTGTTAGGGGCAATGAATATGGGGAATGGGGAACATGGCGGAAAGCTCAATCCAGTGGCCGCGAAAGCAGCGCGACCTTCACAATCATCATTTTGATTCGACGATTTGGGACGATTTCGACTTTCGTGACGACGACATCATAATTTCCACCTATGCCAAATCCGGCACGACATGGGTGCAGCAGATCGTCTCCCAGCTACTATTTCAGGGCCAGGAAGGCATGGAAGTGGCGGCGCAGACCCATCGCCGTTTTATCAAGACCCACCTGCCGGTGGACGCCCTGGTCTTTTCGCCGCGGGCGAAATATATCTATATCGGCCGTGACGGCCGCGATGTGGTCTGGAGCATGTACAACCATCATGCCAATGCCAATGACCTTTGGTACGAGGCCCTGAATGACACGCCAGGCCTTGTGGGCCCGCCAATCGAGAAACCCGTCGACGATGTCCGGCAATATTTCCAGGAATGGCTGGCCGGAGACGGCCATCCCTGGTGGCCTTATTGGGAGAATATCCGCACCTGGTGGGAGATCCGGCATCTGCCCAATGTGCTGTTTCTGCATTTCGCCGACATGAAGGCCGATATGCCCGCTGAAATGCGCCGGGTGGCTGATTTTCTAGAGATCGCAATAGATGAATCGCAATGGCCGCGAATGGTGGAGTTTTGCGGCTTTGACTATATGAAGGCGAACGCCACCAAAAGCGTGCCGTTGGGCGGCGCCTTTTGGGATGCGGGCGCGCAGGTCTTCATTCACAAAGGCCAGAATGGCCGTTGGCGCGATGTTCTGACCGCCGAGGATTGCCAGGCATACGAGGCCCGCGCCCGCGACGAGCTTGGCCCCGACTGCGCCCGCTGGCTGTCGGAAGGCGGGGCGGCGGAATGAGTGGCGGCTATCCCAACTTGAGAAATTCCGTGATGTCCGGCGCCTCCACGCCTTCGAGGTTGCGGGGATCGGGCTCGGGCGTCATCAGCTGCATCTTGACCGGAACGACGCCGGCCCAGATCGGCAGGGCGTAATCCTCCTCGTCGTCGATCGGGCCGCCGGTGCGCAGCTTGGCCGAGGCCTCCTCGATCGGCAGGGACAGCACGGCTGTCTGTTTGACTTCGTCATCGGTCATGGGGCGCAGGGTCGCGTTGCGCCCGGGATACAGGTGGTCGACGAAATTGTTTAGTTTCGCCGCTTTCTGTTCGGGATCCGCGATCTTTTCCGGGCAGCCAAACAGCATGACAGAGCGGAAATTGGCCGAATGATGCAGACCGCTGCGGGCCAGAACCAGACCATCCAGCAGCGATACAGTTAGGCAAACCTGGCTGCCTTCCGCCGCCTTGATGCCCCGGCCGCCGTTCGAGGCATGCCAATAGACGTGATCGCCTTCGCGCCACTGAAAGGTCGGCATCACGACGGGGGAGCCATCGATCACATAGCCCACATGGCACATCGGCATGGCATCAAGAATGCCGTAGATGGTCTCGCGGTCAAAATGCCCACGTTCCCTTACACGCCGCAAACGGGTGCGCTCGGTCATGGTCAATGTCTCGGTCATCGCTCGACTCCTCAATTTTTGTTGTGCGTTGGCTTGATCCATAGCCCACACAACGGCGGCCCAAAAGGTCCAATTTCGCGGCAAATCACCATGCCAATCGGCCGTCCCGAACCGAGGTTTTATTCTGCCGGCCGTGAAAACTGTCTATGATATCCAGCAAAAGTTGGTTCCTTTGGAGGCATGGACTCATGGCGATACCCAAAAACCGTGAAATTTATGGCGCGACCATCAAGATGTTCGGCTCGGAACCCGAACCGCCGTTCGAGGCCGGTGAACGCCAGATCAAGGATTGGGGGCGGGAATGGGGCTGCGACAACGATGTGGGTCAAATCCGGATGGTGCTGATGCATCGTCCTGGAAAAGAATTCAATATCATCGACCCGTCCAAGCGCATCGAGGAGATCGGCTCCTTTGGCGATCTGCAAGCCGGCTGGTACTGGCAAAGCGAGGAAATTCCCCCATTCGATGAAATGCAGGCCCAGCATGATGCCCTGGCCGACACCTTGCGGGCGGAAGGGGCCGAAGTGGTCTATCTCGATGGCGTCAAGGAAAACCAGTTCAAGTCGGTTTATACCCGCGATACCGCCTTCGCCATCAAGGGCGGCGCCATCGTCAGCCGCATGGCGCCCCGGATGCGCCAGGGCGAGGAGCAAACGGTGTCACGCGCCCTGGCCAATCTGGGCATGCCCATTCTTCGTACCATAAGCGGCAACGGCATGATCGAAGGCGGCAGCTTTGCCTGGCTGAATAGCCAGACGGCGGTGGTGGGTCGCGGTATCCGCGTCAACGACGAGGCGATCGAGCAGACGGCGGAGGTGCTCAAGCGCCAGGGCGTCGACCTGATGGTGGTGGATTTGCCCGCCTACAGCATTCACATTGATGGCTGGATGCTGATGATCGATGTGGATCTGTGCCTGCTCGACCCAAGAGGATTGCCGTATGCCTTTTTAGAGGATCTGCGGGCCATGGGCATCCGCATCATCGAGATTTCGCCCGAAGACGACGCCTGGATCGTAAATGCCCTGGCCGTGCGGCCAGGCCGGGTCATCATGCCGGGGGGGACATCCAACCGGACGGCGGATGAACTGGACAAGCACGGCATTGAAATCATCACTGTCGACTACGGCAAAATGCAGCTCGGCGGCGGCGGCATTCACTGTTCCACCTGCCCGTTGATCAGGGATTCGGTTTGATGGATTTGCGCTAATCGAAGCCCGAAAACGTAACGACCTTGTCCAGCGGCTCGCGCGGTGTGCGCAGGGTGTTTTCGATGGCCGAAGTGTCTTCGTAACCAAGGGTGATGACCGCTGCCAACGCTTCGTTCTCGCCGGCGCCGGTCCATTTGCGCACGATCTTGTGGTAGATATGCCAGGCCGCCTGGGGGCAGGTGTGCAGGCCGTGTTCGCGGGCCACCAGCATGATGGTCTGCATCAACATGCCCAGATCCAGCCAGGAACCGACCTCCGGGGACTTGTCGATGAAGATAAACAGACCCACGGGCGCGTCGAACAGGGTGTAGTTGCGGTTATGCTGCTCGAATGTACGCTCCCGGTCGCCCTTCTTGATGTCCAGCAGGCCGTACAAATCCCAGCCGACCGCGCGCCGCCGGGCCCGCCAGGGTTCGCCCAGGTTGTCGGGATAAAAAACTCTCTCGCCTTCATGTTCCGCCACGCCCGTCTCCCGGACCCGCAGGCGCGAGGCGATGACATCGTCGGTGATACCCTGTTTCACATCGCCGGAGACCGCATGCACGATCCAGGGCTGCATGTTGGTGCCACTGGGGGAGCGCAGGCTCAACTGCATGATTTTGGCTACGGTTTCCTGGGGTACGGGGGTGGGTAGATAGGCGCGCACGGAACGGCGCGATTCAATGGCCTCGACAAGATCCACGATGAACTCTCCAAACTAAACAGCATAACTAATTTGCCGACTGTATCGTCTGAATGGAGGCTAATGTCTAGAAGGTGATGCGTGCCGCCGCCAGGATCGGTCCCACGGGGCCGTTTTGCACGATGATGGCACAGCCGTCCCGGCCGCCCTCGGCCAGTTCCTCGCGGCTTAGATCCATCTGCATGGCCTGGCCGCTCCACTGGCCCAGGGCGCGCATGTCCCGCACCACGTTGAAATAGCTCAATTTACTGCCGGCATTTTCGCCGCGTTCAATGGGCACATCCTTGCGCCGGTCATAACGCACCAGCCAGACGATGGCGTCCGCCTGCTTGTTCGGTGCCGCTGCCAACGAGATCAAAATGCGGCCATCCTTGTGGGTCAGGGCCAGGTCGGGGGCGCCACGGCCATGGCGCTGCTCGGCTTCAATCGCGGCATCGACGGCGGCCGCGTCGGAGCCCACGGCGTGTTGCCTGCCGCCAATGACCATCTGCGGGGTATAGACGCTGCGGTTGCGCAAGGCGGCGGCGTAACGGCGCTGGCGCTCCGTATGGGCCGGCTGGGCCAGGGTGTCCTTCCAGCCCAGGTAATCCCAATAGTCCACATTGAAGGTCAAGGCGACAAGGTCATCGCGCGCCGCCAGTTCGCCCAGCAGGCGGTCCGCCGGCGGGCAGGAGTTGCAGCCCTGCGAGGTATACAGTTCCACCACCACTTGGTTGCCCGGCCCGGCCTGGGCGCCAGGGACCGGGGCGAAGGACAGCAAACAAACACCGGCAAATAGGGACAGAATGGCCCGAGACAAAATTTTCATGTCTGCAACTTAGTGATCGCTTGCTTCACCTGAAAGTCAATTGTCGGTGAGCATGCCTGCCTCAAGGCAAACGGCCCGGCACATATTGTATGCGCCGGGCCGCTCAGGTTTCGAGTGGTCTGAAAAATCAGGCCGCGTCGTTCATCAGGTTGCGCAGCACGTACTGCAGAATGCCGCCGTGGCGGTAGTATTCCACCTCGTCCAGCGTATCGATACGGCACAACAGAGTGACCTCGCGCGAACTGCCGTCCGCGTAGTTGATCTTGCAGGCCACATCCATGCGCGGCGTGATGCCGCCCGCGATGCCGGTGATATCGAAGGTTTCCGTGCCATCCAGCTTCAACGAGCCGCGGCTGTCGCCGTCCGTGAACTGCAACGGCAGAACACCCATGCCCACCAGGTTGGAACGGTGAATACGTTCGAAGCTTTCGACGATCACCGCGCCCACGCCCAATAGCTGGGTGCCCTTGGCGGCCCAGTCACGGGATGAACCGGTGCCGTACTCCTTGCCCGCCACGATGACCAGGGGGACGCCTTCTTCACGATAACGCATGGCGGCATCGTAAATGGGCATTTCCTCGCCACTGGGCTGGTGCTTGGTCACACCACCCTCGGTACCGGGGGCCATTTCGTTGCGGATGCGCGTGTTGGCGAAGGTGCCGCGCATCATGACTTCGTGGTTGCCCCGGCGGGAGCCGTAGGAGTTGAACTCCCGCGCCGGCACCTGACGCTCGTTCAGATACATTGCCGCCGGGCTGCCGCCGGCGATGGAACCGGCTGGCGAGATGTGGTCGGTGGTTACCGAATCGCCCAATACGGCCAATTCACGGGCCCCGTTCAGATCCGCAAAGCCGCCGGCGTCCGCCGCCATGCCCTCGAAATAAGGCGGGTATTGCACGTAGGTGGACACCGCGTCCCAGTCATAGGTCAAGGTATCCTTGGCCGTGACCGCCTGCCACTCCTTGGGTCCGGTGAAAACGTCGCTGTAGCGGCTTCCGAACATCGCCGGCGTCAGGGCCTTGGCCACTGTATCGGCCACCTCCTGCTGGGTCGGCCAGATATCGGCCAGATAAACCGGCTCGCCATCGCTGCCCTTGCCCAGGGGTTCCGTGGTCAGATCCCGGTTCAGGCTGCCGGCCAGGGCGTAGGCCACCACCAGGGGCGGCGAGGCCAGATAGTTGGCCCGGACATGGGGGCTGATCCGGCCCTCGAAGTTGCGGTTGCCCGAAAGCACGGCGCAGGCGACCAGATCGCCCTCGGTAATGGCATCGGAAATCGGTTCGTCCAGGGGCCCGGAGTTACCAATGCACGTGGTGCAGCCAAAGCCGACCACATTGAAGCCCAGGGCATCCAGGTCACCTTGCAAACCGGCGGCGTTCAAATAGTCGGCCACCACCTGGCTGCCGGGCGCCAGCGAAGTTTTCACCCAGGGCTTGGTCTGCAAACCCTTGGCATGGGCCTTTTGCGCCACCAGCCCGGCGGCCACCAGGACCGAGGGGTTGGAGGTGTTGGTGCAGGATGTAATGGCGGCGATCACCACATCGCCGCTGCGCAGGCTGTGATCGGCACCGGCCACCGGCACCGCCTTTTCAGTGTCCGCGCCCGCCATCAGGCCTGGCAGTTCATCGGCAAAGGCGGTCTTCGCCTTGTCCAGATCGACACGGTCCTTGGGTTGCCTTGGGCCGGAGATGCAAGGCACGACGGTGGCCATATCCAATTCCAGGGTCTCCGTGAAGACCGGATCGGGGCTGTTGCTGTCGCGCCACATGCCCTGGGCCTTGGCATAGGCCTCGACCAGCTTGACCTGGGCGGCATCGCGGGAGGTGAACTCCAGATAACGCAGGGTCTCCTGATCCACGGGGAAGAAGCCGCAGGTGGCGCCGTATTCCGGCGCCATATTGGCGATGGTAGCGCGGTCGGTCAGGGGAAGATTGTCCAGGCCGGGGCCATAGAATTCGACGAACTTGCCGACAACGCCCTGGGCGCGCAGCATTTCCGTCACGGTCAGGACCAGATCGGTGGCCGTGGTGCCTGCCGGCAGCTTGCCGGTCAGTTTCATGCCGATAACTTCGGGGATCAGCATGGAAACAGGTTGTCCCAGCATGGCGGCTTCGGCCTCGATGCCGCCGACGCCCCAGCCCAGGACGGCCAGGCCGTTGACCATGGTGGTGTGGCTGTCCGTGCCGACCAGGGTATCGGGATAGGCGATGGTCTTGCCGCCGTTCTCGGAGGTCCAGGTCACTTGCGCCAGATATTCCACATTGACCTGATGGCAGATGCCGGTCCCCGGCGGGACCACGCGGAAATTATCGAAAGCGCCCTGGCCCCAGCGCAGGAAGGCATAGCGTTCGCCGTTGCGGTCAAACTCCAGCTCGATATTCTTGGCCAGGGAATCGGCTGTTCCCGCATGGTCAACCATCACCGAGTGATCGATCACCAGATCGACAGGCGACAGCGGATTGATCTTTTTAGGGTCGCCGCCCATGGCCACCACGGCCTCGCGCATGGCGGCCAGATCGACCACCGCCGGAACACCGGTGAAATCCTGCATCAGCACACGGGCCGGGCGATAGGCGATTTCCTGGTCAGAACGCTGATCCTGCAACCAGGCGGCCACTGCCTTGACGTCGTCGGTGGTGACGCTGCGGCCGTCTTCGTGGCGCAGCAGATTTTCCAGCAGAACCTTCAGGGAATAGGGCAGGCGGGAGAGATCGCCCAGGCCGCCTTCGGAGGCGGCGGGCAGAGAGAAATAGTCATAGTCGGTCCCGTCCACGTTCAGCGTGCGGCGGGTATTCAGGGAATCATTGCCAATGGAAGTCATGGGCAGTCTCCTCTTGCTATATGGTATCAATTCGGCCGCCAAAATGCCTTGGGGCCGCGAAACGGTTACGAAATGGCAGCGTCTTGAGGTGGCGCGCGGCGCGGTGTGCCGGCGGCGCGACCTAGTCTCATGCCGCTGTTGTGTCCAACAAGGCGCTTCATAGACCCTTTTGCTTGAGAAATCAGCCCCTAGAAGGGGATATTTTACGATCTCCTCTGGCCGAAGTCCGCAGGAGGCCCTAGGCTGGCTCAACAGTTTCAGGGGAGGCTTATAATGGATCTCGAAATAGCGGGCAAAACCGCGCTGGTCACCGGCGCGTCCAAGGGCATCGGACTGGCCGTAGCCAAGGGCCTGGCGGCGGAAGGCTGTAACGTGCATTTGACCTCGCGCACGGCGGCGGACCTGGAAACCGCAAAGGGTATCATCGAACAGGCCCATGATGTGGCGGTGTCCACCCATGCCATCGATCTTTCCGTGCAGGGCAATGTGGCGAAACTGGCCGAGGCGGTGGGCGAGGTCGATATTCTGATCAACAACGCCGGCGCCATTCCGGGCGGCGACGTGGCCGCGATCGAGGAAGCGCAATGGCGCGAAGCCTGGGATCTGAAAGTGTTCGGCTATATCAATATGACACGGCATTATCTGGCCCAGATGACCGCGCGGGGGAACGGCGTCATCGTCAATGTCATTGGCCTGGCCGGCGAAAAGCCCGCCGCCAACTATGTCGCCGGTTCCGCCGGCAATGCCTCGTTGATGGCTTTTACCCGCGCCATCGGCGGCGCCTCGCTCGATAATGGCGTGCGGGTGCTTGCGGTAAATCCTGGTCCGGTGGAAACCGACCGTATCACCACATTGTTGAAGTCGCGGGCCGAGGCGGAGTTCGGCGATGTCTCGCGCTGGCGGGAATTGACCAAGATCTGGCCCATGGGACGGGCCGCGAAAGCTGAGGAATGCGCCGATTTGGTGGTCTTCGCGGCATCGGCGCGGGCCAGTTATATATCCGGCGTCGTGCTGACAATCGATGGCGGCATCGGCGCCCGCGGCTAGAGCAATTTTCAGTTAATATGTGTCGCCCAGGACGCATTTGGCGCGACCTAGGAGATTGGTTCAATTGCTCGATTCTTATGAGTCTGAGCGCATTTTTTTCAAACGCGCTCTAGGCCAAGTACATCGGGACGCAAGAGCCAAGCGCAATGGGGCACTTGACCAAGCCGCCTTCAGCCGCTTTAGTACTTGCGACATTATGCATAGTCGAACCGGATAAGCTGAAAATCAGCACTAAGTTTGGCCGATGCCGTGTCGCCACAGGCGGCACAAAGGGAGTGAGAAGCGTTAGTAACAGGGCCGAGCGGTGTGGAATTCCCAATACTGAAGACTGATTTCTTGCCTGGACGGCAGCCTTGCGTGGCCGCCGGTGGCTTGAATCATGACGAGCAGATGAAATTAGTCGATCCGGCACCCTGGTTCAGGGCGGTGTTGGAGCGAATACGCCTGTATGGAAATGTAAGGTGACGGCAGCATGAATGAAACGGCTGGCTCCGGCGGGGGCATAAAACTCACGATCGACGGAGTGTCGAAGAATTTCGGCGGCGTGCGCGCCGTCGTCGATGTCGGCGCGGAAGTTAAGGAAGGCGAAATATTTGCCATTATCGGCCCAAACGGTGCCGGTAAAACCACCATGTTGAACATGATTTCCGGCTTCTATCACCCGGATGAAGGCAGCATCAATTTCGAAGGCACGAATATTACCGAGACCAATCCTTCGGAAATCGCCGCCCTGGGTATTGCCCGGACATTTCAGAACATCGCGCTGTTCCGCGGTCTGAGCGTGCTGGATAATTTGATGTTGGGCCGCAACGTGTTGATGAAAACCGGCCTGCTGTCGGCCTTTATGTATTGGGGTCCGGCCCAGCGCGAAGAGGTTGAGCATCGGGAAAGGTGCGAGGAAATTATCGATTTCCTGAAATTGAACGACCTGCGCAAGACGCCCGCCGGCGCCCTGGCCTATGGCCTGCAAAAGCGGGTCGAGCTGGGCCGCGCCCTGGCGGCGGAACCGCGCCTGCTGCTGCTCGACGAGCCCATGGCCGGTATGAACCAGGAAGAAAAAGAGGACATGGTCCGCTATGTCCTGGATGTGAACCAGGAATGGGGCACGACCATCGCCTTGATCGAACATGACATGGGCGTGGTGATGGATATCTCGGACCATGTCATGGTGATGGACATGGGCGAGAAAATTTCCCAAGGCACGCCCGACGAAGTCCGCGCGGATCCAAAGGTGATCGAGGCTTACCTGGGCACGACGGATCACAAGGAGGTTGCCTAACACCATGGCGGAGCAAGCAACATTACCGGAGTATATGCTCCAAAATGCCCGAACCATGGCCGATCAACCGGCCATGCGAGTGAAGGAATTGGGCATCTGGAAGACTTATACCTGGTCCGAATATGCCGATCAGGTCCGTGCCTTTTCCCTTGGCCTGGCCTCGCTGGGTTTTGGCCGCGAGGACAAGCTGGGCATTATCGGCAGCAACATCCCCAGCCTCTATTGGGCCCAGGTCGCGGCGCAATGCATGGGCGGCATGCCGGTGCCGGTCTATCAGGATTCCATCGCCAAGGAACTGGCCTTTGTGCTGCATCATTCCGAGGCCAAGATAATCGTGGCCCAGGATCAGGAGCAGGTCGACAAGATCATCTCGATCAAGGACCAGTTGCCGAACCTGAAATGGCTGATTTATTGCTGGCCGCGCGGCATGAATGACTACGACGAGGATTATCTGAAATCCTTTGACGAGGTACAGGCCGCCGGGCGCGACTTCGATAGCGCCAATAGCGGCTATTTCGATGCCGAGATCGGCAAGGGCAGGGCCGATGATGTCGCGTTGATGTGCTACACCTCGGGCACCACGGGTGATCCCAAGGGGGTCATGCTGAGCCACGAGAATCTGTTGTCTTGTGGCAGGATCTTCGCCGCCAATGAAGATGTCCGGGCCGACGACGATTATCTGTCCTATCTGCCCATGGCCTGGGTTGGCGACACGGTCTATGGCCTGGTCATCAGCCTGCTCGTGGGTGCCACCAACAATTGCCCCGAGGGGCCATCGACGGTGATGCGCGATCTGCGTGAACTGGGTCCCACCGGTATCATCGCGCCACCGGCGGTCTGGGAAGGCATGCTTTCGAGCCTGCAATTGAGGGGCGCGGATGCAACGCCCTTAAAGCGCAAGATTTTCGCCTACTTCAATGACGTCGCCAAACGTATCGAAGACTTGAAGTTCGACGGCAAGCCAGTCCCCGGCGGTCTGGCGCTGGCCGGCAAGATTGGCGAGTTCATGGTCTTTGGCCCGGTCCGCGACCAGCTTGGCCTGCGGCGCACGCGCTGGGCCTATACGGGCGGCGCGCCCATGGGGCCGGATACTTTCCGCTTTTTCCGCGGTTTCGGCGTGAATTTGAAACAGGTCTACGGCATGACGGAAGTCGCCGGCCTGGTCTCTCTGCAGCCCGACGATCAGGCCAGTCCCGATACCGTTGGCCTGCCTTGTCCCGGGATAGAGGTGCGGATTGCCGAAAACAGCGAGGTTCAGATCAAGGGCCCGGGTGTTTTTGCCGGTTATTTCCGGCAGGAGGAAAAAACCGCCGAAGCTATGGCGGACGGCGGCTGGTTCCGCACCGGTGATGCGGGTCTGCTGGACGAGCACGGCCATCTTGTGATCATCGACCGGGCCAAGGACGTGGGCGCCTTGGGCGATGGAACGCCCTATGCGCCCCAGTTCATTGAATTGAAGCTGAAATTCAGCCCCTTTATCAATGAAGTGGTCTCTTTCGGCGACGGCCACCCGTTCATATCGGCCATGGTGGCGATTGACTTCGAGACCGTGGGCAAATGGGCCGAAAGCAAGGCTTTGCCCTACACCAACTATATGGACCTGAGCCAGAAGCCGGAAGTTCTGGCCTTGATCGCGGAGGAAGTCCGTAAGGTCAATCAGGGTCTGCCGGCGGTATCGCAGATCAAACGCTTTTTGCTCTTGAGCAAGGATCTGGATGCCGACGACAACGAAATCACCCGCACCCGGAAACTGCGGCGCAACTTTATCGCCGAGAAATACGGCCCCGTGATCGAGGCTTTTTATGGCGACAAGAAAGAGGTTGAGCTGAGTTTGGCGGTGACCTTTGAAGATGGCAGTGAAGCGCATGTGGACGCACACATGACGATTCTGGATGCGGCCTAGGAGAGAGTTTAGGTTATGGAATGGCAGTTTCTATTTGAATTGACGGTCAACGGCCTGCTGACGGGCATGATGTATGCCCTGATCGCCGTCGGCTTTGTCCTGATCTACAAATCCACTGACGCGATCAACTTCGCGCAGGGTGAATTCGTCATGATCGCGGCCATCGTGGTGGCGGGCATGGCGGCAAACTACGGCTTTCCTATGGTGGCGGCGATCGCCACCGGGCTGCTGTTCATGATCGTTTTCAATTTCGCATTGGAACGAATCGTGCTGCGCCCGATGATTGGCCGGCCCATCGTCTCGATCATCATGGCGACCATCGGTCTCGCCCTGATCTTGCGCGGCGCGGGACCGCTGGTGTTCGGCGCCGAAACCCGGCCGCTGGATATTGGCGTGCCTGACGAGCCGCTGATCTGGGGACCATTGTTCATGACGCCGATTGATGTGGTCGGCGCCGGTATCTCCATCATGTTCCTGGCCGCGTTCGGCTGGTTCTTCATGAAAAGCCGCAAGGGCGTGGCCATGCGGGCGGTGGCGGACAGTCACATGACCTCCATGGCCATGGGCATCAACGTGGAACGCTATTTCGCTCTGGCCTGGATCCTGGCCGGCGTGGTGGCGTTGCTGGGCGGCCTGGTCTGGGGCAGTGCCATCGGCGTCGATACGCAGATGGCCGCGCTGGGCCTGAAAGTGTTTCCCGTTGTGATCCTGGGCGGTTTGGACTCGATTATCGGTGTTGTCGTTGGCGGCCTGATCATTGGTGTTTGCGAAGCCCTGGCCGCAGGCTATGTCGACCCGTTCGTAGGTGGTGGGACCAAGGACTTTACCCCTTATGTGCTGATGATCCTGGTGCTGATGTTCCGGCCGTATGGAATTTTTGGCAAACCGATCATCGAGAGGATCTGAGCCAATGTTCCACCGGGAAAGTGG
Organism: uncultured Rhodospirillaceae bacterium; assembly: GCA_964590195.1. Lineage (GTDB taxonomy): Bacteria > Pseudomonadota > Alphaproteobacteria. Next base: position 40,703 of record CAZPWJ010000009.1, on the reverse strand, counting down.
TTACTTCAAAACGACATACCAGGCCGATATGGGCCTGTATCCCCTGCCCATTGCGCGCTACACCATTATCGCGATCGCGGCGATTTTCTTCATCCTTCTACCGGCTGTATTGGACGGCTACTATCTATCCATCATCAACCTGGTCGCGATCGCCGTCGTCGGCGCCCTGGGCCTGAACATCCTGGTCGGCTATACCAACCAGATCTCCATCGGTCATGCGGCGTTTATGTCGGTCGGTGCCTATACGGCGGCCAATCTGGCCACCAAGCTGGATCTGCCGTTCTGGCTGACCGTGCCCGCGGGCGGCGCCATGGCCGCCTTTATCGGCATCTTGGTCGGTATTCCATCCTTGCGCATCAAGGGTCTGTACCTGGCCATCGCCACCCTGGCGGCGCAGTTCATCATCGAATGGATTATCAACCATACGCCGTCGATTAGTGGCGGTGTCGCCGCCTCCATTGAAATGCCCCGGCCAACTGTTTTCGGCAAGGAGTTGGCCACCCAGGCGGAACTTTATTACTTCCTCATTGTGATCGCGGTGATCGCCATCGTGGGTGCGATGAATTTGATCCGCAGCCGCATTGGCCGCTCATTTATCGCCATCCGCGATCAGGAAATCGCGGCGGAAATCATCGGCATCAATGTTTTCAAGACCAAGCTGATCGCCTTTGGCATCTCGTCGTTTTACGCTGGCGTCTGCGGTGTGATGTACACCTACTATTTGGGTGTCGCCAACTACGAGAATTTCCAGCTGATCACCTCGATCGATTATTTGGCCATGGTCATTATCGGCGGCCTGGGTTCGATCCTGGGATCAATTTTCGGCGCCATCTTTATTACAATGCTGCCTATCGTCATCCGGCTGTTGATGGAGAGTTTTGGTTCAATCTTCATTGATGACGCCGCGTTGGCACAAGTGATTGCCCAGTTCCGCTTAATTATTTTTGGCGGGTTGATTATCGTGTTTCTTATCGTGGAACCCGATGGTCTGGCCAAGCTGTGGCAAAATATCCGGAATTATTTCCGGACCTGGCCATTTTCCTATTGAGTTATTGTTTGGGGAGAAGGCACTCTTTAGTCTGAAGTCGTTTTGATCCAACCAGGGAGGTAACGGATGAAACATCTAAAAACAGGCCTGATCACGGCCGCTTTGGCTTTAAGCGCCGCCACGATGGCGACGACGGCCATGGCCAAGGATCTGGTCGTCGGCATGGCGTGCGACCGCACGGGGCCGACTCAAACGGTGGGCGTCTTTCTATGCCCCGCGTATCATGACTATGTGAAGCTGATCAATTCCAAGGGCGGCATCATGGGCAACAAGGTACGGGTGATCGAGATCGACACCGAGTACAAGGTTCCCCAATCCGTTGAAGCCTATCAGCGCTTTAAGAAAGAGGGCGCGGTTGTTGTCGCACTTTGGGGCACGCCGATGACCCAGGCGATCACGCCGAACCTGAATGCCGACCACATCCCGGGCACCAGCCCCGGTTTCGGTACGGCGGCGGCGGCCAATGGCGAAAAATATCCCTATCTCTTCCCCATGGCGGCTTCCTACTGGTCCCAGGCCGGCGCGGCGGTGACTTTCGCCAAGTCCGAATTGGGCGGCACCATCAAGGGCAAGAAGATCGCCTATATCTTCTACGATAACCCTGCGGGCCGTGAACCGATCCCGGTTCTCGACAAATTGGCGAAAATGGAAGGCTTCGAGCTGAAAAAATTCGCCATTCCCCCACCAGGCGTGGAAATGAAGATCCAGGTGCAGGATATCACCCGCCGTTACCGTGCGGATTTCGTGATCAGCCATCTGTTCGGCAAAGGCCCGGCTGTGCACATCAAGGAATTCAAGCGCATGGGCTATCCGCTGAAAAAGCTTGTCTCACTAGTTTGGGGCGCGGGTGAAGCCGACATCAATGGTGCCGGCGGTTGGGCCAAGGCCCAGGGCTACAACGCCTTGAACTTTGCTGGCGTGGGCTCCAACTATCCCGTCCTGGACGAGATCAAGGCCCTCTACAAGAAAGAAGGCAAGGAAGGTCCCAAGCAAATGGCCTCGACGGTGTATTACAACCGGGGCATTCTGGCCGCGGCCGTGCATCTGAAAGCCATGGAAAACGCCGTTAAGGCCAAAGGCAGCGGCGACATCACGGGCGAGGACGTGCAAAAGGGCTTCCTGGCCATCAAGGACTTCAAGCTTGGCGGTATCCTGCCTCCCTTGAACTTCACCAATCTCGATCATGAAGGTGGCGGCTGGGCCCGTGTCTTCCGGGTCGAAGGGGACAATTTCGTTCCTGCCAGTGACTGGATCCGCGGCTATCGCGACGTCGTTATCCAGATGCTGAAAGAAGACCACTAGGATTTGTTATTCGGTGGCCGGTTCCGCTTGGGCCGGCCACCGAACCTTTTGCAATTTACTTTTTGCAATTTTCCATCGTCTCTTATTTTCATGATTGAGTTTCCGCATGCTGGTTCTGAATAATATTGAAGTCGTCTTCGATAACGTCATTCTGGTTCTCAAGGGTATTTCCATCGAGGCCAAGGAAGGCGCCATCACCACTATCCTGGGCGCCAACGGTGCCGGCAAGACGACTACGTTGAAGGGTATTTCCGGCCTGCTGCGGCCGGAGCGCGGCGATGTCACACGCGGCAACATCGAATTCAACGGCGAACGGATTGACCGCCTGACGGCCCATGAAATCGTTCACAAAGGCATTGTTCAGGTGTTTGAAGGACGCCAGGTGTTCGAGCATCTGACGGCGGAAGAAAACCTGATCGCCGGCGGCCACATCGTCTCCAAGGCGGTGATGAAGCAGAACCTGGAAAAGGTTTACGAATATTTTCCCCGCGTTTACGAACGGCGGGAGGTTCAGGCCGGCTATCTTTCGGGCGGCGAACAGCAGATGCTGGCCATTGGCCGGGCCTTGATGTCCGATCCTTCGGTGGTGCTTTTCGACGAGCCGTCCCTTGGTCTGGCGCCGATGATCATCGAGGAAATTTTTGGCATCATCAAACGCCTGAACGAGCAGGAAAACCTGACCGTCCTGTTGGTGGAACAGAATGCCACCCTGGCCCTCGACATCGCCGAATACGGCTATGTCATGGAGAACGGCTCCATCGTGCTGGAAGGCCCGGCGGAAGCGTTGCGCGAGAATGCCGATATCAAGGAATTTTATCTGGGCATCTCCAGTGGCGAAAAGAAGAGCTTCCGCGACGTTAAACATTACCGCCGGCGCAAACGCTGGCTCGGCTGATCCAGACCGGCTAAACGTTACCGGAGTACTGGCCGGGGTGCTGGATGGTCAATAAACGAGGTAACCATGAGTAACGCCGACGAATTTTACGACGATCTGGAAACCCGCGATCCCCAGCAGCGGGAAGAGCAGCTGATGGAGCAGCTATCGGCGCAGTTGGCTCATGCCAAGGCCAACGCACCGCATTATGCGGAGGTTTTCGCCGATCTTGATCCCGGTTCGATCAACAGCCGCGAAGCGTTGGCCACACTGCCCGTCACGCGCAAGTCGGATCTGGCCGCCCTGCAAAAGAAAACCCCGCCGCTTGGCGGCATCAATACGGTGCCCCTTTCCGAGCTGTCGCATATCTTTGCCTCGCCCGGCGGTTTGTATGAACCGGACGCGGACCGCAAGGATTACTGGCGCTATGCCCGCGCCCTGTGGGCCGCCGGCGTGCGACCGGGCAATATCGTCCATAACACCTTTTCCTATCATCTGACGCCGGCCGCCATGCTGGTGGAGAACGGCTGCCGGGCCATTGGCTGTCCGGTGGTGCCGGGTGGCGTGGGCAACACGGAAATTCAGATTCAGCTGATGGCGGACCTGAAACCGGATTTCTTTATCGGCACGCCGTCTTTCCTGCGCATCGTCCTGAACAAGTCCAATGAACTGGGCCACGATCTGTCCAATCTGAAACATGGCCTGGTCGGCGCCGAGGCTCTGCCGCCCAGCCTGCGCCAGGAATTGGCGGATCTGGGTGTCTCTGTTCTGCAGGGCTATGGCACTGCTGATCTGGGTAATGTGGCCTATGAATCCAAGGCCATCGACGGCATGATCATCGATGAAGGCGTGATCGTGGAAATCGTTGAACCCGGCAGCGGCACTCCCGTGGCGGAGGGCGAGGTCGGCGAGGTTGTCGTCACCACCCTGAACCCCACATATCCCCTGACCCGCTTCGCCACTGGCGATCTGTCCGCCTTGCTGCCGGGTATCAGTCCCTGCGGCCGTACCAACATGCGTATCCGAGGCTGGATGGGCCGGGCCGATCAATCGACCAAATTCAAGGGCATGTTCGTGCATCCCTCCGCCATCATGCAGATCGCCGGCCGCCATCCGGAAATGACAAAGGCGCGCTTGGTCATCACTTCGGAAAACAACAACGATTCCATGACCTTGAAATTCGCCGCGCCGGAAGGCGATGCCGCCATGATTGGCGCGGTCGAGGAATCCATCCGCGCGATTCTGAAACTGGGCGGTAGCGCGGAGCTGGTGGAGGCCGACAGCCTGCCGGACGACGGCCTGGTGATCGAGGACGCCCGCAGCTACGAATAGCGCCGCATGAACCGAACCGCATGAACTGACCTGGGGGTAGGGGAAAATGGATGATTTCGTCCTGGCGCGGGTCGTTCATGTGCTGGGCGTGGTGCTGTGGATCGGCGGCGTTGCTTTTGTCACAACAGTTCTGCTGCCGGGCATGAAAAAGCTTGCCACCCCTGACGAGCGGGTAGCCATGTTCGAGCGCATGGAAAATGGGTTCGCCTGGCAGGCCCGGCTGACCACCCTCGTGACCGGCGCCTCAGGTTTTTACATGTTGTATGTCCTTGATGCCTGGGAACGCTTTAGCGACCCGAGCTATTGGTGGCTGCATGCCATGTCCGCCATATGGCTGATCTTCACCGTGATGCTGTTCGTGTTGGAGCCTCTGGTGCTGCACAAAATGTTCGAGCGGCGGGCCCGTGCGAACCCCGAGGGCACACTGGCCATGATCCAACGCCTGCACTGGGTTTTGTTGACGGCCAGTCTGATCACCGTGGCGGGTGCGGTTGCTGGAGTGCACGGAGGTTAGGGGTGTCGCGGAAATTGGGGTTGGACCATGCCATTAGTCGTGGTGGAAAAATCGATGCATTGCGAGGCGTCGCTGGAACGCCTGTGGCCGCTTCTCTCTGACAGCAGTCTCCTGTCCGAATTGAGCGGCCAGATACCTTATGTGGCTGTGGATGAATTGCAGCCCGACGGTAGCGTTCGCCGTCGGGCCAAGGGACATTTCGCCGTGCCCATCGCCTCGGAATGGACCGAGGATCTCGGTGAATGGGTCGAACAACGCTATGTCCGCCAGCTGCGCACCTTCACCAAGGGTGCTTTCCACCAAGTGGACTTTGTTGTGCGCATGCAGCCCGCGGCAACCGGTTTCGATTTGCATCTGCGTATCGCCATGGAGACCGCCGGATTTTTCATGGGCGTTGGCGCCCGGCTTGGTCTTGTCGACCAGGGAGCCCGGAAATTCGTGACTGCATTGGAAGCCATGATCGAGACCGAACTGGCGCAGCCCACGCCGCGTGACGATGAAGCCGCGCCGCAAACTGCCTCATTCGCGCTCCCGCCCTTGCCGCCGGCCGCTCAATCGCGCCTGGACCAGGCCTTGGAAGTCATCGGACGGGAGCAGGGCAATCCGGAGGCCGTGGCCCGTTTGCGCGATTACCTCAGCCAGACACCGGAATCCTGGCTGCAGCGCATCCGCCCCTTGGCCTTGGCCCGGTGTTGGAAATTGGACGCGATGCAGGTCGCCGGCCTGTTTCTGGCTGCCCACCACCAAGGTCTGCTGCGCCTGCGCTGGGAGGTTCTGTGCCCCCGATGCCGCAACGCCCAAGACGTGCCCGATAACCTAGCCGATCTGCCCCATGCGGTGCATTGCACGACCTGCAACGTGGATTTTGAACAGGATTTTTCCGCCAATGTGGAGCTGACTTTCCAACCCGAGCCGTGGCTGCGCCCTTTGCCCGAAGGTGCCTTTTGCATGATGGGTGCGCCGTCGGTGCCCCATATCAAGGTGCAGCGCCACGTCGGCCCCGGCGAAAGCTTGGAGATCGATCCGCCGCTCAAGGCGGGCAGTTACCGGCTGCGTACAACACAGGCCGGGGATCAGACGGATGTGGATTGGGACGGCGAGGCCGGTTTTCCGTCTTTATTGGCGGAAGGCGGCCGCATCAGCGCCGGGCCGCCGTCGGAGCAGGGCAAGATCCTGCTGGACAATCGGACAGAGCGGCAGCTGACGTTTGTGGTCGAGGAACTGGCCTGGCGTCAGGATGCCCTGAGGGGCGACCGGGTCATTACCATGCCGGCCTTTCAGCAATATTGCCCCGGGCAGCTATTGCGCCCCGGCGACGACGTGGCCATTGCCAACGTGGTCTTGCTGTTCACCGATTTGAAGGGCTCAACCTCGCTGTACGAGGCCCTGGGCGATGGTGCTGCTTATAATCTGGTGCGTGATCATTTTGACTATCTGACTGCCTTGATCGAAGAGCATGGCGGGGTCCTGGTCAAAACCATTGGCGATGCGGTGATGGCGGCCTTCGCGGCCCCCGAGAATGGCGCAAGGGCGGCATTGGCGGCGCAGCTGGGTATAGCGGATTTCAACCGGGACCGCGCCGATGGCGGCGTCATTCTGAAAATCGGTCTGCATCAGGGCCCTTGTATCGCCGTCACCACGGAGCAGCATCTGGACTATTTCGGTTCTACCGTGAACGTCGCTGCACGATTGCAGGGGGAAAGCCGGGGCCAGGACATTGTGCTCTCGGATACGCTCATGCGGGCGCCTGGGGTGGAGGCTATTCTTACGTCTGATGCCAATGAGACTCCTGTGCGCGAGACGGCGGACCTGCGTGGTGTCGAAAAATCTGTTCAGCTATGGCGCATCCCGATGGATTAGTGACTATAGTGACGTCGCATGTCACGCGTAACGCCTACTCAGCCCGCCAACCCAGACAATCCGGTCGATCCATCATCCGGCGTGTTCCGCTGGCTGATGCTGTTCGGGGTCTGGTTTCTGTATTTCGCCTTTGGCTTGACACAGGTTGCCATGGCGCCCCTGGTCGGCGTCATGCGGGACGACCTCGGCATCAGTGACAGCGCCATGGGCCTGATCCTGGGCGCCTGGCCGCTGGTTTACATCGCCTCGGCCATGCCCTGTGGCGCCTTTCTGGATCGTGCCGGGCCGCGCCGGGCGCTGTTCGCCGCCGCCGCGATTATTGCCCTGTCGGCGGTGGCGCGGGGCATGGCGATCGGCCCCATCTCGCTTTTTTTGGCCGTCGCTCTGTTCGGTGTTGGCGGACCGTTGATTTCCATCGGCGCGCCAAAGCTGGTCAGCCAATGGTTCGAGGGGCCTGACCGTGGCCTGGCCATGGGAATCTATATCACCGGCCCGGCCCTGGGCGGCATCTGCGCCCTGGCCCTGACCAACAGCCTCTTCATGCCCCTAATGGAGCAGAACTGGCGCCATGTATTGTTTATCTATGCCGGGGCCTGTCTGGTCATTGGCCTGATTTGGCTGGCGATCACCCAGCATGCCGAGGCCCGGACCATGGAACGCCGGGCCGTGGCCGATGCGGCACAGGGGCAATGGGCGGTGTTCCGCACTCTGTTGGGCCTGCCGGCGGTGCGGGCCATTCTGATCATGGCGGTGGGTGCGTTTTTCTATAACCATGGCCTTAACAACTGGCTGCCGGAAATCCTGCGCCGGGGCGGCATGACGCCGGAGCAGGCTGGTTATTGGTCGGCCATCCCCACGGCGGTGGGCGTCCTGGGTTCATTGTTGATCCCGCGCATGGCGGTGCCGGCGCGGCGGCAAAAGATCCTGTTTGCCGTGATCATGATGGCGGGCCTGTCGACGATCCTGTTGCAGGGCGGGGGCGGCAGCCTGCCGCTCAGCCTTGGTCTGATCCTGCAAGGCCTGGCCAAGGGTTCGTTGATGACCATTTTGATGTTGTCCCTGGTGGAGACCCAGGGCGTGGGCAGCCGTTATGCCGGTGCCGCGGGCGGCTTGTTCTTCTCCGCCGCCGAGATCGGCGGCGTGCTTGGTCCCCTGACGCTGGGCGCCCTGTCGGACGTCACCGGCGGATTTTCCGCCGGTTTGCTTATGTTGAGCGGAATATGCGGCCTGATGCTGCTGCTTTTGCTCAGGCTGTCGCGGCTTCGTGCATAGACCGATAGACGCACGCGCCTGTACAGGCGACAATGGAACCCTGAAATAACAACAAAGGTAAGGCGAGGAGATGACGCAGATTGATCAGTTGGACCCCGAGCTGGGGGCCTCGTTACGGGAAAAGTATGCCATCGTCGGCGTGGGCGAGACGGAATACCTGCGCGGTTCGAACACCACGACACGGGCCATGGCGGTCACGGCGGTGCGTAATGCCATGGCGGACGCGGGGCTGGAACCGGGCCAGGTCGATGGCATGATGTCCTATTCCAGCAATGATTCAACCTTGTCCACGTTCGTCTCTGCCGATTTGGGCATCCGCCTGAATTACTACATGGACGTGATGGGCGGCGGTTCCTCCACCGAGGCCCTGGTCGGCATCGCCATGGGCGTGATCGAGGCCGGCATGTGCGAAACCGTGGTCATCTTCCGTTCCATGAACGGCCACAGCCAGAACCGCGTGGGCGGCACCGGTGTCCGCGCCGCCGCCCCGGTGGTCGGCGAATTTTTGCATCAACGCAGTTACGGCTGGCAAAGCCCGGGCCAGATGTTCGCGCCCTGCTTCATGCGCCACATGCATGATTACGGCACCACGCCGGAACAGGTCGCGCATGTGAAGGTGGCCCATTCCCAACATGCCTCCAACAACCCCAAGGCCTTGTACAAGAACCGGGTCACCGTCGACGATGTGCTGAGTAGCCGAATGATTTGCAAGCCGCTGCATCTGCTGGATTGTTGCGTCGAAACCGACAACGCCACGGCGATCATCATCACCTCGGCCGAGCGGGCCAAGGACTGCCGGCAGGTACCGGCCTTGATCAGGGGCGTGGTCGGGCGAGTCTCGAAACCGCGGCTCGATATGTATTATCAGGCCGGCCCGCTTTCCACCGTGGCCGGGTACTACGCCGCGCCGCGCCTGTGGCGCAACGCCGGCGTCGGGCCCGAGGATATCGACGTCACCGGCTCCTACGACGCCTTTACCTTTACCACCATGCTGCAGCTGGAAGACTACGGCTTCTGCAAGAAGGGCGAGGGCGGCGATTATGTCTCGGACGGCACCACCTTTCTTGGCGGCCGCCGGCCCAACAATACGTCGGGCGGCCATCTTTGTGAGGGCTATACCCACGGCGTCGCCATGGTGGTGGAAAACGTACGGCAATTGCGTCACGAAGCCGACGACAGCTGCCCCATCGGGCCGGACGGCAAACGCCAGCACACCTATGACCATAGCGAAGGCGGCTGCCGCCAGGTCAAGGATGTGGAGGTTAGCGCCAACCTGGGCTGGGCCACGCCGGGCGGCGGTTCGGCCTTGGTCATGCGGCGCGGCGTATAAGGGGAGTATGGACAAATGAGTGAAACAATCGTCACCGAATATCTCGGCATGACCTTGCAGGTGGACAGCCTGGACCATTCAAACCTGGCATTCTTCAAACATTGCGCCGCGCATGATTTCCATTTGCAGAAATGCGATGATTGCGGTCTGCTCCGTTATCCCGTGGGCGAGGGCTGTGCCTGGTGCGGCAGCGGCAACTTCACCTGGACCCCGGTCGAGGGCAAAGGCGCGGTGCACAGCTATACCGAGGTCGCGCATGCCATCCAGCCGGCCTTCAAGCCCTATGTGCCCTATCATATTCTGCTGGTCGATCTGGACACGCAAAAAGGCGCCCCGACGGAACACGAGGCCCTGCGCGTTATCGGCAACCTGGTCACCCCCGACGGTGTTCTGGCCCCGCCCGAGATGGTGGCCTCGGTCGGTGTCGGCAGCCGGGTGCGCATGGTCTTCACGGACATCGCAGAGGGCATCGCCATGCCGCAATGGACCATCGACGAGGATGCCGAGCAGCCCGCCAAACCCTGGCGCTATCCGGAATAGGAAGAGGATTAGATCGAGATGGGAAGATTGGACGGCAAGGTCGCTATCGTCACCGGCGCCGCGCCGCGCGGCGAGGGCGTGGGTAACGGCAAGGCCATGGCCATTCTGATGGCCCGCGAAGGGGCCAAGGTTTTGCTGGTCAACCGCTCGGCCGAGCGGGCCGAGGAACTGGCGGCGGAAATCGCGGGCGAGGGCGGCGAGGCCTCGGTCTTTGCCGCCGACGTCACCGATACGGACCAAGTCGCGGCCATGGGCCGGGCGGTACAGGAACGCTATGGCCGCCTGGATATCCTTTGCAACAACGTCGGCGTCGGCGCCGGCGCCGGCCCGAACCGGGTGGAGGATGTCGCGGACGAGACATGGGACAACCTGTTCGACGTCAACATGACGTCAGCCATGAAGTGCAGCCGCGTTGCGGTGCCCCTGATGCGGGACAGCGGCGGTGGCGGCTCGATCATCAATGTGTCCTCCATTGCCGGCTCTCTTGGCCTGATGGGCAGCCCCGGCGCCGCTGCCTATGCGGCGACCAAATCCGGCGTGCATGGCCTGACCCTGTCCATTGCCGCCGATTACGCCACCGAGCTGATCCGCTGCAATTGCATCATCATCGGCTCGGTCAACACGCCCATGGTGGCGCGCCTGGGCGAAGATGGGCGCGCGCGGCGCAAGAAAATGGTGCCGATGCAGACCGAAGGCACCGGTTGGGACATCGGCTGGGCGGCGGTCTATCTTGCCTCGGACGAGGCCCAATGGGTCACCGGCGTCATGCTGCCCGTGGACGGCGGCTTGAACGCACTGAGGGCTTGGCCCAGATAGGAGCGAATGCAATGTCACAGGAAGTCGTCGCCGAACTTGCCCCCAATGGAATCCTTCGTGCGGGCATCAACATGTCGAATCCTCTTCTGGTAACTGGCAAGACCGAAGCCGGTGATCCGGCGGGCGTCTCGCCGGACATGGCCCGCGCCATCGCCGAGCGCCTGGGTGTCGAGGTGAAATACGTGCAGTTTCCGTCGCCCGGCGTGTTGGCCGATGCGGTGGGCGAGGATGCCTATGATATCGGCCTGATCGCGGCGGAACCCGCGCGGGCCGAAAGCATCGCTTTCACCTCGGCCTATGTGGAGATCGAGGCGACCTATCTGGTGCCGGCGGGCTCGCCCCTGGCAGTGATCGACGATGTTGACCGTCCCGGTATCCAAATCGCGGTCTCGGACCGCAGCGCCTATGACCTTTACCTGACACGCGCCCTCAAGCACGCGGAATTGCAGCGCGCCAGGGGTCTTGGCGGCGCCGTGGATCTGTTCACCTCGTCCAAGCTGGATGCCTTGGCGGGCTTGCGCCCGGCCTTGATCGAGGACATCAAATCCATGCCCGGCGCCCGTATTCTTGACGGCAACTACACCACCGTGCAACAGGCCATCGGCACGCCGCCAAAAAACGTTGCCGCCGCCGCGTTTCTACAGGACTTCGTTATGGAGGCCAGGGCAAGCGGCTTGGTTGCCGGTTTCATTGAACGCCATGGTGTCGAGGGGCGCCTATTGGTGGCATCGGGGGATTAGGGAGCAAGACAATGACACTGGAAGAAGCCAACCGTATCGCACAGGGCGCCTTGGCAAAGGCGGCCGAACTGAATATCAGGATCAACGTCGCGGTCTGTGACGGCGGCGGCAGATTGCTGGTGTTTCAACGCATGGACAATGCCATGTGGGCCGGAGCCTATGGCAGTCAGGGCAAGGCCATTGCCGCCGCCTCGTTTGGCCGGCCCAGCGGTGAGCTGACCGAGCGGGCCGAGCATCCAACCTTTCGCGGCATCGTGGCGGCGGAAGGCGGCCATATGATCATGGGCCAGGGCGCGGTGCCGGTCATTCGCAACGGTGTGGTTGAAGGTGCCTGCGGCGTCGGCGGTGGCACCGGCCAGGAAGACGAGGACTGCGCCGCCGCCGGAGTAGCTCTGCTCTAGCCATGACGGGGTGAAGGGGAGAGATGACGATGGGTAGCAGCGCCAATATCGAGCGGATTTATCTGGGCGGGCCGGTCGTCACTGTCAATGGCGCGGACGAGGTGGCCGAAGCCCTGGCGGTCTCCGGCGAGATTATCGTGGCCGTGGGCGGGGAAGCGGAGATATGCGCCCTGGCAAGCGATGAGACCGAGATCATTGATCTGCAGGGCAAGGCGCTGTTGCCCGGCTTTATCGACCCGCACAGCCATTTTCCCGCCTCCGGGCGCTATGGCATTGAATTCGTCGACCTCAACAGCCCGCCCATCGGTGCCATGACCTGCATGGCGGACATCATTGCGGCCCTGAAGGAGGAGGCGGCGGGCAAGCCGGATGGCGCCTGGGTGATCGGGCGCGGTTATGACGATACCCTACTGAAGGAAAACCGCCACCCGGACCGCTGGGACCTGGACAAGGTATCCAGCCGTCATCCGATCTTCCTGGCCCATATTTCCGGCCATCTGGGCACCTGCAATTCCCTGGCGTTGGAACTTGGCGGCGTCACTGGGGATACCCCGGATCCGGCGGGTGGTGTCATCCGCCATCACAAACAGACCGGCGAGCCAACCGGCGTATTCGAGGAACCGGCGGCCATGGCCCTGGTGCGCGGCAAGATCCCGCCGGGCGACCTGGAGCATGAGATCAAGGTGATCGAGGCGGCGACCCTCGATTATCTGTCAAAGGGCGTGACCTCGGCCCAGAATGCGGCCACGGACCAGAACCAGATGCGGGCGCTGCAGGAATGCTCGGCGCGGGGCCTGCTGCCCATACGCATGCTCGGCTTTCCCAACTGGGATTATGCGCTGGAGATTTCAGCCGGCAGCGCCGCGTTCGATCTGGTGCCGGGCCATGCCATCGGCCGGGGCGCGGCCAAGCTGTTCCAGGACGGCTCCATCCAGGGCTATACCGGTTATCTGGGCAAGCCCTACCATGTCCCCTTCGAGGGCGATGAATATTATCGCGGCTATCCGATTTTTTCCCGCGAACGGCTGTTCGAAATAGTCGCGGATTTGCATCGCCAGGGCTGGCAGGTGGCGATCCATGGCAATGGCGATGCGGCCATCGACGATATTCTGGATGCATTCGAGGCGGCGCAGGAACAGCATCCGTGCGAGGACGCCCGTCACATCATCGTCCACAGCCAGATGGCCCGCGAGGATCAATTGGACCGTATGGCGAAATTGGGCGCGATCCCCAGTTTCTTCAGCCTGCACTGCTATTACTGGGGCGATCGGCACCGGGACATCTTCATGGGGCCGGAGCGGGCAGCTCGGATCAGCCCGGCCCGCTCGGCCCAGGACCGGGGCCTGCACTACACCATCCATTGCGATACACCGGTTGTACCGATGACGCCGTTGCTGCTGGCCTGGGCGGCGGTCAACCGACAGACCGTGAACGGCGCTTCGCTGGGGCCAGAGCAATGCATCACACCGGCCCAGGCCCTGCGCGCCGTCACCATCGAAGGCGCCTATCAGTCTTTCGAGGAAGATCTGAAAGGGTCACTGGAACCGGGCAAGCTGGCTGATCTGGTCATCCTCTCGGCCAATCCCCTGGACGATCCCGAGAACATCCGCGAGCTGCGCGTTGAGGAAACCATAATCGGCGGCAAGACGGTCTATCGGGCCCAGCCTGAGTCAACCGCCGCGCCTTGAATTGGTATTAGTCCCGGGGCAGTTCGTGCTTTAGCACCTTGCCCGTGGCGTTGTGGGGCAGCTCGTCCATGAAGCGGACCTGTTTTGGCACCTTGAAGCGGGCCAGCTGGCTGCCGCAGTGATCGATCACCGCCGACTCATCCAAATTCGCGCCCGGCTTCAAGACCACGCAGGCGCGCCCGACCTCGCCCCATTTTTCATCCGGAATGCCGATCACGGCATTTTCCAGGACGCCGTCGAGTTGGAAAATAACGTTCTCCACCTCCACCGGATAAACATTCTCGCCGCCCGAGATATACATGTCCTTGGTCCGGTCGACGATATAGTAATAGCCGTCTTCGTCCTGGCGGGCGGCATCGCCGGTGCGGAACCAGCCGTCGGGGGTGTAGAAATCGTCGTGCTCGGCTTCCCGGTTCCAATAGCCCGGCGTCACGGTGGGCGCCTTGATCAGCAGTTCGCCGGTTTCGCCCTGGGCCACGTCCTGTTCGTTTTCGTCAACGATGCGCAGGCCCACATACAAAGGCGGCAGGCCGGAGGAGCCAACCCTGGATACGGCCTGATCGCCCGACAGCATCAGGCCCAGGGGGCCGGTTTCCGTCATGCCCCAGCCCTGTTGTAGATTGATGCCCTTGTCGCCGAAATCTTCGATCAGGGACAGAGGCGCGGCCGCGCCGCCGACGCCGATGCAGACGATATGGGACAGATCCGCGGTGGCGAAGCCCGGTTCCTGGGCCAGCATCAGGAAATTCGTCGGCACGCCCAGCAGATGGGTGATGTTGAGCGCCTTGTCCGATAGCAGTTGCAAAAAATAGGCCGGGTCGAATTCCCGCAGCACCACATTGGCGCCGCCGGTGTGAAACATCGGGTTGGCATAGACGTTCAGGCCGCCGGTGTGAAAGATCGGCAGGAAAACCAGATTTCTCGAGCGGTTGGTGATTTCAACCGTCATGGCGCATTGAACCGAATTGAAGACGGCCATTTTGTAGGTGATCTTGGCGCCCTTGGGCCGGCCCGTGGTGCCCGAGGTGTACATCAGCGTCCAGATATCATCCAGCTCCCGCGCCGGCGGCTGCACGGTTCCGCTGGCGGCGGCCAGGCCGCCTTCATAGTCGCTGTCGCCGCCATTGTTCAGGCTGGCCGTGACGGGAACCTCCGCAAGGCGTTTAATTTCCGCCGCTTCCTCCACGAATTCCATGCCGTACATCAGCGCCCTCGGCGCCGCATCCTTGCAGATGTATTCCAACTCCGGCACGGCGAGACGCCAGTTCAGGGGCAAGAATATGGCGCCCAGACGATGGCAGGCGAACTGTATTTCGAACATGTCGGTGTCGTTGTGGCACAGCACCGCCACCCGGTCGCCATCCTGTACGCCAAGGCCGTCGCGCAGATACAACGCCGCCTGGTCAACACGCACGTTCATCTCCGCGTAAGTGAAATGGCGGCCCGAGGTCAGATCATGCATGGCCTCGTTGTTGGGCACGAAGCGGGCGTGGTGGGCGATCCAATCGTTCGCGGGGATGGTCATGTCAAAACTCCAAAATACAGATAGATTAACTCGGTTTGTTCATGGTTTCAGACCGCCCATGCGGCAGATGATTTTCCAGCTTTTGGCATCCACCGGCTGCACGGACAGACGGGTGTTGGTGACCAGGGGCATTTCGGCCAGCCTTTCGTCGGCCTTGACGTCGGCCAGGGTAACCGGCTTCGGCATCGCCTCGATGGCGCGAACATCGACCATGCCGAACTTGCCCTTTGGATCAGTCGGGTCCAGATACCACAATTTGCAGACTTCGACGATACCGACGATGCGTTTTTCATTGACCGAGTGATAGAAGAAGCCTTTGTCACCGATCTTCATGGCCTTCATGTTGTTGCCGGCCTGATGGTTGCGCACGCCGTCCCATTCGGCGCCCTTCTAGCCCTCCTTGACCTGATCATCCCACGACCAGGCGCCCGGTTCCGATTTAAACAGCCAATAGGCCATGCCTCTTTCCCCTAGTCCCCTTAAGACCTAACATCCTAGCCCTGCTCGGCCCGGTAAGGCCGCTCCAACATGCCTTTGATGGTGGCGTCGATATCCGCCATGTAGTTCAGCACCCCGTCCATCGCGGTGCAAATAGGCATCTCGAAATCCATCGGGCTGACGTGATCGGCGATGGCGCTGACCGTATGGGCGCCTTCGGCCACGGATCGCCGCTCCGCCAGAATATCCTCCATGCGCCGGCCTTCGCCCAGTTCAATGCCCAGGGACATGTTGCGGGATTGGTCCGAATTGCAGGTCAGGGCCAGATCGCCCAGGCCCGACAGGCCCATCAGGGTTTCCGCCCGGCCGCCGCGCATGGCGCCATAGCGCATCATCTCGGCCAGGCCGCGGGTCATCAGGGCGGCGCGGGCGTTATCACCCAGGGCCCGCCCCTCGACGATGCCGCAGGCGATGGCCAGGACGTTCTTGACGGCGCCGCCGATCTGGGCGCCGATCACATCATCGGTCCAATAGGGCCGAAAATGCGGCTGCCCGATGGCCGCCACGATGCGTCCGCCCAAATCCTCGTCGGCACAGGCCAGGGTGACCGCCGTTGGCAGACCCTTGGCGACTTCAATGGCAAACGTAGGGCCGGACAGGACCGCTTGCGGCGCCTCGGGCAGGGTTTCCGACAGCACCTCGCTCATCAGGGCAAAGCTGTCTTTTTCAATGCCCTTGGCACAGATCACCACCGGCACGCCGGGTTTGATATGGGCGGCCAGATCCGCCGTTACCGGGCGCAGAAACTGCGCCGGGGTGACCAGCAGGACCAAATCCGCCGCCGCCGCCTCGGCCAGATCCGAGGTGGCGTGCAGATCGTCATGCAAGGCAAAGTCGGGCAGGAAAATGGGGTTGGCGTGATCGTTGTTGATCGCCTCGACAACCTCGTCCTCGCGGGCCCAGATTTGCGTCGTCCGGCCCGCCGCCGCCAAGAATTGCGCCAGCGCGGTGCCCCAGGCACCGGCGCCGATAACCGTTATCTTTTTCATGCCGTGTTTATCCCTAAAAGACCGCCCGCCCGCAAGGCGAATGCTGCCCTAATCAGGCACACGGTCAAACCAGGGTTGCGCCGCTTCCAGTTGGGCGGCCAGACGGAACAACGTCGCTTCATCACCAAAGGGCGCGCCGAAATGGATGCCTACGGGCAGGCCGGTGCTGCTCATATGCAGGGGCACGGTCATGGCCGGACAGCCGGTGTTGTTATAGTAGGGCGTAATGGCAATCTCCTCCTCGAACAGCGCCTGGCAATAATGATCCAGGTCGTTGTCCTGCATGCTGATCGCGCCCAGGGGCAGGGGCGGGTGGCGCAGCGTGGATGACAGGATCAGGTCGTAGTCCTGAAAAAACGCCGCCAGTTGCCGGCTGCTTTGATGCAGGGCCAGGACGGCGGCGGCATAGTCGCCGGCGCTTGATTGGGTGCCCTCCTGGGCCAGGGCCCAGGTGACGGCTTCCACATCCTGGCCGCTGGGTTCCCGCCCCAGGGCCTCGCAACGCATGCGCACGGCGGTCCAGACATTGCCGGCGATCACCGTGCGGGTGGCCTGGACCAAGGCGCTCACATCCAGTTTCGGCTGGGCTGGCTCCACCATGTGCCCCAGATCGGCGCACAGCTTGGCTGCGTTCTCCACGCCCGCGACGCATTCGGGATCAAGCGGCCGGCCGTCGAAGCCGTCGGTCATCAGGGCGATGCGCAGCTTTCCGGGATCGGCGCCGACCTCGTCGGTAAAGGGGCGGGCGGGGGCGGGGGCGGCATATGGATCACCCGGCGCGGGGCCATGGGTGCAATCCATCATACGGGCGGAATCCCGCACTGAACGACTGACAATATGGCCCGTGGACATGCCGCTCCAGCCCTCGCCTACATCAGGTCCGGCGGGGTTGCGGCCGCGGGTCGGCTTGACCCCGAACAGGCCGCAATTGGCGGCTGGAATACGGATCGAACCGCCGCCGTCGGTGGCGTGCGCCATGGGCAGGATGCCGGCGATGACCGCCGCTGCCGAGCCTCCCGACGAACCGCCCGCCGAATGGTCGGCGTTCCATGGGTTCGGCGTGGCGCCGTGCAGGGTCGGCTCGGTCGTGGCGTTCAGGCCCATTTCCGGCGTGTTGGTGCGGCCCATGATGACCAGCCCGGCGGCCTTGCAGCGCTCGGTATAAGTCGCGTCATGGTCGGGCACGAAATCGGCCCACAGGCGGCTGCCCATGCTGCAGGGTTGTCCCGCATCGAAGGCGCCCAGATCCTTCAACAGATAGGGCACATTCCTGAAGGGGCCGTCGGGGGCGGCGCCGTTGGCGATTGTTTGGCGGGCCTGATCGAACTGTTGATGGACTATGGCGTTGATGGCCGGGTTCACCGCCTCGGCCCGGGCAATGGCGGCTTCCAGAATTTCCCCCGCCGCCAACTCACCCTTGGCAATGGCCTCGGCCAGGGCCGTGGCATCCATCTTGCGGTATTCCACGAACGTCAGCATTGTTTGCTCTCCCCAAATTTATTCAGCCCAATTTTCCGCTAGCTTAGGCGTTGAGGGGCGTCCGCGCCAGTTGTGGTTGTTCGCCGGTATAGCGAGCCCGGGGGCGGATCAACTCGGGCCGCAGATATTGTTCCTGGGCATGGGCGACCCAGCCGGCACAGCGGCCAATGGCGAAAATCCCCATGGGCGCGATTGCCGGCAGATCCAGGCTGCGTTGCAGCATGACCAGCGAGAAATCGACATTGGGCCGCAAACCGGTGTTGGCGGTGGCTGCCGTGGCCAGTTCCTCGGCCATGGCGAGGCTCTTGTTGCTGCCCAGAGTGGCGTTGAGCAGGCGATGCAGCAGCTTGTAGCGGGGGTCGCCGCCGGGATAGAGAGTATGGCCGAAGCCGGGCAGTCGTTCGCCCCGGCGCAAGCGGGCGGCAACCGCCGCCAACGGACTTTCGGCGCTTGCGACTTCATCGAACAGGGCCGCGACGCGGGCGGTCTGGCCGCCATGGCGCGGTCCCTGCAGGGCGGACAGCCCCGCCATCACGGCGCCGTACGGCGTGGCGCGGGTCGAGGCGACGCAGCGCACGGTGAAGGTGGAGGCATTCAATTCGTGGTCGGCACAGAGCACCAGGGCGGCCCGGATCAGCTTCGCGGCACCACTGTCGCCGGCCCAGTGGTCACTCAATTGCGCATGGATCGGTTCTATCGAGGGTTTTTTGCTGGTGAAGCCAGCGCACAGCAGGCGCAGCAGATCGGCGCCGGTGCGGGCGACGCTGCCGGCTTCGAGATTATAGGCACGCAAATCCTGGGCTGCCGCCAGAGGCAACAGCGCCTGACAGCGGGCAATACCGCTCAACGGCGAAGAAAATGCGCCGATATCCGGCGCGCCCTCGGCGAAGGGGTCATCTTCATCGCATTGCCACAACAGACCCGCGACACTTTCCAGGCTGGAGTTGCGTGCCAATTCCGTGGCGTCCCTTCCTCGGTAGTACAATTCCCCGTCGGCAATCAGGGTAATGGCCGAATCCAGGATTGGCGTACCGTGGGTCAGGGCGGTGGCGGCAATTGTTTCAGATCCGGCTTTGGTGCCGAATTCCGCGGTTTTCCGTGCTCTGATGGCCCGGACGTCGTCGGCGCGATAAAGCCGGCTGCGGCTGCCCTCCACCGGTTCCGAACGCACCAGCCCCCGGCTGACGTAGGCGTACAAAGTGGCCCGGGAAACATTCAATTCCGCCGCCGCTTCACGGGCGTTGAGATATGGCTTGGCCATGATCTTTCAAGGTTGATTGTATGAATCAATATTGACGATATGAATGACAATATCAGATACAGCCCGAACGGCAAGAGAAACCAACAAATAGGAGATAGGCGCATGGATACGGGTTTGGATGGTGTTGTGGCGGCGGTGACCACGTTGAGTCAGGTGGATGGCGAGGCGGGCCGCCTGATTGTGCGCGGCCATGACATTGAAGAACTGGCCTCGGATTACGATTTCGCCGACATGGCGGCATTGCTATGGGATGGCCTGGCGCCGGGCCAGCAAGACAGCGCCGCCATTCGACAGGCGTTGGGGCAGGGGCGGCTGCGGGCGGCGGAGATGCTGCCTGTTTTGCTGCCCGCCGCGACGGACCTCACCGCGATCGAAGGCTTGCGCGCCGGTTTGGCCATGCTGGGCGACGATACCTGCGATCATCTGCTGCTGTGTGCCGCCGTGCCGGTCTTTACCGCCGCCCTGTGGCGGCAAAGCCAGAATATGGCGCCCATTGCGCCGGATCCCGGCAGGGGCCAGGCCGAGGATTTCCTGGCCATGCTAACCGGCGGCCCGGTGGATCAGGCGGCGGCGCGGGC
Source organism: uncultured Rhodospirillaceae bacterium (assembly GCA_964590195.1). Taxonomy (GTDB): domain Bacteria; phylum Pseudomonadota; class Alphaproteobacteria. Next base: position 20,656 of record CAZPWJ010000009.1, on the reverse strand, counting down.
CCTGGAAACTTATCTGGTGACCGTGGCCGATCATGGCCTGAACGCCTCCACCTTCACGGCCAGGGTCGTGGCCTCGACCAGGGCGGGGATTGTGTCCTCGGTAGTTGGGGCATTGTGCGCCCTGAAGGGACCTCTGCATGGCGGCGCGCCGGGCCCGGTGCTGGATATGCTCGATGAAATCGGCGAACTGGCCGGTGTCGAGCCCTGGCTGGAGCGTCAATTCGCCGCCGGCGAACGCTTGATGGGCTTTGGCCACCGGATTTACCGCACCCGCGACCCACGCGCCGATGTACTCAAGGGCGTGGTCGCGAATCTGCGCGGCGGCGCCAACCGTATCGCCCTGGCCGAGGCGGTGGAGCAGGCGATCCTGGCGCAGCTGGCGGCGCGCTATCCGGATCGGCGCCTGGATACCAACGTGGAGTTCTATACCGCCCTGGCCCTGGAGGCCGCCGGCCTGCCGCGCGAACTGTTCACCCTGGCCTTCGCCATGGGACGGGTTCTGGGCTGGACCGCGCATATTTTCGAGCAGGAGCAAACCGGCCGTATCATCCGTCCGGCCTCGCGCTATACCGGGCCCGTGCCAAAGGGGGAAATCCTGGCGGCGGTCGCCGGATAGGAGGCCGAACGCAGCTATTGAGTAACCGTCATCACAGCCAAGACAAAGCCCTCCATGTTGGACTATGCTTAAGGACATAAGCGTCTAAGTGCGGAGGGTCGGGTGATGAACATCGGCAAGATTGCCGGAATTATTGTCGTCGTATTGGTGCTGGTCATCGGCGGCGGGGCGGCCTATCTGGCCAGTCTGGATGTGGACGAATACCGCGCCGAAATCGCCCAGGCGGCCAAGGATGCCACGGGCCGTGCCCTGACGTTGGAAGGCCCCTTGTCCCTGTCGGTATCCCTGACGCCGACGGTTTCGGGCGAAGGCGTCAGCCTCGCCAACGCCCCCTGGGGCAGCCAGCCGCGGATGATAACTTTGCGCCGTTTCGAGGTGGAGCTGCAATTACTGCCGTTGCTGTTTGGTGATGTTCAGGTCAACCGCCTGGTCTTGATCGAACCGGATATTTTGTTCGAAACCGATGCCAAGGGCGTGGGCAATTGGATCTTCCAGCCGGCAGACGAAGACGCAGCGGCGGATACCTCTGGTGGCGGCGTCATGCCCCATATTGGCCGACTGGTGTTGGAAAAGGGCCTGGTGACCTACCGGGACGGTCCCAGCGGCGCGGTTACGAAAGTTGAACTGGCCACGCTTGAGGCGACCGCAACCTCCGCCGATGATCCCCTGCACGTCAACATGCAGGCGGCGATCAACGATATCGCGCTGAAACTCGAAGGCCAAATGGGGCCATTGAAATATGCCCAGAGCCCCGACAAGGCCATGCAGGTCGATCTGAGGCTCGAGGCCTTGGGCTTGAGCGCCAGTATCAAGGGCACGGCGAAGCTGCCGACAAGGCACATGGATGCGAAGGTCGAGGTCACGGCGGCGGATCTGTCAGGACTGCGGCCTTTGGCGGGCGATGCGGTGCCCGCTAAAGCCGCCTTGAAACTAAGCGCCCATGCCAAGGCCGATGATGGCAATGCGACCCTGTCCGACTTGAAACTGATCCTGGGCAACAGCGATCTGGCCGGCAGTATCAGCTTTGACGGCAGCGGCACGCTGCCAAAACTGAGCGCGGATCTGTCCGGCAGGAAACTCGACCTTGGCCAATTGCTGCCGCCCGGCAAGGATGGCGCTGCCAAGAAGGCGGGCGCAGGGAAAAAATCGGGCCGGCCCGGCAAGGTTCTACCTGCAGATCCGCTGCCCCTCGATGCCTTGAAGAGCATTGATGCGAACGTCAAACTGGCCTTGGCCGAGGTGGTAACATCGGACCTCAGCCTGCAAAATGTCTCCGTCGCCGGGAAACTGTCAAAAGGCAAACTGAGCCTGAAGCCCATGGCCCTGACCATGGCCGGCAGTGCGGTGACCCTCTCGGCGGAGGTGGATGCCGGGCGCAAGGTTCCCGCCGTGGCCTTTGAAATGGCGGCGCCGAAACTTGATGTGGGCCGCCTGTTGAACGAAACAAAAACCACGGATCTGGTCCAGGGCACGGGCAATTTGTTGATAAAATTGACCGGCCAGGGCAAATCCGTGGCCGCCATCGCCGGCAATCTGAATGGCAATACCTCTTTGTTGATGAACGAGGGCAAGGTCAAGACAGCGGCCTTTGATGCCGCCATCGGCGGTCTGTCGGCGATCATGGGCATGATGTCACCGGAGAAATCGGAATGGACGGTGTTGAACTGTGTTGCTTCGCGTTTCCATATCAAGAAAGGCATCGCGACATCAAAGGTTCTGCTGGCCGATACTGAATACTCCACCATCGTGGGCGAGGGCGGCATGGATCTTGGCAAGGAAACCCTGGCCATGAAGGTTTCGCCGCAATCGAAATCGGCCACCCTGAATGTCGCCGTTCCCGTGAAGATCGGCGGCACCTTCGCCGATCCCACCTATCGCCCGGACGAACTGGCCACGATGCGGCGCCTGGGCGGCCTGTTGGGGGCGACCCTGTTCCCGCCGGCGGCCCTGCTGGCACTGGCGGATATGGGCACGGCTGATGACCATCCCTGCCTGAAGATCGCCAAGGGCGGCAGTCAGAAGCCGGCGGCGAAGGTCTCGGAGGAATCCGCGCCCAAGAGCGCGACCGAAAGCGCGGGCGAGGCGGTCAAGGCCCCCTTGGATGCCTTGAAAAAAGGCCTGGGCGGTCTGTTCGGTACAAAGAAATAGGAAAAACGATGACATGAGTGGAGAGATCCTGACAGAGCGGGCCGGCAATATCGCAACCGTGACCCTGTCCGCGCCTGAACGCCTGAATGCCATGAACCTGGATATGTGGCGGGGCATCGCCGATGCCTTCACGGCGCTGAACGGCGACGATGATCTGCGCTGCATCATTATGCGCGGGGCCGGGGAAAAGGCCTTTGCCGCCGGTGCCGACATCGCCGAATTCGCATCCGAACGGTTCGATCGGGACAGCGCCCGGACCTATGGCGCCGTCATGGCCTCCGCACTGGAGGCTATTCAGAACTGCCGCCATCCCGTGGTCGCCATGATCCATGGCGCCTGTGTGGGCGGCGGGTTGGAACTGGCCTGTTGTTGCGATATGCGCATCTGCGGCGAAAACAGCCGCTTTGGCGTGCCGGTGAAAAACCTTGGCCTGGTGGTGGCCCTGAACGAAATGCAGGCGGTTGCCTCTGTCGTGGGCCGCGCCAATGCCTTGGAGATTGTTCTGGAAGGGCAGGTGTTTGATGCCCAAAGAGCGCTGGAAATGAACCTGGTTAACCGCATCGTCGCTCCTGATCAAGTCACCGCCGAGGCCGAGGCCACGGCCCGGCGCATCGCCCAAGGGGCGCCCCTGGTGGCGCGCTGGCATAAACAGTTCGCCAACCGCCTGGCCGATCCCACGCCATTGACCGAGGCGGATATCGAAGAAAGCTATGCCTGCTTTGACACGGCGGATTTTCAAACCGGCTACCAAGCCTTTCTGAACAAGGATAAGCCGGATTTCGAGGGACGATAGGGGATTCGGCCCTATTACAATGTAGATTGATGGCGTTGCGAATTGCCGTCACGGGCCGGAGTGTTTACCGTGGCGCCTGAAACCGTGGTTATCCGGGGCACCCGGTGCGATACGGCGAGTTGTGGAGAGACGACATGAGTGAGACTGACGACCTGCCCTACGAAGACCTGCCGTATGAGGGCCTGAAGGTCCTGGATATATCGCAAGGCGTCGCCGGGCCCCATTGCGGCATGCTGTTGGCGCGCCATGGCGCCGACGTGGTCAAGCTGGAACCCCTGGCCGGCGATTGGGGCCGGCAGATCGGCAAAAGCTATGGCGACAACTGCGCCTACGGCATGGCCTTCAACCGGGGCAAGCGCAGCCTGGCATTGGATCTGAAGAACCCGGAAGGAAACGCCATTGCGCTGCGCCTGGCGAATGACGCCGACGTGGTGATCGAGAACAACCGCCCCGGCGTCACCGCGCGCCTTGGCCTGGACTATGACACGGTGCGCCAGCAGAACCCGGAGGTGATTTATCTCTCCGTCACCGGATTTGGCCAGACCGGGCCGAACGCCAATCTGCCGGCGACGGATTCCATCATGCAGGCCTTTTCCGGCCTGATGTCCAACAACAAGGACGGCGACGGCATGCCCCAGCGCATCAACCTCCTCGCCATCGATGTGGTCACGGGCCTGTATGGTTTTCAGGCGGTGGCGCCGGCGCTGTACCGCCGCGCCATCAAGGGCGGGGGGCGGCATATCAAGACCTCGTTGATGGAAGCCATCGGCGCCTTTCAATCCGCCAAGATGATCGAGTTCGAGCTGGAAAAAGGCGTCACCGCGCCACTGGGCGTGCCCGTCGCCATGTTCAAGGCCAAGGACGGATTCCTGACCATCAACGGCCGCCGCGACAACCATTTCGCAGCCCTATGCGAAATCCTCGGCCTGCCCGAATTGCCCGCCAATCCGAAGTACGCCACGGCCATGGCGCGCATCGAGCACGAGGCGGAGCTGATGCCCCTGCTGCGCCCGGCGGTGGAAAAGATGCCCATCGCCGAGCTGTCGAAGGAATTGACTGAGGCCGATGTGCTGCATGGCCTGGTGCAGGATTTCGGCGACTATTTCCAATCTGAACATGTGCGCGAGGTGGAGGCGGTACGCTGGATCGAACAATCCGGCGTTGGCACCATCCCCATGCCGGTCATCCCCGGTATCCGCCCCCCCATCGAAGGAGACCCATTGGTCCACGCGCCGCACCTTGGCGAACACAGCCGCGAAATTCTCACGGAGCTCGGCCATTCCGCCCAGGAGATCGACGCCCTTGCTGCGAACGGTGCCATCGGGCTGTTTGCGGGGCGTTAGCGCGTATCGTAAATAGTCACCGCAACATTCGGCTGGAGATCCGCGGTCAGTTTGATTGCGTCGCATTCTTGCCGGTGGGTACTTTTACGAAACAGCCCATGACAATGGTCCGGATATATGCCTGACCGTTCCACCGCAATATCCCGGCGAAAAGCTGCTTCACCTGTTGCGCTCTGTATCTTCCTTCCAGGGGCGCCATTGCGTCCTGCAGGGCATCTTTCATGGCGAAGGTTTTTGATTGTTCCCGCCGACTTTCCGATGCGGTCGTTTCCACGGGCAACTGGTTGATGCCGGCACCCAGTTTACCTTCGGTGCAATAGCCCGCCGCGTTGTTCCGAACCACTTGCTGCATGCCGGCATGATCGTCAAATTTCAGCAGCAGGATACTTCTCAGAATTTCATCGATGGAATTTGTTCCGAATGCGACGGCGACCGGCGCCGGCTTGTTTTTCTGCGCAGCCTTGGCCCGTGCCTTTTCCACCGGATTATCTTCGCCGCATCCGGTCAGAAGAAATGCGGACAATGTAAGAATGAAAACCGGCCACTTGGGCAAGTTCGAGATGAGCCCAGCGTCCGTGGAGGTCGAAGCCATGCTTGGATTTCCCATTTACCTCAGCAAGACGCCAACCCTATCGGCAAGCCTATAAGAAAGTGTGTCGATTTGGCCAAAACGTGGGCGAATTCATCTGCTGGAAATTACAAAAAACTAGATATATCATGAAATAGGAAGATAAACTGGTTCCTGTATCATGGGAGAGCGGCGATGGCACGGACGAGGGAAAAGTTCGCGACGCAGATCGACAGGGATGTGCTGGCGGATATTCGCATGCTGGCGAAGGATGAAGGCCGCCAGCTTCAGGCCATCGTCGAGGAGGCGCTTACCGCCCTGCTTGAAGAGCGGCGTCAAGGCAAGGCCCGCCAGCATGTCATGTCGGCGTATCAGAAGAGCCATGCGCGTTATGCCAGCCTCTATGAAAAACTTGCTAAATGAAGCGGGACTATCTGACCCTGGCGGATGTGCTCGCCATTCATGAGGATCAAATCGCGACCTATGGCGGCGTTGAGGGCATCCGAGATCCGGGCCAGCTTGAAGCAGCCCTTTTTCGGCCACAGTCAGGATACTATCGGGATGCAATAGCCGAGGCGGCGGCGCTTTGGGAAAGCCTGTCGCAAAACCATCCCTTTGTCGACGGCAACAAGCGCACGGCCTTTGCCGCCATGTTCACGTTTCTGACAATCAATGGTTACGATCTGACGGCGGATGCCGATGCGTTGTGGCGGTTCTTGTCGCGTCTATACGAAACCGGCGGAATAAATTTTGAAGCGTTGGAAAACTGGCTGCGTGAGAATACGAAAGCGATCTGAGCCGCTTTAGTCCGCCAGCAATGGGATCAGGGCGCGGGCCTCGTCGATGCTGTCGGCGCCGATGACCTGGAAATCGTCGGCGGCATGGTCCATTGCCGCATCCCGATGGCCAAGGCCGAAACCGGTCAGGACATGCAGTCCGCCCGACAGGCCGGCGCTGCGCCCGGCGCCCATGTCGGTCGGCAGATCACCGACGATCCAGGATGGCGCCAACTGGATATCCAGGGCCGCCGTGGCCTTCAACAACATGCCGGGGTTTGGTTTGCGGTCCGCATGGTCCCGGTCATAGGGGGCCACGGCGTCGGGATGGTAGGGGCAGGCGCAGACCGCATCCACGCGGGCGCCGAAAGCCGCCAGATCGGCCATGATCTTTTCCTGCACCGCGTGGAATTCGGCCCAGCCGTAATAGCCGCGGCCAACACCGGACTGGTTGGTCACCAGCACCACGTGGATGCCCCGCTGATTGGCCAGGGCAATGGTTTCGCCGGCACCGGGGATCAGCTCGGTCTTTTCGACTTCGTGCAGATAACGGGTCTCCACCACCACCACGCCGTCCCGGTCCAGGAACAGCGCCGGCGCGGCGCGCGGCGTGCCCAGGATTTCCACCCAGACGCCGTCGCTATCCACATACCGCGTCGCCTCAGTCATCGCCCGTCTGCATGACCTCCGGATTGATCAGGTAGTAATCATCCAGCTTGCCGTCAAAGGCGTCCAGGCAATTCTGCACCGCCTGCAAACCCATGGCCCGGAAGGCCTCCCGCGTGACGCCGGCGATATGCGGGCTCAACAGGACATTGTCCAATTGCAACAGGGGCAGATCCTCCGCCGGCGGCTCGTCCCTGGTCACGTCCAGGCCGGCGGCGGCCAGGGGGCCGTTGGTCAGGGCCTGATACAGGGCGTCCTCGTCCAGCAAGGTGCCCCGCGCTGTGTTGATCAACACCGCACCCTTGCGCATGCGGGAAAATTCCTGGCCCGTCATCACCGGGCTGCCGTCATGGTTGCCGGGGCGGTGCATGGTCAGGATATCGGCCCGGTCCAGGGCGTTGCGGAAATCCTCCACATACTCGTAACCATGGCCCTGAATGACCCGGCGGGGCACATAGGGATCGGCCACGATGATGTTCATATCAAAGGCCGCGCAGCGCCGCGCCATGCGGGTGCCGATGCGGCCGAAGCCGACGATCAAAATGGTCTTGCCCGCGACCTCGCCAGCGGTCATGGCGTTGCGCCGGGCGTAGTCCTGTTTGCGCACCGCGTTGTCCAGGGGCAGGGCGTCCTTGACCGTGGCCAGCATCAACATGAAGGCATGTTCGCAAACCGCATTCGAGTTCGCCTCGCCCACCACGGCCACGGGCAGGCCGTGGGCCGTCGCGGCCTCCACATCTATATTGTCATAGCCGACCCCGTGGCGGGAGATAACCTTCAACTTGTCCGCCTTGGCGCAGGCCGCCGCGCCAAAGCGCGTGGTGCGGATGACCAGGCCGTCAAAGCCGGGGATGGCATTGGCCAGTTCCTGCTCGGTGGGTTCCACCATGGTGGTGACTTCAACGTCCGGACGATTGTCCAGAAGGGTCGAGATGTCCGCGTGAAAACTGCCGGCCAATAAAAGTTTTGCCATGTTGCTCTACTTACCTATCCATACTGCTGCAATGTTGCTTTCTTACGCAATCGAAGCCGGTGCCGCCACGCCCAGCTGTTCGCCCCAGGGGGCGAGATCACCCATGATGGTGGAATACAGCGCCACGCCTTCGGCCAGTGCCTGGCGTTTGCGGGCCAGGGCCCCGTCGCCGGGTATGCGCACCGGGGCCTGTCCGGGCGGCACGGCGGCGGCACGGCAGGCCTCGGCCAGCCAGCTGGTCTGATGGGTGAAATTGTCCAGGCCGCCGAAGGCTTCCGGGTCGATAACCTGCAGATAGACACCGGCGCCCCAATTGGTCGGACCATCGGCCCGGCCATAGCCGGGCAGGCCGGAGGTCAATGCCTCCATCATTAGAGCCAGGGCAAAGCCCTTGTGGCCCCGGTCCAGGCCGCCCAGGGGCTGCAAGGCACCGGGCGGGTCGGTCTCCAGCACCGCCGGATCATCGCTGGCTCGGCCCTGATTGTCGATCAGCCAGGGGCCGGGCAGGCGGTTGCCGCCGTCCTTGATACGATCGGACATGCCCATGGTGGTGGCGGAAGCGGAGATATCGATCAGCATGGGATCGCCTGTCGTGGGAATGCCCACGGCCAGGGGATTGGGTGTAAATTTAGGTTCGTAGGAGCCGAACGGCGCCACCGCCGCGACCGATGGGTCGGAGCTGGCCAGGGTGATCATCAGGCCCTGTTCCGTCGCCAGGGGCAAAAAGGCCGCCAGACAGGCGATGTGATGGCTACGCCTGATCGAGACCGTGACCGTGCCGTATTCCTTGGCCCGTTCGCAGGCGGTTTGAATGGCCTTCCAGGTCAGCCAGACGCCGGACAGATAGCCGCCGTCCCACAGCACCGTGGCGCCCCGGTCGGTGATCACTTTCGGATCGCCGGTTGCCGCCATGACGCCGGTCCGCAAATGATCCAGATATTTCGCGCCCAGGTTCAGGCCATGGGTGTCATGGCCCATGGCGTCGGCCTCGACCAGCAATTCGGCGACGATGGCCGCGCGGTCGCCTGGCATACCGGCCGCCGTGAACAAATCCGTGGCGTAGCGGTTCAATTCGCTTACCTGATAGCGTGGCGCGGTATCTGTCATCAGTTTGCCTACCCCAATTAGAGCAATTTTCAATTAATCGGAGTCGCTCTCGCGACGTGGATAATTGATTCAATTGCTCGATTCTTAAGAATCCGAGCGCATTAAGAATGAATGCGCTCAGAGCGTCCCTAAAAAAGTTTCGCCGGGCCCGGAATTGCGTCGGGCCCGGCGTTAACGTCGGCTAAGTCCGGCTTAGACCGGGTCCCAGCTGAAGACGTCGCCGCTGCGCTCAAGCGCCATGAAGGACGACTTCATGGCCGGCAGGGCGTGTTCGGCAATGGCCTCCGGCGTCCAGCCCTCGGTGCGCTGTACCGAGCGGACCGGGCGCGGCTGGTTGAAGAGGAAGATTTCATTGTGACGCACGCCAAAGATCTGCGCCGTGACCTCATGGGCTGCATCGGACAGCAGGAATACGGCCATGGGCGCGATCTTGGCCGGGGTCATGGCCTTGATCTTCTCCACCCGGGCGGCTTCTTCCTCGTTGGAAATGGGGATGGTGCCGATCAGGCGGCTCCACGCGAAAGGCGAGATGCAGTTGGAACGGACGCCAAAACGGGACATATCCAGGGCCAGTGACTTGGACAGACCGACGATGCCCAGCTTGGCCGCGGCATAGTTGGCCTGGCCGAAGTTGCCGACCAGACCGGAGGTCGAGGTCATGTGCACAAAGGCACCGCTTTTCTGTTCGCGAAAGCGTGTCGCCGCCGCCCGGGCCACGTTGAAGCAGCCTTTCAGATGCACGGCGATGACGATGTCCCATTCCTCCTCGGTCATCTTGTGGAAGATGACGTCGCGCAGAATGCCGGCATTGTTAACGATGCCGTCGATCTTGCCATAGGTGTCCACGGCCTGCTGGATCATCGCCTCTGCGGCTTCGAAATCAGCCACGGAGCCATAGTTGGCCACGGCCTCGCCGCCGGCTTCCTTGATGTCGCCAACCACTTCCATGGCCGGGGTCTTGTCCTCGCCCTCGCCATCGGCCTGGCCGCCCAGATCATTGACAATCACCTTGGCGCCCTGGCTGGCGGCCATAAGGGCGATGTCGCGGCCAACGCCGCGCCCGGCGCCCGTGACCAGAATAACTTTGTCTTTCAGCATTTCGCCGGCATTGATTTGATCCGTCATGATCTCTTCCACTCCTCCATGGCGCGTCGGGGCGCGCCTGTTGCGGTTACCTATTCAAATCCGAAGGCCGCAACATACACCGCCCGCCAGCAGAGGCAAGAGAGGGCCGGGTCTTGCATCAATCGGCATTGAAAATATCCATGGCAAACCTATAGTCGCCGGCTAGAGGGAGGCAAAAATTCATGGCTTACGTCGACTGGATGATCAGAACCAAGCAAATTGGCGCTTGTAGCTGTGATTATGGCTGTCCCTGCGAATTCAACGCGGCGCCGACGCGTCTGCCCTGCGAGGGCGTTACGGCAACGGAGATTACCGAGGGCTATTTCGGTGATGTCCGCTTGGATGGCCTGCGTACCGCCGGCGTCTTCCGTTGGCCCGGCGCTGTACATGAAGGCAAGGGTACCTGGTGGAGCATTATCGACAAGTCCGCGACGGAAGAACAGGTCGCGGCATTGTCTAAGATTTTTGGCGGTGAGGAGCAGGAACCCACGACCGGTTTCGCCATCTATGGCGCCACGATCGAGCATGAGCCCGATCCCATTTTTGCGGATATTGAGTTCGAATGGGATCTCGATGGCCGCAAGGGCCGCTTCGTTGTCGATGGCGTGCTCGAGGCGGATATCAGTCCAATCATCAATCCGGTTACCGGCAAGCCCCATCATATCGCGATCCAGCCCCATGACGGCTTTGAGTTCCGGGCGGCGGAAATGGCCAGCGCGACCTTTTGGAGCAAGGGCGAATTGGAACAGCGGCACAAGAACCGCTTCGCCGCCATCACATACGTCAGCTACGGCCCCCATGGCCTCATCGCAGAGGACAGCCTGCCAGCGCGCAGGGGCTGATTTTTTGGCGCCCTAACTTTGGAATTCGTTGATCGATAGCTCCGCCCGCATGTCGCGGGTGGCTTCCTCCTTATAGTCCTCCAGCGGGATACCGGCGCCGTCGGCGATTTTCACCACTGCGCTGAACGAGGCAATAGTGGCGCAGGCATCGACAAAGGCGGCATCGCCCAGGGCTTCGCGCACCGCCCGCCGGGCCTCCGCCATGGCCGCGTCCTCGCCAACATGCACTGCCTCGACCAGTGCCATCAGAACTTCGCCGTGGGGCACGCTGTTGACGGCCCCCTGGTCCGTCATGACGGCGGAAAGATCGTATTGTTCCCCGGAATTTTTGCCGCTCTCACGGAGCAGGGCTGAATGGGAAGTGGTTCAATAATAGCACCCGTTCAGGGCCGAGGTTCGCCCAGCGATCAGTTCGATCTGGGCATGGCTGATGGCGCGGAAATCATGCTCGAAATCCCGTATCTCGTGATCCTTCAAATACAGCTCCACATCCAGGTCGAAAAAATTGAAGACCTCTTGCGGCACCAGGCTGACTCCGCGATGGATGTTCTTGTCGCCATGGACGGGATAGGGGTTTGGATCTTCCGGGCCGACATCCTCGGGCGCCAGGGTGGAGACATAGGCCAGGTTCCGTTTGGCACCCTGCGGTCGTTGCCGGCTGGGCTCGCCGGCAATGGCCCCCGGCAGATCCCGTGGCGGCAGGCCCAGGGCCTGGTACAGTTTGTCCAGGCCCGTCAGGACCGCTATCACTCCGATGATCTCCACATATCCGGTTTCCTCCAGCACCGGCATCTCGCCGCCTTCTATCAGCGAGAGGATCCAACGTTCGGTAATTCGGCCCGCATCCGTAACGATCCTGTGAATGGCTTCGATTGCCGCCGGCGGCAGGTCGGATGTGCTGTCATGTTCGCCTGCCGCCGTATAGGGCGACAGCGCCGCCTTGCGTTGTTGGCACAGGGGGCAATTTTTTGCATGGCGCGCCTCCGCCGCGATGGCCAGGCGTTCCGACCCCGTCCACCAGGTGCCGGGGCTGGCCAGACGGCCCCAGGCGACCTCGACCTCGCGGGCCAGGCTTTCGCGGATGGGCAGCAATTCGCCCGCGACACCGATTTCCATCATGGCGGTCTCCCTAAATTACTTCCGCTGGGGCCTGGGGCACGGTTTTCCAGAAATCCGCGTCATGGCCGTAAAAAATTCGCGCACCGGCGGTTTGCAGGGCGCGGATGCGCTGTAGGCTTTCCAGCATCTCCTCTTTGTCATGCACCACCTTGGGCAGATGCAGTTGTTCCAGGGTCTGGCGCAGATAACAGGCATCGCCCGCCAGCAGCACATCGCCGCTGCCCAGACGCACTTTCAAGGACTGATGCCCCGGCGTGTGGCCATAGGTGGGAATACAGACCACGCTGCCGTCGCCAAACAGATCATGCTCGCCATCGACCAGATTAAGGTCATGGCCGTGGTCATAGTCCTCCAGGGCAAAGCCGTTGGCCTTCATCAGATCCGGGTCGTGGCCAGCCAGCCATTCCCTCTTTTGCACCACCAATTGCGCGTTCTTGACTTGAAAATTGCCGCCGGCATGGTCGAAATGCAGGTGGGAATTCACCAGATACCGAACTTTTTCAACATCCACGTCGCAGCGTTCCAGGCGGGCGCCCAGTTCCTCGCCGGCCTTGAATTCCGGGCTGAAATGCTTGGTTATAATCTGGGCCCGCTTGCTTACCGGTTCCTGTATATCCGTATGCAAGCCACTGTCGAACAGCACCTGACCCTTTGGGTGGTCGATCAGATAGGCGGGCACGGGCAGACGGATTTCGCCCTCCTCGCCATCCAGAAACATGTGCAGGGGCATGGTCAACCAACCACAGGTCATGGCGTACAGGCGAACGGACATATTTTACTCCCAATTATTGCGGCTGAATGTAGCAGGGGCCAACAATTACAAGACTCGAACAATGTTTGCTTTTATGCTCCGCCGCAAGTCAATTAGAAGATATAGGAGAGCCTAATATGCGTGGATTACAAGGTAAAAACGTCATTCTCACCGGTGGTGCCAGCGGCATTGGCCAGGCGATCAGCCTGCGCCTGGGTGAAGAGGGCTGTAACGTCGGGATTTTCGATCTCAATGGTGATGGCGCCAATGCGACGGCCGAAAAAATCCGCGCCGCGGGCGGTACCGCCAATGGCTATGCCGTGGATGTCAGCGACTATGCCGCGGTCGAGGCCGCCGTTACCGCCTTCGAAGGCGATTGCGGCCCCGTGGACGGTCTGGTCAACAATGCCGGCTGGGACAAATCCATGCCCTTCCTGGATACGGACCTGGAGCTTTGGCACAAGGTCGTGGCCATCAACATGTATGGTCCTCTGAACCTCTGCCATGTCATTTTGAAAGGCATGGCCGAACGCGGCAGTGGCCGGGTGGTCAATATCTCCTCCGATGCGGGCCGGGTCGGCTCGTCCGGCGAAGCTGTTTATGCGGCGTGCAAGGGCGGCCTGATCGCGTTCTCCAAGACCATGAGCCGCGAGTTGGCGCGCAAGAACATCACCCTGAACACGGTCTGCCCCGGGCCGACCAACACGCCGCTCTTGGCCGAACAGGGGCCGAAGCTGGTTGCCGCCCTGGAACGCGCCGTGCCCATGCGCCGGGTCGCCGAGCCCGAGGATTATCCGGGCTTGGTGTGCTTCTTCCTCTCCGACGATGCCTCCTACATCACGGGCCAGACCATTTCCGTCTCCGGCGGCCTGACCATGCATGGTTGATTTTTCATAGTTCGCCGGGCCTCCCACTCCCCCGCCCGGCGAACGCAGCGAATAGCGAGTATCTGCCATGGAATTTAATGACCTGATCTATACGGAGAAGGACGGCGTTGCGACGATCACCATCAACCGCCCGAAGGTCTATAACGCATTCTCAAATCAAACGGCGGAGGAGCTGATCAAGGCCTTCAACATGGCCGGCTGGAACCCCGATATCGGCGTCGTGGTTTTCACGGGCTTTGGCGACAAGGCCTTTTGCACAGGCGGTGATCAGTCGGCTGATTCTCACGAAGGCAGCTATGGCGGCCGGGGCACCACGGGCATGCCGGTGGAGGAATTGCACACCATCATCCGTGATATTCCAAAGCCGGTGATCGCCCGGGTCAACGGCTATGCCATCGGCGGCGGCCATGTCCTGCATGTGCTGTGCGATCTGACCATTGCCTCGGACAACGCCATCTTTGGCCAGGTCGGGCCGGCCATGGGCTCGGTCGATCCGGGCTTTGGCACGGCTTATCTGGCGCGGTTGGTGGGCGAAAAAAAGGCGCGGGAAATCTGGTACATGTGCCGGCGCTACTCAGCCCAGGAAGCAATGGAAATGGGCCTGGTCAATGCGGTGGTGCCGTTCGACAAGCTGGACGAGGAGGTGGATGCCTGGTGCCAGGAAATCATGGCCAAAAGCCCCACCGCCTTGGCCATCGCCAAGCGCAGCTTCAATGCCGATACGGAACATATCCGTGGCCTGGGCGTGCTGGGTTTCCAGGCCTTGAAAGGCTACTACGAGACCGAAGAGTCCAAGGAGGGCGTCAATGCCTTCCGCGAGAAGCGCAAACCTGATTTCCGCAAGTATCAACCGCGCTGATCAACATAGGAATTTGCTGTTATAGTCCAGGCCGGCCTTTGTCCGTATCAAAGGCCGGCCTGTTTTGTATGTGTTGGCGGAGAGTCTGAATTATGAGCAACCAGGACGGCTATCTATTCATGGCGGACCCGATCCGCCGCCATGCGCTGGAACGTTGCGATGACACCGCCTTGATCTTTGAAGGCGGTGAAATCAGCTATGGCACGCTCGATCAACGCGCCAACCAGGTTGCCAACGGTCTGATTGCCGCAGGCGTCAAACCGGGCGAGCGGGTTGCCATTCTGGCCAAGAACATCGATCTGTTTTTCGAGATTTACTATGGCGCCACCAAGGCCGGCGCCGTTCTTGTGCCAATCAATTTCCGTCTGGCCCCGCCCGAGGTGGCCTATGTGCTCAACGATGCGGGCGCCAAGCTGCTGTTCGTTGTCGAGGAATATCACAGCCTCGTGGCGGGCATCGCGGCGGAGGTGCCATGCCTGGAACAGACGCTCACCTTGCAGGGCGCCCGTGACGGCTGGGCCGAATACGCCGTCTGGCGCAATGGCCAGGATGTGACGGATCCCAAAATGGAGGCTGCGGGTTCCGATACCTGTTTGCAGGCCTATTCATCCGGCACCACGGGGCACCCCAAGGGGGTGGAAATCAGCCACGACAATTTTCTTCTGTTCCTGCCAACCACATACGAGCAATGGGGCGAATGGTCGCCCGACGATGTCTCGTTGGTGGCCATGCCGTTGTTCCATGTAGCGGGTTGTGTTTGGGCCTTTGTCGGCCTCTATCTCGGCGCATCCAATGTGCTATTACCTGAGGTGGACCCGCCGGAGATATTGAAAGCCATCGAAACCTACCACATCACCCAGGTCATTTTCGTGCCGGCGGTCATTCTGTTTCTGCTGCAAACGCCCGGTGCGGCGGCAACGGATGTATCCTCGGTCAAGATGGTGTTGTACGGCGCCTCGCCCATTCCATTGCCCGTGCTGCAACAGGCCATGGAGATCTTCGATTGTGGCTTTGCCCAGCTTTATGGGCTGACCGAGACCACGGGCGCTGTGACCTATTTGCCGCCCGAGGATCACGACGGCAGCGAGAAAATGAAATCCTGCGGCAAGCCCATGAGCGCGGCAAAAATCCGGGTGGTGGATGAAAGCGACCAGGACTGTCCGCGCGGCGTGGTCGGCGAGGTGATTATCGCCGGTGCGCAGATCATGAAGGGGTATTGGAACCAGCCGGAGGAAACCGCCAAGGCCATTCGGGACGGTTGGTTCTATTCCGGCGATGCGGGTTACTTTGATGACGAGGGCTATCTGTATATTCATGACCGGGTCAAGGACATGATCGTCTCGGGTGGCGAGAATATCTATCCGGCGGAAGTGGAAAGCGCCCTGGCCGGTCACGACAAGATCGCCGATGTGGCGGTGATCGGCGTACCCGACGATAAATGGGGCGAGACGGTGAAGGCGGTCATCGTGACCGCGCCCGGCACGGATATGAGCACGGATGAGGTCATCGCCTATGCCCGGCAACAGATCGCCGGCTATAAAATCCCCCGTTCGGTGGATTTCCTTGATGAATTGCCGCGCAACCCGTCGGGTAAGATCCTGAAGCGGGAATTGCGCGAACCCTATTGGGTAGGCCACGAGCGGCAAGTGAACTAGCGGAGGTTTTGACGCCATGATCCCGACCGAGGAACAAGTAATGATCCGCGATATGGCCAGAGCCTTCGCGGCGGAGCAAATTGCGCCTTTCGCGGCTGAGTGGGAGGACAAGGCCTATTTCCCGGCCGAGGTTTTCAAGGCCATGGGCAAGCTGGGCCTGATGGGCATGACCGTGCCGGAGGAATGGGGCGGCGCCGGCCTGGACTATGTCACCTACGCCATGGCGTTGGAGGAGATCGCCTACGGTGACGGCGCCATCGCCATTGTCATGAGCGGGCATAATTCGGTGGGCTGCATGCCGATCCTGGAATACGGCAGCCAGGCGCAAAAAGAACGTTACCTGCGCCGCCTGACCATGGGTGAAATCCTTTGCGCTTTTGCCTTGACCGAGGCCAAGGGCGGTTCGGACGCCGGCGCCTTGACCACCCGCGCGGTGCGCGATGACGACGGCTATGTCATCAACGGCGCGAAACAGTTCATTACCACCGGCAAGAACGCTGATCTGACCCTGGTCTTCGCGGTCACCGATCCCGAGGCCGGTAAGCGCGGCATTTCCGCCTTCATCGTGCCCACGGATACGCCCGGCTATGAAGTGGTGCGGCTGGAAGAAAAAATGGGCCTGAACGCATCCGATACGGCGCAGTTGGCCTTCACCGACATGCGTCTGCCCCACGATGCCCTGCTGGGCGAAGAGGGCCAGGGCTACCGTATCGCCCTGGGTAATCTGGAGGGCGGGCGCATCGGCATCGCCAGCCAGGCCCTGGGCATGGCACGGGCGGCCTACGAGGCGGCGCTGGCATATGCTCAGGAGCGGGAAGCTTTCGGCAAGCCGATCATCGAACATCAGGCGGTGGCATTCCGCCTGGCGGATATGGCGACGCAACTGGAGGCGGCGCGGCAGTTGATCTGGCATGCCGCCGCCCGGCGCAGCGCCGGCCTGAAATGTCTGACGGAAGCTTCCATGGCCAAGCTGTTTGCTACCGACATGGCCGAGAACGTCTGCTCCGAAGCCATGCAGACCCTGGGCGGCTATGGTTTTTTGAAGGATTTTCCCGTGGAGCGCTATTATCGCGGCGTACGTGGCGCGCGGATTTACGAGGGCACCAACGACATTCAGAAACTGGTCATCGCGCGGGATATCGCGTCGGATTGAATAGGAGCTGAGTAAGGATTAATCCATGGATATAGCCTTATCGGATGAACTGCGGGCCTTTCAGGCCGAAGTCCGGAGCTTTCTGGAAGACAATCTGACGCCGGAGTTTCGCGAGGCCTCGCGGCTTTGCACCACCATTGTTGCCGAGCATGAGGCGACCATGGCATGGCAACGAATATTGTACCGCCAGGGCTGGGCGGCGCCGAATTGGCCGGTGGAGCATGGCGGCACCGGCTGGGACCCCATGCGCCGCTACCTGTTCGCCACTGAATGCGCCCGGGCCGGTGCCTTGCGGCTGGTGCCCCAGGGATTGTCCATGGTGGCGCACGCCATCATGGGCCATGGCAGCGAGGAACAGAAAGCCTTCTATCTGCCGCGCATCCTCTCGGGTGAAGATGTCTGGTGCCAGGGTTACTCTGAACCGGGCTCGGGCTCGGACCTGGCCTCGTTGCAATGCCGGGCCGTGGCGGATGGCGATGACTACATCATCAATGGCTCCAAGATCTGGACCACCTCGGCCCATTATGCCGACCGCATGTTCTGTCTGGTGCGCACCAAGATGGACGGCAAGCCCCAGGCCGGCATTACCTTTCTATTGTTGGAAATGGACACCCCCGGCATCACGGTGGAGCCGATCCATATCCTGGGCGGCGACCACGAATTCAATCAGGTTTTCTTCGAGGATGTGCGGGTGCCGCAAGCCAACCGCCTCGGGGCCGAGAATGAAGGCTGGACCGTCGCCAAGTATCTGCTGGAATTCGAACGGGGTGGTGATGCCCGGGCGGCCAGGCTGCGGACCCGGCTGAACGAGGCCCGGCGTCTGGCATCGGCGCGGCGGCAAAGCGATGGCCACAGCTTGTTGGAGGAACCTGGTTTCGCTGCCGATCTGGCGGCCCTGGAGATCGAGCTGACGACGGTGGAGTATACCGAAATGCGCACCATGGCCGAGATCGCCAAGCGCGGCAGCCCTGGTCCTGCATCGTCTATGTTGAAAACCCGCTCGACCGAGGTGCAGATGGCGATTAGCGAACTGGCCATGCGGGCCATTGCCTATTACGCCGCACCCCATCAGCCAGAAGAACGCCTTGCCGGCGCCAACCTGGAACCGCTTGGTCAGCGGGATGAAATGTCCATCACCGCGCGTTATCTGAATGACCGGGCCGGCAGTATCTATGGCGGCTCCAACGAAATTCAACGCAATATCATGGCCAAGCTGGTGCTGGGTATGTAGTGCCGGCGGCTCGGCGCTGATGAATATCGCTAGAGCATGAAAATCGCCACGACCATCAGCGCCAGGGCCATATTCGGCAAATCCGCGAATGTAGGCATGAAGTCTTCCTCCGACGTGCCCTCAATGTGGAGTATTGCAGGGCAGCGTTGGCGGCGCAGTGACGTCAATCACCGAATCTGCGAAAAAGCTACAAAATGGCGTAATTTACCCTGAATTAACTATTTTTTCGGGTGATTTTAAGGCGTTGATAGATTCTGACCGCGAGGCCCGAGATGCCGTCGGGCATGAAATAGACCGTCAACAACAGCGCGACGCCAAAGGGCGGCACCGCCAGGGCGGCGGGCATGGCGCCCGAGGCCGCGGGCAGGTAGAGGACCAGGAAACTACCGATCAGCGCCCCCCAGACAGAGCGGAAGCCGGCGATCACGGCGCCGGCCAGCAATGAAATGGAAAAGAACAGGCCATAGGAATCCGGCGCCACGAAATCCGCCAGCAAGCCGGTCAGGGCGCCGCCCATGCCGGCGTACATGGCGGAAACGCCAAAGATCTGCGTCTTGAACAGGGCCACGTTGATGCCCATGGGCGCGGCGGCGATCTGGTTGTCGCGGATCGCGGCCAGGGCCCGGGCGGAGCGGCTGTTGGAAAGATTGCCGGCCAGCCAGAACATCAACAGCAAGACCGCCAGGGTGACAAAGTACCAATATTGATCATCGTTCAGGCCGCTCCAGGCGGGCGACTCGGGCCGGTCGAGATAGACGCCGTTGACACCCCCCGTCCATTCCTGCAGCGCATCCAGCTTCAGCACTTGCGGCAGTATCAGGGACAGGCCCCAGGTCATCAGCATCAGATGAATTATGTTCAGGCGCAGGGCCGGCCAGCCGAACAAAAAGCCGGCAATGAACGAGACCAGCGCCGCCACGGGCAGGGCGCTGTAGGCGGACAGTCCGCCATGGCTCATGGCGATGGAGGTGGTATAGGCGCCGATGGCGAAAAAGGCCCCATGGCCGATGGAAAACTGTCCGCTCAACCCGGTCAGCAGATTGATGCCAAGAACCGCCAGGGCCAGGGCGAAGACCAAGGCCAGGCTATAGACGGTATAGTTGTCCAGCACGAAAGGCAGGATCACGGCCAGGACAAGAAAAATGGCAAAAGCGCCGCGTTTCCAGGCGGTGGGAACCACTCTGGGATCGCCCTGTGCGCGGATTTGTTGGGCGCGGCGCCAACTAGTTTGCGCCGGCAATTTCGGTAACGTCACTTCAACCCCAACTTCGATCCCGACCTGGATCCAGATTAACCGCTTACAAGAACGCCCCTCTTATAACGGGCCGGGCCGGATGAGTCACCCGCTTGGACATCAACGGCGCCGGTCTTATTCCGCCGCGTCGGAGGCTCCCGTGATCAGGGCGCGGTATTCGGGGGTGTAATCCCCGCGCTGTTCCGATAATGCCGCATCGCGCATCTGATAGCCGTTGCCGGCGTGCGCCGTCATCTGTTCCACCGGCGTTGGGCTGGTCACCTCCGGCCAATGGCCCGGCTGCGGCTCGGCGCCCTCGGCCACGATGGCAAGGGGCAGATCGTCGGCCACAGCCGGGGGCTGGGTGATCTTCATGATGTCCCAGCTGATCTCCAGTGGGATGTTGTTCGGGTCATAGAAATAGATCGACCACATGGTGCCGTGATCCACGGCGCCGGAAACATCGAAGCCGGCGGCTTCCAGCCGGTCCTTGGCCGCGAACAGATCCTCGCGGCTTTCGCAAGTCATGGAGACGTGATCGAAACCCAGCGGCTGCCGGCTGGGCGAGCCGTGCGGTTTCGGGTTCATGGGCTGGGCGCCTTCGTAGGCGAAAAAGGCGATTTGCGCCTCCCCCGCGCGGAAGAAATAGTGGCGATAGCCGTCGTGGCCGACGCCGGCCTCCAATGTCATGCCCAACAGATCACGATAGAAGCGTATGGTGGCCTCCAGATCGTGGGTGATGAATGCCAGATGATTAATCCGTGCCTATCCGGTTAACGCAGACACCCACTTCATGTAGGGTGCTTCCAA
>CAZPWJ010000008.1:0-87201 GCA_964590195.1 uncultured Rhodospirillaceae bacterium | reverse complement strand
CAGATACGACTCTTCAATTCACTATAAAATTGAATTTTTGCCTCTAGCAATATTCTTCCCCGCAACTATGTTCTACTGATGTTAGAATTATATTCTGCTGTTGTTGGGGATAAAGCGGAATGCCGGATAACTATGAGGACCCTGCCTTAATGGGGGTTGAGGCTGGGGATAATGACGCGCGATACCGGGATCTGGTGGAAGGATCGCTGGAAGGTATTGCCGTGGTCGATAAGGATAACCGCATCCTTTATGCCAATCAGGCCCATGCCGACATTCATGGCCATGCCAGTGTTTCCGAGTTGATGCAGCTTGCTGACGGCAACAGCCTGATAGCCTCGGAGGATCTGGCGCGTATAGACCAAAATCGGCGAAGACGCTTGGCCGGCCAACCGGTCCCGGCGTCCTTTCGCTACCGGGGCCGCCGCCGGGATGGAGCATTGGTCTGGCTGAACGGCCTTAGCCGAACCATTGAGTGGCATGGACAGGCCGCGGTACAGGTTGCGGTCACTGATATTTCCCAGCAGGTAGAGGCGGAAGCCGCACTGCGCCGGAGCGAAAGGCGCTACCGCGAACTGATCGAAAGCGCCTTGCTGGGCATTGTGATTTTCGACATCAATGCCCGGCCTCTGTTCGCTAATCAAGCCGCCGCCGACCTTTTTGGTTACACAAGCGCCGGAAAGATTACGGCACTGACATCCATTGCCTCGCTGTCAGCCGAGCAGGATCAGCGGCAGCGGTTGGATTATCAGGTCAGGCGCCTGGCTGGCGAAGAGTTGCCGCCGTTGTTCGAATTTCAAGGCCGCGATCAGGATCAAGAACTTATCTGGCTGCAGTGCCATATCCAGATCGTGGATTGGGACGGAACGCCCGCGATCCAGGCAACGTTGGTAGATATCAGCCAACAGAAGAAAATGCAGGCGGCCTTGGATGAAGCAGACGCGCAATTGCGGCAATCGCAGAAAATGGAGACCGTCGGCCAACTGACCGGCGGCGTGGCCCACGATTTCAATAATCTGCTGGCGGTCATTGCCGGCAATATGGAAATGCTGGACGAAGCCCTGAGCGACCAGTCCGAATTGCGCAGTCTCTCCCGCCGTGCCATCGGCGCTGTCCAGCGCGGCGCCGAACTGACCCATCGCCTGCTGGCGTTTTCCCGCAGGCAACCCCTAAGCCCACAGCCCACGGACGTGAACAACCTGATCCAGGATATGGGGGAAATGCTGCGCCGCACTTTGGGCGCGACCATCGATGTGCGTACGGTAAGCCGCGATGATCTGTGGCCCTGCGAAATTGACCCGGCACAGATGCAAAACGTTCTGCTGAATTTGGCTGTCAATGCCCGCGATGCCATGCCGAAGGGTGGACATTTGACCTTTGAAACCGCCAACAGACGAATAGACGGCGGAAATGTCCTCCATCCCGACGACCCGGCACCAGGCGAGTATATCACTGTTTCGGCAACGGATTCAGGCCATGGCATGACGGAAGAGGTCAGGCAAAAAGCCTTTGAGCCGTTCTTCACCACCAAAGACATCGGCCAGGGCTCTGGCCTGGGCCTCAGCATGACCTACGGCTTCGCACGGCAATCGGGCGGTTGGGCCACGATCTATAGCGAGGCAGGCATGGGAACCACCGTGCGCCTCTACCTGCCCCGGAGATTACAGGATGGAGATGTTCGAACGCTGGAAGACAGCTTTAGTCCGATTCCACGCGGCCGGGGCGAAACCATTCTGGTGGTCGAGGACGACCGCGATGTCCGCGACCTGGCGGTTGCACAACTTACCAGCCTGCATTACCGGGTGATTGAAGCCACGGATGGTGCCGAGGCTTTGCGCCTGTTGGCCGATCATCACGAAATCAACCTGATTCTGAGCGACATCGTCATGCCGGGCGGCATCAGCGGCCCCGAACTGAAGCAGGAACTGGAGCGCGGCGGACGGACCCTGCCGGTTCTGTTCATGTCCGGATACCCGGAACGCGCCATGGAACAGCAGGGTCAATTGGCCGAAGGCGATTATTTGCTGCAGAAACCGTTTCGCATGGAAGATTTAGCGCGCAGGGTACGGATGATGCTGGATAAGACGGAATAGCACATTGCCGCCTAACGGCGCGATTTCCGGGCGGATTCGGCTTCGGTATGTTGATCAAGAATATGGTGCTATAACTCGCGGCGGGCATTGTCAGTATGCGGGTTTGTCCAGCCCGGCACATCAGTTTGGACGACCAATTCCATAATGAAATCCTTGGCTCTAAGTATCAATCGCCGGTTTTTTTACGGCTGGGTCATCATGTCCGTGGCCGCGCTGGGCATATTCGTCTCCGGCCCCGGACAATCCCACACCTTCAGCGTTTTTCTGGTTCACATACAGGCTGATCTGGGCCTTTCCGCCACCACCGTTTCATCCGCCTATGCCTTCGCCACCCTCGTGGCCGCCTTTGGATTGCCTTCGATGGGGCGGTTACTGGACCGGATCGGCCCACGCCGAATGCTGCTCGGTGTAAGCCTGCTGCTGGGTCTGGCCTGCGCGGCTTTTGGCGCCGCCGCCGGGTTTCTATGGCTGGCGGTTGGCTTTGCCGCCCTGCGTTTCCTGGGCCAGGGCAGTTTGATGCTGACCAGTTCCAACCTGATTTCCCATTGGTTCGACCGCAAGCGCGGCTTTGCCCTTGGCCTCATGGCCATGGGATTTTCCGCCTCCATGGCCGTGCATCCGCCCCTGTCGCAGTGGCTGATCGATGCGGTCGGCTGGCGCCAGGCCTGGGTCTGGCTGGGGGTCAGCACTTGGGTGTTGATGTTGCCGCCCGTGCTGTTCCTGGTTCACAACCGGCCCGAAGACCTTGCCCTGCTGCCTGACGGCGATGGGGCGGCGAGCAGCGAGGAGACCACGGC
Organism: uncultured Rhodospirillaceae bacterium; assembly: GCA_964590195.1. GTDB lineage: Bacteria > Pseudomonadota > Alphaproteobacteria. The sequence continues at coordinate 84,314 of CAZPWJ010000008.1, read as the reverse complement.
GGCGTCCGAACATGGTCTGACCCTGCGCCAGGCCCTGGCGACCTCGACCTTCTGGATCCTTTGCGCCGGCCTGTTCGGGATGTCCATGCTGGTGACCTCGCTGCATTTCTTCCAGGTCTCGATCCTGACCACACAAGGCCTTGGTGAAGCGGCGGCGGCGCGCATCTTTCCCATTTCCGCGCTGGTCATGGTCATCGCCATTCCCCTGGTCGGCCGCGCCCTTGACCGCTTTCCCACACACCGGGTGTTCGCCTTCGGCCTGATTGTCATGGTGACCTCGCTGACCAGCGCATCCCAGGTCCATGATCTGCCCACCGCGATGATCTATGCCGTGGCTTTTGGCCTGAACAACGGCTGTACCATGACCTTTTTCGGCTATGTCTGGCCGCGCTATTTCGGGCGCAAGCATTTGGGCGCCATTCAGGGCACCGGTCAGATGATCGGCGTGACCGGCGCCTCCGTCGGGCCCATGCCGCTGGCCATCGCCTTCGACATGTTCGGCAGCTATAGCGAGACGTTGATGCTCCTGGCGCTCTACCCGGCTGTCTGCGCCATCGCCGCATTCCTGTTTCTGAAAACGCCGCCGCAACTGTTGGCGCAACAGCAAGATACCGCTCCTGAATAGAAAACGGCGGCGCCGCCCATCTAGAGCAATTTTCAATTAATGGGAGTCGCTCTCACGACCTAAGTAATTGGTTCAATTGCTCGATTCTTAAGAGTCTGAGCGCATTTTCTTCGAATGCGCTCCGGGCAACACCGCCGCTTTCCGCAAAAGTTTAATCAAGCAGCCGACTTCACCGCCGCCGCTGCCTTATCCAGGGCCTGCGCCAAATCGGCGATGATATCGTCGATATGCTCAATGCCCACCGAAAGCCGCACATAGCCTTCATTGACGCCGGTGGCCAGTTGCTCCTCCAGGGTCAATTGCGAATGGGTCGTCGTCGCCGGATGGATCGCCAGGCTACGCGCGTCACCAATATTGGCCACATGGTAGAACAGCTCCAGAGCGTCGATGAAGGCGCGTCCGGCCTCCAGGCCGCCCTTCAGCTCCACCCCGACCAGGCCGCCATAGCCGCCCTTTAGGTAGGTATCGGCCCGCTGCCGTTCCGCGCCGCCCTGCAGACTGGGATGGATCACCTTGGCCACCTCGTCATGGCGGTTCAGATATTCAGTCACCGCATCGGCATTGCGGCAATGTTCCCGTATGCGAAGGGGCAGGGTTTCCAGGCCCTGAATGGCCTGGAAGGAATTGAAAGGCGAGGCCGCCGGGCCCAGATCACGCAACAGGGTGACCCGCGCCTTGAGAATATAAGCGATGGGGCCCAGGGGTTTGACCGCCTCGACCCAGACCGCGCCGTGATAGCTGGGATCGGGCTGGTGCAACAGGGGCTGGCGCGCGGGGTGCGCCTCCCAATCAAAGGTGCCGCTGTCCACGATCAAACCGCCAATCGAGGTGCCGTGACCGCCAATATACTTGGTGGTGGAATAGACCACCACGGCGGCGCCGTGATCGAAGGGCCGGCAAATGATGGGCGCGGCCGTGTTATCCATGATCAAGGGAATGCCCAGTTCGCGCCCGATGTCAGCGACCTCCCTAATGGGGAAGACATGCAGCTTCGGGTTCGGCAGGGTTTCGGCATAGTAGGCGCGGGTCCGCTCATCCGTGGCCTTGCGAAAGTTCTCCGGATCGGCGGGATCGACAAAGCGCACTTCGATGCCCTGCTGCTTCAAGGTATTGGCAAACAGGTTCCAGGTGCCACCATAAAGATCGGTGGAACTGACCACATTGTCACCCGCCTGGGCGATATTCTGCAGGGCCAGGGCCGAGGCCGCCTGCCCCGAACTTACCGCCAGAGCCGCCACGCCACCTTCCAGGGCCGCGATGCGTTGTTCCAGCACATCGTTGGTCGGGTTCATGATGCGGGTATAGATATTGCCGAGTTCCTTGAGGCCAAACAGGTTGGCGGCATGTTCGGCGCTGTCGAACTGGTACGAAGTGGTCTGGTAGATCGGCACCGCGACGGCGCCCGTGGCCGGGTCCGCGCGATAGCCCGCATGCAGGGCCAGGGTCTCAGGGTTCTTACTTTCAGTCATTGTCGTCTCCTATCACTCTCCATGCCAGCCCGGTTCCAAATAAAAAAACCGCCACAGCGTTGGCTGGGCGGTTGGTACCGATCGGTTTAGCTGTATTTTTACTGCGCCCGCAAGCTGGCTCAAATCGGCGCGCCGCCATTGTACAAAATATTCTCGGCTAAGGTCAAATATGTTTTCAAACATGCCGATATCTTTATGTTTTACGAAATTTCCCTGTAAATAGCTTGCATTTGGATTGCCCGCCGCATGGGGCTATGGTGTTGGAATGTAAAATTTTTGCTTCGAGGATAAACACGGCAATGGATTTCCCCTATACGGACGAGATGCGCGGGCTATTTTCAGAGCGTCTGGCGAAATTTGAACGGCAGTCTGCCGGAAGTGCCGGCGAGGGCCTGAAACATGCCGCCGTGACCATGACGCTGATCGATGACGGCACCGGACAGACGGCCTTTGTACTGACCCGGCGTACGCCACGGCTATCGTCCCATGCCGGGCAAAAGGCCTTGCCGGGCGGCCGTGTTGACCAGGGCGAGAACGCTACCCAGGCCGGCCTGCGGGAATTGTCGGAGGAGATCAACCTGCACCTAGGCGAGGACGCGGTCCTGGGCCTGCTGGACGACTACCCCACCCGCTCGGGCTATTTCATAACACCGGTGGTGATTTGGGCCGGCGCCGGCGCGGAAATGTCGCCAAATCCCGACGAAGTCGCCAAGATCATGCCGATACCGCTGGCCGATCTGATCCGGCCGGATTCGCCGGAATTCATCACCATTCCCGAAAGCGAGCGCCCCATGCTGCGGGTGCGCTTCGGCGACGATCAGGTGCATGCACCCACCGCCGCCGTGATTCATCAATTCTGCGAAGTCGTCATGCGGGGCCGCAACAACATCCGGGTCGACCACCTGGAACAGCCCGTCTTCGCTTGGCGTTAGTCCTGGGCGTTTGTACTGGGCGTTAGTATTGGGCGTTAATGTGTATTTGGAGAGCGTATTATGTTGGATAGAGTAGACCGCATTCAATTGACCGTAGCCGACCGCAAATCGGCGGCGGCGAACTGGCAAACACTGTTTGGCGCCGAAGTGGCGCGGGAGGAGGACAGCACCTATCTCTCGGCCAAACGCACCATAATGGCATTTGGCGAGAGCGAGGTTGAGCTGTGCCAGCCGGACGGCGCCGGGCGTTGCGCCGATTTCCTGGCCCGGCGGGGCGAGGGCCTGATGACCGCCGGCCTGTCCACTTCGGACATGGATGGCCTGGTGGCGCACATGGCGGGCCTGGGGGTGGAACCCATTTGGGATGGCGAACAATTCCATCTGCCGGCCGAGGACCATTACGGCATGCCCTTCGTGATCTCGCCTTCGTTGATGCGGCCCCGGGTGGGACTGGTCAATTTCCTCTACGAAGTGACCAACACCCTGGTCAGCGAATGGAGCGGTGCGGCGGCGCATTTCGCCGGCCTGTTCAATCTGGATGCCACGCGGTTCTCCGCCATTGGCAGCGAGCGCTTTGGCTATAAGGGCACGTTGACGCTGTTCAATCCGCCGGAACGCCTGGACCGGATCGAAATTTCCCAGGTTACCAACGATACTTCGGCCATGGGGCGCTGGGCCGCCAAGCATGGCGACAGCCTTTATATGTGCTATTGCGAGACCCACGACATGGGCGCTTTCCTCGACAGCCTGGATGCCAACCGGGCCCGCTGGACCCCGCGGGGAGAAAGCCAGGAGGCCGAACAGCATGGCCTGTGGGTGCATCCATCCGCCACCAACGGTCTGTTGCTGGGTGTCTCGCGCACCACTTTTGCCTGGAACTGGTCCGGGCGCCCGGAAATCATTCATCCCACCGCCGGCATGGGCAACAGAGAGGAGATCGGGGCATGAGCAACGATATTCAACCGCGGCGCAGCGTTCTTTACATGCCCGGCTCCAACGCCCGGGCCCTGGAAAAAGCCAAGAGCCTGGCCGCCGATGCCCTGATCCTGGATCTGGAAGACGCCGTCGCCCCGGACGCCAAGGCCATGGCCCGGCAACAGGTGGTCGATGCGGTCAACAACGGCGGCTATGAACCCCGTGAGGTTGCGATCCGCATCAATGGCAGCGGCAGCCAATGGCATGCCGATGATCTGGAAGCCGTCGCCGCCTCCAAGGCCGCCGCGCTGGTCTTGCCCAAGGCCGAGGGAGCGGGCCAGGTCCGCGCCGTTGCCGCCGCCCTGCCCGAGCATATGGACCTGTGGCTGATGATCGAAACGCCCCTGGCAATTTTGCATGCTGAGGAAATCGCCGCCGCATCGCCCAAGACCCGTTGCCTGATCATGGGCACCTCCGATCTGGCGACGGACCTGAACGCCCTGCACACGCCGCACCGGGAGCCGTTCGCCACCTCCCTGTCGATCTGTCTGCTGGCCGCCCGTGCCTTTGGTCTGACCGCCCTGGACGGGGTTTATCTGGACCTGAAGGATGACGAGGGTTTTGATGCCGCCTGCCATCAAGGCCGGCAGTTCGGTTTCGACGGCAAGACCTTGATCCATCCCCGGCAGTTGGAAGCGGCCAATCGCGTCTTCGCACCATCCGACGACGACATCGCGGAAGCGGACATCATCGTCACCGCCTTCGAACAGGCCCAGGCCGAGGGCAAGGGCGTGGTCGTGGTGAACGGCCAGTTGGTGGAAAACCTGCATGTAGCCGCCGCCCGCCGTCTGCTGGCCCTGTCCGAAGCCATCAGCGCCCGCCGGCATGGCGACGCGGCATGAACCGCCCGGAGAGCCGAAACGTACTGGTCACGGGCGGTGCCAGCGGCATCGGCCTGGCCCTGGCCCGGCGCTTTGCCCAGGCCGGCGATGCCATTGTCCTGGCCGACCTGAATGACGCGGCGGGCCAGGCCATGGCCGACGAGCTTGGCGGCAGCTACCGTCATTTGGACGTGGCCGATGAAAGCTCGGTTGAGGCGGAGGTTGCCGCCATCGAGGATGCCAATGGTCCCATTGATGTCTTGATAAACTCTGCCGGCCTGCTGCAGAACGCGGCCCGGACAGAGAGCTTCTCCCTCGACGAGCACGACCGCATTTGGGCCGTTAATTATCGCGGCAGCTACCTGATGTGCCGGGCCTGCGCCCCGCGCATGGCCGCGCGCGGTAGGGGCGCCATCCTGAACATCGCCTCCATCAACAGCTTCACGCCGCTGCCCTTGCCGGCCTATACACCGACCAAGGCCGCCATAGGCTCCCTGACCGGCGTGTTGGCCGGCGAGTTCGGACCGTCGGGCGTACGCATCAACGCCGTCGCGCCCGGCTTCACCCTGACGCCGGCGATGCAGTCCCGCATCGACAGCGGCGACCGTAATCCAGCCGGCATGGAAGGCCTATCCACCCTCGGCCGTCTGGTCAAACCGGAAGAAGTCGCCGAAGCGGGTTTCTTTCTCTGTTCCGATGCGGCATCGGCGATCACCGGCGTCAACTTGCCCGTGGACTGCGGCTATATGGCGGCGATCAGCTACAACACCTATCCAAGCTAGGGCGCCGTTGCCGACAAGGTCGGTTCATTTCGACTTGTTGGCGCGCGAGGCGGCGCAGCGGGCGCGGAATTCGGCACTAAAAGGATCGACGGAACCAAAGCGGTCCGGGCGGAAGGGTGCGATGTCGATGCTCGGCGTTCGGCCCAGGGCCAGTTCGGCGACAGTGGCACCGATGCCCGCCGACAGCACGACGCCGCTGCCGCAGCATCCAGATGCCGCCAGGAAACCCGAAAGACCGGGCACCGGGCCAAGAATGATCTTGCCATCGGGCGTGTAAGTGGAAAGACCGGCGATATAGTTGGGAAATTGCGCCTCGACGATGCCTGGGAAGAAGCGCGCTATGGCGTCGGCGCCTTCGGCCAAACGGTCCCAATGACCTTCGCCCACCGTGGGCGAAAAAGCGGCTGGATCATCAGGCAATTCGCGGGCATCGAAGGTCGCGGAATACTGCTCGTGAATGCCCAGCAGAATGGCGCCCACATCGGGCCGCGCATAGGCGCCAACGTCCGGCATGGTAACCACGGGATGGTCGCCGCCATAAGCTGGGTTTGGCTTGGTGATCCAATAGTGGCTGCGCACCGGCGCCATGGGCAAGGGATAGCCGATGCGGGCCGAAAGCAACGCCGCCCAGGCACCCGCCGCATCAATGACGCTGGCGCTATTCATCCGCCCTGCGGAAGTATCGACCCCGACCACCGCGCCTCCCTCTGTCAGCACATCGATGACCGCCGTCTGTTGGCAGATCTCGACGCCCCGCGCGGCAGCGGCACGGGCATAGGCCATGCTCAACATATATGGGTCCACATAGCCATCGGTGGGCAGAAAGCCGATCTTGCGGGCCGATGAAGGATCAAGCCATGGGATCAGTTCGCCGGCGGCTTGGGGCTCCAGCCATTCAAAGGCAATATCATGGCGGGCCGCATCGGCCGCCATGGCTTCAAGATCGGCGATACATTTATCGGAGGCGGCCAGGCGCAGACTGCCGACAGCGTGAAAGCCGACATCCTCGCCCAGTTCATCGGCCAGGATGTCGATGGTTTTCCGGGTCTGCCGGGCCATTGCCGTTCTGGCCGCATTCCGCGAGACCTGCAACACCATTCCCGCCGCCCGGCTCGACGCCGCGCTGGCCAGCGTGATGCGCTCCAACAGCAGGATCGAGCCGGCGCGCTCCCGCGCCAAATGATAGGCCACCGAAGCGCCGATAATGCCGCCGCCAACAATGATGTGATCAAAATTCGCCATTTGCCCCTTGCTCCCGACCGGCCATCGAATTCGGACATTCAACGAGCCTGATGGCGCCAATTATGCAGGCAAACTTCCACGCTTGGCAAAACAGTCGCCCGCGTGGGCTGAAATATGGCCGGCGACTTCACTGGCATGGGTGGCGATAAGCAAATGCTCGCTATCGGCAATTTCAATCCGGCTGGGGTTGGGCAATAGTTCCTCCAGCAATGGCGCCGAGGCGACTGCCGGCGGCGCTCCATGCTCCGCCGTCATCAGCAGCACCGGGCAGCCCAACTCGCGATAATCCTGCAGGGTCTCCTGCTGGGCAAACATCGTTCGCCAAGCCTGAATGTTATGCACCATGGTCGATGCCGCGAAGTCCAACGCGGCCGGCAGTATCGCCTTCGGCGCGGCGCCGGACATATAGTTGATAATATTGAGGGCAGCCTCCCTTTCCCGGCCGACAACACCCTCGGTGATATAAGGCCTGACGATGGCCTCAAGGCTATCGGCGTACCCAGCCTGGCCTGCCTGCCGCAGCAAGTGCAACGGTATTGCTTCGATGGCGGCCACGCCGGCAATATCGACGGCTCCCGCGAGCGCCGCGCTCAATACGATATTACCCCCGTAGGAATGACCGGCCAGATATACCGGTTCGCCGAACTGCCGTGCCACCGCCTCAACCATGCGGATTTCATACGACATCTCCGGCGCCACTCCGTCCGGCAAGCCGCTGCTGTCGCCGACCCCGACCATATTGGGGCAAACGATGGTGAAGCTGTCCTGCAGGTATTTCGCTACCTGCCGCCATGCCTGCGCGATCCCGCCGCCGCCGTGGACACAGATCAACACCGGGCCCGACCCCGCCACTTCGTATGAGACCTTCAGGCCATCCCGTTCAAATGATTGCATTGCTTGCGCCTCGACCCCGAAACCACACCATATTATAGCAAATATTTTTTCAAATGCTAAATACAGGAGTCTAGCCCCGAGGATGCGGGCAAGAATTCTGCTGGCAACCGGCCCGGCGATGGCCACTTCGAATAGCAGGTGACCGGACCCGCGCTATCGCTATCCGTTGCCGGAAATTTCCGCCGGGTCATAGGCCAGGCCCGCGCCGCCATAGCCGCCATCGACGTTCAGGACATGGCCGGTGATCCATTCGCATTCATCCGACGCCAGAAACAACGCCGCATTGGCAACGGAGGCCACCGTGCCATAGCTGCCAACCGGGATGCGGTCGATATAGCCCTGCTTGCGCGTCGGGCCGTGTGAACTGATCCCGGTTTCGATGGGGCCCGGCGCGATGGCGTTGACCATGACGCCGGCGCCGGACAACTCAACCGCCATGACCTTGCAGACATGCATCACCGCCGCTTTCGAGGCGCCATAGGCAACACCGCCCATGTTGCCGCGCTGGCCCGAAATGGAGCCGATCTGGATGATCCGCCCACTACCCTGGGCCACCATGTGCCGGGCCGCGGCCTGGGCGGTCAGGAACGAACCGGTCAGATTGATACGCAAGACCCGCTCCCAATCTTCCAGGCTGGTCTCCAGCGCCAGACGGTGCATGGCCACGCCCGCATTGTTGACCGCGATATCGATGCGGCCATGACGCTGGATGGTTTCCGCCACCTGGGCCTCGCAATCGCCGGCTTCGGCCACATCCGCCATGAAGGCACTTGCCGCGCCGCCGGCCTCGACGATGGCGGCGGCGGTGGCTTCAGCCGCTGCCAAGTCGCGGTCCGTGCATAGAACCGAAGCGCCCTCGGTGGCAAAGCGTTTCGCTATGGCGCCGCCAAGACCGCCGCCGGCCCCGGTCACCAGGGCCGATTTTCCTCCCAGTCGCATTCTCGCTCTCCCTATTCCAACTGCTCGGCCATCAGGTCGGCCAGCCTCTCGTCTTCCGCCCGGCCCGTGGCGCGCAGGCCGGCTATGGCGCCCTTGGCATCCTCGGGCTTACGTTTCTGGCTCAGCTTGGCCTTGCCTTGCATGCGGGTTATCTCGATCTCCACCGCCGCGGTGCCTGATAGCATGCCCTGTTCGTACTTTTCCGGCAATTCCATGCGCCAGGGTTGCTCGAAGCCAGCTTCCATGGCATCGACCAGGCGGGTCATCATGGCCTTCTTCTCAGCCGGATCCTCGATCAGGCGCGGCTTGCCGTAAACATGCAGGATGACGGAGTTCCAGGTCGGCACATTGGGTTCACCCGCATACCATGACGGCGAGATATAACCGTGTTCGCCCTTGAAAGCGCACAGCACCTCGGCGCCGTTTTGAAAATGTTGCCACTGAGGATTTGCCTTGGCCATGTGCAGCTCCAAACGGCCCTCCGCATACAACATGGGCAGATAGGTGGCATGGGGCAGGCCATCACCATCGACGGTGATCAACTGTGCGAACGGATAATCGGCCATCAAGGCCCGCTGCTGGGCGGGGTCGTCCAGGGCGAAGTGCTTCGGTGCGTACATGTTTTTCAGTCTCCCCAAAAAAGAAAATCGGGCCGCCGGTTTAATCCGGCGGCCCGATTGTTAGGTTCGGTATGCCGGTGTGTCAGACCTGACGCTGCACCATCATCTTCTTGATCTCGGCGATGGCTTTGGCCGGGTTCAGGCTTTTCGGGCACGTATTGGTGCAATTCATGATGGTGTGGCAACGATACAGGCGGAACGGATCTTCCAACTGGTCCAGGCGCTCGCCCTGGCTCTCGTCCCGGCTGTCGATCAGCCAGCGGTAGGCCTGCAACAAAATCGCCGGGCCCAGGTAGCGGTCGCTGTTCCACCAATATGATGGGCAGGACGTTGAACAACAGGCGCACAGGATGCATTCATACAGGCCATCCATCAGCCGGCGTTCATCCTCGGACTGCAGGCGCTCGCTGTCGGGCGGGGCCGGGGTCTGAGTTTCCAGCCACGGCTTGATAGAGGCGTATTGCGCGTAGAAATTCGACAGATCGCCAACCAGATCCTTGATCACGTCCAGATGCGGCAGGGGATAGATCTTCACATCGCCCTTTACGTCTTCGCAATCCTTGGTGCAGGCCAGGGTATTGGTGCCGTCGATATTCATGGCACAGGAACCGCAGATGCCTTCACGGCAGGACCGGCGGAAGGTCAGGGAGGGATCAATCTCGTTCTTGATCTTGATCAGCGCGTCCAGAACCATGGGGCCGCAATCATCCATGTCGATTTCATAAGTATCGACGCGGGGATTTTCGCCGCTGTCGGGATCATAGCGGTAGATTTGAAAGCTGCGCACATTCTTGGCCCCGGCCGGCGCCTTGTGCGTCGTACCGCCCTTGACCTTGGAATTGGCGGGTAAGTTGAACTCGACCATATCCGTATCCTCAATAAACCCGCGCCTTGGGCGGGAAGTACTGCACATCATCCGTCAGGGTGTAGTCATGCACGGGGCGGTAATCGATCTTCACCTTGCCGTCGTCACCAAACCAGGTCAGCGTATGCTTCATCCAATTGTCGTCATCGCGGTCGGGGTAGTCCTCGCGGGCATGGCCGCCGCGGCTTTCCGTGCGGTTGGCCGCCGCGTGCATGGTGACCACCGCCTGGCGCATCAGATTATCCAGTTCAAGGCTTTCCACCAGATCGGAATTCCAGATCAACGAGCGGTCGGTGACGCCCAGATCCGGCATCATCTCCCAGACCTCGTCGATCAGCTTCTGGCCCTCTTCCAGCACCTCGCCGGTGCGGAAGACGGCGCAGTTGGACTGCATGATGCGCTGCATCTTGTCGCGGATCGTCGCCGTTGAAGTACCGCCCTTGGCGTGGCGGATCTTGTCGAAATGCCCCATCACGCTGTCGTCCAGTGAGGTCGGCAGATCAGGGTGCGGCGCGCCCGGCGTGACGATTTCCGCCGCGCGCAGACCGGCGGCGCGGCCAAATACCACCAGATCGATCAGCGAGTTCGAACCCAGCCGGTTGGCACCATGCACCGAGACACAAGCGGCCTCGCCCAAGGCCATCAGGCCCGGCACAATGGCGTCCGGGTCATCACCCTTCAGGGTCACGACCTCGCCATGATAGTTGGTCTGAATACCGCCCATGTTGTAATGCACGGTGGGAATGACGGGGACCGGTTCCTTGGTGACATCGACGCCGGCAAAGATGCGGGCCGATTCCGAGATACCAGGCAGGCGTTCCTCGATCACCGCCGGATCCAGATGATCCAGATGCAGGACGATGTGATCGTTGTTGGCGCCAATGCCGCGCCCTTCACGGATTTCGATGGTCATGGAACGGCTAACCACATCTCGGCTGGCCAGATCCTTGGCCGAGGGGGCGTAGCGTTCCATGAAGCGTTCGCCTTCGGAATTGACCAGGAAACCGCCCTCGCCGCGCACGCCTTCGGTAATCAGGCAACCGGAACCATAAATACCGGTGGGATGGAATTGCACGAACTCCATATCCTGCAGCGGCAGACCGGCCCGCAGCATCATGGCATTGCCATCGCCCGTGCAGGTATGCGCCGAGGTGCAGGAGAAATACGTGCGCCCGTAACCGCCCGTGGCCAGGATAACCATATGGGCCCGGAAACGGTGCATGACGCCGGTCTCCAGATCCCAGGCCATGACGCCGCGGCAAACGCCGTCCGCATCCATGATCAGATCAAGGGCGAAATATTCGATGAAAAAGTCCGTGTCGTAACGCAGGGACTGCTGGTACAGGGTGTGCAGAATGGCATGGCCGGTCCGGTCGGCGGCGGCGCAGGTGCGTTGCGCGATGCCTTCGCCGAAATTCGTCGTCATGCCGCCAAAGGCACGCTGATAGATCTTGCCCTCGGGCGTGCGCGAGAACGGCAGGCCCATATGCTCCAGCTCCAACACCGCGCGGGGTGCTTCCCGGCACATATATTCGATGGCGTCCTGATCGCCCAGCCAGTCCGAGCCCTTGACGGTGTCGTACATATGCCAGCGCCAGTCGTCCTCGCCCATATTGCCAAGCGCGGCGGCGATGCCGCCCTGGGCCGCCACGGTGTGGCTGCGGGTTGGAAAAACCTTTGAAATACAAGCAGTTTTCAGGCCGGCCTGGGCCGCGCCCATGGTCGCGCGAAGGCCCGAGCCGCCAGCGCCAACCACTACTACATCATAGGTGTGGTCTTCGATCGCATAAGCCTGCGACATAGATCAGCCCCCTAACAACATTTTAAGCACCGCCAGCGTCGCCGCCACGGTGAGGAAGATGGAAATAAGATTATTCAGGATCAGGCAGGTCACCTTGGTCCATTCGGTATGGATGTAATCCTCGATCACCACCTGAAGGCCCAGTTTCATATGCCAGAAACCGGCGAGGAGGAAGCTGAGCATCAGCGTCGCGCGCAAGGGCGATTGCATCCAGGCCGTAATCGCCGGCGCATCCGCCGTCGCCAGCGAGGCGACGGAAAACGCGAACCAGATGCTCAACGGCACCAGGGCGATGGCGGTCAGCCGCTGGATCCAGAAATGATGGGTGCCGCCCTTGGCGGAACCAAGCCCGCGCACGCGGGCCAGGGGTGTTCTCAGGCTACCTTGGCTCATACTCATGCACTCCCATAACCGACCATGAAGGTCAGCAGCGTCATCACGACGGAGATAACCACGACAACCCAGCCGGATTTCCGCATGACATCGAGTTCAAAGCCATAACCCGCGTCCCAGACCAGATGTCGGATGCCGTTAAAGAGGTGGAAATACAGCGACACGGTGAAGCCGAACAACAATACCCGGCCGATGACCGAGCCCATGATGGCGTGTACGGAATTGAAATATTCCGGCCCGCTGGCAGCTGCCGCCAACCACCAGGTCAGCAGTAACAGGCCCAGGGCCAGGCCGACGCCCGTGATCCGATGCAGGATCGAGAGCGCCATGGAGATCTGCCAGCGGTAGACTTGCAGATGTGGTGAAAGTGGACGGTTTCCGGCTGCCATCGTTACATTTCCTCGTGCTTCCGGCCTTTAGGTGTGTGGCCGCTATACTAGCCAACCGCTCGCCCCTGTCAAAGGTTGGCTGCCCCTAAATATGCGGCAAATTGCCATTTGTTGGCGGGATCGGTTCGTGCTTCAGTGCCGGGAGAGCAATTTAGGGAAAATACCGATGAATTTAGCGAGACTTTTGGCGGCGCGGGCGGAAGCGGACAATCCGGTTCGGGTCGGTATCATTGGCGCGGGCAAGTTCGGCTCCATGTTCCTGGCGCAGGCGCGCCTGACCACGGGACTGCATATGCTGGGCATCGCCGATCTGGATGTCGCGCGGGCGGCGGAAAATTGCCAACAAGTCGGCTGGTCCGAGGAGCAGATCTCCGCCCCGTCCCTGGATGCCGCCATGACGTCGGGCGCCACGCACATCGGCGACGATGCCATGGCATTGATCTCGCATCCCGGTCTGGAAGTCCTGATTGATGCCACTGGCGATCCGCGCATCGGCATCCGCCATTGCCTGGCCGCGATTGATAACGGCAAGCATGTGATCATGGTCAATGTGGAGGCCGACGTGGTCGCCGGACCTTTGTTGGCACGCAAGGCGGAACAAGCCGGCGTGGTCTATTCCCTGGCCTGGGGCGATCAGCCGGCGTTGATCGCGGAGCATGTGGATTGGGCCCGGGCCTGCGGGTTCAAGGTGGTCTGCGCCGGCAAGGGCACGCGCTATCATCCCAGCTTTCACCAATCGACGCCCGAAACGGTCTGGGACAATTTCCACTTTGGCCGCGAGACGGCGGAGCGTGGCGGCATGAACCCGAAGATGTTCAATTCCTTCATCGACGGCACCAAGTCGGGCATCGAGATGACCGCCGTCTGCAACGCCACCGGCCTGACGCCACAACCGGATGGCTTGCAATTCCCGCCCTGCTCGTTCGACGATCTGGCAGAGACCTTGAAGCCGAAATCGGCCGGCGGCCTGGTCAGCCACGCGGGCACCACGGAAGTCATTTCGTCCCTGAACCGGGATATGAGCCCGGTACCGAACGATCTGATGCTGGGCACCTACGTGGTGATTGAGGGCGACAACGATTATGTGCGCCACTGTTTCGAGGAATACAAGATGCTGCCCGACAGCAGCTTCCATTATGCGGCCCTTTACCGTCCCACCCATATGATCGGCCTGGAGCTGGGTATCTCCGTCGCCTCCGCCGCGCTCCGCAATGAACCAACGGGATCGCCAAACGGCTTCCGCTCCGACGTGGTGGCGACGGCCAAGCGGAACCTAAAAAAGGGCGAGATGCTGGATGGCGAGGGCGGCTTCATGGTCTGGGGCAAGCAGGTCCCGGCGGACAAATCCCTGGCCATGGGCGGCCTGCCGCTTGGTTTAGCCGGCGACGTACCCCTAACCCGCGACATCGCCGAGGGCGAACTATTGACCTGGACCGACGCCGCCATCGACGACAACGATCCGGCCGTCATCATCCGCCGCGAAATGGAAGCCGCATTCGGCCGCGCCAACGCAGCGGAGTAGGGCACGGACCTTGGAGGGAGCGCCGGTCAGTCCAAGGGATGCGTGCCAACCCACGGGCATGTCAGGTACAGGGCATCGTCGATCTGAGACTGGGTCATCCGTTTGGCAAGCTGGTCACGGATCGCGTATCCCTTTTCATGACCTCGGATGCCTGCGATGTGAAGCCAGTTATGTGCCGCCACGACATCGCGCGGCACGCCATGGCTACTGTAATACATAAAGGCGACATTAAACTGGGATTCGGCGTAGCCCGCCTCCACGGCCCGATGAAACTACGTCGTCGCCAGAACGTAATCCCGTTCAACGCCATCGCATATATCCTGATGGTGTACGATCGCGTAAACTATTGATAACAGTGCTTCATCATTCGGTCGGCGCGGTCGAGACGGCGGGCGATGAAGGAACGCGTAGGTTCGAAATTCTCCGAACGATCCATGAGCCAGCGCAGCGCGGTAGCCGCGAACAAGAGGGTTAGGCCCAGTTCTTCAGTGGTTTTTTGCCTGCCCGTGGCATTAAGCCGGGCGGCTTCACGGAGCCATTGTACCCGCCGGCTTGTAGCCACCACCAACGCGGCTTGCAAGTGGACATGGCTCGGCTGCAATTTGTAGAACAATACTGCCCTGAGCATGCTTCGGCGTCCGCCCAGCGCCGTGAACCAGGCGATAAGCGCCGCATTGATGCGATCCGGGGCCGGCGCGTCCAACAAATCAGCTCGCTCGGCAACCGCCAGCATGGCATCGTCGGCGCGACTCAACCATGCGTCCGCCACCGCATCTAGGTCAGGATAGTTGGCGCGAATATCCCGCAGTGTCACACCCAATCTCGCCGCCACCTGGTGCAGACGCACACCGGGCCATCCTACTTCATCGGCAAGGCCGATCGCAGTATCTAGGATATCTTCACGCAATGTCGGATTACGGGGCATTTGCTTGCCTCAACCCTGGCTGCAGCAGCTCCATCAGTATATGCGTAATTTGCCAGTAGCGTCACGCGATGATGAAGGCTTTCAACTTTCGCCCCAATGATAACATAAAACAGGCCAATTTGAACGAGGCGGCGCTGCGCCATGGCAGTCTTGAAATCGCCCGCCTTGTAGCCGGCGCGCCCTTCATCCTTTCCGGCCTGAGCCGGCTAATCAACAGCAGCAGCAATTAGAACGGAATTGAGAAAAGACGTATCATGGCTATAGCTCCCGATCACCGCCCAACAGGCGATGGACGATGGTGCGGCGCAGGATTTCGTTGGTGCCGTCCGCCACATTGATCAAGCGCACAACGTTGTAGGCCTCGGCCAGGCCAACCTCGTTGGTGAAGCCCATTGCGCCATGAACCTGAATGGCCCGGTCGATGGCGCGCACCCCGACCTCGACCGAATAAGCCTTGGTCATGGACAATTCCTTGATCGCCGGCTCGCCCCGGTCGAGCAACTGCGCCACGTTCAGGCCCATCAGGTGGGAAGCATGCAGTTCCATGGCCGATTCCGCCAACGGAAAGGTCACGCCCTGGTATTCCGAGATCGGCTTGCCGAATGCGTGGCGCTGTGTCGCATAATCCAGGGCCAGATCCACCGACCAGCGCGCCAACCCAAGTGCTCGGGCGGAATTGTAAATACGCCCCATGGAAACGCCGAAGACCGCGTTCTTGAAGCCGTCATGCAACTCGCCGACCAATTGATAGGGCTCCACCCGCAGATCCTCGAAGACCAGTTGCGCCTCGTTACCGCCGACCATGCCGTGCATACGGATAATGCTTTCGACTTCGAAACCGGGCGAACTGGTCGGCACCAGAAAGGCGGAGATGCCGCCCTTGCGCGCCGCCGCCCGCTCCGGGTCAGTCTGGCAGAAGATAATGCAGTAATCGGCGATGGGTGAATTGGTGGTCCAGATCTTGCGCCCGTTAATGCGCCAGCCGTTGCCGTCCGGCGTGCCCCGCGTCGTCATGGCGGCGGCGTCCGAACCGGCACCCGGCTCGGACATGCCGAAGCACATGGAGGTCCGCCCCTCGATCATGCCATCGAGAATTTCCGTCCGGGCCTCCTCCGTAACCCGTTCCAACAGCCGCGAGGGGCCCAGGGCCCAATGGCTGATGCAATACATGGCCAGCCAATTGTGTGGCCCCGCCGTGCGGTAGGCATGTTCCCAGGCCACGTAATAGGCCAGCATGCCAAGGCCGCTGCCGCCGAGTTCTTCCGGCACGCACATATTGAAATACCCGGCCTTGGACGAGGCCATCCGCACCTCGCGGATCAGCTCGATGACCTCTTCCACATAGCGGCCGTTCTCGTCATATGTATTGCGGCCGTTGGAGAGGAGATCGTGATGCTTGTCGTGGCGGGCAATAACCTCGGCCTTGAGGAAGTCGCCAAGCCCGTCGCAGAGCGCGCGGAGTTCATCGGGAAGTTCAAATGCGATACTGCTCATTACCAGGTCACCTTTCAGGAATATGCCGAGGCCCATTGTGCGACCGGAACGGCGCTTGGTAAAGTGCCCGCATTAAGTCCGGACATCGCAATTGGCGCCATAAGGCGCGATGTTTAGAACTTTGATCGGCGCCTATAGCTGCCAATAATGGCGGTCGGCGGGGCGTTCGATCTCGCGCCACAGGCCCTTGATATCGGCGATCAGGCCGCCTTCACGCACTAGGCCGGCCAGATCGGCTGCGTTGAGTGCCAGGAAATCATCATGGCGTACGGCACCGACCACTGTTTCAAAGCCACCCTGGCCTTCCAGCGAGGGCAGCAAGGGAAAGCCGTACAGACGTTCCGCCTCCGCCCCATCCGCCACCGGGTCATGCACCACTACTTCGTGACCGCGGGCGGTCAGGCCGGTGACCACGTCGATCACCTTGGTATTGCGCAGGTCGGGCACGTTTTCCTTGAAGGTCAGGCCCAGCAACAGCACCCGCCCCGGCCCGGACATGTTTTCGTCGATACAGCCGGCGATAAAATCGCCCATGGCATCGTTCAGACGCCGGCCCGACAGGATAATCTGCGGATCGTGGCCCAACTGCTGGGCCTGAAAAGCCAGATAAAACGGATCAACGCCGATGCAGTGGCCACCCACCAGACCCGGCGTGAAGGGCAGGAAATTCCATTTCGTGCCCGCCGCCTCCAACACGTCATGGGCCGAGATATCCAACTTTTGGCAGATTGCCGCCACTTCATTGACGAAGGCGATATTGATGTCGCGCTGGGCGTTTTCGATCACCTTGGCGGCTTCCGCCGTCTTGATGTCCTTGGCCCGGTGGATGCCGCCCGTGGTCACCCGGCCATACAGATCGGCCAGAAGGTCTAGAACCTCGGCGTTCTGGCCGGCCACCACCTTGGCGATCTTGTCGACCGTATGTTCCCGGTCGCCGGGATTGATCCGCTCCGGTGAATAGCCCAGAAAGAAATCCTGGCCGCAAACCAGGCCGGAGGCCGCCGCCAGGGCCGGACCACAAATGTCCTCCGTGACGCCGGGATAAACCGTGCTTTCAAAGACCACGATATCGCCCACGGACAGCAATTTGCCGACGCCGTCACAAGCTGACTGTATCAAGCGCAAATCGGGTTGGTTATCGGCATCCACAGGGGTTGGCACGGTTACGATGTAGACCTCGGCATCGGCAATCGCCGCACCATCATCGGTCACGGTCAAGGCGCTCTCGGCCATCGCCACGTCATCGATCTCGCCGGTCCGGTCATGGCCTTGCCGCAATTCCGCGATCCGCGCCTTGTCCACGTCATAGCCGATGGTGGGGAAGTTCCGGGCCAAGGTCACGGCCAGGGGCAGGCCCACATAGCCTAGGCCGATGACCGCGATTGGCGTGGAGGATTTCATGCCCGTCATCAGGAATCGGCCTCGGAGACCTCGCCGCCGGCCCAGCGGATCTGCGGCGCGATGATCCGGGGATCGACCTGTCCCGCCTGGCCGCGCACCGTCGCCAGCATGCTATCCACCACTTCGCCCGTCAGCAGGTTTGGCTGCAGGCCAAGGTCGGTCAGGGCGGTATTCTTGGCGTTGTAATAATGCTCTTCCTGCTCGACACGGGGATTTTCCAGATTTTCCACCGCCACGGACAGCCCGGCCCGCTGACCGGCGGCAACCACCATATCGGCCAGTTGCGATACCGAGAACTGCTCGGTGAACTGGTTGAAAATCCTAAAATCGCCGCGCTCGGCGGGATTTCGGGCGGCGATGTCCACGCAGGCCAGGGTATCGCGGATATTCAAAAAGCCCCGCGTCTGGCCGCCCTTGCCATAGACCGTCAGGGGCAGGCCAGCCACGGCCTGGACCAGAAAGCGGTTCAACACCGTGCCAAACACATGATCGTAGTGGAACGAGGTCCGCAGTTCGTCCGCCATTTGCGTCTGATCCGTGTCAATGCCATAGACCACGCCCTGGTTCAGATCCGTCGCCCGCATGCCCCAGATGCGGCAGGCGAACTCAATGTTATGGGAATCATGGACCTTCGAGAGGTGGTAAAAGCTGCCGGGCTTTTTCGGGTACAGCACCCGGTCCGTGCGGCCGTTGTGTTCGACATCCAGCCAGCCTTCCTCGATATCGATGTTTGGCGTGCCGTATTCACCCATGGTGCCCAGCTTGATCAGATGGGCGTCGGGGCAATGGGCCTGCATGGCGAACATCAGGTTCAGGTTGCCGATGACGTTGTTGTGCTGGGTCATCACCGCCGCCGTGCGGTTCTGCATGGAATAGGGCGCGGAGGGCTGCTCGGCGTAATGCACGATGGCATCGGGCTGGATCTCGCGCAGCAGATTATAGACAAAGCGGTGATTGGTCAGATCGCCGATCTTCATGCTGATTGGCGTACCGCCGCCGACTTCGTTCCAGCATTGGACCCGGCGATGCAAGGTGGGAATAGGCAGCAACGGCTCGATCCCGTCCTCAAGCTCCCACTTACGCTTGGCAAAATTGTCCGCGACCCAGACGGTGTCGCCAGCAGCGGCGAAATGCATGGCCGTAGGCCAACCGAGATAACCGTCGCCGCCCAGAATGAGGATTTTCATGAGGATGAAGCCTTGGAATATTAACGCTTGAAATGGGTTCGAAACCGCAAGGTTTCGCGGGCTGGGAAGTAGCACTATCACCGCAGTCTGACAAGGCTTGCACTAGTCTCGGCGCGGCAATCAAGGCTATAAGCAGCCATGACCTGGAGCCTGCATATCGGCCTTGCCCTTGCCGCCTGTATCGTGACCTATTTGGCCACGGGCGCGGTATTGCGCCTGTTGACCGTCCGCGCCATCCTGGATCACGCCAATGAACGCTCCAGCCACGCCGGCGCCGTACCGCGGGGGGGAGGCATTGCCGTCATGGCGGTAATCATTGGCGCGTGGTGCGCGTTGGCATGGCTGGCACCGGGGAAGGTGGGCGATTCGTTCAATATTACCGCCATTGCATTGCTGGCCGCCGGTTTGGCTGGAATCTCATTTCTTGACGATCTGCGCGGCCTGCCGACCCTGCAAAGGCTGGTGATGCAGGCTCTGGCCGTGTCGCTCGGCTGCCTGGCACTGCCCGACAGTCCGATCTTTCAAGGCTTGCTGCCGCCCGTGGCGGACCGCCTGGCGGCCGGGTTTTGCTGGCTATGGTTCATCAATCTATTCAATTTCATGGACGGCATCGATGGCATCACGGCGGTGGAAACGGCCAGCATCGGCCTGGGTATTGCACTGATCACCCAAATTAGCGGCGCGGGCACCGGGCTGGCCGCCCCCTCGGTGATTGCCGCCGGCGCCATTATCGGCTTTGGCTTTCTGAACTGGCGCCCGGCGAAGATCTTTTTGGGCGATGTGGGCAGTGTTGGCCTGGGCTTTCTTTTAGGCTGGCTGCTGCTGTCCCTGGCGGCGGCGGGGCAATGGCTGCCGGCGCTGCTGCTATGCCTGTATTACCTCTTCGATGCTACCTGGACCCTGCTGCGACGTATCCTGCGGGGCGAAAAGTTCTGGCAGGCCCACCGCAGCCACTTTTATCAGCACGCAGCGCAAGCCTGCGGCGACCATGGCCGTATCGCCCTGTACATTTTGGCCTGCAATCTGTGCCTGACCGCGCTGGCGCTGTGGGCGGCGCTGGGCGGCAATCAATGGCTGACCCTGATCCTGGGCGGCGGGGCGGTGGCGTTTCTGTTATGGTATTTCGCCAGGATGAAACCGCTAGACGAGATGGAATGACCGTGGCTTGGCTTGTGCAGAGACTTAAAGGCATCAACCGGCGCATCGCGACGGTGGCGGTGCACGACGTCTTCATGGCGGCGCTGTCGTTCGAGCTGGCGGTCTGGTTCCGTTATCAGACCTATGGCAAGCCGCAGGATTTCTTTTTCCTATGGCACGGCACGGCCATCTTCACCGTAATCTGCGCCCTGGTGTTCTGGCGCATGGGCCTATACCGGGGCATTTGGCACTACGCCTCGTTGTCGGACCTGATCGCCATCGTCAAGGCGGTGACATTGGCCATCCTGATCTATTTGCCGGTGATGTTCGTGCTGGACCGCCTGGCCAATTTCCCGCGCAGCGCGATGTTCCTGAATTGGCCGCTGCTGGTGGTTTTTCTCTCGGCCTCGCGCCTGTTGTACCGCTTTTCCAAGGACGGCGATCTGCGCGCGGTGTTTGAGCATACCGACGACGGCCGGGTGCCCGTGCTGCTGGTCGGCGCGGACGATGAAGCGGAAGCCTTCATTCGCGGCATGGCGCGGGACCGCGCGGCCAGCTACCGCGTGGTCGGCATTATCGACCACAAACGCAGCCGCATCGGGCGGGATATCCGCGGTGTCACCGTGCTGGGCGGCCTTGACCAAGTCGAGGCGGTAGTCACGGAACTAGCCCGCAAGGGACGCAAACCTCAGCGCATGATCCTGACCTGGCCGAAACTGGACGGCGACACCATCGGCGGCCTGTTGGACGTGGCGGAAAAACTTGGCCTGAGCCTCTCGCGCATGCCCCGCATGACGGATTTTCAGAGCGGCGCCAAGAAAGGCTCCGATCTGGAGTTGCAACCGGTCCAGGTCGAGGATCTGCTGGGCCGCCCGCAACAAGTATTGGACCGCGACGCCATGCGGGCCTTGATTTCGGGCCGGCGGGTGTTGATCACCGGCGCGGGCGGCACCATCGGCTCGGAACTGGCGCGCCAGGTCGCGGCCCACGCCCCGGCACATATTTCGTTGCTGGATAATGGCGAACATGCGCTGTACCGGATCGACTTGGAATTCGGGGAAAGCTGGCCGGAACTGTCCCGCCGGGCGATCCTGGGTGATGTCCGCGACGGCGGCCGCCTGGGCGTTGTGTTCGCCCGGGAAAAGCCCGATCTGGTGTTTCACGCCGCCGCCTTCAAGCACGTCCCCATGGTGGAGGAAAATCCCAACGAAGGCGTGCTGACCAACGTCATGGGCACCGCCAACGTGGCCCGGGCCTGCCTCGCGGCGGAGGTCAAGGTGATGGTGCAGATTTCCACCGACAAGGCGGTCAATCCGACCTCCGTCATGGGCGCTTCGAAACGCATCGCCGAGATGATCTGCCAGGGTTTGAGCCTGTCATCTAGTGCCTGCCGTTTTGTCACCGTGCGCTTCGGCAATGTTCTGGGCTCCACCGGCTCGGTCGTGCCTCTGTTCCAACGCCAACTGGCCCGTGGCGGGCCGCTGACGGTCACCGACCCGGAAGTCACCCGCTATTTCATGACCACGCGGGAGGCGGTGGAACTGGTCTTGCAGGCCACCGCCGCCGCGCCCACGGGCGATGAGGGCGGCAAGATCTTTGTTCTCGACATGGGCAAGCCGGTGCGCATTCTGGATCTGGCCCGGCAGATGATCCGCCTGGCGGGACTGACGCCGGAAGTCGATGTCCCCATTGCCTTTACCGGCCTGCGGCCCGGCGAAAAGCTGTATGAGGAATTGCTGCACGATGGCGAGGCACCGCAGCCGACCCATCTGGCCGGTGTCAATCTGGCGGCACCTCGGGTGATAGACCACGAATTACTGAGCGCCCAGGTCGAGAAACTGGCAAATGCGGCAACCGCGCGGGATACGGAACAAACCTTGGCCCTGATTCGCCACCTGGTACCCGAAATGCAGGCCAGCCCCGATGGCCGGTTGGCGCCAAAGGCAGCAGCCCAGGCGGAATAGCAGCTGCGGCAGCATGTCCCTTTGGCAGCCGCGAAAGCCGTGCTATAGGGCGCGTTCGAGTTTCATATACCGCGACAGGAGTAAACGATGTCGACAGCGCCGGCGAACGATCTGGTTGTCATCAAACGGGCCCTCATCTCTGTTTCCGACAAAGACGGCTTGTTGGAATTCGGCCGCGCCCTGGCTGATCATGGGGTAGAAATCCTGTCCACGGGCGGCACCGCCCGCGCCCTGGCCGAGGCCGGCATCCCGGTCAAGGAAGTCAGCGACCATACCGGCTTCCCGGAGATGATGGACGGCCGGGTCAAAACCCTGCATCCGACGGTACATGGCGGCATTTTGGCCCTGCGTGACAATCCCGAACATGCCAAGGCCATGACCGATCATGATATTGGCGCCATCGATCTGGTGGCTGTGAATCTGTATCCGTTCGAGGCCACGGTGGCCAAGGGCGCCGATTTCGCCACCTGCATCGAAAATATCGATATCGGCGGCCCGGCCATGATCCGCTCCGCCGCCAAGAACCATGCCCATGTGGCGGTGCTGACCGATCCCAGCGACTATGCCGGCGTGACCGAGGCCATGGCGGCCAATGGCGGCGCCACGGACCGGGCCCTGCGCCAGAGCCTGGCGGCCAAAGCTTATGCGCGGACGGGCAGCTATGACGGTGCCATTTCGGCCTGGTTCGCGGCCCAGCAGGGCGAAACCTTCCCCGACCGCCTGGTGGTCGCGGCGGAAAAGCAGGCAGAGCTGCGCTATGGCGAAAACCCCCATCAGGCAGCGGCTTTCTATACCTCCGGCAGCGCCCGCCCCGGTGTCGCCACGGCCCGGCAGTTGCAGGGCAAAGAGCTGAGCTATAACAATTTGAACGATACGGACGCGGCCTTCGAACTAGTCGGCGAATTCGATTCCGCCGAGGCCGCCGTGGCCATTATCAAGCATGCCAATCCCTGCGGCGTCGCGGTGGGTACGGATCTGCTGGATGCCTATCAAAAGGCCCTGCGTTGCGATCCGGTCAGCGCCTTTGGCGGCATTATCGCCATGAATCAAACGCTCGATGGCGCGGCGGCGGCGGCCATGGTGGATATCTTTACCGAGGTCATCATCGCACCGGACGCCGATGAAGCCGCGATCGCGGCAATCAGCGCCAAGAAGAACCTACGCCTGCTGTTAACCGGCGGCCTGCCCGATGCCGGTGCCGATGGCATGACCCTGAAAAGCCTGGCCGGCGGCTATCTGCTGCAATCCCGCGATGCCGGTCGCATTGGTGCCGGCGACGTCGAAGTGGTGACCAAGCGCCAGCCCAGCGACCAGGAAATGGCCGATTTACTGCTAGCCTTCCGGATCTGCAAACACGTCAAATCCAACGCCATTATCTACGTCAAGGACGGCGCCACGGTGGGCATCGGCGCCGGTCAGATGAGCCGGGTGGATTCCGCCCGCATCGCGGCCCGAAAATCGCAGGACGCTGCGGAAGCAGCGGGCGTGGCGCAGCCCCTGGCCAAGGGTTCGGTGGTTGCATCCGATGCCTTCTTCCCCTTCGCCGACGGCCTGTTGGCGGCGGCCGAGGCGGGCGCGACGGCGGTGATCCAGCCCGGCGGCTCCATGCGCGACAAGGACGTCATCGCCGCCGCCGACGAGGCCGGCCTGGCCATGGTACTAACTGGCATGCGCCACTTCCGGCATTAGAGCGTGTCGCGGCCTAGCTTGCCGGACATGGTTCTAGGATGGTGGCGCGGCGCGTTCCTCGCGCACGGGCAGCATCAACAACAGGCCTAGCGTCAGGAATACCACGATGGATGCGATACCCGCGCGCTGGCTTTGCAGCATGCCGGTGATCAATGCGACCGCCAAGGGTGCGATAAAGGCGGTGGCCTTGCCCGATAGTGCGTAAAGGCCATAGAACTCGCCGATCTTCTCCACCGGCACCAGGCGCGAGACCATGGTGCGCGAGGCCGCCTGGGCCGGGCCGCCGAACATCCCCACCATGATGCCGAATACAAGGAAGATCTGCTCGGCCAGGGTGGTAAACATGCCGTCTCCCGGCGGCGCCACGGCGAATTGGAAAAAGAACAGCACCGTATCCCTGCGCCCCTCCGTTCCCAGGCCGTCCACCGTGATGGAGACGATGCCCAGGGTGGCGATGATCAAGCCAACCACGGCCAATAGAATTGTCCGCTTCGAGCCGATGCGGTCATCCAGCCAACCGCCCACCATGGCGCCGATGGCGGCGAAGATGATCAGGATAATGCCGAAGACACCAAGATTGGTGGTACTCCAGCCAAAGATCCCAGCAGCGTAAATACCGCCGAAGGCGAAGATCGCGGACAAGCCGTCGAAATAGATCATCCGTGCGATCAGAAACAGCATGACGTTGCGGTAATGGCGCAGCGACTTCAACGTGCCGCCCAATTGGCTCAAGCCCTGGCGCGCGGCGCGGACCGGACCCAGACCGCTGGGCGGTGCGTCGGGAGTGAACAGCATCAGGGGCAGAATAAAAACAATCATCCAAATCGCCGACAGCGGCCCAACCATGCGGTCATGTTCGTGGCTTGCCTTGTCCAGGCCAAACAAAGGTACCTCCGGCAGGCTGAAGCCGCCCAGCACGAAACCCAACGAAACCAGGCCGCCCAGATAACCGAGGGCCCAGGCATAGCCCGAAAGGCGGCCCAGGCGGGCCTGGGAAACCAGCCCCGGCAACATGGCATTGTTGAACACGGTGGCGAATTCAGCGCCCAGGCTGGCCAGCACCACCAGCCCCAGGATCAGCACCAGATCCCTGTCAGCGGCACCTGGCAGGGCCAGCCACAGACCGGCACAAGCCAGCACGCACAAGGACTGAAACGCCAGAATCCACGGCTTGCGCCGGCCGCTGGCATCCGCCATGGCGCCCATCACCGGGCTAAGCAAGGCAATGCAAAGTCCGGCCACGGATTGGCCATAGCCCCATAGCTCCTGCCCGCGGATGGCGTTGCCGACCACGTGCGAGGTGAAATAAGGCGCGAAAATAAAGGTGGTCACCAAGGTGAAATAGGGCTGATTGGCCCAATCGAACAAAGCCCAGCTGAACTGCGCGCGGCGCGACGCGGGCGCCACACCAGTAACGGTCAGCCGATCCTCATGCCCAACATCAACCGCAGCCATTCTCGCCTCCCCACCATGTTGGGGACAAGTTTAGCCGATAATCAACCGTCGAATATAGCGGTTTGCCAAGGCCAGCTTGGCGATATCCATGCCGCCCGCCTCGAACTCTGCAATCATTTCGTCGCTGCGGGCGATGTCCCGCCGATTGCTATCGCACCATTTTTCCATCG
The DNA here is from genome assembly GCA_964590195.1 of uncultured Rhodospirillaceae bacterium. Lineage (GTDB taxonomy): Bacteria > Pseudomonadota > Alphaproteobacteria. The sequence goes on along the minus strand of CAZPWJ010000008.1, from coordinate 58,623 downwards.
CCTCGTCACCACCCGCGCCATTGGCCTGTTGCAGGACGACAGAGGTCAGGGCCCGTTGCTGGCCGCGCAGATCATCGACGATGGAGGCGATCGCCTGGCGTTGCCAATGGTCCTCGGCCTCCAACGCCTCGGCCGAGGCGCACAGGCGGTCCAGGCCCAGACGCGCGCCCAGGGCAAAGTGCACCTGGCCGACTTCTTCCACCGGGCGGTTGCTATCGGCGGCCACCTGGACGATGTCGCAGGCGGCGTTCATGGGCTCCAACCCTTCGATCCGCCGCGCCAGGGTCTCGGCCACGCCCTGTTTGAACAGCGCGGCGGCACCGGAAGACATCTTCTTGTTCTCGCTACAACCGATCACCTTGTCCAGCTGTCCGGCCAGACTGCTGATGCCGGGACCGAACGTGGTGATAACCGTATTGACCTTCAACGGCTGGGGCACATTGCGCAGGAACCACAAGGTCATCCGGCGCATGAATTCCGCCGTTGCCAGAACCATGTCCGTCTGCACGGCAGCGGGAACGGTATTGTCCAGGGTCTCGATCTGGTTCCACAATTGCCGCATCTCGAACAGATCGCGGGCGGCGGCATAACAGCGCGCCACGGCCTCGACCGAGGCGCCGGTTTCCTCGATCACGTCATGGACAAAGGTAATCCCTAGGCGATTGACGATGGAATTGGCGGTCACCGTGGCGATGATTTCCCGCCGCAGGCGATGCTGCAAAATAGCCCCATGGTGCTCGCGGCGCAGTTTCCGGGGAAAATACTTCACCAAATCAGCAACAAGACCCTTGGATTGGCCCAGGTCACTATCCAGCAGTTCTTCGTACAGCACCATCTTGGCATAGGCCAACAGCACCGACAGTTCGGGCCGGGTCAGCCCCTCGCCCCGCGCCGCGCGCTCGGCCAGAGCCTCGTCATCGGGCAGATACTCAACCTCGCGGTTCAATTGGCCGTTGCGTTCCAGATCCCGCATATAACGGGCATGAGATTCCAGCAAAGCCGCCGACCGGTGCTGCAATACGCTGAGCGATTGGGTTTGCAGATAATTGTCCCGCAAGACCAATTCGCCCACTTCGTCGGTCATTTCCACCAACAGACGGTCGCGCTGCTTGTCGGTCATCTCGCCTTCGGCCACCACAGCATCGATCAGAACCTTAATATTGACCTCGTGATCAGAGCAGTCGACGCCGGCGGAATTATCGATGGCATCGGTGTTCAGCCGGCCGCCGTGCTGGGCAATCTCCAGGCGGGCCAATTGCGTAATGCCCAGATTGCCACCCTCGCCGATCACCTTGCAGCGCAGTTGATCGCCGTTGACGCGCACCGCGTCATTGGCCCGGTCACCAGCATCCAGATCGCTTTCGCTGCTGGCCTTGATGTAAGTGCCGATGCCGCCGAACCACAGCAGATCCACATCCGCCTGCAACAGAGCATGGATCAGCTCGTTCGGAGTTAGGGATTTCACCTTCAGGCCGGTCAGGCGCTTCATCTCGGGACTCAACTCAATGGCCTTGGCCTTGCGGTCGAAGACGCCGCCGCCCTTGGAGATCAGGCCGCTGTCATAATCTTCCCAACTGGAGCGCGGCAGCTCGAACAGGCGCTTGCGTTCGGCCCAGCTGATCGCGGCATCAGGGGCCGGATCGATAAAGATATTGCGGTGATCGAAGGCTGCTTGCAGACGGATATGCTTGGACAGCAGCATGCCGTTGCCGAAGACATCGCCGGACATATCACCACAGCCGACGACGGTGAAATCCTCGTTCTGGATATCCCGGCCCAGCTCGCGGAAATGCCGTTTTACAGATTCCCAGGCGCCCTTGGCGGTGATGCCCATGACCTTATGGTCATAGCCCTTGGCCCCGCCGGAGGCGAAGGCATCGCCCAGCCAGAAGCCATAGTCGATGGCCACGCCGTTGGCGATGTCCGAGAAAGTGGCGGTGCCCTTGTCGGCGGCGACCACCAGGTAGGGATCGTCGTCGTCGTAACGCTTGACCAAGGGCGGCGGGATGACATCCTGGCCGCGCAGATTGTCGGTCAAATCCAGCAGGCCCTTGATGAAAGTCTTGTAACAGGCGATGGCTTCGTCCTGCAGGGCTTCCCGCCCGCCCGTAAGCGGCAGGCGCTTGGGCACGAAGCCGCCTTTCGAGCCGACCGGAACGATGACCGCGTTCTTGACCATCTGCGCCTTCATCAGGCCCAACACTTCGGTGCGGAAATCCTCACGCCGGTCCGACCAGCGCAAGCCGCCGCGGGCCACCTTGCCGCCGCGCAAATGGACCCCCTCGACCTGTGGCGAATAGACGAAAATTTCCCTAAACGGGCGCGGCAGCGGCAATTCGTCCACCGCCTCGCTGTCGAATTTAATCGACAGGTAGGGCTTCGGCCCGCCGTCCTCGGCCACTTGGAAATAGTTGGTCCGCAGTGCGGCCTGCACCAGGTTCAGAAAACGGCGCAGGATACGGTCCTCATCCAGGCTTTCCACCGCTTCCAGGGCATTGGTGATATCGCCGGCCAGCTTCTTGACCTCTTTCCCGGCCTCGGATTCGGGGGCTTCCGGGTCGAAGCGAGCCTGAAACAGGCGCGCGATCGTGGCGGTGATGGCGTGGTTCCGCGCCAGGGTATCTTCCATATAGTCCTGGCTGTAGGCGATACCGGTCTGGCGCAGGTATTTGCACAGGGCACGCAGGACCACGACTTGGCGCCAGCCCAGGCCGGCCTTCAGAACCAGGCGGTTAAAGCCGTCATCCTCGACCTCGCCGGCCCAGACCTTGGCAAAGGCCTCTTCAAAGCCCGACTTCAGCAGCGCGAGATCGATCGCGGTGCCATCCTGTTCTTCCAGCAGGAAGTTATGGATCCAAATGGTTTCCTCGTCCGCCAGGGTAATCTGGAACGGCTCTTCGCCAATCACCCTGAGGCCCATGTTCTCCATCATCGGCAGACAATCCGACAGGGGCAGGGCCTGGCCGGGATGATAGATCTTGAAGCGCACCACATGTTCGGCGTCCTCGATCATGCGATAGATATTCAAACCCACGCCCGTGCCGTCCGCCAGGCCCTCGATGCCTTCGATGTCGCGCAATGCGGTCTCGGCATTGAAGCGCTCGGTATACGAGGTTGGGAAGGCCTTGCCATAGCGCGCGGCCAGGCGATTGCCGCCCTCCTCGCCCCAATGCTCCACCAGGGCCTCGTAGAAATCATCCTGCCATTGCCGCGCCGCGGCAATCAGGCGGGCCTCGACGGCGCCGAAGTCAATTTCCTCCGGCGCGCCGCCCTCGTTGATGCCGATAATGAAATGCACCCGCGCCAGGGGACTTTGGCTGACTTCGGTATAATAGTTGGAAAGCCGGCCATTGACCGCCTCGCACAAAAGATCAGCGAAGCGTTCGCGCAGCTCCGTGCTCAGGCGCTCGCGCGGCATATAGACCAGAACGGTGAAATAGCGGTCAAAGCGGTCGCGCCGGGCGAAAATACGAAAGCGGGGCCGCTCCTGCAGGGCCTGAATACCGGTGGCGATGCTGGTCAGGGTCTCCACATCGATCTGCCACAATTCATCTCTGGGATAGGTTTCTAGGATATGGGTCAGGGCCTTGCCGTCGTGCGAGTCGGCATCCACGCCGGCCAATTCAATGGCCTGGGCCAGCTTGCGCCGCAGCAGGGGTATATCGCGCGGCGTGCGGTTAAAGGCGGACGCCGTGAACAGGCCAACGAAGCGCCGCTCGCCAATCAGCTTGCCCTTGCCGTCATAGCGTTTGACGCCGATGTAATCCATGTGCACCGGCCGGTGCACGGTGCCGCGCACGCCGGTCTTGGTAACCAGCAGGATTTCTTCCCGGCGGATGAAGCGTTGCGCGATCGTGGCCGCGCCCGTGCCGCCCGGATCTAGACCATCCTGCCGGGTCAGCACATGGCGGGTTTCATCGCGAAAGATGCCAAGCGAGCTGTCAGGCACGATGGTCAGATCGTCATCACCTTTCTTACCGCTGTGGCTGTAATCACGGCAGCCAAGCAGGGTGAAATGATTGTCCCGCATCCAGGCCAGAAAGGCGCCGGACTCATCGACTTCATCCTGGCTTTGGGGAAACTTGGAACTGTTCATCTGCGCGATGGCATCATCCAGCTGCCCCAACATGGCGGGCCAGTCCGCCACCGCGATGCCAACATCGTCCAAAACACCGCGCAGATCGTGGGCGATTTTATCCAACGCTCCTTGATCGCTCTGTTCAGCAATCTGGATATGCATCACGGATTCGCTCAAACCCGGCTTGCCGTTGACCAACGGGGGCAACAATTCCTGCCGCGCGCCTTTTTCATCCCGGCGCACGCGGATGACCGGGTGGATCGCCAGATGAACGCAGGCATCCCAATGATTCAGGTTGCCGACAACGGAATCCACCAGAAACGGCATGTCATCAGTGATGATTTCAACAATGGTATGGGGCGATTTCCAGCCATGCTCTTCCATGCGTGGATTGTAGACCCGCAGCTTGACCTCGCCCGTGCCGCGCTGGGCGGCGAACTTCCATAGGGATAAGGCGGCGCCATATAGGTTTTCCGGCGAGGATCCGTTGATATCCTCGGCCTGAACACGGGCATAAAACTGCTCGAAAAACGCCTTGATCTCGTCGGCCTCGCCTCGCTTGAAGCGTTCGGCGACCAATTGGGACATGCCCTCCAGGCGGCTGTCCCGCTCTTCCTGTGCCCTCTTATCCATCATAGCCGTATTCCTTGAAATCACCGCCGCCCGGAAAGAAGACCGGGACGAAGAATTGTTCAGGTTCAGCCGGCAGGTTCTAAATCAAACCAAAATGAAGATCCCGCAGCAAACGGAAAATGCCGCTCTATAACGAAGCATGCAAAAACTCAGTGAAACATTATGACTAAAATAGTTACGAATTTATTGTAATCGAGCGTTGCATCTTTTTTCGAATATTACGCCAGCGTCCGGAATGCCTCTGAAGATTTTCAGAAATCTAAAGAAGCATATCGCCGGACTGCAATGGGTTGCCGCGCAGAAAATCCGCCGCCGCCATCACCCCCTTTCCCGACCGCTGCAACCGCAACAAGCGCAGGGCGCCGGCGCCGCAAGCAACCAGCAGGTTTTCATCCAGCACCGTGCCAGGCGCGGCATCATGCGCCGCCGCCGCCGGCTCTGCCAATAGCACCTTGATGCGATTGCCTTGCCATTCGCACCAGGCACCGGGAAACGGCGACAGGCCCCGGATCAGGCAGTCCAGCTCCGCGCTCGGCCGGCGCCAATCTATCCGTGCCTCGGCCTTGTCGACTTTCTTGGCATAGGTGATGCCGGCCTCCGGCTGCGGCCGTGGTGTCAGATCGCCCGCGGCAATGCCGCGCAGGGCCGCCACCATCAAGGGCGCCCCCAAGACAGCCAATTGATCATGCAAATCGCCCGCCGTGGTATCGGCAATGATGGGCACCTCGACGCGGGAAATTTCCGCACCTGTGTCCAGGCCCTCGTCCATGGCCATGACACAGACCCCCGTCTTGCTGTCCCCCGCCATCACCGCGCGCTGGATCGGCGCCGCCCCGCGCCAGCGCGGCAATAGCGAGCCGTGCAGATTGAAACAGCCCAGGCGCGGTGCCCGCAGCACGGCACCCGGCAGGATCAGGCCATAAGCCACCACCACCGCCGCATCCGCCTCCAGGGCGGCGAACTCGGCCTGTGCCTCGGGTGATTTCAGGCTGCTGGGTGTGAAGACAGGTATGTTGCTGTTCAGAGCGGCATCATGCACGGGCGTATGCCGCAGCCGCTTGCCCCGCCCGGCCTGGCGCGGCGGCTGGGTGTAAACCGCCACCACATCGATATCCGGGGCGGCCTGCAGGGCGCCAAGGGTCGGCACCGCGAAATCCGGCGTACCCATGAAAACGACACGCAAGCCGGTCATAATCTAGGCCGAGACTTTCTGACGCCTGATCTTTTCCAGCTTGCGTAAAATCATGCCGCGTTTGACGGCGGACAAATGGTCCACGAACAGACGGCCTTTCAGATGATCCATTTCGTGCTGGATACAGCGCGACAAAAGCCCGGCGGCCTGCAACTGTTGCGGCTGGCCATGATAATCCAGGTAGTCCACCGTGACTTCGCCGGGCCGGTCCAGATCGGCGAACTGATCCGGCAGGGAGAGACAGCCTTCGTTATAGCTCTCCATCTCATCCGAAAAGGCCACGATTTCCGGATTGACCAGATAAAGCGGCGCATTGTCTTCATCATCGGGCGAAACATCCACGGTGATCAGACACTTGGGAATACCAACCTGCACCGCCGACAGGCCGATGCCGGGAGCCTGGTACATGGTTTCCAGCATATCGTCGAGAATGCGCCGGATTTTGTCATCAACGGCTTCGACGGGCTGGGATTTCACTTTCAGACGGCGGTCCGGAGTGGTGATAATGGGTAGAATAGCCATGATTCGTTTGCCGTGTACTCTGATGATTTCCGAGGGTTCTGGGCATTAGGTAGTATGCCGCCCATACGGGGTCAAGCTTCGCAATAAGGATGGCGCGATGGAATTATTGATGGGCGCTCTTGGGGCATCAGTTCTGCTTCTCATACTGGCTTGCTTATTGCTTCTGTTCCGCCGCCGGCAGACATTGGGTGGCGATGACGGGCGCCTTGACGCCCTGGCGGCGGCCACCGCCAGCCTGGCCACCGCCCAGGCCGATCTGGGCGGGCGGCTAAGTCAGATGTCGGAGCAAACCGCCAATGAGCGCGCGGAACTGATGCGAACCCTGCATGAACGCCTGGACGGCGTCTCCAAACGCATGGGCGACAGCCTGGAGCAATCGGCGACCCGTACCGCCGCCTCGTTAGGTGAACTGGGCAAGCATCTGCATGTCATTGATCAGGCACAGAAAAATATTTCGGACCTGGCCGGGCAGGTAATCGGCCTGCAGGATATTCTCGACAACAAACAAACCCGCGGCGCCTTTGGCGAGGTGCAGTTGCAGGACCTGGTCAGCTCGATCCTGCCGCCGTCGGCCTATGGCTTTCAGGCGACGTTGTCGAACCAGCGCCGGGTCGACTGCCTGATCCAACTGCCCCAGCCCCCCGGGCCGATCGCCATTGATGCCAAATTCCCCCTGGAAAGCTATCATGCCCTGCGTCAGGCCGCCGACGAGAGCCAGGCGAAGGCGGCACAGCGGGCATTTCGCGCCGCCCTCAATAAACACATCAAGGATATTCAAGAGCGCTATATCCTGCCCGGTGAAACCGCCGACAGCGCCCTGATGTTCCTGCCCTCGGAAGCGGTCTATGCGGAACTGCACGCCAATTTTCCCGACACGGTGGAGCAATCCTATCGGGCCCGCGTCTGGATCGTATCGCCCACCACCATGATGGCGACCCTGAACACCGTGCGCGCGGTTCTGAAGGATGCCCGCATGCGGGAGCAGGCCGGCGTCATCCAGGCGGAAGTGCAAAAGCTGCTGGATGACGTCCAACGCCTGGATGAACGGGCTGACAATCTGCAGCGGCATTTTGGCCAGGCAGAGAAGGATCTGGAGCAGATCGCCACCTCCACCAGAAAAATCACCCGCCGGGCGGAACAGATCGAGGAAGTGCAGTTGGCGGATTCCGAGGCCGATGCCCCGAATCTCGCAGCGAATCTCGCAGCGAATCTCGCAGCGAATCCCGCGGCGGCTGCCGCGCCGGCGGGGCCGGATGATCACACCGCCACGGTCGTCGATCTGCCAAAACGAGACGGTTAAACCATTTTCGGGATTGAACTACTGCACGGCCCCAACCGGCCGCATTGGTAACAAATTTGCGTCACGACATGGCTAGCCGCGCGGCCTCAACAACGGCTTAAACCCATGAAGCCCGTTTTTCTGCTAAATTTATTATGAAATAAATGTAAAAAAAATGTCTTTTATATCGAAATGATATATTGTGTATTTGAATATTCATCCCACATTGTTCTTAAACCAGTTGGCATTTACCGGACAAAGACGCCGTCCGGGCAACTCAGAAATCGCCGCGACAGGCGCGGCACGAGGATGACATGTTCGAAATTAAACGCCCAGAACCCAAAGCAGCCCTGACCTGGGTCGCCGTTTGGCTGGTTGCCTTAATCGCCTTGGCCATGGTGCCCATGGACGAGGCCCGTCCGGAATTCGCCGCCGCACCCGGCGAAGTTCATTTCAGCCAAGGGACAGACCCTGCATTCGAGGGCTATGACGCGCCCTACATCAAGGCGCAAAGTTAGAACAACCAATTACGGGGGCCGTAATGGCGCGGCCCGCCACGGCAATCTCGGCAGCCGTGGCGGGCCGGTGAAGATTGTTATAATTCAAGCCAGGGACGAGACCTTTTAGGGCTTGCGTGCCAGGCAGACGATTTCCCGCAGCGGCACCTGCAATGGCGCCGGGCCATACAGAGCCTCGATTTCCGCCGCCAGGGCCGTGACGATGGCTTCCGGATCCACCTCTCCCCGCTCTCTTATTTGCAATATGCCGGGATTTCCTTCCACAAAACCGCGCGCGATACCCATGGCATCGGGCCGCTCGATGGTGTCGGACACCAAATGGAAATCCGGGAACGAAAATCCCGCACCCTCGACCAGGCTACGAATTGGCTCGATCTCGTAAAATCCGAACGGCACGGTGAGGAAATCCGGCGGATCGGATTTGAAGAACCCGGCGATGGTCTGCCGCGCCAGACCGGCGACCCGGTTTACCTCGAGCGAATCCCAGACGTTGAAAGCCAACAGGCCGCCGGGCCGCAGCACGCGGGCCATTTCCGCCAACGCCAATGCCTTGTCCGGCATGAACATGATGCCGAACTGACAGGCCACCACGTCAAAGCTGCCATCCTCGAACGGCAGGGCCTGGGCATCGGCCTGGCGATAGCTGACATTCTTCAAGGCGCCGCGCTTTGTAACGGCGTAATTCAGCATCGCCTCGTTCAGGTCCGTGGCGACGATTTCCGTACTCTCGCCAAGGGTCCGCCAAAGATACTCGGTGGCGATGCCGGTGCCGCAGGCAATCTCGAGAACCTTTTCGGCCCCCGGCATGGCGTTATCAATGCGCTTGGCAAGATCGGCGGCGGAAAACTGGAACAACAGCGGTCCCAGATGCGCGTCATAGACTTCCGGAATGGAGCCGACGAAACGCGCCGCGCCCGTATCGCTGTTTGCCGCTGTCCGAGGGGTAATCTGGCTCAAATCATTCATCCTCTGTATTCCTTTCTGATGAGAATATGGAGCTGATCATCGCGAAGCCCCGTCAGCGCAGCGTCAAAATTCCCGCAATCGCAGGTTCCATGGCGTGAGAAATTCGTTAAAACGATGCAAATGCCGTAAAAACTAACGGTAGAATGCTCTGAGACCTTTTTTCGATCCTAGCCGCCTGTTAGGGACATATGGGGACATTGGCAAAATTCCATCTGCGGCTGCTTGGCGGCTTTGAACTGGCCGACGGGGAAGGCGCGGCCATCGCGCTGTCGTCAAGGAAGGCGGCGGCGCTGTTGGCCTATCTTGCCCATCGCCCCGGCGAGTCGGTCTCACGCGCCAAGATCGCCACGCTGTTGTGGCCGGACCGGGCTGAGGAACAGGCCCGCGCGTCGCTGCGCCAGACGCTTTCCGTCCTGCGCAAGGCGTTGGATGACGAAGCGGGCGAGGCCATTGTGTCATCGGCCCAAGGCCTGCTGGCGGATAGCCGTGCCTTCCATGTGGACAGCGTGGCATTCGAAGCCGGCGGGGCCGGGACGGAGTCATTGTATCAGGGCCCGTTCATGGACGGCTTTGACGTCCGTGCCGATGTTTTCGAAGACTGGCTGCGCGGCGAGCGCACCCGCCTTGCCGCCCACGCCACGGAAATCTTCACGGCGCTGTTGCGGCAATGCCAAGGGCGCGACGAACCTGGCACCGCTCTGGGCCACGCTCTCAGACTGCTCGAACTGGACCCCTTGCGCGAGGACATCCACCGCTTGGCCATGACACTGCATCAGCAACAGGGCCACTGGAACGAGGCGTTGCGGCATTATCAGGACTGCCGGGATATCCTTAGGGCGGAGCTGGACATCGAACCGGAAGCCAAGACCCAAGCGCTTTACGATACTATCAAGCGGGATCGTGACGGCGCCCCGCCGGAAAAGACAGCCGAACTGCGACAGATGGGCAGTTATCCGGCCATCGCAGTCATGCCGTTTGAGAATCTCAGCGACGATCCGGAGCAGCAATATTTCACCGACGGCATTACCGAGGACATCATCACTGAATTGTCCCGCTTTCCTGAACTGTTCGTGGTCGCACGCGGTTCCACCTTCGCCTACCAGGACCGCGCCATTGCCCTGGCGGAGGTCGGCGCCGAGCTCAATGTGCAATATGTGGTCAAGGGCAGTGTCCGCAAGGCCGGCAAACAGATCCGGCTGACGGCACAGCTGTTCGAGGCCGCGTCGGGCAGGAACATCTGGGCCGAGCGCTATGACCGGGAACTCGCCGATATTTTTGCCCTGCAGGACGAGTTGACCCGCGCCATCGCCGCCGTGCTGCCGGGCCGGGTGGAAAACCACGAAGCCCGCAAGGCAACCCAGAAACCGCCCAAGGACATGGCGGCCTACGAATTGCTGCTGGCCGGCAAGATCCATCATCACCGCTACACGCAAGACGATTGCACCACCGCCCTCGACCTGCTTGACCGCGCCATCGGTTTGGAACCCGATTACGCCGCCGCCTATGCCTGGAAGGCCTGCGTCCTGGGCCAGGCCCTGGCGCGGGGCTTCCTGCCCAACCCAGACAGCCTGTACCAAGGCTCGGTCGAGGCGGTCGGCACGGCCTTGCGCCTGGATGAAAACGAGGTCGAGGCCCACCGGGTCCAGGCCGAGATCGGCATTGTCACCAAACGCCTGGATACAGCCGTTCTGCACAATGAACGCGCCCTGTCCCTGAACCCCAACGACCCCAGGCTACTGGCGCAAAAGGGCGAAATCCTAACCCTGCTGGGCCAGGCCGCCGACGGCGTGGAATGGTTGAACCTGGCCATGCGCCTGGATCCATATTCTCTTGGCCATTGGGCCCATATGCTGGGCGCGGCGTTGATGCTGTCGGGCCGCTATGAGGAGGCCGCGGCGGCATACCGGCAAAGCGGACGCGCCCGGTTCGACCACCACGCCAACATGGCGGGATGTCTCGGCAAGTTAGGCCGGACGGACGAGGCCGCCGACCAGGCGGAACTGGCGCTGGGCCTGAAGGCTGATTTCACAATCAGCAACTACGTTGCCGGCCTGGCATATGACGATGAAGCCCAACGGGACCGGCATCTGCAAATCCTAAGCACCGCGCCGCTACCGCGATAGTGCCGCAATAGCGCCGCAACAATTGCGCGGGCCGCCATGGGGCGCTAATACCAAGGTGCGATAATTTCATTCACGGGAACAAAGCCATATGAGCGATCAAATCAAACCTTTCAAAGTAGCCATTCCCGAGGATGACCTGGCGGATCTGCGTCGCCGCCTCGACGCCACGCGCTGGCCGGACGCTGAAACCCCCGATGATTGGTCCCAGGGCATTCCGCTGTCATATATGCAGGAGGTTTGCCGCTATTGGGCCAATGACTACGACTGGCGCCGCTGCGAGACATTGCTGAACGGTTGGGAGCAGTTCCAAACCGAAATCGACGGCACGGATATCCATTTTCTGCATGTCCGCTCGCCCCATGCGGACGCCATGCCGCTGTTGATCACCCATGGCTGGCCCGGATCGGTTTTGGAATTTCGCCATATCATCGAACCACTGACCGACCCCACCGCCCATGGCGGCGAGGCGTCGGACGCCTTTCACGTCATCGCGCCGTCCCTGCCCGGCTATGGTTTTTCCGGCAAACCAGAGGCGCCCGGCTGGTCCGTGCAGCGCATCGCCGCCGGCTGGGGGCAGTTGATGGCGCGCCTGGGCTACGAAAAGTACGTCGCCCAGGGGGGTGATTGGGGTTCCGCCATCACGCGGCAAATCGGCGTCAATGCCAGCGCGGAAGATAATCCGGCCTGCCTGGCCATCAATCTGAACATGGTGACCGAGCGTCCCGACCCTGACACCATGGATGACCTGACCGAGTTCGAAAAGCGGGCCATGGCGGCGGCGAAGCATTATGTGGATTGGGATTCGGGCTATTCAAAGCAGCAAAGCACACGGCCGCAGACGCTTGGTTACGGCCTGGCCGATTCACCATCGGGCCAGGCGGCCTGGATCCTGGAGAAATTCTGGGCCTGGACCGATTGCCATGGCCATCCGGAAAACGCCATCAGCCGCGATGATATGCTGGACAATGTGATGCTCTATTGGCTGCCGGACACCGCCGCATCCTCGGCCCGGCTGTATTGGGAAAGCTTCGGCAGACGCAGCCAGGAGGACGTGACCATTCCGGTTGGCTGCAGCCTGTTTCCAAAAGATATATTCTTCGCTTCCCGGCGCTGGGCGGAAAAACGCTTCCACAACATCATCCATTGGAGCGAACTGGACAAGGGTGGCCATTTTGCAGCCCTGGAGCAGCCCGAACTGTTCGTCGAAGAGCTGCGGGCCTGCTTCCGAAAGGTGCGCTGATTCCATGACGGCCAGGGCATCCGTGCCCATCATTATTCCGGCGTTGCTGATCATGGCTTCCGCCGTCTCGATCCTGTCGACGGACCTCTACACGCCGTCCCTGCCCCATCTGCAGGGGGTCTTCGATACGGATGCGGGCCGGGTGCAGCTGACCATGACCCTGAACCTGGTCGCCTATGCCCTGGCGCAGCTGTTCTATGGACCGCTGTCCGACCGCATCGGGCGGCGCCCGGTTCTGCTGGCGGGCATGATCGGTTTCGCCGTGGCCTCCATCGCCTGCGCCGCCGCCGGTTCAATCGAAGGCCTGATCGCGGCCAGGGTGCTGCAGGGCCTGACCGCCTGTGCCGAGGCGGTGGTCGGCTATGCGGTGATCCGCGAGCTGCATGACGAGGCCGGCGCGGTCCGCGTACTGGCCGCCTATGGCATGGCCATCGCCCTGGCCCCCGCCGTGGGTCCGATCATTGGCGGGCACATGCATGTCTGGCTTGGCTGGCGCTCCAACTTCGTGCTGCTGACCTTGCTGATCATGGTGGTAATCCTGCTGCTCTGGCGCTTTCTGCCCGAGACCCTGAAGGATCCCGACCGTGGCGCCCTGCGTCCACGGCGCCTGCTGGGCGGTTATCTGACCCTGCTGCGGGACGGCCCGTTCATGACCTATACCCTGATCATGGCCCTGGTGCTGGGCGGCCTGTTCGCCATTCTGGCCGCCTTTCCTTTTCTCTTTATCGAGGGCATGGCGGTGCCGACGGAACAATACGGTTATTACTACGCGGCCATCGTTCTGGCCTTTTTTCTGGGCTCCCTGACCGTCAACCGCATGGCCGGGCGCATCGCCTCCGACCCGCTGCTGGCCATGGGATTGGGGCTTGGCGTGCTGGGCGGGGCCGGATTCACCCTGTTGCTAGCCGCCGGCTTGGCGACGCCTATTAGCATCACCGCGACGCAATGCTTCTTTGGCTTCGGCCTGGGCCTGGTGTTCGCCACCGCGCCGGTGCGGGCCTTTGATGTCTGCCGGGCCGGACATGGCCATGCCGCCGCCATGCTGGGCGCCCTGCCCATGGCGGGCGGCGGTCTGGGTACATTCTGCGTGGTGCTGTGGCATGACGGCACCGCCTGGCCCGTTGCCTTGATCCTGACAGCGACCGCCTTGTTTAGCGGGGGGCTGTATTTGGCCATACAGCCTTGGCGCGTTAAACCGGGCGGCGCGAGCCCAGGGCCGTAGCCAGGGTGCCGTCGTCGAGGTAATCCAGCTCTCCTCCCACCGGCACGCCGTGGGCCAGGCCCGAGACCTTGACGCCGCAATCCGACAGTTTCTCGGCCAGAAAATGCGCCGTGGTCTGGCCGTCCACCGTGGCGTTGGTGGCCAGGATGACCTCGGCGACCGCATCTTCGCCGGCGCGCGCGATCAGCGCGCCGACATTCAGATCCTCCGGCCCGACGCCATCCAGGGCCGACAAGGTGCCGCCCAGAACATGATAGCGGCCGCGAAATACGCCGGAGCGTTCCAGGGCCCACAGATCGGCGACGCTTTCCACGACACAAATCTGACTTAAGTCCCGGCGCTGGTCACGGCAGATGGCACAGGGCTGCACACTGTCTAGATTGCCGCAGATTTCGCACGGCGCGACGCTGTCGGCGGCCTGTCCCATGGCCTGGGCCAGGGGGCGGAGCAGGCTTTCCTTGCGGTCGATCAGGTGCAGGGCGGCGCGGCGGGCCGATCGGGGGCCGAGGCCGGGCAGTTTCGCCAACAGCTGGATCAGCTGATCAATCTGGGTACCGGTCATGACGCCGTAAAAGCCGGGTTCAGAACGGCAGTTTCATACCGTCGGGCAGGTTCAGGCCGCCGGTCAGTTTGCTCATTTCTTCCTGGGTGAATTCCTCGACCCGGCGCTTGGCGTCATTATGGGCGGCGACGATTAGGTCTTCCATGACCTCCAAATCGCCATCCTTGATGGACGCATCCATCTTCAGGCCGCGCATTTCACCCTTGCCGTTCAAGATGACGCTGACCATGCCGGCACCCGCCTGACCGATCATCTCCATCTCTTCCAAGCGGGCCTGCATTTCCTGCATCTTGCCCTGCATTTCCTGGGCCTGCTTCATCATCTGGCTCAGATTTTTCATCGTTCTTCGTCTCCATTCGAAATACTACCGGCCCCGCTGCCTCCGCCAACGCCTAGAGGTCGGACCTCGGTAATTTTGGCACCGGGAAAAGTATCAAGCACGGCCTGCACCAGGGGGTCTGCCTGTGTGTCAGCCAATAGATCGGCTTCCGCCTGACGTTGCTGAACGGCCAGGGGCGCCTCGCCCTCCGCCTGGGCGTTTATCACCACGGCCCAGGTCTCGCCGGTCCAGTCATCCAACTTGGCGCGCAGCTTGTTGGCTAAATCCGCCGGGGCATTATCCTCGGGGCGGATTTCCAGATGCCCGTCGCGGAATTCGACCAGCCGCACATCCTCCATCAGATGATGATACAGATGCCCCTCCCGCGCCTCCCGCGCCCGGGCCACGATGGCGGCGAAACTGTCGATGGTGATGGGCTCCTGCTGGCCAAAATCGTCCGCCGTGGCCATTTCAGGCACTTCATCGGGCTGCTCCTCGACCGGGTCGGGAATAGCCTCCATGATGTAGTCAGGCATCTCTTCCGGCACCATCTGGGCCTGGGCGGATGCGGCGGCGCCGCCACCCATCTGTGCCGTTGGAGCGTTACTCGGCGCCGGCGCGGCAGGTGCGGGCGCCGAGGTCATGTTCGCGGCCGAGCCTGCCGGCGGCGCGGCGCTTGCCGGCGCGCTGGTCGACGGCGCCGCTTGGGTTTCGCTCTTGGCCCCGGTAACCTGTCGTACCGCATCAATCGGGTTCGGCAGATCGGTGCTATAGGCCAGACGGATCAGAATCATTTCCGCCGCCGCCAAAGCCGACGGCGCGCCGCGCACCTCGCCCAGACCCTTCAACAACATCTGCCAGGTCCGCGCCAACACGGGCATGGACAGCCCACTTGCCAGGGCCTCGGCCCGTTGCCGTTCCATTTCCGAAAGGCCGGGATCGGCGCCGGCCTCGGGCGCGACCTGCAGGCGGGTCAGCAAATGGGTCAATTCCAACAGGTCGCGCAAAACCACTTCGGGATCGGCGCCCAGGTCGTATTGCTCCCGCAATTGCGCCAGGGCGGCGGCCACATCGCCCTTCATCAAATCCTCGAACAAATCATAGATCCGCACCCGGTCGGCCAGACCCAGCATTTCACGTACCTGTTCCGCCGTGACCTGGCCGCCGCAATGGGCGATGGCCTGGTCCAGCAGCGAGAGACCGTCACGCACCGAGCCTTCGGCGGCGCCGGCGATCAGGTTCAGCGCCTCGGCCTCCGCCGTGGCACCTTCGGCCTCGACAATGCCGGCGAAATGGCTGACCAACAGCTCGGCGCCGACCCGGCGCAGATCAAAGCGCTGACAGCGCGACAGCACGGTGACCGGCAGCTTGCGCGTTTCCGTGGTGGCGAAGATGAACTTTACGTGGCTGGGCGGCTCTTCCAGGGTTTTCAGCAAGGCATTGAAGGCCTCGGTGGAGAGCATGTGCACTTCATCGATGATGTAGATCTTGTAGCGGGCCGAGGCGGGCAGATAACGCACGCCTTCCAATAATTCCCGCATATTGTCGACGCCGGTGCGGGAGGCGGCATCCATTTCCAGGACATCCACATGGCGCGATTCGGCGATTGCGATGCAATGTTCGCAAACCCCGCAGGGTTCAACGGTGGGCCCGCCCAGGCCGTCGGCACCGATGCAATTCAAGGAGCGAGCAATGATTCGCGCCGTGGTGGTCTTGCCCACGCCGCGCACCCCGGTCAGGATGAAAGCATGCGCGATACGCTCTTCCCGTATGGCATTGGTGATGGTGCGGACCAGCGCCTCCTGACCCACCAGTTGGCTAAAATCTTGCGGGCGATATTTCCGCGCCAATACCCGATAGGCGGCGTCGTCATTTGACGCACCTTCGTTGCCGCCCGGCACCGCGCTATCCATATCAATCTCGTTCATGGCTCTGCCTACAGGCTAGCACGGCGGGGCAAACATATAAATGGGATGAACTGGGGGAATGAGGTGGAAGAACGGTCAACGACCCGGACCAGACTTGTTACGGCTGCTACCTTTCGGTCCTGACCGGATTGGCAAGCGGTACGTCCGTAACCGCCCTTCCGCGCGCTTTATCGGCTTTTGCCTCCAGATTCGCAAGTCACGAAAGCATGTTTTTTCAAAACATGCTTCGCCCCTTAAAAATAGAGCAATTGAATCAATTACCTGGCCGCGTACGCGATGCCAGAAAATTGAAAATTGCTCTAATAACCCGTTTTGAATCTTTCCTGTAAATCAAACGGATAGTTGCCTCCCGCGGGCGGCACGGTGCCCGGGCGCGGATCGATGGGCAGCTGTTTGTCCAAGCCGCTCTCCGCTTCGTACAGGGCGCCGGCGGCCAGCAAGGGCGCCTCGCCGCGTGGCGGGGCGACCAATTGCAGACCGACCGGACGGCCAAACTGATCAAAACCGCAGGGCAACGACAAGGCCGGCGAGGCCGACAGGGTAACCGCCGCCGTCAGCAACGATGCGGCCATGTAATGCTCCAGCTTGACGCCATCAATGGCCTCCGGATGGCGCAAATTGACATCGAAAGCCGGGGTATTGGCCCCTGGCGTGACGATCAGGTCATATTGTCCGAATAGTTCCACGAAGCGCCCATAAAGCGCGGCGCGGCCGCGCTCGGCCTTGGCCAGGTCCGAGATCGACTGCTTCAGGCCCAGTTCCGTGTTCCAGATGATATCCGGCTTGATCAGATCCCGGTGGCTTTGCAATTGCAGTTCCCGGTCGATCACGAACTGCTGCGAACGAAGGGCCAGAAAAGTGCCCTCCAGATCATGGATATCGATACTGATTTCCTCGACCTCGGCGCCCAGCTTTTCGAAAATCTTCATCGCCTCGCGGCAGATGTCGCGGGTTTCCTTGTCGACGGGAGAGCCGCCAATGGTCTCGGCATAGGCAATACGCAGTGGAACCTTCGCCTCCGCCACCGCCTGGCTGAAGGACACCGCCGGCGCGTCAAAGGTCAGGGGATCGGTGGGACAGAAGCCAGCCATGGCATCCAGAAACAGGGCCAGGTCGGGAACGTTGCGGGCCATGGGGCCTTGCACCGAGAGGGGCGAAAACATGGTATTAACGGTGCCCCGCGTCACCCGCCCCGGCGAAGGGCGCAAGCCGACCACGGACGTATAGGTGGCGGGCCGGCGCAGGCTGCCGCCATGATCGCTGCCATGGGCCAGCCAGATCTCGCCCGCCGCCAAGGCCGCGGCGCCGCCGCCCGTGGAGCCCGCCGGCGTCAGCGAGGTATTCCAGGGATTGCGGGTCTTGCCGAACACCTCGTTGAAAGTGGAGCCGCCGGCGCCGAATTCGGGCGTATTCGATTTGCCGATGACAATACCGCCCATGCGTTCGATCCGCTGCACCAGGGGGTGGGAGGCGTCAGGCACATGCTCGGCAAAAATCGGCGAGCCATAAGTGGTGCGCACGCCGCCCACATCCATCAAATCCTTGATTGCCACGGGCAGTCCGGCCAGCCAGCCCGGCTGGCCCGCCGCCTCCCGGCCTTCACCCGCCATCAGGCGTTCAGCATGGGCCCGGGCACGGTCCAGACAAAGGGTGGGCAGGGCATTGATCTGCGGTTCGACTTCGGCGATCCGCGCCGCCGCGGCATCGATCAGTTCCAGCGGCGTAACATCGCCCTTTTCCAGGCGCTGCACGGCCTGGCAGGCGCTTAATACGGTTAGTTCATCCGTCATGACGCTACTCTTTCCTTCGTTCCCGGACTATCATCATAGCCAGGACTGATATCCGTAGGGAAGTGAGCAACCAGATTAATCGGGAGGTTAGGCGCAATGGAACAGGTCACGCCCGTTGCCGGCGCGGCGGCGGAACCAGAAAAACCGAATAGCAACCCGGTGCCGCCCGCACCCATGCGTATTGAAGATACCGGCCTCGACATGGCCTTCCTGATAAATCTGATCGCCAAGGGCATGTATCTGGAAAACCTGGTGGATGTCGCACAGTTCACCCAGGCAACCAAACTGCCGGACAATATTATCAACGTCGTCTGCACCGAGATGGTCGACCGAAAATTAATGGTCGCCACCGGATCATCGGGTGCGGGAGCCGCCGCCGCGGTGCGCTATCAACTCTCCCGCGAAGGCCAGCAGGCGGCCATTGATGCCTGCGGGCAAAACCAGTATTTCGGCCCCGCGCCAGTGCCGCTGGAGGAATTTCAGGCCCGCATCAAAATGCAGAATATCGGCGGCGAACGGGTTTCCAAGGAGGATATTGCCGCGGCCTTCGCCGACATCGTCGTGCCCGAGGAATTCACCAAGCGGCTGGGACCGGCGATCAATTCCGGCCATAGCATTCTCATTTACGGCCCCGCCGGCAACGGCAAGACCACGGTGGCCGAGAAAGTCGCCGAGATATTCGAGACGGTGGTCTATATCCCCCATTGCTTCATTATCGACGGCGCCATCGTCAAGGTCTTCGACCCGGCGGTGCACAAGGAAATTGATGCCCCCGGCACGGGCGAACCCGCGCGCCCGACCCTGCGCCGGGCCAAGAACGACCGCCGCTGGGTGGCCTGCAAGCGTCCGGTGGTGGTGACGGGGGGCGAGTTGACGTTGGAAATGCTGGACCTGCGTTTCAATGAATTCGCAAAATTCTACGAAGCACCCCTGCATGTGAAGGCCTTGAACGGCACATTTATTATTGACGATTTCGGCCGGCAAAAAGTCAGTCCGGAGGAAATCCTGAACCGCTGGATTGTGCCGCTGCAATCGCGTGTCGACAATTTGACGCTGTTTTCCGGCAAGGCATTCACCATACCGTTTGACGAACTGGTGATTTTTTCCACCAATCTGGCGCCCGATGATCTGATGGATCCGGCATTCCTGCGCCGCATTCCCTACAAGCTGGAGACCCTGATGCCGTCGGAGGAGGCGTTTCGCGCCATCTTCACCGCCGTCGCTGCCAAACAGGGCCTGGAACTGTCCGACGAGATCTTCGCCTATGTGGTGCATGAACTGCGCGAGACGGTGAAAAAGCCCCTGGCCTGTTATCAGCCGAAGTTCATCGTCGACCAGGTGGTCGCGGCCTGCAAATACGAGGGCATCGCACCCATATTCACCGAGGCGTTCGTCGCCGATGCGCTCAGCAATCTCTACGTCCAGGACACCAGCTATGTGGGCCAGGTCGGCATGGGCGAGCCCGGCGCGACATAGGGTGCGGCAACAGCACTATTCCGCCGCCTGAATGCCTTCCTCTTCATCCCCATCCTCAGTCAAGGCATCGAACCACCAGTTCGGACCATCCGCCTGACGCACGACTTTTAGATGGCCGCGCCAGTTTTCGTCATCGGCGGCGGGGAAGTCCGCGCGCGCGTGTGCGCCCCGGCTTTCCTCACGGCGGGTGGCAGCCTGGATGATCAACTCGGCGGCGCCGGCGGCGAGCTGAGTTTCAAGATATTTCTCCAATTTGCGCGGCTCGTTGACGCCACGGGTGCGCGCGGCCTGGGCCGCGATGGCGCGAACTTTCTCCAGGCCGGTGGCCAGGCCCGCGGCGTCCCGGCGGATACCGCCATACTGCCACATCACCCGGCCCAGCTCGGTGCGGAGGGCATCCGCGTCTTCCTGTGGCTCGCCGCCCTCGGGCAATGCCTTGGGCGCCGCTGCCTTGGCGCCCTGGTCCTTGCCCTTGGCGAATTCGGTCGCCGCCAGGCCGGCGCGCTGGCCAAAGACCAGACATTCGGTCAGGGCATTGCCGCCCATGCGGTTGGCCCCGTGCATACCGCCCGCGGCCTCGCCCGCCGCGTACAGGCCGGGAATATTGGTCGCGCCATGGGCATCCGTACGGGCGCCGCCGCCCGAGAAATGCGCCACCGGGGCAACCCGCAGTTTCTGCTTCCAGGCATTGTATTTGCTGTCCAGGTAGGCCCACTTGGTGGCCGATATGGGATTGGCGCACCATTCCTCCTTGGTTACCTTGGTCAGATCAATGTAGACCGCGCCGTCATGGTTTTCGACCTCCTGAAACAGCGCCTGGGACAGTGCATCGCGGGCGTGAGTGGCGGCGGGCCGCACCGTGATATCGTATTTATCAAGGATATCCTCACCGGCCGCGTTGCTCAGATGGCCCAGATCGGCACCTTCGGGTTCGATCACGAAGACCGCCTTGCCTGGTTCGGCGATCGCGACGGGATAGAATTGCACGAACTCCATATCCTGCATCACGCAGCCGGCCTCGTAGGCCAGAGTATGGGAATCACCGCCCATGCGTTTGGGATTGTCGTGATGCTGGAACAGCGCGCCGGCGCCGCCCGCGGCCAGGATCACCGCGCCGCCGCGCAGTTCCATCCATTGCCGCTGCCTGGCCCCATAGGCGGAGATGCAGACGCCATCCTCTCCGGAAGCTATGGAACGGACCACTAGATTATTGACGAAGCGCACACCGACTTCTTCGGCCTTGGCCACCATGGTATGCACGATCTCCCGGCCCCAGACCGGGATACGGTCGCCCGGATCGCCCTTGGGCAGGGCCATGAAGACACCCGGTGCTGATTTGGAGTTCAAACCCCAATCAATCAAATCCTGGAAACGCTCGCCCGCCTCCGACGCCGCGATATCCACCAATTCATTTTCGTTCAGGCCGCGCCCGGCGGTCAGCACCCGTTCCTTGTATTCATCTTCCGACTGACCATCCCAGGGTCCGGCGAAGCCGCCAACGGCAAAGGTGGTCGCGGTCCCTTTGCCCGGACCGCTTTTGCCGACGACGGCGACATCGGCGCCCGCCTGCTTGGCCTTGATCGCGGCCATCAAGCCCGCCGCACCCGAACCGATGACCCAGACATCCGCCTTTAACGTTTCCATGATTTTATTCCGCTCTGAATGATGGCATTTCGAATTTTTGTATTTCGGCCATAATCGCGGCAGCGGGCCCCGAGCGCAATGATCGATTTCGTTCCCGATTTGCCGCCGATTTGCCGTCTGATGCCGCTTGTGGCACCCTTCGCGCCAACAGTTTGATTTCAGCAGTAGAAAAAGACGGACGGATTAATGGAGTTCATCAACACCTTCGCCGGCAGCCCCCTGAACCGCATGGGCAACGAACGGCGCAATGCGCAATGGCTGAAAGAGGAAATGAACGGCGCGGCGACGTGCTTTCTGCCCATGTGGCAATTGCGCCCCTTGATGATGCCGGGCGAGGATTTGCGTATCGGCTGGTGCCGCAAGGAAGACGTACAGCGCTTCCTCAATCAGGGCGCGACCACCTTGTTGCTGGGTCAGATCAATGGCATCTCGCATTTTGCCATCGATGTCTCCGGCGCGGGTTCACATCGCAAAGACGCGCCGTTGCAGGAATACGGCAAATGGGTCGATGTACGCAGTGCCGCCGCCTCGTGCAGCCCGGAGGACGCGGCGATTTTGGCACAGGCGCGCTCCATGATCGATTGGCATGCCCGGCACGGCTATTGCTCGGTCTGCGGCAAGCCCTCGGAAATGGGCGAAGCCGGCTATTCCCGCAAGTGCGAGGATGAAGACTGCGGCGCCATGCATTTCCCGCGCACCGACCCGGTTACAATCATGCTGGTGCTGGATGGCGAGAACTGCCTGTTGGGCCGGCAAAAGATCTTCGCGCCCAACAGCTATTCCGCCCTGGCCGGCTTCATGGAACCAGGCGAAACCATCGAGGAAACAGTCCGCCGCGAGGTTTTCGAGGAAGCCGGCATCAAGGTCGGCGAAGTGCGCTATGTCTTCTCGCAGCCATGGCCCTTCCCGTCATCCCTGATGATGGGCTGTTTCGCCCATGCCGAGACGACCGAGATCAACGTGGATCCGGAGGAACTGGAAGAGGCCCGCTGGTTCAGCCGCACGGAGGTCCACGACATGGTCAACAGCTGGCAGGATCAATCCAAGCTGCGCATGCCCGCACCGTTGGCGATTGCCCATCAACTGGCCCAGGCCTGGCTGCGCGGGGACTAGCGCCACATTAGGGAACATAAATTGCGGCCTTCTTAATTTGCCGCCTGGAATTTTCGACCTATCTCATCGCGGGTAACGGAACTTTATTTTGACCGGCAATAGATGGGAGGGTTCGGCGTGGGCGCTCTTTCTCGAACGATCGGCGCGGTCGCCGCCGCGCTTGTAACGAGCGGGTCTTTGTTTGCGTTGACGATGGGCCCCGCATTTTCCAAGGGTTGCGACATCGCCATCCTGAATGGCCGGGTGATGGACCCGGAGACCAGGTTCGACGGGATTCGCAATGTTTGCGTCCGGGCGGACAAGATAGCCGAGATCACCAAGGACAAAATCAAAGGTAAAGAGACGATCGACGCCGCGGGACATGTGGTGACCGCCGGTTTTATTGACACCCACACCCACAGCAGCAACAAATTCAACATCAAAATGAGCATGATGGACGGTGTGACAACCGGCATGGATTTCGAGGTTGGCGCCCTTAACATCGCGGCCTGGTACGATCGTGAAAAAGAGAAATGGCCGATCAATTACGGCCAATGCACATCCCAGGAAATGGCCCGTATGGTGATCCATGATGGTCTGGATATTTCAGGACCGGTCGACGCGGCTGATATGTTGGAAATGCGGGCCGAATCCTTGAAAGGCGACAATGTTGCGGGCTGGTCGGTCACGGTCAGCAGTCTTGAACAGATAAACGGGATTTCCAAGATCCTTGACGAGAACCTGCGCCAGGGCGCGCTTTGCGTGGGATCCACCGTGGGATACGCCAGCAGGGGCATCAGCACCTACGAGATGTTCGAGGCCCAGCGCGTGGCGGCCCGCTACGACCGCCCCATGGCCGTGCACGCGCGCTTTCACACAAGCTCGAAGACACCAACAGAGGCCGCCCTCGGCTTCGCCGAAGTGTTTACAAATGCGGTTCTGCTGAAAGCGCCCATGCTCTACATGCACAATAATGATTACGGTTGGTGGGAGATTGAGGAAAAATTGCAGATGGCCCGTAAAATGGGCATGAACATGTGGTCCGAATATTATCCCTATGCCGCCGGGTCGTCGGCGATTGGCGCCGATGCCTTCAGGCCGGAAGCCATCGAAGGCATGTTGGGCCTGAAATACGAAGACGTGATGTACGACCCCACCCAGGACAAATACCTGAACAAGAACGAATACTTGAAGATCGCAAAAGAAGATCCTTCCCGGATCGTCATCGGCTTCAATCCACCGCGCAAGAAATGGATGAAGTCGTGGCTCAGAATGCCTCACATGGTCGTTGCCAGCGATGCAATGTGGTCAACCGACAAGTCCCAAAATTGGCATACCGACCCGGCCAGGTTCGTCGGCCATCCCCGCACATCCGGCGCCCATACCAAGGCCCTCCGCATGGCACGGGAGGACGGGGTGCCGCTCATGTTCACCTTGGCGCAACTCAGCTATTGGTCCGCGCTGCATCTTGGCGACATGGGACTGGAACAGCTGAAGGTTCGCGGCCGCATGCAGCGGGGCATGGTCGCGGATATCGTCATATTCGATCCAGAAGCCGTTGCCGAGGGCTCGGATTACAAACTCGGCATGAATGGATTGCCGCCCAGGGGATTGCCCCATGTCATCGTCAATGGCCGGTTTGCAAAGCGGAACAACAAGGCGACGGATGTCATGGCGGGCCTGCCGATCCGATTTCCCGTCGAAGAAAAGGCACGGTTCGTACCAGCCAGCACAAAACAATGGCTCAAAGATTTTTCACTGGTCGACGCGGGCGCGGCCCGAAACAGATGATCCTTGGGAGATTACCGCATGCAAAGCGTTTCTAAGGCCTTGGGTATGACAGCCGCAACGTTGTTTGCGGGACTGACGATATTGATAACGACAGCCGCGAATTCAGCAGAGACGAAACCGCCGCCACAGGTATTGTTCACCAACGTCAACGTCTTCGATGGGACGGGCGACACGCTTGCCATGGGCATGAGCGTGCTGGTCGAAGGCAACCTGATCAAGCAGATCGGCAAGGGCGTGAAAGGCCGCGACGACGCCAAGATTATCAACGGCGGTGGGCGCACATTGATGCCAGGGCTAATCGATAGCCATGTGCATTTTAACGCGGTGGTGGCCGGCGGACTAGCCGGCGTCGAGAAGGCGAGATGGGACCAGATAGGCGCCCTTGCCGCGCATTGTGCCCGTGAATGGTTCATGGATGGCTTTACCACTGTCCGGGGCATGGGTGGAATGGGAAATGGCTTGCAGAAAACCGTCGACGCGGGGCTGCTGCTTGGGCCGCGAATTTATCCGTCAGGCAGTTATATCACGCAGACTTCCGGCCATGGCGACGCGGTTTTGGGCAGCCAAAACGAAACCCCTTCGCAAAGTAATTTTGTGAAACTGGGCATCACGCAGTTAGCCGATGGCCCTTACGCGGTGCGCCGGGCTGTCCGCCGCAATTTTGCCAATGGTGCCTCGCAGATAAAGATCATGGTTGGCGGCGGGATTTCTTCGGAAAAGGGTCCGCTCTTCGCACCCCAATATACCGATCAGGAAATCCGTGCCGCGGTCGAAGAGGCTGCGACCCGAGATACCTATGTGGCGGTGCACGTCTATCAGGACGCCCATATTCGGCGGGCATTGAGACTTGGCGTGAAGAGCATCGAGCACGGCCAATTCATAACTGAGGAAACCGCGCTTTTGTTGAAGGAGAAGGGTGCCTTTCTGTCGCCATACACAAACGGCCTGGCGCCCGAGGCACTGCAGCATCCGGCCTACAGCATTCCCGGCACGCCCCAGTATATCAAGGC
The DNA here is from genome assembly GCA_964590195.1 of uncultured Rhodospirillaceae bacterium. Taxonomy (GTDB): domain Bacteria; phylum Pseudomonadota; class Alphaproteobacteria. Next base: position 33,238 of record CAZPWJ010000008.1, on the reverse strand, counting down.
ACATGAATTCCAGCGGGATTCAAAAAACTTCGTCGAGGTCATCAAGAAGGTTCAGCCCAAGGTCGTCTTTGCCGTCGATCAGGTATTCCTGACCGGGGCGAACGGCCGCCGGAACCGTGATTTCGAGAAATTCGCCTTCGCGCGTTTTTTTGGCAATCTACAAGCGCTCCGCTCCATGACCTCCATCCCCGGAGAGCTGGCCGCTCTGACCGGTAGAAACAACCCTTATCCTGGCGAACTTGGTGTCATCAAGACTGGCGCATTGGCGGACATTTTGGTCGTTGATGGAAACCCGCTGAAAGACATCAATGTGATTGGAGCAAATGCCAAATTTTTTGACGCCAAACCACGCGGCGAAGGCATCAAGACCATCCGCATTATCATGAAGGACGGCAATATCTACAAAAACACGCTGTGACTATCCGTACAGCAACAGCACGATGATACTGCCGGCGATCAGGACCATGCCGAGCAGTTCTTTTGGCGTTGAACGCTCCTTGAAGAACAGCACCGACAGGGCCAAGGTGAACAGCAGTTCGACCTGGCCCAAAGCCTTGACGTAGGCCGCGCGTTCGATGGTCATGGCGGTGAACCAGCCCGCCGAACCGATGACCGAGGTAATGCCGACGAACAAACAGCCGCGCCAGTTGGGCACCATGGCAGCGATCTGGGCGCGGGCGCGGAATAGAATATAGGCCGACATGATGGCGGTCTGGATTAGCAACACCAGGACAAGGGTCAGGGCGGCGCCATAGAGCCAATCGTCCAGGCCCAGGGACAGGCTGGCCTGACGCAGAAACAGCGAGGCGCCGGCAAAACCAAGGCCCGAGGCCAGGCCGACGCCGGCGGCGGGCTGGAACAGACGGCGCAGCAGCGTATCACCCGCCCCCGTTCCTGTTCTGGCCAGATTGATGATCACCACGCCCAGGGCGCCGATTGCAACCGCCAGCCAGCCGCCGCCGGTCAAGGCCTCGTGGAACACCAACGCGCCAACCACGGCGGTCAACAGCGCCTCGGTCCGCGCATAGGTGGAGCCGATGGCGAAATTGCGGAGGGAAAACAGATAGACCAGCAACACCGTCGCGGTGATCTGCGAGATCCCGGTCAGGGCCGAAAAAACAAAAAATTCCCAGTCCGCATCCGGCAACTCGTGGCCGCCTTGCTGCTTCAGGAGCAGCAGATAGCCCAGGGCGAACGGCAGGCCCCAGAGAAAGCGCACATAGGACGCGCCAACGGCGGAGAAATCCTTGGTCAGATGCTTTTGACCCGCCGTCCGGGCCGCCTGCATGAAGGCGGCCAGAAAGGTGATCGGTATCCAGACCCAGGTTTCCATGTTTCAGATTTTCCCTAGTCGAGGGCCCGATACCAGGTGTCCGACAGGGTGTAGCCTTCCGGAAACGGATCGTCCGGATCCAGGCTGTATTGATGGCTGCCACTGATCCAGGCCCGGCCCTGAATGGAAGGCGTGATGGCCGGCTGGCCACCGATTTGGCCTGTATCGGCGACGCTGCAATGGAACTCCGTCCCCAACACGGATTGGCTAACCAAAGTCTCCTCCAGGCCGATTTGCCCGCGCGCATGCAACACCGCCAGACGCGCCGAACTGCCGGTGCCGCAGGGGGAGCGGTCCAGTTTGCCGGGGGAGATCACCACCGTATTGCGGCCCACCGTACGGCCCGCGTCATCCTTGTCCAGGGGTGCTGCGAACTGCGTGAAGGTGATGGTATGGATGCCGGGGTTTTCCGGATGGACCACCGGGTGCTGTTCCACCGCCGCGGCCTTGATCCGCTCCCCCATCTCGACCAGTTCCCGCGCCTCGTCCGGAACGATGGCAAAGCCCAAGGAAGGCGCATCGACAATGGCAAAGTAGGCGCCGCCATAGGCGATATCGCAGGTGATGCTCCCCAGGCCGGGAACCTCCACCACCGCGTCCAGTTTCGCCACATAGCAGGGCACGTTGCGAAAGCGCACGTTCTGGCAACGGCCGTCTTTGCATTGCGCCACCACTTCGACCAGGCCACCGGGAGTGTCCAGCCGCAGCACCGTCTCGGGCTCTTGCATGGCGACCATGCCGGTTTCCAACAGCACCGTGGCGACGCAGATTGTGTTGGAACCAGACATGGGCGGATAGTCCGTCGGCTCCATAATGATGAATCCGGCATCGGCGCCCGGCGTCTTGGCCGGCACAACCAGGTTGCTATGAACAAAGGCGCCGCCCCGCGGTTCGTAAAGCAGAAACTTGCGCAGACCATCATCCTGGGTGCGCAGATACTCGCGCTGTTCGAACAGGGTTTCGCCGGGCGGCGGCAACACGCCGCCGGTGATGACCCGGCCCACTTCGCCCTCGGCATGGCAGCCGATCACCGTGATGGTACGCGCGGTCCGCACTGACGCTAGCCCTTCACATGCGGCGCTTCGTAACTTTCGCGCTTGTCATGGCGGAAGGGGTTGCGCGGATAGGTGCCCAGGATTTGCAGGCGGGTGCAAAAGAACTGCGCCTCCTCCAGGGCCCAGGCGACGCGCTGGTCTTCCGGGTGGCCCTCGAAATCCGCATAGAACTGCGCCTGTTCGAAGCTGCCCGGCTCGATATAGCTTTCCAGCTTGGTGATATTGATATTCGCCGTGGCGAAACCGCCCAGGGTCTTGTAGAGCGAGGCCGGCACACTGCGGACCTGAAACACCACGGTGGTCATGGCGGGGCCGTCTTTCGGATGCGGCGTGATCCGCTCACGCGCCAGAATGATAAAGCGGGTGACGTTGTTGCCCATGTCCTGCACGTTTTCGCGCAGGATATTCAGATCGTAAATCTCAGCCGCCAAGGGAGAGCCGATGGCCGCTAAGGTCTTGTCGCCCTTTTCGGCCACCATCTCGCAGGCACCGGCGGTATCGGCATGCACGATCGGGTCGATGCCCAGTTCCTTGATCAGCTTGCGGCATTGCGGCAGGGCATGGATATGGCTGTGCACCTCGCGAATATCCGCCAGCGTGGCGCCATGGGGCGCCATCAACTGGTGGTTCACGGCCTGGAAATGCTCGCCGATAATATATTGATCAGAAGTGGGGATCAGATGATGAATATCGGCCACCCGGCCCGCCAGGGAATTCTCGATCGGGATCATGGCGCGCCCGGCCCGGCCCTCGTTCACGGCGGCGAAGGCGTCCTCGAAAGTGCGGCAAGGCAAGGGATTGTAGCCGGGCAGGCCTTCCTTGCAGGCAAGGTGGGAATAGGCGCCGAACTGGCCCTGGAAGGCCACGTTCATGCGCGGGTCGCCGTCCTTATCCTGCTTGCTCTCTTCAGCCATGGTGGCCCATTCCTAATCCGTTGATTGAACTAACTATTTCGGCGCCAGGGCAAGCCGCGCCCGGTCCAGGTCGGCGGGAGTATCGACACCGAAGGGGACCCTGTCAACGAGGCCGACTTCGATACGCATGCCATCCTCCAGGGCGCGCAGCTGCTCCAGGCGCTCCCGCTGCTCCAAATGGCCCGGCGGCAAGTCGATAAAACGCGCCAGGGCGGCGCGGCGATAGCCGTAGATGCCGATGTGATGGTACAGCGGCCCTTCGCCGGAAGGTGCCGGCACACGAGTGAAATAAAGCCCCCGCCCCTGCCGCGCGCCCGGCGGCATGGAGATCACCGCCTTCACCACGCTGGCTTCCCGGCGCTCGTAGTCCTCGACGATCTCGGCGGCCAGGGTGGATATATCCACCGCTTTATCCGCCAACAGCTCCAGGCACAGGCGGATCTGGGCCGACTCCATGGTCGGCAGATCGCCCTGCAGGTTGATGATCACATCATAAGCAGCGCCGGGGTCAAAGCTTTGCACGGCCTCCCAGACGCGGTCGGAGCCCGAGGGATGATCGGGATCGGTCAGCACCGCTTCGCCGCCGGCGGCCTTGATGGCATCGGCGATTTCCGCCTCGGCACAGGCCACTACCACCGGGCCGATGGAAGCCTCGACCGCGCGTCGCCAGACATGCACGATCATGGCCTCGCCATGAATATCCGCCAATGGCTTATCGGGTAGCCGCACCGAGGCCATGCGCGCCGGGATCACCACAAGTGCCTGTTGTTTCGAAGTCACGATTTCAAGTTCCGATTATGTTGCCGGTCTAGCCAATCCTCTGCGGCGATGTTATACGGTGAGCCGTCCTTCCGGGGAAGCAGTTCAAAAATTTTCCCATTACTTTTCTATGTGCTTAATTGGGGTTGCCGCCATGAATATGTATGAATTCAACAAGTTTTTAGGTGCCATTCTGGGCTCGGCGCTATTGCTCATGGTCGTCAACATTATTGGCGACGCCCTGGTAAATCCGACCATTCCCGCCAAGGCCGCGATCGCCATCGGCGATGAGGAAGAAGAACAGGAAGAGGCGAAAGAAGAAGCAAAGGATGAGGACGCCGGCTCCAGCCTGGCGGCGCTGCTGGCGGCGGCCGATGTCGACAAGGGCGCCAAGGCGGCCAAAAAGTGCAAGGCCTGTCACAGCTTCGACAAGGGCGGCAAGCACAAGATTGGCCCCATGCTTTACGGCGTGGTTGGCCGGGGCATAGCTGCCGGCACCAACTTCAAATATTCCACCGCCATGAAGGACAATGGGGGTGAGTGGACCTACGCAGACCTGGACGCCTTCCTGGCCAATCCCAAGGGCTTCATGCCCGGCACCAAAATGGCCTTCAAAGGCATCAAGAAGGAGACCGACCGGGCCAATCTGATCGTCTTCATGAGGCAGGCCCACGATTCGCCCCCGGCCCTGCCGGCTGAGTAATACGGCCGCCCGCAGCCGTGGACGAGGCAGCCATGGACGAGGCAGCTATGAATGAGGCTGGGCGTTATCTGGCATTGGCCGGGCGGCTGGCGGATGCCGCCGGCAGGGTTATCCGGCCCTATTTCCGGGCCGACATTGATATCGATACCAAGGCGGATGAAAGCCCGGTCACCATCGCCGACCGCGAGGCCGAACGGGCCATGCGCGCCATCATCGAGGCGGAATGTCCCGAGCACGGCATCCGGGGCGAGGAATTCCCCTTCAAGCCCGGCAGTGGTGAATGGCACTGGATCCTCGACCCCATTGATGGCACCAAGCTGTTCATCACCGGCATTCCGCTGTTTGGCACGCTGATCGCCCTGGCCCGTAACGGCAAACCGGTGTTGGGCGTGGTTGATCAACCAATCAGCGGCGAACGCTGGATCGGCGCCATGGATGGCAGCGCCACATTCAACGGTACGGCGATCAAGACCAGCAGCCGGGAAGACCTGGCGGACGCCAACCTGTTCACCACCGACCTGAGCCTGTATTCATCCGATCAGGCGGCCGCCATGCAGCGCCTGTCCGCCGCCGCGAAACTGACCCGCCAGGGTACGGATTGTTACGCCTTCGCCATGCTGGCTATGGGTTTCGTGGATATCGTCACCGAGACAAATTTGAACGAATGGGACATGGCCTCCCACGTGCCGCTGATCGAAAATGCTGGCGGCGTGGTGACCGATTGGCAGGGTGCTCCCCTGCGCTTTGACGGACAGGTGGACATCGAAACCGCCATTGCCGCCGCCAACCCCACGCTGCACGCCCAGGCCTTGGCGGTGTTACGGGGCTAAAACGTATCTCGCGCACGAAAAACTGAGGTCTGCCGCCGTCTAGAGCCTTGAATTTGCCGCATTCTACGGCCATCGTTCTGATTGTCGTCGAAACCGCCTGGAGATGGGGCCATGCGTGCCGTTCTGATCATCGTCGGATTGCTATTCTGCAACCTGCCCGCCGCTACCGAAGCTGGGGCCGACGGCCATGCCCGCCACGGCATGTCGATGTTTGGCGAGTTGAAATATCCACCCGGCTTCAGGCATTTCGAATACGTCAATCCCGATGCCCCGAAAGGCGGCATGGTGCGGCTGGAGGCACGCGGCACCTATGACACCCTGAACAGTTTCACCATCAAGGGCAGTTCGGCGGCGGGCTTGAGCCTGATATACGACACCTTGCTGGAATCCTCCCGCGACGAGGCCTTCGCCGAATATGGCCTGCTGGTAGAAAGCGTCGCGGTGGCGGACGATCTGTCCTCGGTCACCTTCAATCTTCGCCCACAGGCCCGTTGGCATGACGGCAAGCCCATCACCGCCGACGATGTCGCCTTCAGCCTCGAATTGTTGAAATCAAAGGGCGCGCCATTTTACCGGTTTTATTATGCCAACGTGGACAAGGCCGAGGCGCTGACACCGCACAAGGTCAAATTCACTTTCAAGGGCCGCAAGAACCGCGAACTGCCTCTGATCGTCGGCCAATTGCCGGTGCTGCCGAAACATTACTGGCAGGACAAGAATTTCGAGGCGACCACCCTGGAGCCACCCTTAGGCAGCGGGCCCTATCGGGTCGGCAAGGTCGATCCGGGCCGCAGCATTACCTACGAGCGGGTGGCGGATTATTGGGGCAAGGATCTGGCCGTCAACAAGGGCCGCTACAATTTCGATACCCTGCGCTTTGAATATTACCGGGACCCGACCGTGGCGCTGGAGGCCTTCAAGGCCAGGGCCTTTGATTTCCGCCAGGAGAACACGGCCAAGGTTTGGGCCACGCAGTACAAGTTTCCAGCCCTGAAAAAAGGCCAGGTGATCAAGGAGACCCTGAAAAACGGCAACCCCACGGGGATGCAGTCCTTCGCCTTCAATATCCGCCGGCCCCAATACCAGGACCGCCGGGTGCGCCAGGCGTTAGCCCTGACCTTTGATTTCGAATGGGCCAATAAGAATTTGTTTTTTGGCCAATACACCCGAACACAAAGCTATTTTTCCAATTCGGAACTGGCCGCCCAGGGCCTACCCAGCCCAGCGGAGCTGAAGTTTCTCGAACCCTTGAAGGGCCAGATCCCCGACGAAGTCTTCACCAAGGCCTACGCCGCACCAAATACCGACGGTTCTGGCAAATCCCGGCGCCTCCTCCGCCAGGCCAAGCGCCTTCTGGACAGCGCCGGCTGGAAGGTCAAGGACGGCAAGCTGACCAATGGAAAAACCGGCAAGACCATGGAAATTGAATTCCTGCTGGTCAACCAGGGTTTCCAACGCATCGTCGCGCCCATGCAAAAGGCCATGCAGCGCCTGGGCATCACGGTCAAGGTGCGGGTCGTCGACACCTCGCAATACGTCAACCGGCTGCGGGACTTCGACTATGACGTGATCGTCGGCGGCTGGGGCCAGTCGCTGTCGCCAGGCAACGAACAGCGCGGCTTTTGGGGCTCCGCCGCCGCCGACCGGCCTGGCAGCCGCAACTATATCGGCATCAAGGATGCGGCCATCGACAAGCTGATCGACCATATCATCTTCGCCAACAGCCGGGCCGAACTGGTCGCCGCCACACGGGCCCTGGACCGGGTTTTGTTGTGGAACCATTTCGTCATCCCCAACTGGCATATCAACAGCTACCGCATCGCCTATTGGGACCGCTTTTCCCGGCCAAGGGTGCAGGCCAAATACAGCCTGGGCTTTCCCGATACCTGGTGGCTGGATGCGGCCCGGGACAAGGCGTTGAAAAGTGCCCTAAAGGGCGGCGAGTAATCTGCTATCATTCGCCTCATGATTCGCCCCATCAAAAGCTTGGCCCGGCTGGTGTTGCTCTTGGTCCTTGCCTGGAATGTCGGCGCGGCGGCGGAGCCCAACCATGGCTTTGCCGTACTGGGCAGCTTGAAGTACGGCCCTGACTTCCGGCACTTCGACTACGTCAATCCGGACGCGCCGAAAACCGGACGCCTGCGCCTTTGGTACAACGGAAATTTCGACAGCCTGAACCCCTTCATTCTCAAGGGCCATTGGGCGGCGGGCAGTAATCCCTTCGGCGTCGATGGCCGTCTGCTGACTTTCGAAACACTGATGACCGGTTCGGGCGACGAAGAAGATTCCTACTACGGCCTGATCGCCGGCGGCGTGGAAATCCCCGATGACCGCCAATCCATCACCTTCACCCTGCGGGAGGAGGCGCGCTGGCACGATGGCAAAGCCATCAGCGCCGAGGATGTGGCATTTTCCTTCGATATCCTCAAAAGCAAGGGCCATCCGGTCTACCGCGTCCTGTTCAAGGATATTACCGGGACGGAGATACTGGGCCCGCGCAAGGTTCGCTTCAACTTCGCCAAAGGCGTCCTGACCCGCGATCTGCCCGCCACCGTGGCCGCCATGCCAGTACTTTCAAAGGCCTGGTATCAGGATCATGATTTTACCAAAACCACCATGACAGCGCCCATGGGCAGCGGGCCCTACCGGGTGGAAAAGGTCGATCCGGGCCGTTCCATCACCTATGTGCTGGTGGACGATCATTGGGGCAAGGACCTGGCCGTCTATCGGGGCCGCAATAATTTCCGGCGCATCACCTGGGACTATTACCGGGACCGGGATATCGCCTTGCAATCCCTGTTCGCAGGCAAGATCGATTTTCGCGAGGACTTCACCTCGCGCAACTGGGCCACGAAGTATGACGGTGTACCAGCGGTAAAAGACGGCCGCTTGATCAAGGAAGTCCTGCCCGATCATAACCCGTCGGGCTTCCAGGCCTTTTTCCTCAACACCCGCCGCGCTAAATTCGCCGACCGCCGCGTTCGTCAGGCGATCGGCCTGGTATTCGATTTCGAATGGACCAACAAGAACCTGTTCTATGGCCTGTACCGGCGCACCTACAGTATTTTTCAAAACTCCGACATGGAGGCCGCCGGCGCGCCCACGGGCGCGGAGCTGGCCCTGCTGGAACCCTGGCGCAAGGAACTGCCCAATGAGGTCTTCGGCCAAGTTTACCGCGCGCCCAAGACCAAGGGTACGGGCAATATCCGCGGCCAGCTACGCCAGGCCAAAAAGCTGTTGAGCGCTGCGGGCTGGAAGGTAACGAACGGCAAGCTGCTCAACGGTGCCGGCAAGGCCTTCGAGATAGAGTTCCTATCGTACGGCAAGGCGTTCGAACGTATCGTCATGCCCTATATCCGCAATCTGGAGAAACTGGGCATCACCGCGCGTTTTCGCCTGGTGGAACCAGCGCAGTATCAACGCCGCATCCAGGAATTTGATTTCGACATCACCACCTTCCGCAACTCATCCTCCCTGACGCCGGGCCTGGGCCTGCGTAGCGCGTGGAGCTCCAAGACCGCCGACATGACCGGCGGGCGCAACTACACCGGCCTGAAAAGCCCGGCGGTGGATGATCTGATCGAGAAGATCATCAAGGCCGGCAACCGCGACGAGCTGCGCCATGCCACCCACGCCCTGGACCGGGTCATCATGTGGAGCCACAATCTGGTGCCGCAATGGTTCAAGGCATCCCACACCGTCGCCTATTGGGACCTGTTCGGACGCCCGGCCATCAAACCGAAATATGCCCGCGGCGTGCTCGACACCTGGTGGTGGGACAAGGCGAAAGCCGCCAAGCTGGGGCGCGAGTAAGAGCATGATCGCCTATATCATCAGACGCCTGCTGCTGATGATCCCGACGTTGTTCGGCATCATGCTGTTGAACTTCATCGTATTGCAATTCCTGCCCGGCGGCCCGGTGGAGCAGGTCATCGCGCAATTGACCGGCACGGCGGTGGAGGCGACGTCGCGGGTCTCGGGCGGCGGCGGGGCGGAGGTCAACCGCGAACAACAGATGGCCAGCCAGGGCGCCGACGCCGCCATCAGCTCCAAATACCGGGGTGCCCAGGGGTTGGACCCGGAACTGATCAAGGATCTGGAAAAGCAGTTCGGCCTGGACAAACCAGCCCATGAACGTTTCGGCCTGCTGGTCTGGAACTACATTCAGTTTGATTTCGGCGAGAGTTTCTTCCGCGACCAGCCGGTCATTGGCTTGGTGGTGGACAAGATGCCGGTCTCCATCTCGCTGGGTATCTGGACCACCCTGCTGACCTATCTTATCTGCATACCGCTGGGAATTGCCAAGGCGGTGCGCGACGGTAGCTGTTTTGATGTCTGGACCTCGACCGTCATTATCGTCGGCTATGCCATACCCGGTTTCCTGTTCGCGGTGTTGTTGATCGTGCTGTTCGCGGGTGGGTCGTTCTGGGACATCTTTCCCCTGCGCGGCCTGACTTCGGAAGGTTGGGATGACATGTCCTGGCCGGCACGGATCGCCGATTACTTCTGGCACATGGTCCTGCCCATCACCGCCATGGCCATTGGCGGTTTCGCCACCCTGACCATGCTGACCAAGAATTCGTTCCTGGATGAGATCAACAAACATTACGTGGTCACGGCGCGGGCCAAGGGCTTGAGCGAGGGCAGGGTTTTGTACGGCCATGTCTTCCGCAACGCCATGCTGATCGTGGTGGCGGGTTTCCCCTCCGCCTTTATCGGGGTGCTGTTTACAGGCTCTCTGTTGATCGAGGTGATCTTTTCCCTGGACGGCCTGGGCCTGCTGGGTTTCGAGGCGGCCTTGAACCGGGATTATCCGGTGGTCCTGGGCACCTTGTATGTCTTCACCTTGATGGGGCTGATCCTGAATCTGATCGGCGATCTGATGTACATGATCATCGATCCGCGCATCGATTTCGAGAGCCGCGATGTCTGACATTGCGCAACAGGACAAATTCATGGGCCGGCGCATCACGCCAATCACCCGGCGGCGCCTGCGGAATTTCAGGGCCAACAAGCGGGGTTATTGGTCATTGTGGATATTCCTGGGCCTTTTCGTCCTGGCCCTGTTCGCCGAGGTCATCGCCAACGACAAGCCATTGCTTATCGGCTTCAAGGGCGAAATCTACAGCCCGGTCATTTTCACTTATGCCGAGACCACCTTTGGCGGCGAGTTCGAGACCGAGGCCGATTACCGCGATCCGTTCGTCACCGAGTTGATCACGGAAGCCGGCGGCTGGATCCTCTGGCCGCCCATCCGCTACAGCTATCGCACCATCAACTATGACCTGCCCGTCCCCGCACCGGCGCCGCCCTCTGCCGATAACTGGCTGGGCACCGACGATCAGGGCCGTGACGTGGTGGCGCGGCTGATCTATGGCTTCCGCATATCCGTGCTGTTCGGCCTGGTGCTGACGATATTCTCGTCCATTATCGGCGTCATGGCCGGTGCCATTCAGGGCTACTTCGGCGGCTGGACCGATCTGCTGTTCCAGCGCTTTATCGAGGTCTGGTCTGGCCTGCCCACCTTGTATCTGTTGATTATCCTGGCCTCGTTCGTGGAGCCGAATTTCTGGTGGCTGCTGGGCATCATGTTGATCTTTTCCTGGATGAGCCTGGTTGGCGTCGTCCGCGCGGAATTCCTCCGCGCCCGCAATTTCGACTATGTCCGGGCGGCCCGCGCCCTGGGACTGTCGGATGGCATGATCATGTACCGCCACGTATTGCCCAATGCCATGGTGGCCTCGCTGACCTTCCTGCCGTTCATCCTCTCGGGCTCCATCACCACTTTGACGGCCCTGGATTTTCTCGGCTTCGGGCTGCCGCCAGGTTCGCCATCGTTGGGCGAGATGTTGCAGCAGGGCAAGGCCAACCTGCAGGCGCCTTGGCTGGGCATTACCGCCTTTGTCATGCTGTCGATCATGCTGACCTTGCTGATTTTTATTTTCGAGGCGGTGCGCGACGCCTTTGATCCCCGCAAGGGCGCGGCGGCGGGGCCCGTTGTGGCAGAGGCGGCGGCGGAGGCGACATCATGAGCGAGAAATTGCTTGAGGTGAAAGACCTATCCGTCGACTTCCAGGTCGAAGGCGGACAGAGCCACGCGGTCAAAAATGTCTCCTTCGATCTGCACGCCGGCGAAACCCTGGCCATCGTCGGCGAGAGCGGCTCGGGCAAGTCCGTGACCGCGCTATCGATCCTGCAACTGCTGCCCTACCCCACGGCCAGCCATCCCTCGGGCTCCATCAAATACCGGGACACGGAATTGCTTGGTGCCGATAAAGAGACGCTGCACGTGGCGCGGGGCAACAACATCTCGATGATTTTTCAAGAACCCATGACGGCGCTCAACCCCCTGCATGTGGTCGAACAGCAGGTCGGCGAGGTGCTGGCCCTGCACAAAAAGATGAACCCCGCCCAGGTCCGCGAACGAATCCTGGAACTGTTGCATCTGGTTGGCATTCAGGAGCCGGAGAAACGCCTGGGCGCCTATCCCCATCAGCTATCGGGCGGGCAGCGCCAACGGGTTATGATTGCCATGGCCTTGGCCAATGAGCCGGAGATCCTGATCGCCGATGAACCCACCACGGCCCTTGATGTAACCATTCAGGCGCAGATCCTGGCCCTGTTGAAGGAGCTGCAGGCCAAGCTGGGCATGGCGATGATCCTGATTACCCACGATCTGGGCGTGGTCCGACACATGGCCGACCGGGTCGCGGTGATGACGGGCGGCGAGATCGTCGAGCAGGCACCAGTTGCAGACATCTTCGATCACCCGCAACATGATTACACACTGCATCTGTTGTCGGCCGAGCCCAAGGGCAAACCGGCCTCTCCCCCCGCCGATGCCGCCACTGTGGTCACGGCGGAAAATCTGAAGGTCTGGTTCCCTATCAAGGCAGGGGTCTTTCGCCGCACCGTCGATCACGTGCGCGCCGTGGACGAGATCAGCCTGGAGGTCCGCGAGGGCCATACCGTAGGCGTGGTAGGGGAAAGCGGCTCGGGCAAGACCACCCTGGGCCTGGCGCTGCTGCGCCTGATCTCCAGCCAGGGCGCCATCAGCTTCGATGGCCAGCGCATCGAAGATCTTGGCGGCAAGGTTCTGCGGCCGTTGCGAAGGCAGATGCAAGTCGTATTCCAGGATCCGTTCTCGTCATTAAGCCCGCGCATGTCCATCGCCCAGATTATCGAGGAAGGCCTGCTGGTCCACGGCGAAGGCGGCGGCTATGACGAACGGCGCGAACTGATCGCCAACACGCTGCGGGAGGTCGGCCTGGAGCCAGGCGCCATGGACCGCTTCCCCCACGAATTTTCCGGCGGCCAGCGCCAGCGCGTGGCCATCGCCCGCGCCATGGTCCTGCAGCCGCGCTTCGTGGTGCTGGACGAGCCGACCTCGGCTCTGGATGTTTCCGTACAGGCGCAAATCGTCGATCTGTTGCGCGATCTGCAACAGCGTCACCGCCTGGCCTATCTGTTCATCTCCCATGATCTGAAGGTTGTCCGGGCCCTGGCGGACGAGGTCATCGTCCTGCGCGACGGCAAGGTGATGGAACAGGGCGCGGCGCAACAAATCTTTGACGACCCGCAAACCGATTACACCAAGGCCCTGATGGCCGCTGCCTTTAAGCTCGAGGCCACCGAGACCGGCGCGGTTTCGATCTAAGGCCTCACCATTTATGGCCTAAGCACGCACTTCCAAATCATCCGTCATCTGTTGCAGCCGCCGAACCAGGTGATTGACCACCGTTTTCATGACCGGGTCCGCCGCGTTCAGGCGGTCAAGAAACTCCTTGCGCGGTATCTCCAGGACCTCGGTGGGCTCGGTGGCAATAGCCTCCGCGCGATGCGGGCGGTCCTCCAACAAGGCCAGTTCGCCAAACACGTCGCCAACCCTTATCGTCGTCAATCTGCTGGGATTGTCGCTAAGCGTACCAACGCGAATTTCCACCGCGCCACTACTCAAAATATAAACGCAGTCCGCTGGTGAGCGTTCGTCAAAGATCACTTGGTTGGCCGCAAACGTCTTTTTCTTGAAAATCGGTTTGTCACTCAATTTGGAGCTCCCATTAGCGCTCTATGATATTGGCAGAGTAGCGGGCGAATGTTCGCCATGCAACGCAATCGGCATGGACGAAAGATTGCCGGTTTCTGAACGCTCTCACGTCATAATGGGCAAGAGGCAGCCGTCAGAACTTTTCCGCCTGCCTTTATCTCTATCCTGATCAGTCTCTTATAGGCCGCAACTTTGTCCAATAGTCCGCGATCTCTCGGACAAAGATCGGCGGCGATCTCGGTGCGCTTCATGGCGCTCAACGAACGGATCAGGGATATGTGCCGTTCATTCGAAAGCTGAAAGGTAAGCGTGAAATTGTCACCTGCATCGAGTTGGCTTGCGTCGATTTCCCAGCTCTCCTCGGGCCTGGCGCTTTCGCCGTGGGCCAACAGCAACGCGGCGGCGGCCTCGCGCTCTTTCGCCGGCATATTCGGTGCCCGCAAATAGACCGCAAGCACGACGATCGCCAGCAATAACAGAGTGGAAGTGACGATGATGCCGATCTTGTTGACCTGCGAGAACCGCAGCCCATCCAGACCCAGCAGCCGCAGCAGCCGGGAAGAGCCCTCGCGCCTCTCGGCAGTCTTACGCCGCGCGCGGCGAGCCCTTTTTGCCTTGCTTGCCTGTTCTGCCCCTTTTGGCGCGGCTGCCGCCTGCTTGCCTTCTTCCTTCAATTGCCGCAGCAGCGCCAGGACCCGCAAGCGGATCGGCTCGATATCGTCCGCTTGCGCATCGGCGTCGATAATGGCCGCCAAACGCTGCTCGTAGTCCGCCAGCCGCTCTTGCTCATCCGCATGGACCAGCAGTTGCTTCAACGCCAAACGGGTGCCGCGCGCCAAGGCGTCCACGCTATGGGCTTGCCCGATCATGGCGAGCAAACCATTTTCGGGATCTTCGAAAAGCACTTCCCAATCATCGGCACTGTGCGGAGCGTGCGCCTGATCGTCAGTGGATTTAGACTGCTTTTCCGATTTTTCCGCCATCAACGCTACTAATCGCTCTTGATCGTTGCGCACGGGTGAGTAGATCTCCCTAGCTTCCGCAAATTCAGCGTTAACGCAACCCCGTGATCATTTCGATCAACCCGACATCACGGCAACCGCCTGCGAATTGGGAGACACCAGACACCAACCCACGCATGGATTTCTTTCTGGCGGGCCACTACACTCTGCTCCATGAGCAGGGGAACTCAGCGCAAACTGGCGGCGATCGTGTCCGCTGATGTCGTCGGATATTCGCGCCTGATGGGCGTGGACGAAACCGGTACGCTGCAGCGCTTGAAAGCGCACCGCGCAGAACTGATCGACAAATTAATTGAAAAACACGGTGGACGCATCGTGAAGACGACGGGCGATGGCTTATTGCTGGAATTTCCATCGGTTGTCGCTGCCGTCGAATGCGTTGTCGCGGTTCAGAAAGGCATGATTGAGCGCAATGCCGATGCTTCGCAAGATGAGACGATTCGCTTCCGGATCGGTGTTCATCTTGGTGATGTCATCGTCGAGGGTGACGATATATTTGGCGAGGGTGTCAATATTGCGGCCCGGCTTCAGGAGATTGGCGAAGCCGACGGCGTGACGATTTCAAGCAATGCGCATGACAGTGTTGACCGCCGTATCAAAGCCAGGTTCGTCGATGGCGGCGACCAGAAACTGAAAAACATCGCTCGGCCTGTGCGGGTCTGGCGATGGTCGGGCAATGGCGAGGTGACGGCAGAGCCAATCAGTGACAAGCCACTGCCGATCCCCGATAAACCGTCTATCGCCGTACTGCCGTTCGACAATATGTCGGGCGACCCCGAACAGGAATTCTTCGCCGACGGCATGGCGGAAGATATTATTACCGGTCTCTCCCGATTTGGCTCGCTACTGGTAATTGCCCGCAATTCAACGTTCAGCTTTAAGGGGCAATCGATTGACGTGAAGCAGGTGGCTGAAACATTGGCCGTCCGTTACGTTCTGGAAGGAAGCATTCGAAAGGTAGGCGACCGCATCCGGGTAACCGCACAATTGATTGACGCCGATAGTGGCAACCATATCTGGGCGGAACGCTTTGATCGGGATGTGTCCGATATCTTTGCTGTTCAGGATGAAGTTACCGGCGCCATCATTGCCGCCATCGCACCGGAAATTGATCAGTTCGAAATCGAGCGGTCGCGTCGCAAATCACCGGCGGAGTTCGACGCCTGGGACCTCTATCAAAAAGCCTTGGCGGCATACCATCGCTCGGGGCCGGCGGATTTTGTCTCGTCCATCGAGGCCTTCGATCAGGCCACGCAACTGGACCCAGGTTTCGCGCTCGCCTGGGCAATGGCCGCGCTGGCCAGAACACAATATGCGTTGAACGGACAGCCGGAGGACCGGGATGGGTTGATCCGCGAGGCGCGCGATAAAGTACAAACCGCGTTGCGTCTAAGTCCGCGTGATCCGCTCTGCGTCCTGGCGGATGGCACCGTGCACAGTTACGACAGCGAACATCAAATCGGCATCGCCAAACTTCAGGATGCGATAAAACTCAACCCGAACCTTGCGCTGGCCTATCTCTTGCTGGGCCAGGCCAGGGATGCCGCCGGTCAATACGAAGATGTTATCGCCGACACCGACGAATTTATCCGGCTTAGTCCTCGTGACGTTGACATTTGCATGGTGTTGACCATGCGCGCCTATGCGCTTCTCCATCTGCGCCGTTACGACGAGGCCGTCGAGACCGCATACCGGTCAATGCACACCCCCAATCCCACCAGTTGGGCGTTCGTTTGTTATTGCGTATGCTTGTTCCATCACGGCCGCAGGGAGGAGGCGCAGTTGGCGCTCGACGATGTCTACGCCCAAATCCCTGATTTCTCGCAAGCCCTTGTCCGTGATGCCTTGCGTCATCACGATCAGGAAAACATCAGTATGGAAATCGACGCCCTGCGAGAACTTGGCGTCCCCGATTGATACGGCACGGCGGATCTGCAACGCGGACCCCTTCAGTCGCATATGGCTTTGCCCCGCTCAATTCGCTAGCATCTTTGGGAAAACAAAAAAGAACTAGGCGGAAACATCATGGCCGAGTCAGAACAGTCAACCGAGCAACAGCCATCCGACGAGGCCTTCGTCGCCTGGGCCCGGGCGCAGGCGGTTCCCCTGTCCATTCCCCGCCATGACGACAGCTACGATGATCTTGCCTTCATGGCCGAGGTAATTGGCCGCAAGCGGATCATCGCCGTGGGCGAAAGTGCCCATTATCTGCGGGAATGGAACCGTTGGCGGGCCAGGTTGTTCAAATACCTGGCGCTGGAACATGGTTTCACCACCTTCGTGCTCGAGGCCGGTCTGGTCGAAGGCCGCCGGGTGCATGACTATGTCGCCGGCGCCGATGATGACTGGGACGACATCGCCCCCTGCATCAACAACGTCTGGGGCGTCTGGGCCGAGATGAACGAGCTGATACGCTGGATGCGGGATTGGAACGCCGATCCCGGCCGGCAGCGGGAGCTGCGCTTCTACAGCATGGACGGCACCGGCAACTGGGGCCATGCCCGGTTCGCCTATCGCGCGGTGCACGACTTCGCCGGCAAGGTCGATCAGGGCCTGGCCGACGATATCGCACGAATTTTCGAAACGGCGGTGGAAGAGATCACCCTGCAGAGCCGTACGGAAGTGGCGCCCGCCAGGTTCCAGGACCTGATCGGCGCGGCCTCCCTGGTGGTCAGCCGGATCGAGCAGGCGCGCATCGTCTATACCGCCGCAACATCCCATGACGATTATGACTGGGGCCTGCGCTGCGCCCAGATCATGCGCGATGTCTTCCTGGCCCTAGCCCAGACCGAGGCGGATTTCGATATCGGCGTGCGCCAATTATGGAATGTGCGCGATGTCTCCATGGCGGAATCGCTGAACTGGATCAGAGGGCGCGAGGGTGCGGATGCCGGCATGGTGCTGGGCGCCCACAATACGCATTTGCAGCTGCATCCCGTGCGGGTGCAAAAGGCCACCTCCATGGGTTCCTATTATGCCTCGCGGTTTGGCCGCGAGGATACGCTGTTTATCGGCACCACCTCGGAACGCTCGCTAAAGGGCGAACTACCCCGGCCCGACTGTAACCAGGTGGCCTTTGCCAAGGTCGACCACGATTGCTATTTCCTGGATCTGCGCAAGGCGCCCGGCAGCGGCCCCGTCGCGGACTGGCTCGCCGTCGAGCGCCCGGACCGCACCAACCTGCGCTATCAGCCGGTCTGTACGGGCGACGCCTGGGACTGCCTGCTATTCCACCGCACGCTGGCCACGGGCGAGGTCGAAATTCCCAGCTACCTCTATTCCCCACCGGCGGACTATACGGACGATGATTTGGCCGGCTTCAGCGGCCGCTATGTGATCCTGGGCTTCCTGGCCGCCGTCAATACCCTGGATGTATTTTTCGAGGATGGCGTCCTCTATACCGATGGCCAGGACGATACCAGCGGCGAGGTTTTCCCACCCTACAAGGTTCCTCTGCACTATTGCGCCGACGGCAAGTTTCGCTGGAAGGTGTGGCCGTCCATCATCGCCTTTCAGTGGGATGGCGGAGAGGCAAAGGTAAGCGTCACCACGCCCGGTGGCGCGACCTATCACGGCAGTCGCGTTGGCGATGCCGTCGGCGGCTAGCGAAAGGACGTAACAGAGTGCCCGTTCAGAGTTCGAACCGCGCGAATGGTATCGGCGCGCCGCTTGCCAGGGTGGAGGACCGCCGGCTGCTTACGGGCCAGGGACGGTTCTCGAGCGACATTTCGCCAGAGGGGCTCTGCCATGCCGCCATGGTGCGTTCGCCCCTGGCACACGCCAGAATCCGTTCCATCGATATTACCGGCGCCATGGCCCTGCCAGGCGTCCTTGCCGTGTTGACCGGCGCCGATGCCGCCGCCGATGGCCTGGGGCCCATACCGCATAATCCCGATTGGGTCGGACCGCCGGATGCCACTCTGCGCCTGCCGGAGGGGTTCGAGGTCTTCGTGACCGAGAACAATGCTCTTCCTCTCGACACCGCGCGCTATGTTGGCGAAGCCGTGGCCATGGTGGTTGCGGAGACAGCCGCCGCCGCCGCCGATGCTGCCGAATTGGTCGAGATCGATTACGAAGAACTGCCAGCCATCGTTCATGCCCGCGACGCCATGGCGCCCGGCGCGGCACAGGTTTGGCCGGGCTGCACGGAAAACCTGGCCCTGACCTGCGAGGTCGGCGACAGGGAGGCGACGGACCGCGCCTTCGCGGCGGCGGCGCATGTTGTCGAGTTTGACGGCTGGATCCACCGGGTCACCGGCAGCCCCATGGAACCGCGCGCCGTGGTCGGTGAATATGATCCAGGCGACGAACGCTATACCCTGCGCACGGGTTCGGGCGCCGGCGTGGTACGCAGCCGCGACCGGCTGGCCGCGACCCTGGGCGTGCGAGAGGAGAATATACGCTGTGTCTTTGGCGACATGGGCGGCAACTTCGGCACCCGGAATGCTTTTTTCCCCGAATACGCCCTGCTGCCCTGGGCCGCCAAGCGCGTCGGGCGCCCGGTCAAATGGACCGCCAGCCGGTCGGAATGTTTCCTCTCCGACTACCAGGCCCGCGATCTGACCTCAAAGGCCGAACTGGCTCTGGACGCGGAAGGCAATTTCCTGGGCCTGCGCGGCGTTAACACCATGAACCTGGGCGCCTACACGGTTTTCTTCTGGCCCTTGCGCAAGGGCCTGTCGATGATGCAGAGCGTCTATGACATTCCCGCCGTGCATTTTCACGGCCATGCGGTGCTGACCAACACGGCGCCAACGGCGGTCTATCGCAGCGCCGGTCGTCCGGAAGCGATCTACATGATCGAACGGCTGATTGAACTGGCCGCCGATAGCTGCGGCTTTGACCGGGTCGAACTACGCCGCCGCAACCTGATCCCCGCCGATGCCATGCCCTATACCAACGGCGTCGGCGCCACCTACGACAGCGGCGATTATCTGACGGCCATGGACCGGGCCTTGGCCGAGGCCGACTGGGACGGCTTCCCCGGCCGCCGGGCGGATTCCGCCGCGCGGGGGCTGTGCCGGGGCATCGGCGTTGCCAACTATATCGAGATCACCTCGGGCATCCCGCGCGAGCGCGCCGAGCTGACGGTCTGCGACGATGGCTGCATCGAGCTGGTGGTCGGCACCATGAGCAGCGGCCAGGGCCATGAAACCAGCTTCCCGCAACTGGTTTGCGAATGGCTGCAAGTGCCGTTCGAAAAGGTCCGCTACATCACCAACGACACCGACCGGGTCTCGGTCGGCGGCGGCTCCCATTCGGGCCGTTCCATGCGGCTGGTCTCCATCGCGCTGGGTGAGGCGGTGGAGGAACTGCTGGCCAAGGGCAAGGCCATCGCGGCGCAAGTGTTGCAGGCGGCGGAGGGCGACATCATTTTCGCGGACGGCGCCTTCACCGCGCCAGGCGGGGGCAGCATGGATTTATGGCAGGCCGCGCATACGGCTGGTGGGTTGGAAAGCGCCAGTGACATCACCAACCGCGCCGGCGGCTATCCCTACGGCACCCATGTCTGCGAGGTTGAGGTCGACCCGGACACCGGGCAGGTGGCAATCGCCGCCTGGACCGGCGTCGACGACGTCGGGCGGGCGGTCAATCCGCTGATCCTGCACGGCCAGGCCCATGGCGCGGTGATGCAGGGTTTGGGACAGGCCCTGTTGGAGGAAATCCACTACGACCCGGACAGCGCGCAGCTTCTCAGCGGTTCATTCCAGGACTATGCCATGCCGCGTGCCGATACCATGCCGTTCATCAAGACGGTGATCATGGAAGTCCCAGCCAGCTCTCACCCCCACGGCATTCGGCCAGGCGGCGAGGGCGGCACGACGCCCGCGCTAGGCCTGTTGATCAATGCCAT
Organism: uncultured Rhodospirillaceae bacterium; assembly: GCA_964590195.1. Lineage (GTDB taxonomy): Bacteria > Pseudomonadota > Alphaproteobacteria. Next base: position 12,721 of record CAZPWJ010000008.1, on the reverse strand, counting down.
CGTCGATGCCCTGTCCGAATTCGGCGTCAAGGATGTGGACATGCCGGCAACGCCCCAGCGCGTCTGGCGTGCCATCGAGGCCGCCAAGCGCGATTAAGCGAGGCCGTGGGCCGCTTCCATCTCGGTCAGGCTGTCGTCAATAATAGCGACAACCTGGTCGACCTGTTCGGCGGTGATGCACAATGGTGGAGACAACGGCAGAGTGCTGGCCACGCGGGTTAGAAGGCCCCGTTGCGCCAGCCCCTCACCAAATGTCTTCAGCTCCGCGCCGTCCTCGGCGAATTTTTCCTTGCTGTCCCGGTCCCTGACTAACTCCAGGCCCGCCAACAGGCCAAGGCCCCGCACTTCGCCAACCGTGGGGTGATGGGACAAGCCCTCGAGCCCCTGTTTCAGGCGGGCGCCCATGGCCTGGGAATTCGCCACCAGGCCCTCGCGTTCGAAAATTTCCAGGTTCTTGAGTGCGGCGGCGCAGGCGGCGGCATGGCCGCCGTAGGTCAGCAGATGCGACAGCTTGTTATCGCCTTCGAAGGCTTCCACCACATGGGGGCGGCACATCACGGCGCCGATCGGGGCATAGCCGCTGGCCAGACCCTTGGCCACGGTCATGATATCGCCGACCAGATCCCAATGCTCCGAGGCGAACATACGCCCGGTGCGGCCAAAACCGTTGATCACTTCATCGGTGATCAACAGAATACCATGGCGGTCGCAGATTTCGCGCAGGCGGGCCCAGTAACCGTCGGGAGGTATCACGATCCCACCCGAGGCGGAGATCGGCTCGGCGATCACGGCGGCCACGGTCTTCGGGTTTTCGTAATTGATCATCTGTTCGATCTGATCGGCGCAGAGCAGGTCGCAGCCGGGAAAGCTGTGACGGAAATCGCAGCGGTAGCAATATGGTGGGGAGGCATGCAGCACGCCATGCATGAAGGGGCTGTGATAGGGCTCGCTCATGGGCCGGGTGCCGCTGACGCTCATGGCGCCGTATGTGGCGCCGTGGTAGGAGCCCCGCCGGCCAATGATCTTGGAACGCTTGGGCTCGCCATTGAAATAGTGAAACTGCCGCGCGATCTTGATGGCGCTTTCAACCGCTTCCGAGCCGCCCGAGCAGAAAAACGCGGTAGCCTGATCCCCCGGCGTCAATTCCGCAAGCCTGGTCGCCAGTTCAATGGCCGGAATAGACGTCGCCTGGGTAGAGCTGGCATAGGCCAGGGTGCCGGCCTGCCTAGCATAGGCGTCGGCGATTTCCTGACGGCCATGGCCGGCATTGACCAGCCACAGGCCCGCCAGCCCGTCGATATATTCCTTGCCCTCGATATCCTTAACAATGGCGCCATCGCCTTCCACCAGAATACGCTTGCCCGTGTCATTGGCCAGGGCGCGGTAGGGTGAGGCATGGATAAACAGATGCTCGCTGCCCGCCGCTTTCAATGCGTCTTCGTTGGGCAGGGCGCTCGCTTCAGCTGCGTCGTTCAATTTACTGTCTCCCAATTAGCGTAAAAATCACCGATGCTCCGTCGCTATGATGCTATCATCAATGCACCAAGCTACCCAAACAGATAGGAAATCCCATGGCTGACTATATTCCACCCACCTTGGATTGGGTCCGCGAACAAGTCGAACTGTACGAAGGCAGCGGCGGCACCGAAGGTTCCACTTTGCGTGATACCGGCATGCCCTGCATCATCGTTACCCACATGGGCAACAAAACGGGCGGCATCCGGAAAATCCCCCTGATGCGGGTGGAAGTCGATGGCGCCTATGTCCTGGTCGGCTCTTACGGCGGGCGGGAGAAGAACCCCGTCTGGGTCTACAACCTGCGGGCCAACGGCGATGTGGAGATCCGCGACAAGACCGAGGTTTTCAAAATGCGCGTCCGCGAGGTCACGGAAGACCCGGAACGCCAGCGTCTGTGGGATGCCAGCGCGGCGGTGTTTCCGCCCTATATCGAGTATCAGGAAAAAACAGACCGCAAGATCCCGGTGTTCATCGCCGAAGCGGTCTAAACCATGAAGTCACGAGGCAGAAATGGACGTTTTTGACGCTATTAAATCCCGCAAATCAATCCGCGCCTTTACCGATCAACCGGTATCGAAGGAGATGATTGAGCAAATTCTGGAAATCTCCCAACGCGCGCCCAGCGGCACCAACACCCAGCCCTGGCACGTCTATATCTGCGCCGGCGAGGTCCGCCAGGCGATCATTGATGATGTCCTGGCCCTGGCGGCGGAGGGCAAGGCAGCGAAATACGAGGACTATGACTATTACCCGCCGGTCTGGAACGACGTGCACCGCGACCGCCGTCGTGGTGTTGGCTGGGGCCTGTACGGCCTGCTGGGCATTGAAAAGGGCGACCGCGAGGGGAGTGCCAGGCAAGGGGCGCGGAACTTCCAGTTTTTCGATGCGCCAGTCGGCATTTTCGTCACCACGGACGCCTATTTGGGCCGGGGCAATTGGGCCGATACGGGCATGTATATTCAAACCCTGATGCTAGCGGCCCGCGGCATGGGCCTGGACACCTGTCCCCAGGCCGCCTGGATCCAGTTTCAGGAACCGATTTTCCGCCACCTTGGCATTCCCGACGACCAGGCGCTGGTCACCGGCATGTGCCTCGGTTATGCGGATGACACGGCGATCGAAAACACCCTGGTCAGCGAGCGCGAGGATATCGCCAACGTCGCGCATTTTTCGGGATTCTAATGTGCCCTAAACCACGCTAGGCCCCCGGCGTCGCGGGCGGCCCAAAAAAGAAGTGCCAGAGCTGGTTTAGCCACCGCATAAAGGTCCCGGACCGGTCTTGCGCGGGAACATGTTGTTGGCGCGGTTCCGCCAGTTCCTCTCTTGCCGTATCGAGCGACGAAACGGCGCCGAAGCGTTCAACCAGAATTTCGGCGAATTCGGCGGCCCGCTCGGTTGCTCTGCGTTCAAACAAACGATCGACGATGGGTTTGAGCGGCCCCTCGCCATTGACCTCGAACACGGCGGTGATCCCGGTCCCGTTCGCGGTTTCCTGCAAGGCGACATCGATCTCCATGGTCAGATGTTCGGCTGTTGCGACGGCATGCAGGCTGTTGGGTGGGTCTTCGGCTTCGATCCGCCCCACCAAATCCACGATCAGCGGCACGACACCGATTTTCTCCTTCACCGTCAGCTCGACAGTCAGGTCGTCCACCAGTTTGATGCGCTCGACACCGGGAATACAGCCGCACAGGGCTTCAAAATCGCGAATGAAGGTCCACAGGTCATCGGGTGAGGCGTTTACGGAGAATTTCTCTTCCCGCTGAGGCATCAGCCCCACCACCGGTTCAGCGAGAAGTCCTCGGCGATCACGCTGGCCGCGTTATGCCCGGCGCCGGCGTGCACACCGCCGCCTGGATGGCAAAAACCACCGCACATATACAGGCCGTCAATCGGCGATCGGTAGTTGGACCAATTGGCGAAGGGCCTGAAAAATCCCATCTGGTCCGGCGATATATCGCCCACCACCTCGACGCCATTGATAAAGTTATCGTTGATCTCCACCGTATCCGTGGGATCCTGAATGGTCATGGCCAAGATCTTGTCCTGGGTCATATTCGGTGCATACGAGCGCCAGAGATCCAACACATGCGCGGCATATTCCTCTCTTACATTGCGCCAACCCTCCGGTCCCTCAGGCGCCACGTCATAAGGTGCGTACTGCCATACGACGGCCGAATGTTTGCCCTCGGGGGCCTGGGAAGGGTCGAATATCGTGGGTAGCGTGACCTGCAGCATCTCCTGCCGGGGCGGGCTGCCCATAGCGATGTCGTTGTACGCGCGGACCTGCTCCCTGATGCTGCCACCGAACATTTCCTGACTGAATGAGACGTCCACCGAAGGGTTATAAGCCGCGGCCTTGTAATGGGGCGGCTCCGACAACGCCAAGTGCAAGGCAAAGAGCGAGCGACCACGCGAATGATAGTTCTTAACGCGCGTCGTAAAGGTATCGGGCAGGTGCTCCTCTCCCACCATCTTCAGGAAGCTCTTTTTTGGTTCCACGTTGGTGATCACGGCTTTCGCCGCCTCGGCGCGCGTCCCGTCCTCGAACTCGACGCCGACCGCCCGGTCGCCCCGCATGAGAATTTGCCTCACGCCCAGTCCTGTTTGGATGGCGCCTCCGTTCTCCTCGAGGGCGTTTCTCAGCCCCACCGCCAGCTGTCCGGAGCCGCCAACGCAGATGGGCGCCTCGGCCAGCAGGATGCGGAACAGGCAGATCCAACCCAGTCCATGTTGATCCGGGGCGACATTCAGCACGGTCAGCCGATTAAGGAAGTGGACCTTCACTTCCTCGCTCTCGAACAGTTCGTCGAGCAGCTGCACCGGCGTACTCATCTGCCATTGGAGAAGCGTCCGTCCCTCCTCGGACTTTTCAAGCTCCGCGGTCTGCGCCGAAGGCGGCGACGGTGGCGAATACATCAACGGCAGGTACGTGGCCTCGAAGAATTCGCCGTAGTCCCGCACCAGCTGCATGAAGGTCCGCGCGTCCCGCTCCGAGAACCGGGCCAGCTCTGCCGCCGTCCGCTCCGTCTCGCGATACATCACGATGGTCTTGTGGTCGGGGAATATCGTACCGCGCGGATGATCAGGGTAGACGTACCTGACACCATGTCGTTCGAGCTCGAGATCGCGGTAGACCGGACTGGAGGGGATGTGGGTATGAACGACGGAGCAAATATTGTGCTTGAATCCCGGCAGGGTGACTTCCTCGGTATGGCAGCCCCCGCCCACACGCTCGCTTCGCTCCACAACCAGGACTTTGGCACCTGCCTTGGCAAGGTATGCTGCACAGGCGAGGCCGTTGTGGCCGGCGCCAACGACAATGAATTCATAGCTCACGGGATGCACCTCCAGTCAATCATACAAGTGACGAAACTTCACCAGACGAACTTAGTCGGGCTTCCCCGTGCGAAGTTCGTCGAACCGATTTAGCGTGACTCAAATTCGTTCACAAAGCAAAAGCGTCAGCGGCCCGTGGGTGCCATGGGGCCGCATCGCGGCGTTAGGTTAAAATTTTGCCGCTTGCTGTTTTGGGCCGCGCCCCAATTAGGCTACACTAATCATAAGCATTTGAAATTGGAGGTGAGCATGAGCGAGGAAACCTATTCGGCCCTCTGGCCGCGCGGGGAGAAAACCGTGGAGATCGCGCCCCTGGCGCCGCGCCTAGAAACCTTGGAAGGCAAGACCGTCGCCTTCATGTGGGACTATCTGTTCCGCGGCGACGAGATCTTCCCCATTCTGGAGGCGGAACTGTCGGCGGCCTATCCGAACATGAATTTTGTCGGCTACACCACCTTCGGCTCCACTCACGGCTCGCGGGAAGGCCAGATCATCGCTGATCTGCCCGACACGCTGGCCGAACACAAGGTTGATGCCATAATTTCAGGCATGGGCTGTTGAGGCAGCTGTACGCCCGCCGTGTTGCGGGCCTCAGCTGCTGCCGAAGCCGCCGGCGTGCCATCATCCTCACTGGTCTGCGATGGCTTTCTGGGCCAGGGTGCGACCACCGCCGTGGGCCTGGGCCTGCCCAACCTGCCCATGGCCAAGGTGCCGGGCCATGTGGATACGCAATCCGATAACGAACTGCGGGATAATCTGACCTCCGTCACCGTCAAGGCGGTGATCGAGAACCTGACCGCCGCCCAACCGGCCGCCGTGATGATCCCGGAGCCGGGCCCCCAGGACGTGGTCATGGAAGGCAGTTTCGACGAGATCAACCGTTTCTTCTATGAAAACGGCTGGTCCGACGGCCTGCCCATCGTGCCGCCGACGCGGGCCAAGATCGACCGATTTCTTGAGTTTACCGATCTGCCCCCCGAACATGTAATCGGCAAGCTGCTGCCCGACAATCGGGAGGCGACGGTCTGGAACGTTGCCGTCAACGGCGTCATGGCGGGCTGCAAGCCACAATACATGCCGGTGTTGGTCGCCCTGGCCGAGGCCATGGCCGATCCAGGCTATGGCGTGGAGCATTCCGGTAATACGCCGGGTGCGGAAACCCTGATCACCATCAACGGGCCGATCATCAAGGATCTGGAGTTCAACTACGAACAAGGCGCCCTGCGTGACGGCTTCATGGCCAACACCACCGTGGGCCGCTGGTGGCGGTTGTATCTACGCAACGTGGCGGGCTTTATCCTGCACCAGAATGACAAGGGTACTTTTGGTAATACCTGGCGCGTGGTCCTGGCCGAGAACGAAGACGCCCTAGCCAAGATCGACTGGCCGCCCCATGCGGCAGACTTCGGCCATGCCCGCGGCGACAACGTGGTCACCATTACCCGCATGACCGGCGGCGACGTCATCGCCTCGGTGTTCGGGCAAAAGCCCGAGGATATGCTGCCCTATCTGGCCGATGCCCTGATCTCCCAGACCGGTTGGCAGTTGATCTTCACCGTCGGCATGGCGGACGGCAGCTATACGCCAATGCTGGTGCTGTCGCCAATCCTGGCCGAGACCATGGCCAAGGCCGGCTGGTCCAAGGAGGACGTGCGGCAATGGCTGTTCGAAAACGCCCGCATCCCGGCCTGGAAGTTCGAGAAGTATATTGTCGAATTCACCAACTTCTATTCCGGTGGCCGCTCCATGTTCGAACTGGCGCAACTGGGCAAGGCGAACGAGCTTTATGGCGAGTCCAAGGACCCGGATCGTCTGGTGCCCCTGGTCTGCGACCCCATGGATATTCAGATTGTCGTCAGTGGCGATCCTGGGCGCACCAACGCCCAGGTGTTCTCCCACAACGGCATTCTGGGCTTCCCCACGGCACGGGCCATCCGTCTGCCCAACGATTGGAAGAACAAGCTGGCAGGCGCCGGGTGAGCAGGGCTAAGTGAGCGAAGAGCAATCTCTATGGATCCTGCTGCCAACGGGACAGCGGGCATCGGGCGAATGGATTGACGATACCCTGCACAGCCGGGCCAGCGAGCAAGGCTTGCTGGACCGGCTGAACCAGGTTGCAGCCTTTCCCCGCCAGCGGGTCGAAGTGGTACGCGGGCCCAATGCGGACGGCCAGGTGAACGAGATGTTCTACCGCCGCGGCTGGACCGATGGCTTGCCTATCGTGCCGCCGACCATGGCCCGGGTCGATGCCATGCTGCGCGGCGGTGGACAGCCGCGCAACATGGTGCTGGGCGAGGCGCAACCCTTGCAAGGCATCGTGACGGTGGAAAAGGTCGCCATCAACGCGGTCATGGCCGGTTGCGAGGACTGCCATATGCCCTTCGTGCTGGCCGCCGCCGAGGCCTTGATCGAACCGGAGTTCAACCTGCGCGGCGTCCAGACCACGGACGAGAACGTCACGCCCTTGCTGATGCTGTCGGGTCCGGCCGCCAAGGCCATGCATATGAACAGCCGCTTCGGCGCCCTGGGCCCGGGCTGGCGGGCCAATGCGGCCATTGGCCGGGCGGTGCGTTTGATCATGCACAATCTGGGCGGCGGCTGGCCGGCGGCGGTCGCCTTCGCGGGTCTGGGCCAGCCGGGACGCTACACCCTGTGCCTGGCCGAGGACGAGGAATTCAACCCCTGGGACAGCCTGCGGGAGGAACTTGGTTTCGCGGCGGACGACAACGTGCTGGTGGTGCAGCGGGCCGAAAGCGTGGTCAACGTCACCGGCGGCCTGGATGATCTGGCATCCGTCATGGCCTCGGCCACGTCGTCGTTTTCCCGCCTGCATGGGGGCGCCGTGGCCGTGGTCATCGCGCCATACGTGGCGAAGCTGTTGGCGGACGAGGGCAGATCCAAAGCTGACGTAAAAGCCTATTTGCACGACAACAGTCATATGCCGGCAGCGGAGTTCGAAAACACCTGGATCCCTTCGCGTTTGGCCAGTCAGACCAAGGCGCCCCGGTGGGTCAAGGCGGCCCTTGCCAACGGCTCGGTCCCGGCGGTGGAAAAGCCCGAGGACATCACGGTTATTGTGGCGGGCGGCGACATTCCCATACCCCAATGCGCCTACATGCCCACCTGGGGCTTCCCCAGTTGCCGCATCGCCAAGAAAGTCGACCTTCCCCAGGGCTGGTCAGCCAGTATGGAGAGTTAGATGGCCAGAGCACCAAGAACCACCCACCAGGCCGCCGTCATTGGTGCCGGTATCGCCGGCCTGGCGGCGGCCACGGAAGCAGCCCGCTGCGGCCTGAAAACGGCCCTGTTCGACGATGGCCTGCTGGGCGGCCTGATCACCAATGTAGGTGCGGTGCACGGCCATCCGGGGCAGGAGGGCGCAACAGGCGCTGATCTGGTCAACACCATGCTGGGCGAGGCTCTGGAAGCGGGCGTCGACTATCAACCCGGCGCGGTGGAGGAACTGACCGCCATGGGCACCCATTGGAATTTGCCTGGCAATGGCGCCAGCGCTTTGCGGGTCATCCTGGCCACGGGGGCGGAATTGCGGACCTTGGGTGTAGACGGCGAAGAGCGGCTAACGGGCCGCGGTGTGTCGCAGTGCGCCTTCTGCGATGGCGGTTTGTACAAAGGCAAGGATGTTGCCGTGGTGGGTGGCGGCGACAGCGCCTTTCAGGAGGCCCTGCATCTGGCCGAGCTTTGCGCCAACGTCACCATGATCCTGCGCGGACGCAAACCACGGGCCCGGCCGACGTTCGTGAGGCAGGCCGCGGACCTGGGCAATATGCATTTCCGCTGGAATACCGATGTGCGGAAAATCATCGGCGATGACGGCGTCGACGCCGTGTGCCTGCAAGAACAGGACGGCGACGAGGATGTCTTGTCGGTCGCGGCCATCTTCCCCTTTATCGGCTTGGCACCGCGCACAGCCCTGGCGCCAGCGGAAGCTAGGCGGGACGAAGACGGCGGCCTGCTGGTCGATAGCGGCATGCAGACCGACCAGACCGGCCTCTACGCCATCGGCGCGGCCCGTTCCGGCCATGGCGGCCAGGTCGCCCATGCCATCGCCGACGCAAAATCGGCGGCCCAGGCGGCCTGGCGCTCAATCTAAACCCGCACCGGGTCGGCGGTATCAACAGATGGCTCAAACTCAAGCTACCCTGCCCAGTACAGTCTCTTTTTCAACGGCCTGCTAGCGCATTTCCGGGATATTGATCCTAGATTAGGTCATGTTTTGTCGGAGTCGCGTGAAGCAACCCGAAAAACATGACCTGATCCAGTCGAAGTTATTCGCCCAGCGCTTTCAACACTTTGGGCGGCGACATCGGCAGTTCATAGAGGCGTTTGCCGGTGGCGTCGGCAATCGCGTTAGCAATCGCCGCCAGGGACGGTATCAGCGGGATTTCGCCGACGCCCTTCACCCCATAGGGATGATTCGGATTCGGTATTTCGACCATCACCGCGTCAATCACCGGCAGGTCAGAGGCAACCGGCATGCGATAGTCGAGGAAGCCAGCGTTATCCAGACGGCCGTTCTTGTCATAGATGTACTCTTCGTTCAACGCCCAGCCGATGCCCTGGGCGACGCCGCCCTGGATCTGGCCTTCGACATAGCCCGGATGGATCGCCCGGCCGACATCCTGGCTGGCGGTGTAACGCAGAATTTTGACATGCCCGGTGTCCGGATCGACTTCGACATCGACCATTTGGGCGCCGACCGCGCCCATGTGACCGGTCGCGTTCTTCGACACGGCCGCCACGATCGGCCCGCCGGTCGCTAACGCTTTCTTCGCCAGTTCCGTCAGGGTGAGCGGATCAAATTCACCGGCGTTCGGGCCGGCTGGATGCGCCGCGCCATCGCGCCATTCAACAGCTTCCACCTCAATGCCCCAAATGCCCGCCGCCCGGGCCATCAAGGTATCGATGACTTGGTCGGTGGTCTCGCTGACCACAATGCCGGACGCGAAGGTCACTCGGCTGCCGCCGGTGACGGCGCTGATGCCGATATTGTTGGTGTCGCCGATTTGCGCTTTAACCTTGCGATAGTCGATGCCCAGCTTCTCGGCCACGATGTTGACCGTGGATGCACGGCTGCCGCCAATGTCCGGGTGCCCTGTGATCACCAACACGGTGCCATCCTCGTTGATGTTCAACTGAGCGCTCGACTCGCCAGGGGCATTGCCCCAATAGCCCATGGCGATGCCGCGGCCCTGGTTTGGCCCCAGTTTGGCCTGGGCATTGGGGTGATTGCGGACCGAAGCGATGCATTCCTGGATGCCGGCCTCACCAATCTTTGCGCCGTAAATGGTCGGCTTGTCCGCGGACAGAGCGTTGCGCAGACGCAAGTCCCACGGATCGATGTCAAGTTTTTCGGCGATCTCGTCCAGTATAGCTTCGAACACATAATTGCCTTGCGGCGCGCCGGGGCCCCGATAGGCAGTAACGTTCGGGCGATTGGAAACAACGTCCAATCCCTTCACGTCGGCATGCGGAATGTCGTAGCAGGAGAACGAAAAATTACAGGCACGGCCTACCGGCGAGCCCGGATAGCAGCCGGCCTGGAAGTTGTAAGCGCCCTCCACGGCCGTCAGCTTGCCGTCCTTGGTGACCCCGACTTTGAGATGCGCGGACATGCCGGACGCCGGCCCGGTAGAGTGGAACACTTCGTCGCGGCTGTTTTGCATTTTGACCGGCCGGCCGCATTTTTTGGACAGCGCCATCGCCACCGGCTCGAGGTAGACGATGGTCTTGCCGCCAAAACCGCCGCCGATTTCGGCTGGGATGGCCTTGATGTCGCCGGTCGCCATGCCGGTGATCGTGGCGGTCAGGCTGCGGACCATGAATTGTCCCTGGCTGCTGCTCCAGATCGTGGACTGGGAATCGGGCTTGTAGCTGACGATACAGGCCTGCGGCTCGATATAGCCTTGATGCACGGCGGCGGATTTGAATTCGCGCTCAATCACCAGATCGGCCTCGGCGAAACCTTGTTCGACATCGCCGGTTTCGACCGTCATGATGCTGGAAATATTGGTCGGCCCGTCGACCCCGTCGGTTTTCAGCCAATCGTGCAAAATCGGCGCGTCCGGCGCCATGGCCTCGTCGACGTCGATGACGTGCGGTAGCGCTTCATAATCAACCTCGATCAGTTGCAGCGCGGCCTCGGCAATGCTTTTCGAGGTCGCCGCGACCGCCGCCACTGGCTGGCCAGTGTAGAGAATTTTTTCCCGGGCCATGCAACCGCGGGAAATCCAGCGAATATCGTTCGGACCTGTCGGCAACGGCACGTCCAAAGGTAGCAAGGGCAGGTCGTCGCCAGTCATCACCGCCAGCACGCCCTTCAATTCCGCCGCCTTGGAGGTATCGATTTTTTTAATCAATGCGTGCGCGTGCGGGCTCCGCAACACCTTGCCCCAGACCATGCCGGGCATGGTGAAATCGGCCGCGTATTGCGCCGAGCCGGTGACTTTATCGATGCCGTCGGGCCGTACTGTACTCTGGCCGATCCATTTATTGTCGAGCGACATGTCGTTCATCTTTATCGTTCCTTGTCCCCAATGGTCACTGATATGGCCCCCATGGCCGGTCGTTTGTATGCCGAAAATACCGACGAGGTTCGGACGCGCGGCAGGTGCGGGCTCTGGCAAACGTGGACGAACCATAGCCGCCGAAACCATCGGTAGGCAAGGCGTCTGACGGCATTTTTAAATCGCGCCGAGAAACAGCGCGGCTCCCAACAGAAGAACACTGCCGACGAGATCAAGAAGATCGACCACGAGTTGGATGGTCTCTACGACGCCATTACCGACGGTCTACGCAGCCAAGACCTCAAGACAAGACTGGAGGCATTGGAATAACGTAAGGGCAACCTGGAATTTCAACGAACCCGGCGACGGCACTGCCCCGATGACCGGTTTGGGTCAAACCCAAATCATTAAACTTGCCTAATAAGACGGCCGCTACTGGGTGATAAGCGGAAATGAGCTCGGCGGCTGAGTTGTTCCGGTTGGTGCCAGGAGGAGACATTGCGGAACGCTATGCTCGCGAAAAAATAGGGCGCGCATGTGGTATGTTGTGGGCTTACACGAAGCCGTTGCGTAAAAAATTACCCGAGGGTTGGACCATGACCATCACAGTATATGACCTGGCCGGTTCGGACGATATCGTCCGTTTCTCTCCATTCTGCTGGCGGACAAAGTTGGCTCTGATGCATAAGGGCTTGGCGTTCGATACCACCATCGTCCGTTTTGTCGATATTCCGCAAATTCTTGGCGGTGGTTATACAACCATTCCAATTATCATTGATAGCGACCAGACCGTGGTCGATAGTTGGGAGATCGCCAAATACCTGGACCGGACCTATCCGGATCGACCGCCACTATTACCGGGGACGGCGGCCCAGGCTCTGACGGCCTTTATCAACAGCTGGACCTATTCCGTGCTGATGATGGGAATACTCGACCTCATCATTGTCGATATCGTCGACATCATGAACCCGCAGGATCAGGCCTATTACCGGCAAACTAGAGAGGCGCGGTTCGAAAGAAAGCTGGAAGACATTCAAGCCGGCCGGGATGATCGGCTAGAGGGCTTCCGGGCAAGTTTGGCGCCTGTGAGGCAAACCCTGGAGGAATATCCATTTCTTGCAGGCAACGAGCCGATGTATGCCGACTACATTGTGATCGGCGCCTTTATTTGGGCCGCCGCGGCCAGCGATTTTCCCCTGCTGGCAGAAGACGATCCGATTTATGATTGGCGAGAACGATGTTTCAATCTTTATGATGGTGCTACGAAAAAGGTCCTGCCCCAAGATCGATGCGTGCCTATCCGGTTGACGCAGACACCCGCTACATCTAGTATCTGTCCA
>CAZPWJ010000007.1:0-88296 GCA_964590195.1 uncultured Rhodospirillaceae bacterium | reverse complement strand
TGGAAGCACCCTACATGAAGTGGGTGTCTGCGTTAACCGGATAGGCACGGTTTCAACAACGCCGCGCGGACTTCCGGGTCTTCAGAAAGGCCGACTTCCGCCAGGATTTCTTCCGTATGTTCGCCCACGGAAGGCGGCGCGCGGCGGACCTGGGCCGGGGTGCGGTTGAAACGCCAGGGAAAGCGCGGCGACTTGATCTCGGTGCCGTTGCCGGCGGTCATTTCCACGGTCATGCCCAAGGCTTGCGCCTGCTCGCTGTCAAAAGCCTGCTGAACCGATAGCACCGGGCCATGAGGGATATCGTTCTCGATCAGCCAGGTCAGCCAGTCATCGGTTGATTTTTCCACCATGGCCTCGGCCACCGCGGCACGCATGGCATCCTTGTTGATGGAGCGGACGGCGCCATTGGCGAAACGTTCATCATCCTTCCACTCCGGACGGCCGCAGAAATCCGCGAACAGATGGAAATCCTCGTTCCGGGACACCATGATTTGGATCTGCCCGTCCGAGGTTTCGAACAGGCCATAGGGCGCGATGGCGGGGTGGTGATTGCCCTCGGCGATCGGATCCTGGCCAGAGGCGAAATACTTGCCCGCCTGTACCGTCAGCATGGACATGGTCGCCTCCAGCAACGAAGTCCGGACCACCTGGCCCTTGCCGCTTGCCTTCTTTTCCATCAAGGCGCCAAGAATGCCAATGGTATTGCACAGGCCGCCCAGGACATCCGAGATCGCGACGCCGGAACGGACCGGCCCGGTTTCGGCACTGCCCGTTATGGCCATCAGGCCGGAATAACCCTGCACCAACTGATCAACGCCAGAGCGGTGACCCATGGGGCCGACATCGCCAAAGGCCGACAGCCGCGCCACCACCAGATGAGGGAAATCCCGCGCCAATACCTCGTCGGTATAACCCATGCTGTCGAAAATACCGGGGCGGAAATTCTCCACCACCACATCGGCCGAGGCCAGCAAGGCACGCAGCAGTTTGTCGCCGCCCAGATGTCGCAAATCCACATGCAGACTGCGCTTGTTGCGGTTGGCGGTGGTGAAATAACCACCCATGCCGGGGCTGAACGATGGCGCCTGCTGGCGCAGCATATCACCCTTGCCCGTCTCCACCTTGATGACATCGGCGCCCATATCGCCCAACAGCATGGGCCCCAGGGGGCCGGCGATAACCCGGCCAAGATCGATTACACGAATTCCACTTAACGGCATGTCCGCTCCAATTTCGAAGTTCAATAATAGCTGCCAGGATCATAGCAACAGCGGGGCAAACCCACTAGCATGCCGGATAAAGCAGGGAGAAACGCGCATGGTGGAACAAGCCCGGGCCCGGGTCATGGAAATGGATTTCTGGCTGGGAGAGATCAGCGTGCAGGTCATGCCTGGCGGCCTTTCCAATCACGGTTTTCTGGTTGAGGACGAAGGCCAGAAATATGCCGTGCGCATCGGTGATGACAGGCCCGAACATGCGGTCTACCGCTACAACGAGATCGCGGTGTCACAAGCCGCGCATGAGGCCGGTCTGTCCCCGGCCCTGGTGCACCACGAGCCGGGCGCCCTGGTGTTCGAATATCTTGCCAACGGTAACGTGATAAATGCCGCCGCGTTGGAGCAGACGGCCAAGATGGAGCAACTGATCGGCACCCTGGGACAATGCCATCTGGATTTGTCCGGGCATCTTGAAGTACCCGGTCCAATGTTCTGGGTGTTTCATCTGAACCGGCGCTATGCCCGGATCATCATGCAGCACGGCGGCACCGTTGGCGATGGTGGAACCTCGATACTAACCCGCCTGATGGCATTGAACGACGAGTTGGAAACAGCAATCGGCGCCATTACGCCTGTTTTTTGCCACAATGACCTGGTGGCCGAGAATATCCTGGACGATGGCGGTCGATTTTGGCTGATCGACTGGGAATACGGCGGCTGGAACGACGGCCTGTATGATCTGGCCTGCCTGGCCGCACACATGGAACTGGAAGCTGAAGTGGCGGATGACATGCTACAGCGTTATCTGGCGCTGAACGGCGAAAAAATCGGCCAGGCGGAGCGGCGGCGCTTCGCCGCCTGGAAATGCGCCGCCCTGATCTGGGCCGCGCTGTGGGGCGGCGTGGGCGGAATGTTCGCCAATCTGGAATTAGACTATGCCGCCTACAGCCGCGATTACCTGGATCGTCTGGACCGCGCCGTCGCCGATTTTCGCGAGATTTGAACTCACTCCAGAGCGGAAGGGTTGGATTAGTGCTTGACGCATTTTTTGCTAATTGATATTCATTCGCATTATCAATACATAAGAAAATGTGGAGTAGGAAACGTGCGTAGAGTTTGTATGGAGTTCATCTGCATGGTGTCGGCCATGCTCATGCTAGCGGGTGCAGCGGCGGCAACGAGCCTTGCCTCGGAAAGCAACGGATCTGCAAAAACACAAAAGTTGATCTTATCCCTGGGGCAGGACGGCGATAAACGGCGGCTGTTTCATCCGGACCATTTTGTCCTGACGGTCGGCAAACGCTATACCCTTGTGATCGAGAACCCGAGCCTGGAAATTCACGAGTTTGACGCGCCTGGACTGGTTGCCACGGCCTGGTCCTCGGATGTCAAGGTTCTCGACGATATCGGTCCCACCGCCCGCCCCATCGCGAAAATCGTCGGCACCCCAGCCGAAATCGAAATACGTCCCGGCGGCTCGGTTGAATGGACCTTCGTGCCAGCCGTTGCCGGCAGCTATGACATCCTCTGCGATATCGAGGACCAGAGCGGCAAGACCCACACGGCAATGGGCATGAAAGGTACGATCGTGGTGAAATAGCCGCCTACGGCGGCCCGCAAGCGCGCTTCCGGGTTAAGCCAGGGTCAGGCGCATATTTTCGCGGCCCATCAGGGCGCCGTCCCAGGCCATGCGGGCCTCGGCCTCCAACAGCTCCATAAACGGGTCCTCGTGGTCGGGATCATGATGGAAGATAATCAGGCGCTTGGCATTGGCGCGTTGGCACAGACGCACCCCTTCCTGCCAGGTTGAATGCCCCCAGCCGATCTTGGAGGTGAACTCCCGGTCCGTGTAGGTGCAGTCGTAAACCACGACGTCGGCACCATCGATCAATTGCAGAATATTCTCATCCGGTTGATCGGGTACATGCTCCGTATCCGTGACGTAGCAAAAGCTTTTGCCGCCATAATCGATACGGTATCCGGTGGCATTGTCGGGATGGCGCAACAGGGTGGTTGAGACCTTGATCCCCTCCCCCAGCGTAAAGCTGTCACCGGCGACAAAATCCTCGAACACCATTTTCGACTGCATGGCCTCGATTGGGACCGGGAAGGTCGGCTGGTTCATTTGGCCCGACATGATGTCGTGGAGGTTTTCCTTCACATCAAAAAGATGTCCGGCCATGATGCGGAATTCACAATCAGGCTGGAAGGCGGGCGAGAAGAACGGGAAACCGTTGATGTGGTCCCAATGACTGTGGGACATCAGAATATCCGCCCGGCGCACGCCCTTTTTCATCATCCAGTGACCAAAGTTCCGGATGCCGGTGCCGCAATCAAAAATGACCCGCTGTCCGCCGCAAGAAACCTCGACACAAGACGTATTGCCGCCAAACATCACGTATTTCGAGGACGGGCAGGCTATGGATCCTCGGACCCCCCAAAATTTTACCTTGAACCCCATGGGACCCCCCTAGTCGGTGCAATTAATCCATTTACCCAATCGGTCGGTTCAACCTGCCCACCGACCCTGCCAGCCAAAACATGATCACACAACATTATCAAAGACTAACAGAATAAGCTTAACTCTGTACTAAACTTAACGCTACATCACAAATGTTCGAATTGCCTTCAGGCAGCCGCCAGTTCCTGCTCCACCAACTTTACCCAATAAGAGGCGCCGATGGGTAGTATTTCATCGTTAAAATCATAATTTGGATTGTGCACCATGCAGCCGCCGGGCTCATTGCCGACGCCATTTCCCACCCAGACATAACAGCCGGGCCGGGCCAGCAACATCCAGGAAAAATCTTCCGCACCCATGGTCGGGGCTAGATCCCGGCGCACATTATCCTCGCCCACCACGGTAGCGGCGGCCTGATGGGCCTTTTCCGTTTCCTTCGGACTGTTGATGGTCGGGGCATAGCGGCGGTCATAGGTATATTCGATGGTGGCGCCGTGGGCCGCGGCGATGCCCTCGGCCACGCGCTTGATCTCGACTTCCATGATGTCCTGCACCTTGGTCGAAAAGGCCCGCGTCGTGCCCGCGATCAGGGCTGTTTCAGGGATCACGTTGGTGGTGAAACCGGATTGAAACTTGGTCGCCGAAATTACCGCCTGTTTCAAGGGATCGACGGTGCGGGAGACAATTCGTTGCAAACCCGTAATAATCTCCGCGCCGACCAGGATCGGGTCAACGCCCTGATGGGGCATGGCGCCATGCGCCCCGACGCCGGTCACCACGATTTCGAAGAAATCAGCCGAGGCCATCATCGGCCCGGGCATCATGGCGATCTGGCCAACCGGGATACCGGGCATATTGTGCATGCCATAGACTTCGGTGCAGGGGAATTGCTCGAACAGGCCTTCATCCACCATGACCTTGCCGCCGGCCTCATTCTCCTCGGCCGGCTGAAAGATGAAATACACCGTACCATCGAAATTCTGCGTCTCGGCCAAATAGCGGGCCGCGCCCAACAGCATGGTGACGTGGCCGTCATGGCCGCAGGCGTGCATCTTGCCGTCATGCTTTGATTTATGGGCGACATCGGCCAATTCCTGCAGATCGAGCGCATCCATATCCGCCCGCAGGCCGATCTTGCGGTCCGAATTACCGCACTTCAAGACCCCGACAACACCGGTTTTGGCCAGCCCGGTATGAACCTCCATGCCAAAGGAGCGCAGCTTTTCCTCGACCACGCCCGCCGTGCGAACTTCTTCGAACGCGGTTTCGGGGTGTGCATGAATATCATGGCGCCAATCCACCATATCATTGTGAAAATCAGCAATTCGGTTGATCACCGCCATTTTTTGCTCCAGCTTTCGGTTCCCCACGACGATCGCCGCAGTATAAGAATTAGGGCGGCTGGCCCATTGGACCAGCCGCCCCATCCATGTAACCCGAAGCGGAAGCTATGTCATCGCTTAATGCAACTTGCCATTAATAAAGCGTTGCCTAATGCGACATCATGACCGGGCAGGTCATCGACTGCATGATCGCCCTGGTGGCGCCGCCGAAAGCCAGCTCGCGCAGACGGGAATGGCCGTAACCGCCCATGACCAGCAAATCGATGCCATTATCGGCGATGGCCGACAGGATGCTGTCGCCAACCCGCATGTCAGGCGCCACGATGTGACGTGGCGTGGCATTGACCCCATGACGGGCCAGATGAGTGCAAATATCAGCTCCGGCGATGTGATCCTTGTCCTCCGGATTGACGGAGAAGACCACAACCTCTTCGGCCTGCTGCAACATGGCCATGGAATCATGCACGGCGCGGGTGGATTCCCGGGTCGCGCTCCAGGCTACCATCACCCGCTGGCCCATATGGCTTTGATCGCCGGCATAGGGCACCACCAGAATGGGCCGGCCGGCGGACAGCAGCAGATCCTCGGCCAGGCCACCGGTTGGCGCGGGGCGGTCGGGATCGGGCTGGCCGACCACCAACAGATCGCTATAACGCCCGCACAAGGCCACGGCCTCCGCCGCGTCACCTTCCATCACGCGAAACTCACCCGCGATACCCTCGCGCGCCACGGTGGCGTCGAACTGCTTGCGCATTTCCTCGCCCGCGGCACGTATTTCGGCGTAGCGTTGTTCAATAATCTCGCTGGGCAATTCGGTTTGCACAAACCCCGGCACCGTCGGATAGCTCAACACATAGACGCCTGTCAGATGTGCCTCGAACTGCCTAGCCAAATTTATACCGGCGACCATCCGCCGATCCGCATGGGCATCTTCGCCCTGATGAACGACGATATCCTTGAAGGCCATTTTCTTACCCCTTTTATTTTCGCCATCGATTTCAGACCGATAGCTTACACCAAATTAGATAGGCATCATGCACTTCAAATCCAGCCTGGAACTTGACCAATATCAGGTTAAATCCGCGACAAAGCGGCGCACACGCTCCAAAGCCGCCTGTATTGCCGCAAGATCATCACCCTGTACAGCGGCCGAACCGCCGCCGTGCGCCTCCGCCCCCTCGGCCAATGCCACCAACTCCCTGGCGCCAACGCCAAGCGCGACCCCTTTCAGACTGTGAGCGCCCTTCCACCAAGCGTCGCTCTGGGCGTCACTCTGGGCATCCTCCTGGGCAGCCGCCATGGCGTCGATATAGCCTTGAGCACTAGGCAGGAACATCGTCAGCAGTTCCAGCTCCAACGCCTTGTCGCCCTGGGTATAGGTGCCCAGGTGGGCCAGATCGATTGGCGGCTCGATTTCGGACACGATGGGCCTAGACGCCGTTCTGCACCAGCTCGCGTATCGCCTGGGTCAGGCGGTCCTGGGATGGGATCACCTCGCGCTCCAAGGCATCGTTGTAAGGCATGGGCACATCCAAACCGCCGACGCGGACGATGGGCGCATCCAGATCATCAAAGCCTTTTTCAACCACCAGCGCCGCCACCTCGGCACCGAAGCCGCCGTTCTTCCAGGCCTCGTGCGCGATCAACAAACGGTTGGTCTTGGCAACCGAGGTCAAAATAATCTCCTCGTCCAGAGGCCGCAGGGTGCGCGGGTCCACCACCTCAACGGATATGCCTTCGCGCTCCAGGACCCGGGCGGCGGCCAGGGCACGCCCGACCATGGTCAGGGTCGCGACCACGGTGACGTCGGTGCCTTCGCGCTTGATATCGCCCTTGCCGATGGGGATGGCGTAATCCTGTTCCGGTACCTCGCCCTTGCTTTCCATATAGAGCATCTTGTGCTCCAGAAAGATCACCGGATTGTCGTCCCGGATCGCCGCCGCCAGCATGCCTTTGGCGTCATATGGCGTGGACGGCGCCATCACCACCAGGCCCGGCACATGGGTGAACCAGGCTTCCAGACTTTGAGAATGCTGCGCCGCCATGCGGATGCCGCCGCCCTGGGGTCCGCGCACCACCATGGGCACGGTCGGCTTGCCGCCCAGCATGTAACGGAACTTGGCGGCCTGGTTGACCAGCATGTCCATGGTCAGGGCGACGAAGTCAAAGATCTGGATTTCCACCACCGGGCGCATACCGGCGATGGCCGCGCCGACACCGGCACCGGTGAAGCCCACTTCGGTAATCGGCGTATCGCGAACCCGATCGTTGCCGAAGCGCTCCCACAGGCCCTTGGTGACGCTGAAGATACCGCCTGTCTGGCCCACATCCTCGCCCATCACGAAAACACGCTCGTCACGGGCCATTTCGCCCGCCATGGCCTCGTTCAAGGCCTCCACATAAGTTATCTCCCGGCCACCACCGGCACCGGGCTCGTCATGGTCGGCGTGCGGTGAGTAGACCGCGTCCAGCATCATTTCCACCGAAGGCTCCGCCCCCTCGGCCCCGAAAGCCACGGCGCTTTCCAGGTCCTGAACGACCTGATCGCCGATTTCCTTAACCCGCTTGCCCGGCACGGTCTTTTCCGCCTTCATGCGTTCTTCCAACAGCTTGATGGGATCGCGGGCGACCCAGGCGTCGAATTCCTCTTGCGGGCGGGGATCGCGCAGGTTGGCGCGCATGGAATGCTGGCCCCAGCGATAGGTCATGCATTCAATCAAGCTGGGCCCCTCGCCGCGCCGGGCGCGCTCGACGGCCTCGCCCACCACGGCGTAAACTTCGCCCGCATCATTGCCGTCAATGGTCATGCCGGGCATGGCATAGCCCACGGCCCGGTCCGAGATCTGCCGGGCCGAGGTGGTATCCCGGTACGACGTGGTCAGGGCGTATTGATTGTTCTCGCAAATGAACAGGATCGGCAGTTTCCAGATGCTGGCCAGATTGGAGCATTCATGGAAAGTGCCCTGGTTCGAGGCGCCATCGCCAAAGAACGCCACCACCACCTGATCGCCGCCGCGCAACTTGATGGCCAGGGCCGCGCCGGTCGCCAGCGGCATGGTGGCCCCAACAATACCGTTGGCGCCCAAGATGCCGACGCTAAGGTCGGCGATGTGCATGGAGCCGCCCAAGCCGCCGCAATAGCCATTCTCGCGGCCCATCAATTCCGCCATCATCAGGTTCAGATCGGCGCCCTTGGCGATACAATGGCCATGGCCCCGATGGTTCGAGGCCATATAGTCATCATCGCGCAGGTTGGCCGAAACCGCCGCCGCCACGGCTTCCTCGCCGATATAGCTGTGCGCCGTGCCCTTGACCTCGCCCTTGGCGAAGAGATCGATGGTTTGCTCTTCAAAGGCCCGGATACGGCGCATGGTGGTGTAAATTTCTTCCGCCGTCTCCGCCGAAAGCTTGACGTTCGATGTTGCAGTCTTGGTCTTCGTCGCCATATTGCGTCGACCGCCCGCGCGGCCCCTCCAAAAGCCTATTTCTGTTTGGCAGTTAGCTTAACAAGCATTGCGCCATCCTGGAAAGCAGTTACACCGCCACGCCGGCACGCAGGCCCTCCAGGACCGCCTCCTCGACCGTACGCGGGGCCAGGCAATCACCGATCAAATGAAGCTCGCCGTCCCATCCGGCAAGATCATTTTCCAATCCGGTCGCCGACTGATGGCCATGGGCGGTTATCAGGGTATCCACATCCTCGCACAGGACCGGCTCGCCCGAGGTCGTGTGTTGCAGATAGACCGTGTCATTATCCACGCCGCGCAGGCGCGCATAGGGGATGATCTCGACGCCAAGCCGGTGCAAATCACCCAGCCACTTGTCGCGGGCGTATTGCGGTATCATTTGCCCGGCGGTAATGCCGTTGACGGCAAGGCGGACATGGCAACCCTCGCGCACGAATTTCTCCGCCAAGCCCAAACCGATCCAATCGCCGCGCCAATCGGTAATGACCACATTCGCACCCACATTGGCCTCGCCGCGCAAGACTTGCCAGGCATCGACCACATGGCTGTCTTCCCTGCCTTCGATGTGGGGCTGATACGGCGCGGCCCCGGTGGCGACGATCACCGCATCGGGGGCAAGCCGGTCAATCAAATCACGGTCGACTATTTGGCCGGTCACCACCTTGACGCCGGCCAGTTCCATTTCGTGCTGAAGATTGTTGATGATACCGCCGAATTCCGCCCGGCCCGGCAACAATTGCGCCAGCTTGACCTGCCCGCCCAGGCTGGCCGAGGCCTCATACAAGGTGACGTCATGGCCCCGTTCGGCGGCCACGGCGGCGGCCTTCATGCCGCCTGGACCGCCGCCCACGACAATGATCCGGCGCGGCACCGCAGTCGCGCCCCGTTCACCGAATTCAAGCTCCCGCCCGGTTTCGGGATACTGAATGCAGGAGATCGGGAAACCGCGCAGCATGTGATCAATACAGGCTTGATTGCAGCCGACGCAGGCGCGGATGTCATCAAAGCGGGCAGCTTTTGCCTTCGTGGGCATTTGCGGATCGGCGATCATCGCCCTGGTCATGCCGCACATATCCGCCTGGCCGCCAGCCAGAACCTGTTCGGCGATCTGCGGCTGGTTGATCCTGCCCGCGACAAACACCGGAATATTCAGGCGCGCCTTGATGGCGCCGGCAAACGGTGCCACGTAGCCATGCTCAACCGCCATGGGCGGCACGATATGCACCGAGCCACCAAGGCTGGAGGAGGTGCCGGCGGTGACATTGATATAGTCGAGCAATTCGTCCTGATCCAACGCGGCGGCGATCTCGAGCACCTCGTCCGCCACAAGGCCATCATACTCCATCTCGTCGCCGGAGATACGCATACCAACCACCATGTCATCGCCAACGCCAAGACGTACCGCGGCCAGTATTTCGCGGACGATCCGCACGCGGCCGTCACGGTCGCCGCCGTATTGATCGGTCCTGTGGTTGGTGGCGGGATTCAGGAATTGCGACAGCAAATAGCCATGAGAGGCAAGCACCTCGACACCATCGAGGCCCGCGCGCCACATGCGGCCAGCGGCGGCGCCATAGGCGGTGATAATCTCCTTGATCATGGCGATAGGCATCTGGCGGGGCATAACGTGAAAGCGTTCATTCGGAATGGCGGATGGCGCATGGGCCACGGCAAAGGTGCCGTCCGCCGCCTCGCTCATTTCCCGGCCCGGATGGGATAGCTGGCCAAAAACCTTGCAACCATGGGCGTGGCAAGCATCGGCGATGCGACTGTAGCCGGCAATGCAGCCATCATCGTAGGCAATGATGGCTGGCCGGCTGCCGATGCCGGAGGAATGCACCCGCGCCGCCTCGACGATAACCAGGGCAGCACCGCCGGCGGCGCGTGCCTGGTGATAGGCGGCCATACGGTCGCTGGGATAGCCGCTCTTGTCGAGCATCACCGTCATATGTCCGGTGGAGAAGATACGGTTCTTCAGGCGGTGGCCGCGAATGCTCAGCGGCGAGAATAGATGCTCCAATGGCCCCTCCCAAGGCACAGCGCCAATTAGCGAATAGCTTAGCAAGCCTTTTCGTCGATGCTATGATTATTACCTTATTCCATCGGACAAAAGCATGGCAGACGACAACCGAAACCCGAATACCTTTCGCATCATCCTGCTGGGCACCGGCTCGCCCCGGCCCAACCTGGAACGCAACCATCCCGCCGCCCTGGTGCAACGGGGCGTGGGGGGTGTGGGGGACGAAGGCGGGCAGATGCTGGTGGACGCGGGCGACGGCGTGGTCGGCCAGCTGCTGGCAGCCGAGGTCCCGCTGGAACAGATTAACAATGTCGCCCTGACCCACATGCACTGGGACCATATCCTGGGCTATCCCGCTTTCGTTTGGGGCAGTTGGAACGCCGGACGCCTGAAGCTGGAGGTCACGGGACCGGAAGGCACCTCGGCCATGCATCATCAGCTGGTGGAGAGCTATTACCGGGAGCAAGCGGAATGGGCCATTGATCTGGGCTTTCCCCGCCCCGGCTGGGACGACGTCACGGTCCGCGACGTCCCCGTCGGCTGGTCGGAGAGCATCGCTGGCTGCCTGGTCGAGGCCGGGCCGGTCTATCATCCACCCATGCATGCCCTGGCCTATCGCTTCACCTATCAGGGCCGAAGCCTCGTGGTCACAGGCGATACGGCGATGTGCGACGAACTGACCGCGTTTTGTCGGGGCGTTGATGTTCTGGTCATCGATGCCTGTGCCGCCGCGCCCTCGCCCGATCTACCGCCCGAAAGACAGCGCCTGATCGAGCGGCTGCACGAATTCCATGCCAGCCCCCAGGATTGTATCGACATCGCCGCCAAGGCCGGCGTGGCCAAGGTAGTGCTAACCCATCACCTGCCGGGCGTGGTGCCGGATTTCGATGCCTCAAACTATCCAGGCGAGGTGGTGACGGGCCAGGATTTAGACGTCATCGATATCTAGCGCAGTTTTTATTCGGTGGCGTGACGGTAAACCAGAAAGGCGAATATCAACATCGAGATAATCAGCAGGCCCGACGCGACACCGGCGATAGGCCCGGCACCCTCGTTGCCTTCCAGGATCTGTGACACCGCCCCCGCCTGGACCACGACACCCACGTTGAACAAGGCAAATTGCGCGAGGGGAAGTTTACCCCGTGCCGCCATGGGCCAAAGTTTATAAAACACGCCAAACAGCGCCAGACTGACCCAGCCCAAAACATTGATATGCGCATGCACCGGCATTTGGCTGTGATCACCGGACATCCCCATGACCTCGCCCATGACCATGCCGAACAAGGCATACAGCACCGCCAAGCGAAAACACCATCCTGAAAGATTTTGCACCCAATCGCTCCCCATAAATGATTCGATGGGGAATTTTAGCAATAGAATTCAGCTAATACGACCATCGGCAACCGCGTGGCAGGAGACATGCACGCCATCGTAGTCGCGGGCCTGGGGCGCCTCGGTACGGCAGCGCTCCTCGGCATGGGGGCAGCGGGGATGGAAGGCACAGCCGGATGGCGGATTGATCGGGCTGGGCACCTCGCCCGCCACGGGAATACGCTGGCGGCCCGACATTTCCAGATCCGGAATGGCGTCCAGCAGCATCCGCGTATAGGGATGGCGGGGATTTTCGAACAAGGTCTTGGTATCGGCCCATTCCACCAGACGGCCCAGGTACATCACGCCAACCTTGGTTGAAACATGATAGACCACCGCCAGGTCATGGCTGATGAACAGATAGGTCAGGCCCAGGCGGTCCTGCAATTCCTTCATCAGGTTCAAGATCTGTGCCTGCACCGAGACGTCCAGGGCCGAGGTCGGCTCATCACAAACCAGGAACTCGGGCTCGCCGGCCAAGGCGCGGGCGATGGAGATGCGCTGACGCTGGCCGCCGGAAAATTCATGGGGAAAGCGCTCACGATCAGCCGGTGACAGCCCCACCTGGCTCAGCAGATCACCGACGCGGCTCAAGATTTCCTGCTTATCGCTCAACAGGCCCCGCACACGGATGGGTTCGGCAACAATATCGGCAACCCGCCAGCGCGGATTAAGCGAGGCATAGGGATCTTGAAAGATCATCTGCATATGGGGCTGCATGCGCTTGCGCGCCGCCGCCGCCTCCGACGGGCCGATTTCAACGCCGTCGTAACGGATGGACCCGGCGGACGGCTGATAAAGTCCGACGATCAGTCGCGCCACCGTCGATTTGCCGCAGCCCGATTCCCCCACCAGGGAGAAGGTTTCACCGCGCCCAATATCAAAATCGATGCCATCCACCGCCCTAACGTAGGAACGGTCCAGGCGTTCGATCAGGCGATTCAGGAACGGTGCCGAAACATCGAAGTGACGCACAAGGCCGCCCACGGATAGCAGCGGTGCCGCGCCATTGTTGGAAATCTCACTCACCGGCCCGCGCCTCCGCCCGCTGTTCGTCAAATAAATGACAGGCGACGTCCGATCGCGCCACGCTTTGCAAATTTGGCCGCTCCATCCGGCAGCGGTCGCTCGCCTCCTCACAGCGGGGATTGAAGGGACAGCCCGGCGGAATTTCCTGCAGGCGGGGCATGGAACCCTCGATCTGGGTCAACTGATCAACATGGTGGCCAATATGCGGGATCGACCCCATCAGGCCGTGGGTATAGGGATGCTTGGCCGCGCGCACCACGTCCTGCACCGGTCCAATCTCGGCAATGCGGCCCGAATACATCACCGCGACCCGGTCCGCCGCCTCGGCGATCACGCCCATGTCGTGGGTCACCAGCATCACGGCGGTGCCATGATCCTTACACAGGCGTTGCAGCAACGAGATGATCTGCGCCTGGATCGAGACGTCCAGGGCCGTTGTCGGTTCGTCGGCGATAATCAAGCGTGGCTCCGCGCACAGCGCCAGGGCGATCACGACGCGCTGGCGCATACCGCCGGAGAATTGATGTGGATAATGATCAATGCGCTCGGCCGCACCAGGGATGCCCACTTCGTCCAACAGCTCCAGGGCACGGGCGCGGGCCTCCCTCTCGCTCATGGGCAGATGGGTCTGGATCGTTTCGATCAACTGCCGGCTGACCGAATACAGAGGATTGAGCGAGGTCAGGGGATCTTGAAAAATAGCACCGATGCGCCGGCCGCGAATGCGGCGGATTTCTTCATAAGGCAGATCATCGATACGCTGGCCTTCGAGAATAATTTCGCCCTGGGCAATGCGGCCGGGAGGTTCCAGCAAACCGATGATGGCGGCGCCGGTCAGTGACTTACCCGCGCCCGACTCGCCCACCACGCCGAGGATTTCGCCAGGCGCGATATCGAAGGAAATGTCATCCACCGCGACCAGCGTGCCCCGGCGTGTTGGGAATTCGATACGCAGATTACGGACCGAGAGGAGAGGCTGAATGCCATCGTTGGAAGACATTAGGCTCTCCTACCGCAGCTTCGGGTTCAAGGCGTCACGCAGCCAGTCACCCAGCAAATTGACGGCCAGCACCAGGATCGCCAACACCGTACCGGGGAATATGGTGATCCACCAGAGGCCGGAGAACAGATAGTTCTGCCCCTCATTGATCAATGTCCCCAGCGAAGGCTCGGTCGGCGGCACACCTACGCCAAGGAATGACAACGTCGCCTCGGACAGAATGGCAATTGCAAGATTGATGGTGGCGATCACCAGGACCGGGCCCATAACGTTCGGCAGCACATGGCGTATCATGATCGCCAAGCGCGACAGACCAATAACCCGGGCCGCCAGGACATATTCCTTGTTGCGTTCTACCAGGGTGGAGCCACGCACCGTTCGCGCGAATTGCGGCCAAATGGAAGTGCCGATGGTCAGAACAAGGACGTAAACAATGGCGTCGTTATAGGCTTCCGCGCTGAGCACGCCGCGCAAGGTACCGGCCAACAGCAAGGCAATCAGGATGCCGGGAATGGAGAGCTGAATTTCCGCGACGCGCATGATGAAGCTATCCACGTAGCCGCCCACATAGCCCGATACCAGGCCCAGGCCGACGCCAACCACCAGGCCGAAAATAACGCTCAGAAAGCCGACGAGCAGGGAAATTCGCGTGCCGTACAATATGGTCGACCACAAATCACGGCCCAAATTGTCGGTGCCCAACAGGAACCTTGGGTCGCCCTCCGCTTCCCAGGCGGGCGGCAATTCCGCATCCATTAAATCGACCGTGGCGACATCATAGGGTGAATGAGGTGCTACCAGCGGCGCGAATATGGCCAGCAGAAAAATCAATGCCGTCAGAAAAGCGGCCACCATCGTGACCTTGGACGAGCGGAAGGAATAGAAGACATCGCTGTCCCAGATCCGGTGCCACGTCGATGGCGGGCTAGCGGGAGCTTCCGGCGTTTGCAGCGGGCTACCGGTTGCTTGATCAACCATGTCCGCCTCCCCCCGCGGGTTGATCCACGCGCAAGCGCGGGTCGACCACATAGTACAGCATGTCGACGATCAGATTGATGACGACGAAGAAGAAAGCAATCAGGATCAGGTAGGCGGACATGATGGGAATATCCACCACCTGCACCGCCTGCAGAAACAACTGCCCCATGCCGGGCCACTGAAATACGGTTTCCGTGATAATGGCAAAGGCGATCAGGGAACCCAGTTGCAGGCCAATGATCGTGATTACCGGAACCAGGGTGTTTTTCAGCGCATGGCCATAATTGACCGCCCGGTTATGCAGACCGCGGGCGCGGGCGAACTTGATGAAATCAGTGCGCAGCACCTCCAACATCTCAGAGCGGATCAGGCGCATGATGAAGGTCATTTGGAACAGCGCCAGCGTGATCGCCGGCAGAATGATCGACTTGAGGCCGGAAACAGACAGGAAATTCGATTCCCAACCGCCGATACTGACCACATCGCCGCGGCCAAAAGACGGCAGCCAGCCAAGAATGACGGCGAACAAATAGATCAACAAAATGCCAATCAGAAACGTCGGCAGGGAAATACCAATCAGCGACAGGGTCATAATCATCTTGGAGGCAAAGCCAAATCGCCGCAGCCCCGTATAAACCCCCGCCGGAACACCCAGCAATGCCGCCAATATGGCCGCCGTCACGGCCAACTCCAAAGTCGCGGGCATACGCTCCATAATCAGGATCGAGACCGGCCGCTTGTGCTGATAGGAAACGCCGAAATCACCCTGCGCCGCTTTCAGGGCAAAATTGCCGAATTGCACGGGTATGGGATCGTTCAGACCGAGCTGCTCGCGAAGATATTCACGGTCCGCGTTGGTAGCATCCTCGCCGACCATCTGATTGACCGGATCACCAACAAATTGGAACATGAAAAAGGCACACAATGCGACGACGGCCATGACGGCGATGGCCTGCAGTAGCCGCCGGACCAGGAATGCAATCATCGATTGGTTCCGCAAATCATTGAATTATAATTCGAATTCATATCGCAAAAATTGGTGCGCCGCCACGATACTTTACCGTGACGGCGCCCAATTACTATTTACAGGACCGTCTTTACTTGATGTTTACATAACGGAAACGGAACACATTATCCGCCCGTTGTTTCAAGCTGACATTGTCGCGCTTGCCCCAGGCCAGGCCCTGCTGATGCAATGGAATGTAATAAACATTGTCATGCACCAATTTAAAGACCTCGGCGATCATGGCATCGCGCTTCGCCTTGTTGCTTTCCGATTGGATCATCGGGTTCAAGGCATCGATCCGCGCATCGGCGATGTTCGACAAATTGTACCGGCCGGTCTTTTCGGTATAGCCGGCGATCAGATTGGTGATCACGTTGTGGCTATCGAACGAGCCCGGCGTCCAGCCGATCAAACCAACATGATAGTCGCGGTTTGAAGGATTCAGCACCTGCTTGAAGTACTGCGCCTTCGGCTTGGCCGTCAGGTTCAGCTTGATACCGACCTTGGCGGCCATGGAGGTCACGGCCTGGCAGATTTGTTCGTCATTGACATAGCGGTCGTTCGGACAATCAAACCGGGCCGTCAGGCCGTTGCCATAGCCGGCATCCGCCAACAGTTTCTTCGAGGCGGCCGGATCATAAGCATGACGGCCGAAATCGCCGGAGCGGTCAAACAAGCTCGGCGCGATCATGATGGCCGACGGTGTCGACAAGCCGCGCATGATCTTTTTCTTGATCGCCTCCATGTTGATGGAATGATACAGCGCCTTACGTACGCGCTGGTCCAGGAACGGGTTCTTGGTATCGGTGCCGAACAGGTTCTTGCTGTTCTGATCCATGAACAGGAAGATTGTCCGCAATTCCGGACCCATCACCACCGAGGTACCGCTGTTGCTGTTGACCCGGTTGATATCCTGGGTCGGCATCGGATAGGCCATGTCCAATTCACCGGACAACAGGGCCGCGACGCGGGTCGAATCCTGCTTTACCGGGGTCATGGTGACCTTGGTCAGATTATGGGTTGCCTTGTCCCACCAGTTCTTGTTCGGCACCAATGTGGTTTTCACCTGTGCCGTCCGGTCCGTGATGATAAAGGCGCCCGTGCCCATGGCCTTCTGGCCGGCGGGGCTGATCTGATCCTTGTCCATCACCGTGACCTTGGTCGAACCGGTTTCCTCGGACCATTCTTTGTCCATCATAAAGACGCTGTTCAGGCGCCCGGTCAGGATCGGATTAGGCGCATTGGTGATGAATTGTACCGTATGATCATCAACCTTCTTGACTTCCTTGACGGAAGCCACATTGGTCTTCATCTGCGCGTCTTTATCGGCAATCCGCTTGTAGCTGAACAACACGTCATCGGCGTTGAAATCATTGCCGTTGTGGAATTTCACGCCTTTGCGCAGCTTGAAAGTCCAGACCGTGGCATCATCGGACACCGTCCAGGATTCGGCCAAGGCCGGCTCGATCTGCAGATCGGCGCCGCGGCGGACCAAGCCTTCGTATACATTGCCCAGAAAGCCGATGGTGAAGGTAACCGCATGGGCATGCGGGTCCAGACTGTCAGTGTCCGTCTGGAAGCCCCAGCGGAGCTCTTTCGCGTTGACGCCAGCGGCGCCGGCAACGACCATCGCCAAGGCGGTGGTCGCCGCAAGTAGGGTGCGTTTCATAATGATTCCCCGTTAGTGAGTTTCTCGGATGTTTGTTATGAAGATAATTCTTACACGGCTTAATCGACACGACATGATTTAGCCACAAGCCCCACACTATCCACAAATCGCGGCGCTATACAATCATCGTTTCAATTGTTCGCATCAACGCGCATTGCGAAAGCCATTGGTGATCGGATATCTGCGGTCGCGGCCAAAGTTGCGGGCCGTCAATTTTACACCTGGCGGGGCCTGGCGACGCTTGTATTCCGCCAGATACAACAGATGCTCGATGCGCCGCACGGTCTCGGCTGGATGGCCGCGGGCGACGATATCTGCAAAGGCCATTTCCTCTTCCACCAGACAGCGCAGAATGTCATCCAGGACCTCATAGGGCGGCAGGGAATCCTCGTCCATCTGATCGGGGCGCAGTTCCGCCGACGGTGGCTTGGTTATGGTGTTCTCTGGGATCACCCGGCCCTCGGGCCCCAGGGCGCCTTCGGGCTTTTGCTGATTGCGCCAATGGGACAATTCAAAGGCGGTGATCTTGTAGACGTCCTTGAGGACGGAAAAGCCGCCGCACATATCGCCATAGATGGTCGCATAACCAACCGACATTTCCGACTTGTTGCCGGTGGTCAGCACCATATGGCCGAATTTGTTGGAGATCGCCATCAAGGTCATGCCGCGGGCCCGGGATTGGATGTTCTCTTCCGTGATATCGCCATCCCGCCCCTCGAACAGATCACCCAACATGCTCTCATAGGCCGCCACCGCCGGCTCGATCGTTACCTCGTCGAGACGGCATTGCAGCAGTTCGGCACAGGCGGTGGCATCGGCAAGGCTATGGGGGGAGGAATATTTCGACGGCAGCATGATGCACCAGACCCGATCCGGACCAAGAGCATCGACGGCGACGGCGGCGCTGAGGGCTGAATCGATGCCGCCCGAAAGGCCCAGTACCACGCCCGGAAAACGGTTCTTGTTGACATAGTCGCGCAGCCCCAGGGTCATTGTCCGATACAGCGCATCCAGGCCTTCATGGGGTGCCGTGCGGGGGCCTTCGGCGCAAACCCAGTCATCGCCCTGCCGGCGCCATTCGGTCAGCACCAAGCCACTGTCGAAGGTGGGCATCTGCACGGCCAGGGAACAATCGCCATTGACCACGAAACTGCCACCGTCAAAGACCAGTTCGTCCTGGCCGCCGACCTGATTGACATAGACCAGGGGCAGGCCGGTTTCCGTGACCCGGCCCACCGCATGGTTCAGGCGCACATCGAACTTACCGTCTTCAAAGGGCGAGCCATTGGGCACCAGCAATAGTTCGGCGCCGGTTTCGGCCAGGCATTCGCAGACCTCCGCCGTCCAGATATCCTCGCAAATGGGCACGCCCAGTCGGATACCGCGAAAATTAACCGGCCCCGGCAAGGGCCCCGCCGCGAATACGCGCTTTTCATCGAAGACGCCGTAATTGGGCAGATCATGCTTGAAACGCGCCGCAACAATCTCGCCGCCATCCAACAGCAGGACCGCGTTGTACAGCTGACCCTCGTCACGCCAGGGCGCGGTGAGCAACATACCCGGTCCGCCGTCGCCCGTCTCCGCCGCCAGTTCCGCCACCGCGCCGGCAACCGCGTCCTGAAAGGCCCCTTTCAGGACAAGGTCTTCCGGCGGATAGCCGCACAGCACCAATTCGCCAAAGACGACCAGATCCGCGCCTAGCCCGGCGGCCTCCCGCCGCGCATTGCGCACCAGTTCCGAATTAGCCGCGATATCGCCGACCGTCGGATTGACCTGCGCCAGGGCGATCTTCAATGTATCCATCATCTCCGTTGTTTAGGATGATCGATGGAATTTCTCAACGACCCATTTCCGGCACCAGTGCGCTGGCGCTATGCCTCTTCCTCCAGAACAACCAACAGCTCGCCGTTATCGACCTGATCGCCAACCGCCGCGCGCATTTGGCTAACGGTCCCGGCAATGGGTGCGGTTATACGGTGCTCCATCTTCATGGCTTCCAGGATCAGCAACAGCTGGCCCTCTTCCACCCGATCGCCCTCCGCCACATGGGTGGCGGTGACATTGCCGGGCATGGGCGCCACCAATCCGCCGGCGAACTCCGCCCCGCCGGCAACGGGAAAGCGCGGCAGCTCCTCGAATTCAATGTCGCCGCCCGCGCCATGCACCAGCCAGCGGTCCACATCCGCTGTCAGCGATTGACTGACCCGGCGGCCATTGATCTCCAGATCCGTATCGTCGGCGCCATCGGCGAACACCGACACCGCATAGTCCGTGTCACCGACGGAAACATCAAAGCCGCCATTCCGCCGGGCCCGATAGGTCACGGTGATCTCCTCGCCGCCATGTTTGAAGGCGGTCATTTGCGGCGGCATGATCGAATTCCGCCAGCCGCTGGCTATGCTGCCCAAGACCCGCGCCCCGGCCCGCCGTTGCGCCTGGGCGTGGATCACGGCGGCGATCAGGGCATGATGCAAGGCCTCCGTCGAAATTTCACGCTTGCGGCCCGGATCCACACGTTCGATGAAATCCGTCGTTGTATCACCCTGGATAAAGGCCGGCTCCCGCAACGCCGCGACTAGGAAATCACGGTTGTTGGTGATCCCTTGCAGACGGGTGTTTTCCAGCACACGGGCCAGACGGCGGGCCGCCTCCTGCCGGCTTTGCGCCTTGACGATGACCTTGGCGATCATCGGATCGAACTGCAAGCCGATCTCGCTGCCCGCTTCGATACCTGAATCAAAGCGCGCGTTGGTGGCCGTATCGGGCCGCCAGGCAATGACCGTGCCCGGCGCGGGCAGAAAGTCGTTGCCGGGATCTTCCGCATACAGCCGCGCCTCGATGGCGTGGCCGTCAATCGACAGATCATCCTGGCCGTAGCCCAGGGCTTCACCTTCGGCGATGCGCAATTGTTCGCGCACCAGATCAAGGCCGGTGATTTCCTCGGTCACCGGGTGTTCCACCTGCAGCCGGGTATTAACCTCCAGGAACCAGAATTCACGGCCGTCGAGCAGGAATTCGACGGTGCCGGCGGAGGCATAACCAAGCTTCCGCGCCGCCGACAGGGCCGCCGCGCCCATTTGGGCACGCAGTTCGTCATCCACCGCCGGCGACGGCGCTTCCTCGATAATTTTTTGATGCCGGCGCTGGATCGAACATTCACGCTCGAACAGATGCACCAGGTTGCCATGCTGGTCGCCCAGGATCTGGATTTCCACATGTCGCGACGATGTCAGCCAGCGTTCCAGAAACAGAGTATCGTCACCAAAGGCCGCGCCGGCCTCGCGCCGGGCACCATCGACGGCGTCGGCCAAATCCGCTTCGTCCTCGACCACGCGCATGCCGCGCCCACCGCCGCCGGCGGATGCCTTGACCAGAACCGGATAGCCGATCTCCCGCGCGGCGGCGGCAACGTCGGCGCCCGCCGCCAACTCCTGTGCCGGCAGGGTCGGCACCTCGGCCTCCTGCATCAGGCGCTTGGCGGAAAGCTTATCGCCCATGGCGCTGATCGCCTCGGGCGATGGCCCGACCCAACGCATGCCCGCGTCCATCACGGCTTGGGCAAACGCCGCATTTTCGGACAGGAAGCCATAGCCGGGATGCACCGCGTCCGCGCCCGTGCTTTTGCAAGCGGCCAGAACCTTGTCTACATCCAGATAGGTTTCCGCCGATGACACGCCCGACAAGGCAACGGCGCTGTCAGCCTCCCGCACGAACGGTGCGTTGGCGTCACCATCGGCGTAGATGGCCACGGTGGCGATACCCATCTCGTGGGCGGTGCGAATGATACGCCGGGCGATCTCGCCCCGGTTGGCGATCAACAGGCGGCTGATGGGGCCTACTTTTACATCCGCCATGTGCCGAACTCCTTGGTGCCGGCCACGTCCTGGTTGTGGCAAATCGAGAGCGAGATAGCGATCACCGTACGGGTATCGCGAGGATCAATCATGCCGTCATCGGAAACGCGGGAGGTCGCGAACAGGCCTTTCGAGCGTTCCTCCGCCCAATGCTCGGCGATACCGGCACGTTTCGCGTCCGCCTCCTCATCAAACTCAATGCCCCGGCGTTCCGCCGCCGCACGCTGGACAATGGACATCACGCCAGCCATCTGTTTTGGCCCCATCACGGCGATCTTGGCGGTCGGCCAGATATAGGTGAAGCGGGTGCCGTAGGCCCGGCCGCTCATGCCGTAGTTACCGGCGCCATAGGAGGCACCGACGATGATCGAAATATGCGGCACCGTGGAATTAGCCACTGCATTGATCATTTTCGAGCCGTTCTTGGTGATACCGCCCTGTTCGAAATCCGTACCGACGATGTAGCCGGTGATGTTGTGCAAAAACAAAATCGGCACATCAATCTGATTACAGAGCTGGATGAACTGCGCCGCCTTTTCCGATGATTCCGACATCAGGGGGCCGTTGTTGCCAATAATGCCGATGGGATAGCCGTGGATAGAGGCCCAGCCCGTAACCAGGGTCAGGCCATACAGCGGCTTGAACTCCTCAAAGCGGGAGCCATCGACAGTGCGCGCGATGACATCGCGAATATCGAAGGGCACGCGCAGGTCCTCGTTGACCAGTCCCAACAGTTCCTCTTGATCGTATAGCGGCTCGTCAATGGGCAGGCTTGGCCCCGGTCCCTGCTTGCGCCAATTGAGGTGACTAACCACTTCGCGGCAGATACGAATGCCGTCCAGCTCGTCCTCCGCCAGGTAATCACCCAGGCCAGAGGTCCGCGTGTGCATATCGGCCCCGCCCAGGCTTTCTTCATCCGCGTCCTCGCCGGTGGCCATCTTCGTCAAGGCGACACCGCCCAGGAAGACCTTGGACTGGTTCTTGATGAAGATGTTGTAGTCGCTCATACCTGGCTGATAGGCACCGCCGGCGGTGGAGGCGCCAAAGACCACGGAAATGGTCGGAATGCGCATCTTTGATAGTTCGGTGATTTCATAGAAAAGCCGGCCCGACTCGGCAAAATGGCCGCCCTCACGCCGGATCGCCGCCTCCGGATCGTCATTGCCCTGGCCGCGCAGATCGGCCCCGGCGGATTCGACAAACTGCACATAGGGCAGCCGGTTGACCCGGGCAATTTCAAGACCGCGCATCAGCTTCTTGGCATTGAACTGATTGAAGGCGCCGGCGCGAACCGATGGATCATGGCCCAGGATCAGACATTCCGTGCCCTCGATGACACCAAGGCCAACAACGAAGCCGGAGCCGACATTGAAGTTGGAGCGCCATGCCGCCAAGGGGCTGATCTCGAGAAACGGCGAATCTTGATCCAGCACCAGGGCGATGCGTTCGCGGATTGGCATCTTGTCGCGGCTGCGCAGGCGCGCCATGGCTTCCTCGCCGCCGCCCATGGCGACCTCTTCGTGCAATTCATCAAGGGCGGCGAGCATCTTCAGCATGCCGTCCCGGTTTTCTTTGTACGCCTCGGACCGGGTGTCCAGGGTCGAGTCTAAAACTGGCATTGGGTTACTCCGAAATTACAGAAATCTAGCGGCTTAGGGCATCGCCCTCTTTCCAGGGCGACAGCTGGCCCGCATAGACCGACGGTCCCTTGCGGAAATGCGCCGCCTCCTCCAGGGTCTCCACGAACGGCATGTTGGCGGGATAGAGCCGCTCGCCACGCGGCAGGGCGCCCGATTTGGAAACATGGCCCCACAGGGAATGGCCGACGACTTCCTCGGCCACGGCAGCGGCCTCGATCAACTTGTCCAGGTTATAGCCCGTCTCAATGCCCAGTTCGTGGCACAGATTGACGAAATCCTCCGTCGGCACATGGCCCGCCGCGCGGCCGTTGCCGCAATAAGGGCAGCCGCCCATGCCGCCGATTGAAGTATCGAATTCCGTCACGCCCAGCTGCAGCGCTTCGTAATAGCTGGCCAGGGTGGCACCGCGTGTGTCATGCAGGTGCATATGGAAATCGGTGATCTCGGGGTAGCGTTCCTTGATCGCCACCAGGGTCTCGCGCACCGTATGGGGCATGTTCCAGCCCATGGCGTCGAGGAACGAGCACTTGTTCACCTTGATGCCGGCGGCATGCCATTTGCCCATCAACAGATCCAGCAGTTCCATGCGCTGGGCCAGAGTGAATGGCCCTTCGAAGTTGGAGCCGAAGGGATTGCCCAGGCCCACCCCGCCGAATTCGGCGCCGGCTTCGCGCGCGGCCTCGATGGCGGCATCGACGCCGGCGATCTGCTCGGCCTGGGTGCGGTTGTAGTTGCGCCGGGCAAAGGTGTCGCAAAGTTCGACATTGGTGCGGAATTTTTTCCCGCGCACATCGATCTTTGGATAGTAGCTGTCCGCCCGCTCGAAGCCGCGTTGGTTGAACACGGCGGCGGTGTATTTGATGCCCGGCTTGGGCACGAAGCGTTCGGCGATCTCGTCGATACAGGCCATGGACGGCGTCCATTTCGGATGCGCGAAAGAGCCAATCGAAATGACCTTGGCCCCAGTCTCGCCCAAGGCATCCAGCAGGCGGAGTTTGTCATCCACCGAGATATCGGCACTCTCGATCTGCAGGCCTTCCCGCATGGTATCATCGGTGATCGTCACGGATTTCGGCAGCAAGCTCATGGCGTATCCTTCTCTTGATCCAACGGCGCAATTTACCAGGGCTTCCCAGCCGAGTCGAACCGGTCCAATATTCTCGGCGGCGGCGCAGGAATGACGGCACGGGGCCATCATCGGCTACGAGAGGATTGTTTTGATGAGTTATGACTATTTCCAAGTGGATATCGAAAATTATGTTGCCCTGGTGACCATGGACCATCCGCCGGTCAACGCACAGAACCGGCCATTCCGCGATGAATTGACGGCAATCTTCGATGAATTGAGCGACCGCGAGGATGTCCGCGCCATTATCCTGACCGGGGCCGGAAAAGTCTTTTCAGCCGGCGCCGACATCAAGGAGCGCCAGGGCATCAAGGTGGGCGCCGGGTTCTACCGCCAGCACAATCGGGTCACGCGGGAGAGCTTTTACTGCATCCTGGAATGCGAGAAACCAGTCATTGGCGCCCTGAACGGCGCCGCCCTTGGCGCCGGGCTGGCGCTGGCGGCCTGTTGCGACATCCTGATCGCCTCGGAAAACGCCGTATTGGGCATGCCCGAGATCGATGTGGGACTGATGGGCGGGGCCAAATACGTCAACATGCTGTTCCCGCGCTCCAAGGCACGGCGCATGCTGTTGACGGGCAAGCGGGTCGGCGGTGCCGAGATGTATCGCATGGGCGTGGTCGAGGATTGCGTGGCGCCGGACAAACTGATCGAAGCCGCGATGGAAATCGCCAACGAAATCGCCGCCAAAAGCCCCCTCGCCATCCGGGTCACCAAACAAGCCCTCAACACCACCGACAACCTTGGCCTGCGCGATGGCTACCGTTACGAGCAGGAACTGACCGTGGCCATGTCCAAAACCGACGACGCAAGAGAGGCGCAGGCCGCCTTCGTCGAGAAGCGCCCGCCGGTCTTCAAGGGCAGCTAATCGCGCTATTCGTCGATGTGGCGATAGCCGAAGGCATCGCCCCGGCTGATGATATGGCCCATGGTGGGCGATGCGAAATGAGCCGGTGCGATCAGGGTGTCGGTATCGGCATGGCGCCCGATAAACGCACGTCTGGTCGCGGTGGACTGGACCGGATCCTCGCAGGCACGGCTTGACCATTCGGGACGCACCAATTGCAACGGATGATGCATGACATCGCCGCACATCACCGCGTTGCAGCCTTGCGATTGCAGGTTCAGAACCACATTGCCGGCGGTGTGCCCCGGTGCCGGTTCGAACCACATGCCGTCGTCGATCTGGTGATCCATATCCACCAGCACCGCCTGCCCCGCCTCCATCACCGGCAGCACACTGTCATCATAGACGTTGGGCACGGGGCCCTCGGTGCCGTCCAGGTGGCGCTGCTCCCAGAACTCGTACTCCTTGCGGGCAAAGATGTATTTGGCATTGGGAAAGGTCGGCACCCAGCGGCCATTGACCAGTTTGGTGTTCCAGCCCACGTGATCCACGTGCAAATGGGTGCAGAGCACGAAGTCAACCTCTTCCGGCTGTACGCCGGCGGCGGCCAGATCGGCCAGATAGGGCAGGTTGAGCTGGTCGAACATGGGCCTGCCCGGACGCGGCTTGTCGTTGCCGACGCAAGTATCGACCAGAATGGTGTGGCGCGGCGTGCGCAGGATATAGGATTGGATGTTCAGCATGATCTTGTCGGTTCCGGGCTCGATATAGCGCGGATACAGCCAATCCCGGTTGGCTTCGATCACCGCCTGTTCGGCTTCGGGAATAAAATCCTGCACGGGCAGGAATGGTCCCTCGCTTTCGATCACACGGCTGATTTCGAACTGGCCGATATTCAACATCTGAACCTCTATCTCTCAAAGTCTGCTACTATGGCGCCGCCGCACCAGGATTTTGGAGCCTACAGGATAAATGGTTAAATCAGCACGGGGAATTTGCAGCCTCGCTCTTCTGTCCGCCCTTGTTTTCGGCGCCACCGCGGCCTTGTCCCAAACCCTGCGCCCGGCCCGCGCGGTCTATGACCTGAAATTGAACCAGGGACGCGACAACGGCGGTATCGATACCGCCAGCGGGCGCCTGGTCGTGGAATTGCTTGAAAACTGCGCCGGCTACATCCTCAATCAAGCCTTCATCACCCGCATTACAAACAGCGAAACGCCCGAGATGATCGGGGATATGCAGGCCTCGGTCTGGGAAAGCCGCGATGGCCGCGCCATGCGCTTTACCATGGTGAATAGGATCAACGGCGCCGCGATCGAACAGGAGCAGGGCCGGGGCAGCCTAGATCCAGACGCCGCCGGCCAGAGTAAGAGTCTGGGTGTCTGGCAATTACCGGCGGCGCGGGAGCTGGCCTTGCCCAAGGGCACGCTGTTTCCCATATCGTACAATCGCGCGGTATTAAAGGCTGCGATGGCCGGCCGCCGCGGCTTTGAAGTGCCCCTGTTCGATGGCAGCAACTCGGCCGGCTATTATCACGCCTCGGTATTCATCGGTGATAAACTGAAACCGGCACAGCGAAAGCGCAGCAGGCTGTTGGCCAAGGATCTGGCCAGCTGGCCCATACGCCTGGCCTATTACCATCATGACAGCCAGATCGGCACGCCCCAGTTCGAAGTCGGCTTCACCTTGCACGGCGACGGCATAGCCGATGACCTGAAGTTGGATTATCCGGACTTCGGCTTGACCGGCCAGTTGGTGGAGCTGCAGTATCTCGAGCAGCCAAACTGCGAATAAGGTTTCAGCGTAGCCGCATTTTAACGCAGGCCCCGGCCCTTGCCGATGGCGTCCGTGCCAAAACGTTCGCGCACCTTGTCCAGGGCCCGTTCCGCATCGGCCCGGCGCCCGCCGCCGGGATCGGCCAGGGACAGAGGGTCGGCCTCGGCGCCATCGACCAGACCGCTCAAACCGACACCCAGCAAGCGATAGGCGGTGCCATTGATCTCCTTGGCCAGCAGCTCGGCGGCGTGCTGATAAATGGTATCGGCTAATTGCGTCGGATCGGGCAGACGGCGGCTGCGGGTCAGAATACGAAAATCGGCGCGGCGCAATTTCAAGACCACGGTGGTGCCGGCCAGCTCGGCGCTCTTGATACGCCGGGCCACACGGTCCGCCTGACGCCAGAGGATTTTCTTCAGCTCTTCGCCATCGGCGATATCGTCATGAAAGGTGGTTTCCGAGGAAATGCTTTTGGTGGGCCGGTTGGCGCTGATCCGGCGCGGATCCTCGCCGCGCACGAACTGCGCCATGCGCTGCCCCATGGCGCCGTAGCGGGCCAGCAGTTCGTTCTCCTCTATCGCCTGCAATTGCGCCACGGTCGTTATGCCTTCCTTGGCCAGCCGCCGTTGC
This sequence comes from uncultured Rhodospirillaceae bacterium, assembly GCA_964590195.1. Lineage (GTDB taxonomy): Bacteria > Pseudomonadota > Alphaproteobacteria. The sequence continues at coordinate 60,862 of CAZPWJ010000007.1, read as the reverse complement.
AGAGCCTTGCCCGCGCCCCAGATAATCGATACCGGCTGCGCGGCCAGGAAATCCACAGCCTCGGCCCGGCCAATCACCGCGAAACCCTTGGGCTTGTCCAGATCCGAAGCCACCTTGGCCAGGGATTTATTATAGGACAGGCCGATGGAGGCGGTGACGCCGACCTCGGCGGCGATGCGTTTGACGATTGCCGCGGCGGTGGCGGCGGGGGCCTGGCCATGCAGCCGCTCGGTCCCGGTCAGATCGAGGAAAGCCTCATCCAGGGACAGCGGTTCCACCAAGGGGGTATAGTCCTTCATAATGGCGCGGATCTGATGGCCGGCGGTTGCGTATTTCGCCATGTCGGGCTTGATCACCACGGCTTGCGGGCAGGCCTTGCGGGCCTTGAACATGGGCATGGCGGAACGCACACCAAAGGTCCGCGCGATGTAACAGGCAGCCGAGACGACGCCGCGATGTCCGCCGCCAACGATCACCGGTTTATCGGCCAGGGCGGGATCATCGCGTTTTTCGACACTGGCATAGAAGGCATCGCAATCCAAGTGCGCGATACCCAGGTCGAGCAATTCATCATGGCGCACCAGGCGGGGCGAACCGCAGGAGAGGCACCGTTCAGGCGCGGGATCCCGCGCGGCAACCGTCAGACAGTCGCGGCACAGGGCGGCCATGGCTAGGCGCTCGCCCCGGCAGGCGGCCACAGCCAGGCCGCCCCTCGCACGCCGGAGCTATCGCCGTGTTCAGCCTGAACCAGACTGGTCGAAAGCTGATCGGAGAAGGCAAATTCACCCCACAGCCGGGGCACGTTGTCGTACAGCCGTTTGATATTCGAGACCCCGCCGCCCAACACGATCACCTCCGGATCCAGGATCGAGATCACCATGCCCAGGGATTTCGCCATGCGCCGCTCGTAACGTGCCATGCAGGCCTCCGCCACTGCGTCGCCCTGGGCGGCCAATTCGGCGACTTCATGGGCCTGTATAAAATCGCCCGCCGCCGCTTCATAGCTCCGGCTTAAACCGGGACCTGAAAGAAAGGTTTCGACACAGCCCCGCCGGCCGCAATAACAGGGCGGGCCTGGCCGTTCATCACCCTCCGCCCAGGGCAGCGGCGCATGGCCCCATTCGCCCGCAATCAGATTGGGCCCTTCATGCAGGCGTCCGCCCAGAACGATTCCGGCCCCGGTGCCCGTACCGATTATGGCGCCAAAGACACTGCCCGCGCCCCTGGCCGCGCCGTCGCTGGCCTCGGACAGAGCAAAGCAATTGGCATCGTTGGCCAGACGCACGGGCCGGTCCAGCACGGCGCTTAGATCCTTGTCGAACGGCCTGCCGATCAGACAGGTGGAATTGGCATTCTTGATCAGGCCGGTCGCCGGCGAGACCGCGCCGGGTATGGCCACGCCAACGGGGATGCCCGGCGCCTGCCCCTCCGTAACCTGCCCCAGCAAACCGTGGATCGCGGCGACAATGCCGTCGTAATCACCCTGGGGCGTCGGCACCCGGCGGCGCTGCAGCTCGGCGCCATCATCCCCCAAGGCCAGGGCCTCGATCTTGGTCCCCCCCAGATCAACACCAAGGCGCATGGCTCAAAAACCCTGTTCGCTCAACCGTCCCTCGATAAAGCGGCGGACACCGGGCCAGTCATCAATGCGCACGTCGGCATCCTCCGCCTGACCAAGCAGATTGCGCAGCCGATGGTCGGCAATGAAATGCAGCCGCGTTACCGTCTCGGCCTTGCGCGCGACGGAAGAAATATTGTGCGGAATATCATCAAGGAAAAAGATCGGCGCCTCGTGCCGGTCCGCCAGGTAGGCCATGGCACTGCCTTTTCTGCCGATATTCGCCACCAGGGGATAATCCATGCCGTTCTTGACCAAAGCCCGGCGGCGGGCCGGTATCTGATCCAAGGGAACGTTGGAGAGAACCAGGATCTGCGCCCGCTCGGACAAAGCCGACAACGCTTCGGCCGCGCCGTCCACGGGCTCGATCTGTTCCGTGCGCTCGGAGAAGAAATCACCAATAAGTGATTTCACCATTTCCGCCGAGACCGGTTCCCGGGTCTGGGAATCGCGGATATTTCCGCTTAAGGCAAATGACTGCAAGTCCATGAAATGGCCGTTATCGAGCAGAAACCCCTCTAAACTGCGCACGAAGGCAAAAATCACCTCGTCCGCGTCACTAACGATCAGGGGCCGTTCCGGCGTCAGGCTCAGGGCCTCCAACTGACTTAAAACTTCATCGTGCAAACTATCGCTTTCCACCTTAACTCCATTCCTCATATTCGCCGCCGGCGAGGCTGCGCCGCGCTTTCGCGGGTTCTTCCGCCGAGATTTCCATTGCCTGACACATTTCCAGAAGTTGGCCCTCATTGCCAAGGAAGAAATCCAAGATTCCCGCCAGCATGGCCGGATCATCGGCACGTTGGCGTATATCCGCCGCGTCACTGCCACTAAGGTCCATGAACCTTTGCAGTATATCTTCATCGCCGACCAGAAAGGTCAATGCCTGCAACGCTATAATTTTCGCCTGCTCTTCATTCATGATAGTATCGTGTATAAGTCATCGACTAGGCACAGGGTTTCATGCTTTGTTAACCATGTTCCGTGAAGGCTATACCAGATATTAACTGTCGCAATGGATAATACAGCAAAACAGGCCGAAATGGCCGCCCCAGGGACTTTGTTACAATGTCAAAAACCGTACTGATTGTCGAAGATAACGATCTGAACATGAAACTTTTTCATGACCTGCTTGACGCGCATGGTTACGACACCTTGCAAACGAAGGACGGCATGGAAGCATTGGCGATCGCACGGGAAAAACGGCCCGATCTGATTCTGATGGATATCCAGCTACCGGAAGTTTCCGGACTGGAAGTCACGAAATGGATCAAGGAAGATGACGAATTGAAGTCCATTCCGGTGGTTGCCGTCACGGCCTTTGCCATGAAGGGCGATGAGGAAAAAATTCGTGTCGGCGGGTGTGAAGCCTATATCGCCAAGCCAATTTCAGTGCAGTTGTTTTTGGACACCGTCAAAAGGTTCCTCGAGTAGGGTTGGGGGTTAGCTCGGACAATGACAGCGCGAATCCTAGTCGTCGACGACGTTCTGCCGAACGTCAAACTCCTGGAAGCCAAGCTCTCCAGAGAATATTACGACGTTCTAACGGCGATGAACGGGCCCGATGCCCTGGAAATCGTCGAACGTGAAGTGCCTGATATCATCCTGCTCGACGTCATGATGCCCGGCATGGATGGTTTTGAGGTCTGCGAGCAGATCAAGGCCAACCCGAATCTCATGCATATTCCGGTGGTCATGGTGACGGCACTGTCCGATACCTCGGACCGGGTGCGCGGCCTGGAAGCCGGCGCCGATGACTTTCTGACCAAGCCCGTCAACGATATCGCCCTATTCGCCCGGGTCCGCTCCTTGATCCGATTGAAAATGATGATGGACGAGTTGCGCCTGCGGGAAGCGACATCAAGCAGCTTCGGCATGGCGGAATCGGAAGAAGATGATCTGGACGTCAGCGGCGGCCGCGTCCTGGTGGTCGAGGACCGGGAAATCTACGCCCGCAATATCAATCAAGCCTTGGGAGACAAACATACGGTTAACATGGCGGTTAGTGCCGATGAGGCAATAGAAGCGGCAAAGACCGGCAATGTTGATCTGATCATCGTCTCACTGTCCCTGCAGGATACTGACGGTCTGCGGCTGTGCTCGCACCTCCGGTCCATGGAAGAAAGCCGGCAGATGCCGATCCTGATCCTGGTCGATGATACGCCCGATCAAATGGAAAGCCTTGTCCGAGGCCTTGATCTTGGCGTCAACGACTATCTGATCCGCCCAGTCGATCAGAATGAACTGATGGCCCGTTGCCGGACCCAACTACGCCGCAAGAAATACGAAGATCGCTTGCGTTCCAATTATCACCTCAGCATGACCCTTGCGGTAACCGACCCGCTGACTGGTCTGTACAATCGCCGATATCTGGAATCCCACCTTGAAAACCTGATGCAGCGCGCCTCCCAGGAAGACAAGCCGGTTGGCCTGTTGGCGTTTGATATCGATCATTTCAAGGTGGTCAACGACACCCACGGCCACGCCGCCGGCGACGAAGTACTTAAGGAATTCGCGGCGCGGGTGAAACGCTGTGTCCGCTTTATTGATTTGGCCGCCCGTACGGGAGGCGAGGAATTCGTGGTGATCATGCCCGATTCAACCCGCGATACCTGTATGAATGTCGCCGAACGCCTGCGCGAGGCCATTGCCGAAAGTGCGGTGGTCGTGCCTGAGCAGGGAATTGAAATTCCCATTACGGTCAGTATCGGGGTCACCATATCCCAAGGTGCCGCAGACAGCCCGGCGAATATTATGCGCCGCGGCGATGAAGCTCTTTATGAAGCCAAGAACAGCGGTCGAAACCGCGTTGTCTGCGACGTAGCGGATGCGCCCGTGGCGAGCGCGCAAGGGGCTTGAGGCGCATTTCCGCACAAACGAATTTTTAAGAGCATTTGTTGACCAAGGTAGCTTGGAGCTTAGGGTGGCAAGCCCCTCGCGGAATGGTCTTATTGCCCTGTCATCGATAAAAGTACGGTGGAGTAAACCCAGATGGTAGATCTTGTGACTTGCGCCGAATTGTTACGGGCCGAGCCGCATCGTCTTGCCCTGCTGGAGGCCTGGCTGGGTTGGCGTGGCAACGATTCCGTGCCGATCATTAGCGCCGTCAAGGCCGAGGATCTTGGCACCGCGATTGGCTACGTCTCGGTGCTGGAGATGCCGTCTCCTGATACGGCCACGTTTCGGCTTGTCGGCGAATGGTATGACAAGGTCGCCGGCTGGAAACTACTCGGCGAAAACTTCATTAACATGGTCGCTGAAGCACATCGGCCAGTTCGCAGCGAGCGCTTATGGAACATGGTGTCCACACCGTGCGGAATGTTATCCAAGGCCAACGCTGTCCGGCCCAGCGGTGGGGAAATTGCGATACAGAGCCTGTCGCTGCCGGTCAGGCCGGCTTCGCAACAGGAACCCATGAGGTTGTATACCGCCGTTGATGTTGTTTTGGCGTCGTCGATGGAAGGCTTTGACAGCATCGAGGAATCCTCGGCGCACTTTGGGATCAATTACATCGACCTTGGATACGGCGTTCCCTGACAGGGTTCTCCTGCTTCCACATTCGTGGCGCCCCTCTGTCTGGAATTCGCCAAGACAAACAAAAAGGGCCGGCGCGAGCGCCAGCCACACAATATTCAAATTCGAATATTCTTTTGCCGTTAATTAACGATGCCCCAAAGCGATTTCAGGGCCGCAGGATCAAAACCTATTTGATCTTGCCTTCCTTGAATTCCACGTGCTTGCGGACCACGGGGTCGTATTTCTTGACCACCATCTTTTCCGTCTGGGTACGCGGGTTTTTCTTGGTCACATAGTAGTAACCAGTGTCAGCGCTGCTCACCAGCCTGATCTTAATGGTTGACGGTTTTGCCATCACCAGATCTCCGATATCTGGGGCGCCTGGAAACGCGGCACCCTTGCCAATAAATTCCGAGCTGGGAACATAATCTTCCCAACCGTTCTGTCAAGTGCCGATCGGCTCAAAGCCTGCCGAATTCAACCTTCGTAGCGGATCACCGCGCGTCCGTTACGGTAACTGAACAGTGGCACCCCAGGGGGGCGCCAACCGCCCTGGCGGCGCTGGATTTCCTGCAATACGAATTCGGTCACATCGACCAGCGGCATGGCCAGGGCCTCGGCCAGCGGAAACCACTGCAACAGCTGCAATTCGTGGCTGTCTCGCACCCGGCCCTTGGCGTGTTCGGCATCAATGCAGAAAAACCGAGCGTGAAAACGCATGGGGCTATCGGGGGGCGTAATGGCCCGGGCCACATAATCCAGGCGGGTCAGGTCCGGTCGCACGCCGCCCTTGTGCTTCTCGCCGATAACCAGGCCGGTCTCCTCGAAAGTTTCGCGCACCGCCGCGACGGCCAGGGCACGGGACATCCTGGGCGAAAATTTGTAATGCAACTTCGAGGCCACCGGTTTGGCCAGCTCGCCCGCCACATCAACATCGCGGTCCGCCACATCGACCCGTCCACCGGGAAAAACGAAGACGTTCGGCATGAAACGGTGGCGCGAGGCGCGGCGGCCCAACAAGACCTCCGTACCGCTCTTGCGCTGGCGCAAAATCACCAAAGAGGCGGCATCACGGGGACGCACCGGTTTTTCCGGACGGACATAATCGCGCCCAATTTTTTGGGCTTGTTCAAGGGCGCTCATTCGTACTCCAATCGACGCGTACCATGACGCACGATACGAACCGGTACCTTGCGACGCCGGCGGATCTTGCCGTTGTCATCAACCAGGCCCGGCAGGGCCTCCAACACGATTTGCTGGATCGGCGGGGTCTGCAACTCGATTGCCTTGGGGATGGGCACCCATTTCAGGTTCAACAGTTCGCCATCGCCCTGCAATTTGCCATGCAAATTGCTGCCGTCCGCCAGGAAAAACCTCGCATTGAAGCGGATCGGACGAAACGGCGGCGTCACCGCCCGGTAGACGTATTCCAAATCCTTCAGGCACGGCGCGAAGCCGGCATCATAGAACGGGCGCCAGGTCGTCGAGGCCTTCTCGGGCACCTTATCCAGTGGCTGGCCCAGAATCAGGCCTGTTTCCTCGAATGTCTCGCGCACCGCCGCCATGGCCAGAGCCCTGGCCCGATGCGGGGACGAGGTGCGGGCGAGGCTGTTGGAAACATGGCTGCGCAATTCCGAGGCCGAGGGCGCATAGCCGTCGGCACGGTCGACCCGGCCGCCGGGAAAAACCCATTGGTCGGGCATGAATTTGTGCTTGCCATGACGCAAGCCCATGAGCACGGCGGTCTTGCCGCGGACCTGGCGCAAGAGCACCAGCGTGGCGGCATCGCGCGGCCGCGCCGCGCGCTTGGCTGTTGTTTGTTTTTCGGACATATCACTCTAAAGGCAGGTTTACCGATGGCCTAAAATCGCACGGGCGTGCCCCTGCTGTCCAGTCCAGAGGGTTAATGGCTGAATTCAGCCATAATTCCGACTAACTAGTAGCGCGCCATTTGCTGATCGATTACCTGGGCCCAGGCATCAATGCCCCCTGATAGATTGAAGACATTGGAGAAACCATTTTCCCGGAGGAAGCCGGCCACCATATCGCTACGCGTGCCATGATGACATAAAACAATCAGTGGATGCTCCTTGGGCAGCGTGCTGATATGCCCAGGCACCTGTTGCATGGGCACAAATAAACTGCCGGCAATGGCACAGACGGCAACTTCATTGGGTTCCCGGACATCAAGCAATGTGTGGACCGCCGCTTCATCGCGCAGACCGGCCAGGTCGTGCACGTCAATGTTTGGACCCCAGGCCCGCGTCTTGTCATCCGACATCAATTTTCCCCAAATTCATTGGCAATCCCGGCTGCTTATCCGGCATCGCCGACGCTTGTCAATATAATAGCGTTTCGCTATTATATTGCATGTCCGGGAATACTCAAAACACGCCTGAATTACTGGTGGAATTGCTGCTGCATTTGGGGCGATTGGCACAATCCAACACCACGCCGGCCAAGACGATGGCGCTGTCGCCGGCGCAATGGACGGTATTGCGCTATCTGGAAAACACCAATCCCGCCTCGCGCACCCCCTCGGCATTCGCCAAGTTCCACGGCACCACGCGGGGCACGGCGTCACAAACCATTCGCGGCCTGATCAAGCAAGGTTATCTGACACAAACCCGCGCCGCGCGCGATGGGCGAAGCAAGCAATTGGATTTGACCGAAAAAGCCAAGGCGATGCGACGTAATGATCCGTTCGAGGCGGTGACCCGGGCAGCCAATGATTTACCGCCGGCGGCCAGGCGCCAGTTGGCCGAAACACTGCAACACATGCTTGCCCATGTGGCGCGGGAAAAGAATGGACAACCCTTTGGCAATTGCACCAACTGCGCCCATATGGAATGTGTTGAACACCAGCCTGAAAGTGAAGACAGCTATCATTGCGCCATTAACCAAAGTCCGATGGATGTTGCCGATCTGGCGCGGCTCTGTGTAAATTTTCAACAGGCCAAAGCAGGGTTTTCCCCGCGCGCGGCAACATGATAAACCCACCTTCAACGACCGTATAGATAAAGGACCGCCGCCATGTTCATTCAAACCGAGGCCACGCCCAACCCGGCGCAGATGAAGTTTCTGCCGGGGCAGACCGTGATGCCGTCGGGCAGCGCCCATTTCCCCAATGCGGCAACGACCGAACGCTCGCCCCTGGCGCGGCGGCTGTTCGCCGTCGAGGGGGTCGCGGGCGTCTCCCTGGATGAAGATTCGATTACCGTCTGGAAGGCGGATGATTGGGACTGGCTGCTTCTAAAGACCTTTGCCCTGGCCGCCATCATGAACCATTTCACCGCTGGCGAGGCGGTCTTTCTGGAAGACGATGAAGAGGATCTGACCGATCCCGATGCCGATCCCGAATTGATCGCCAACATCAAGGATCTGCTGGACAGCCACGTCGCCCCTGCCCTGACCGATAGTGGCGGCGAGGCCGTTTACCGCGGTTTCAGGAACGGCATGGTGATCCTGGAATTAACCGGCGCCGCCCGCGATCTGCGCCTGAATATCGAACATATGATGCGCCACTATCTGCCCGATATCGAAGGCATCGTGGAATTCGACGATATGACGCCCAAGCCCGGATTACAGACCGAAGAAGGCCTGGCGGTCCGTAAGCTTCTAGATGAACACATCAATCCCCAGGTCGCCGGTCATGGCGGTCATATCGCGTTGGTCGATGTGGTCGAGGATACGGTCTACCTGCGCCTGGAGGGCGGCTGCCAGGGCTGCGGCATGGCCGATGTGACCCTAAAACAAGGCGTCGCGACCGAGATCAGGGCCCTGGTGCCCTCCATCGTCCACGTCCTGGATGTCACCGACCATGCGGGCGGCTCGAACCCGTATTACCAACCAGGCAAAGGTGGCTAGGGAAGCCGCCGCCAGCGGCCGTTTGCTGCTGCTGGTTCCCACCACATCGTACCGCATCGGCGACTTCCTTCAGGCCGCCGAGCGGCTCGGCGTCGATGTTGCCGTTGGCTCGGATCAACAGAGCGTGCTGGCGCAATTCTCCGCCGGCCGCACCATGACGGTCGATCTTGACGATCTTGATTGCGGCGTTGCCCAGATCGCGGACTATCACCACGATTACCCCCTGACGGCCATAATCGGCGTCGATCAGGAAACCACGCTCTTGGCGGCCATGGCGGGCGACGCTTTGGCACTGCGCCACAATGCCCCGTCTTCGGTGGAGGCGGCGGGGAACAAGTACCGTTTCCGCAACCGGCTGGCCAATTCCGGTCTGCCCGCACCGTGGTTTACTTTGCTGAATCTGGCCGATGATCCAGGCGGCCAGGCCCAGGACATGCCCTATCCCGTGGTGCTGAAGCCCTTGGCACTCTCGGCCAGCCGCGGCGTGATCCGCGCCGACAATCCACAACAGTTCGTGGCTGCCTGCAAACGTATTGAAGCGATTCTAGAGGGTTCCGGGCAGAGCGGCGAGGCCGCAAGCCATATTCTGGTCGAGGGCTATATTCCAGGCCGCGAGGTCGCCCTTGAAGGTCTGCTAGATGATGGCGAATTGCAGATTCTGGCCCTGTTCGACAAACCCGACCCTCTTGAAGGCCCCTTCTTCGAAGAGACGATTTATACCACCCCCTCGCGGCTGCCCACTGACATACAAAACAATATCGCCGCCACCGCCGCCGCCGCCGTGGCCAGGCTTGGCCTGCGTCATGGGCCAATCCATGCGGAATTGCGGATCAATAGCCAGGGTGCCTGGCTGATCGAGGTCGCGGCCCGTTCCATCGGCGGGCTCTGTGCGCGCGCCCTGGATTTTGGCGGTGCCGGGCAATTGGAAGACCTGATTATCCGCGCCGCCATGGATTTACCCGCCCCCGAACCAGCCGCGCCAGCGGCCTCGGGCGTAATGATGATCCCGATCCCGCGCGCCGGTATTCTGCGCCGGGTCGATGGGCTGGAGGCGGCGGCGGCGGTACCCGGTATTCAGGACATCACCATTTCCATCCCCCTGGGCGACACTCTGTTGCCGGTACCCGAAGGCAACCGTTATCTGGGTTTTATATTTGCTAGCGGCAAGACACCGGAAGCCGCCGAAACCGCCCTGCGCACGGCACATGCACTGCTGCAATTCGAGATCGAGGCGGCCTAGGGCCTGTGGACAATTATCGCGCCGGCGTGGTCCGAGCCCAATTGGCCCATGGCAAGGAGCGAGGAGGAAGGACATGCCGAGCATATTCAACGACGAGCGACGCGGCCATGGTCCAATTGGGCCGGATCCCTTCGGGACGGGGCGCTTTTTCGCCCACGCGGCGTCGCGACCGGCTTATGTGGGGCCTGCCACATGGCGCCGCCCGCTCCTACCGTGGGTGAAAAATCGTTCCCGCCACGACGGCGTGCTAATTGTCCACAGGCCCTAATCAGCGCCCTCGCTGAAACCATGCATGCGGTGGGCCCACTGAAAGCCAATCAAGGCGCCCTTGATGCGCGGCAAAATGAGCATGGACAGAACCAGGGTCAGGGGCAGCCACAGGGCAAAATGCAGCCATAGAGGCGGTGAATAAGCCCGCTCCAGCATCAGGGTCAGGGGCACCAGGACATGGCCCAGAATCAACATGGTAAAATAGGGCGGTGCATCATCGGCGCGGTGGTGATGCAGCGCCAGACCACAGGCGGTACAATCATGGTTCACTTTCAGATAGCGGCCAAATATCGCCCCCTGACCACATGCCGGACAGCGGGCCAGGGCGCCGCGCCCCATGGCCTGCCCCACTCGTCTCTGTTGCTGTTCCACGCTTGGTGCGGTGCTCACGATTACTCCCCATCCAGCTGCTGGTGATCACGAATTACCGCAGTAAGATAAATCGAAAATTTACGCTTCTCTAATAGGGTCGCTTATATGGGAAATGTCAGCACAGGTCACGCAACATCAAATCCGGGTTTCGCGCCGAACCCCGACTACGATGCCATCATCGCCCGCCTCAGGGACGAGTTTCTGGATTATGCCGGCGATGCGCTGGATGAACTCGATGCCTTGCTCGACGCGGCCCAGGGGCCAGACAACGATGCCGCCCAAACCATCGACGCCATTCGCCGCGGCGGCCACAATCTAAAGGGCATGGGCGGCTCGTTCGGCTTTCCCCTGATCACCCTGCTGGCCCACCGCATGGAAGACTATTTCATAGGTCGCGAACGCCTGGACCAACGCACCCTGGAAGACGCGCAATGCTTCGTCGACCGTATGCGCGAGGCGCTGGAGGGCAAGTTTGACGGCATCAGCGAAGCGGATGTCGTACGCACCCTGCCCGCCAAAACCGCATTCGAGGTCGCCGATGTCGTCAAACAGGATGTGGAAGTCCTGCTGGTGATGCCGCGGGGTGCCATGTCGCATATTATCGAGCGGGAATTTCAAGCCTGCGGCTACCGCGTGGTCACCGTGACGAGGCCGTTCGTGGCAATCGAAACAGCCGTGCGTACAAGCCCCGACCTGATCGTCGCCTCCGCCGTAATGGAAGATTTATCGGGCATTGACCTGGCCTGTGCCCTGCATGCCATGCCGATCAGCCGGGATATGCCCTTCTTGCTGTTGACCTCGCTTGACCACGATGATGACGTCTTTGCCGAACTTCCCGCGACCGTCCCCCTTGTACACAAGGGCGACAGTTTCGCCGACGATCTGGCGGAGGCCCTGGCAAGGCTGGGGATCACTTAGACCGTCGGCGGCCTTTCCGTTTGCTGTGCTTGCCGTGTTTGCGGTCGCTGCCGCGCTTGGCGCGCTCCTTGCGCGGTTTGCCGATGCGCGGATGACCATAGGCGCCTTCCGTCGTTTCGGCGCTCATCGCGGGCAGTTCAAAGATCAAGCCGCCGGTCAGGGTGTTTACCTCCACCAACCGCACCGTGATACTGTCGCCCAAACGATAACGGGCCCCTGATCGTTCACCGATCAGCGCCTTTTGCGCCTCATCGACCTCGTAATAATCGTCATGCAGATGACGCATGGGCAGCAGACCGTCCGCGCCGGTATCAACCAGGGTCAAAAACAGCCCGGCGCGGGTCACGCCATTGATGCGGGCGATGAATTCGGCGCCGGTCCGCTCCGCCATGAAGGCCGCCATATAGCGGTCGTTGGCGTCCCGCTCGGCGACCATGGCGCGGCGTTCGGTGTTGGAGATATGCTCCGCCGTCTCAGCCAGACGCGCCGCCTCCTCATCATGCAGGCCATCCTTGCCGAAGCTGCCGCCACGGATCAGGGCACGGTGCACCAACAGATCCGAATAGCGCCTGATAGGCGAGGTAAAATGGGCGTAGCGGGCCCGTGACAGGCCAAAATGACCGATGTTGTCGGGGTCATAACGGGCTTGCGATTGGGAGCGCAGGATCGATTGGTTGACCGCCTCCCAATGATCGGAACCCTTGGCCTTGGCCAGGATACGGTTGAACAGTTCCGGGCGCAGGCGTTCGCCCATGGCGAACGAAAGACCAAGGCTGGAAAGAAAATCCTTCAGGCCCAGCAGCTTTTCCCGGTCGGGCTGGTCATGCACCCGGTAGACACAGGGCATTTTCTGCGCCTCCAGGGTTTCCGCAGCCGCCACGTTGGCCTCGATCATGAATTCCTCGATCACCCGATGGGCATCCAGGCGCTCGCGCTGGCGCACGTCGTCCACATGGCCATCCTCACCCAGAGAGATCTTCATCTCGGGCAAATCCAGGTCCAGAGGCTGGCGGCTTTCCCGCGCCTTCATCAGGGCACCCCAGGCGCCGTACAACGGTTCAATCACTGTTTCCAGAATGGGTCCGGTCTGCTCGTTCGGCTCGCCGTCATGGGCGGCCTGCAAATCCTCGTAGATCACCCGCGCCGCCGAGCGGATCATGGCGCGATGGAACTGATGTTCCAGGCGCCGGCCCTTGGCATCCAGGCGCATGGTCACCGCCAGCACGGGCCGGTCCTCGTCAGGGCGCAGGGAACAGAGATCGTTCGATAGCGCCTCGGGCAGCATGGGCACGACGCGATCTGGGAAATAGACCGAATTGCCGCGCCGCCGAGCTTCCCGGTCCAGGGCGCTGTTGAAGGTGACGTAGTGGGAGACATCGGCAATGGCGACGATAATCTGCCAGCCGCCTTTGTTTTTAAGGTCGTCATCGGGGGCGGCCCAGATGGCGTCATCAAAATCGCGGGCATCGGCCCCATCGACGGTGATCAAGGGCAGATGGCGCAGGTCCTCCCGCTTGGCCGCGGCGCTCATGACCACGGGCTGTGCCGCCTCGGCCTGGGCCACCGCCTCGGCGGGAAAAACATCTGGGATATCGTTGGAATGAATAGCGATCAGCGAGATCGCCCGGCGGTCATCCATATCGCCCAGAACTTCAACCACCCTGGCTTCGCGCAGGCCATGGCGGCGGCCGATCAAGACGTCGGCAAGCACCAGATCGCCCCGCTTCGCGCCGCCGTTCTGGCCTTTTTCCACCGCATAGTCCGATTTCTGCCGCCGGTCCGTCGGCCTGATCCGCGCGCCTTGGCCGGGCACCTCCGAATAGACCCCGATGACCCGATCAGGACCCTTGGGCAGAACCCGGATAATATTGGCTTCATAACCCCCGCCCTTGCGGTTCAAACGGGCCAGAATCCGGTCGCCAATGCCCAGGCTGGCGGCTTCCCGCTTGTCCGAATTGACCCGGATGCGCGGTTTCGGGACGTCATCGGCATCAGTGTTGTCGTCCGCCTTGCGCATGGGCTCGGCCAGCAGCATGGCATTGTCATCGACACCGGATATCCGCAGCACCGCCACGGGCGGCAGCGCGCCAGCTTCATTATAGCGCTTACCTTTACCTCTGCCGATCACGCCCTCCTCGGCCAATTCCTTGAGGATGGTGCGCAGTTCGGTACGCTCCGCGCCCTTGATACCAAAGGCGCGCGCGATCTCGCGCCGGCCCACGGGACCGGGCGCATCGGTGATGAATTTCTTGATCGCCGCCTTGTCTGGCAGGCCGCGCGGGGCACTCAATCCGAGGACCCGGCCACCGCTTCGCTGGCTGTCGGCGCCGCCTTCTTAGCTTTTGGCTTGGCCTTTGACTTGGCTTTCGCCTTCGGCTTGGCCTTGGCTTTCGGTTTAGCCTTGGCCTTGGCCTTTGGTTTGGCTTTCGCCTTGGCGGGTTTCTGCCCGGCTTTCTCGGCCTTGGCCTGCAACAGATCCAAGGCGTCCTGCATGGACATTTCCATCGGATCGGCGGTCTTGGGCAGGGTGGCGTTCAGCTTCTTGTATTTGACATAGGCGCCAAAGCGGCCATCAAGAATTTTGATCTCGCCGCCGTCGGGATGATCGCCGATGGTGCGGATGGTATTGGCGCCGCGCCGGCCACCACCCTTGGCCATGCCATCGGCGATAACCGCCACCGCATGGTTCAGGCCGATACTCAACGCATCCGCCGTACTTTCCAATTTGTGATAACGGGCCTCGCTCATCACATAGGGGCCAAAGCGGCCAATGCCGGCAAAGATCGATTTACCCGTCTCGGGGTGCTCGCCCACAAGCCGGGGTAATTGGATAATTTTTCGGGCTAGATCAAGATCCAGTTGTTCAATTGTAACATCGGCAGGCATGCCGGCGCGTTTCGGCTTTTTCTTCTTCTTATCCCCTTCGACCGCCTCGCCCAGCTGAATATACAGCCCATACGGCCCTTTGCGCAGTGTCAGAGGCATGCCGCTCTCGGGATCATCGCCCAGGGCAATGGGACCGGCGGCAAACATTTCGTCCGCATCGCCTTCTTCGGCCTGCTTCATGGCGCGGGTGTAATGGCATTCAGGATAGGCGTCACAGCCCAGGAAAAAGCCATTGCGCCCGCCGCGCAGGTTCAACGAGCCCTTCTTGCAGGCCGGACAGATCCTGTCCGCGCCGCCGTCGGGATATAGATGCGGCGCCAACATATCGTTGACCTTGTCCAGAACCTCGCGCACGCGCAATTCCGAGGTGCCTTCGACGGCATTGGAAAAATCGCGCCAGAAATCGCGCAGCACCACCTTCCAATCCACATCGCCGGCGGAAACGGAATCCAGACGGCCTTCCAGATCCGCGGTAAAATCGTATTCCACATAGCGGTGGAAATAGCTTTCCAGAAACGCCGTCACCAACCGTCCGCTGTCCTCGGGCATGAAGCGCTTGCGGTCCAGCACCACATAATTGCGGTCCTGCAGCACGGTCAGGATGGAGGCATAGGTGGAGGGGCGGCCAATGCCGAGCTCTTCGAGCTTCTTCACCAGGGTGGCTTCGGAATAGCGGGGTGGCGGCTCGGTGAAATGCTGTTCGGGCCGGACCTTTTCATTGCTCAGCGCCTCGCCCTCGGCGACCTTCGGCAAACGGCGGTCTTCGTCATCACCGGCTTTCTTCTCGTCCTGGCCTTCTTCATAGAGCTTCAGAAAGCCGGGGAAATCCACCACCGTACCCGTGGTGCGCAGATTGGAGGAGCCGTCATGGGCGGCGATCTCGACCGTGGTGCGCGACAGACGGGCCGATTCCATCTGCGAGGCCATGCCCCGCTTCCAGATCAGGTCGTACAGGCGCTGTTGTTCATTGTCGAGATAGACCGACATATCCCGTGGCAGGCGGGAGAAATCCGTCGGCCGGATGGCTTCATGGGCTTCCTGGGCGTTTTTCGCCTTGCTGCGGTAGACCCGGGCCTGCGCCGGCACATAGTCGGCGCCGAATTCCTGGCCGATCACATCGCGGGAGGCTGATATGGCCTCGTTCGCCATCTGCACGCCGTCGGTCCGCATATAGGTGATCAGTCCAACGGTTTCACCACCGATATCGAAACCCTCATACAGGCGCTGGGCAATCTGCATGGTGCGCTTGGCGCCAAAGCCCAGCTTGCGCGAGGCTTCCTGCTGCAAGGTCGACGTTGTAAAGGGCGGTGCGGGATTACGCTTGGTCGGCTTGGTCTCGACCTTGGCGATGGAGAATTGGCCTGCCTCCAGGGTGCGTTTGGCCGCCTCCGCCGCCTCGCCATCGGCAATGGAGAAACGGTCCAGCTTGACGCCGTTCAGGTGGGTCAGGCGGCCAATCAACAGGGCATCGGCGGCGGTTTTGAAATCAACCTCGACCGACCAGTATTCCCGCGGCTTGAACGCCTCAATTTCAATTTCGCGTTCGCAAATCAGGCGCAGCGCCACCGATTGCACCCGTCCAGCCGACTTGGCGCCGGGCAATTTGCGCCACAGCACCGGCGACAGCGTAAAGCCAACCAGATAGTCCAGGGCCCGACGCGCCTGCTGGGCATTGATCAGATCCATGTCCAGGTCGCGTGGATTGTTGATGCCGTCAGTCACTGCCTTTTTTGTGATTTCGTTGAAAACCACGCGCTTGGCAGGGATATCCGTCATACCGTAATCGTCGGCCAGGGCTTTCATCACATGCCAGGAAATCGCCTCGCCTTCGCGGTCCGGGTCAGTCGCCAGGTACAGCTTGTCGCTGCCGCGCATGGCATCGGCGATGGCTTTCACATGCTTGGCCGATTTGTCATCGGTGACGTAAGTCATGGCGAAATCTTCGTCAGGCACGACTGAGCCATCCTTGGACGGCAGATCGCGCACATGACCGTACGAAGCCAGCACGATGTAATCATCGCCCAGATATTTATTGATAGTTTTGGCCTTGGCCGGGGATTCGACGACCACTACGTCCATGATGGGAAGACTCACCTTTGCTGACACTCGGATAGGCTACGCGACAATAATTGCAACGATATCCGACCTATACAGACCGCAGATGGTTAAGATATCGATACTCGATTACCGGCATGACGGTCTAAACGACCTGCTAGCTCAAGTTCAAGCAAAATGGTGATGACAAGTGCCGGTGTCAACTCGGAGAGGCGGATTAGATCATCCACAGCCACCGGCGCAGACCCTAAAAGGGCGGTCAAACGTTGCCGGCTTATATCGTCATTGGCATGGGAATCGGGTTGTGCCGTGTCTGGCGCGACATAGCCGCGCCCATCCTCCGACGGGCCTTCCCATAGTGCCGGTTGCTGAATCATCGGGCCAATAGCTTCAAGCACCTCATCGGCATCCTGGATCAGCGTGGCACCCTGGCGGATCAACTGGTTGGAGCCACGGCAGCGCGGATCCATGGGCGAACCGGGCACGGCGAAAACCTCCCGCCCCTGTTCAAGGGCAAGGCGTGCCGTGATCAATGAGCCCGAACGCTCCGCCGCCTCAATCACCGCCACGCCCAGGGCAAGGCCGGAGACTAGGCGGTTGCGCCGGGGAAAATGCCGGGCCTGGGGCCGGGTGCCCGGCGGCATTTCCGATATGACCGCGCCCTGGGCGATAATATCCTCATACAATGCCTGGTTTTCAGCCGGATAGACCACATCAACGCCACCCGCCAACACCGCCACGGTACCTCCATTCGAGCTTGCCTCCAGTGCCCCGGCATGGGCCGCGGTATCTATGCCCCGTGCCAGGCCGGAGGCAACCAGCAGACCACCGCCAGCCAGATCGCGCGCCAGGCGCTGGGTATAACGGATAGCCGAGGCCGAGGCATTGCGGGCGCCAACGACGGCCACTGCCGGCGCGGCCAGCCGCGCCACATCGCCCAGTACATAAATTAAGGGCGGCGGGTCGGCCAGGGCGGCGAGGCGTGGTGGATAGGCGGCCTCGCAACTGGCCAAGGGCCTGGCCCCGGCAGCCTCGGCGGCTGCCAGTTCATCTTCCGCCGCCGCCACGGTGCAAATTTTGATACGCCGGCCGCCGCCGCGCCGGGCCAATGCCGGCAACGCCCCCAGCGCCGCGCCGGCGGAGCCATAGCGCGTCAGCAACTGGCGAAAAATCACCGGACCCACGTTCTCGCTTCGGATCAGGCGCAACCAATCCAAACGCGCCGCCGCCGTTAGCTGGCCATCCGCCATTACCTGTTCATCCATCGCCGCAGCTTGCGATACACAACTATTACGGTCAAGATTTTTATAATCGACAACTTAACTTTCCTTCTCAAGAGCCCAGAATTTTTCGCCTAATTAATTGGCATATTTCCGTCTTTGCCTATTTTTTGGCCATTTCGCAGCGGTCAGATCGGTGGAATATATGGCGGCACACCCAGTAGAAATTTTCTTTCCTTTTATTTTCAACACCTTATGAGACCCGCCCGAAAACCGGCACGGTTCTTGGATAGGAGTCATGTGTCAAGGCAAGCTATTGCCTCGCTAGGCTTAGAAATTCAACAGGAGCGTACCCGATGAAGATGGTGATGGCGGTAATCAAGCCGTTCAAATTGGACGAAGTTCGCGATTCCCTGACCGAACTGGGGGTTCAGGGCGTGACGGTGACCGAGGTCCGGGGCTTTGGACGGCAAAAGGGCCATACGGAAATCTACCGGGGCGCCGAATACGAAGTGAACTATCTGCCCAAACTGAAACTGGAATTGGCGGTTTCGGACGAGATGGTTGACCGGGTGATGGAAACCATCGCCGCCACGGCACAAACAGGACAGATCGGCGACGGCAAATTGTTCGTCTGGGATCTGGGCACGGCGGTCCGTATCCGCACCGGCGAGAGCGGCTCCGATGCCCTCTAATTTTGTAAATAACGATCCAATCAGGAGAATGTTCATGTCTAAATCACTCCGGCACGCGGGTGCCGCGGGCCTTGTTGCTGCTACTCTGCTCGGTTTTTCGGAACCAGCCCTGGCGGCGGACGAGCTGAATTCCGGCGATACCGCCTGGATGCTGACCTCGTCGCTGTTGGTGCTGCTGATGACCGTACCCGGCGTCGCCCTCTTTTACGGCGGCATGGTGCGCAAAAAGAACGTACTGGCGACCTTGATGCAAAGTTTCGCGGTTTGCTGCATGGCCACCGTCATTTGGATGGTGATCGGCTATAGCCTGGCATTTTCCGGCGAAGGTCCCTTTGTCGGCGATCTGGGCCAGTTGTTCCTGATGGGGATCGGCGTCGATTCCATGAGCGGCACAATTCCCGAATCCGTTTTCATGATGTTTCAGATGACCTTCGCCATTATCACCCCGGCCCTGATCACGGGCGCGGTGGCCGAGCGGATTAAATTCTCGTCATTGATGGTCTTCCTCGCCCTCTGGCTGATCGTGGTCTATGCCCCGGTCTGTCATTGGGTCTGGGGCGGCGGCGGCTTCCTGGGCGGTGCCGGGGTCTTGGATTTCGCCGGCGGCACCGTGGTTCACATCAACAGCGGCGTCGCGGCCCTGGTGCTGTGCCTGGTGCTGGGCAAGCGGGTCGGGTACGGGCGTGAAAATCTAGCCCCCCATAACCTGGTACTGACGATCATCGGCGCCTCGTTGCTGTGGGTTGGCTGGTTCGGCTTCAACGCCGGCTCGCAATTGGCCGCCGACAACAGGGCCGGCATGGCCATGGCGGTCACCCAAATCGCCGCCGCCGCCGCCGCCCTGTCCTGGATGTTCGCGGAATGGCTGACCCGGGGCAAACCCTCGGTCCTGGGCATCGCCTCGGGCGCCATCGCGGGCCTGGTCGCCATTACCCCGGCGGCGGGCTTTGTCCTACCCGGCGGCGCCTTGATCCTGGGTCTGCTGGCGGGCCTGGGCTGCTTCTTCGCCGTGATGTGGCTAAAACGGAAACTGGGCTATGACGATGCCCTGGACGTCTTTGGCGTACATGGCGTCGGCGGCATCATCGGCGCAGTTCTGACCGGTGTCTTCGCCGCCGAGGCGGTCAGCGGCACGCCGGGCCTGATCGAGGGCAATGCCGGCCAAGTCGGCCTGCAGCTTTACGGCGTCGGCGTGACCATCGCCTATAGCGCCGTCGTTACCTTTATTCTGGTCAAGCTGGTCGGTGCGGTCATGGGCCTGCGCGTCGCGGAAGACGAGGAACGCGAGGGTCTGGATACCAGCCTGCATGGTGAAAGCATCGTCTAGACAGAAACCACGATAGCATATAGACCACGGACCATGGGCTCGGAGGCCGCAACCTCCGGGCCCTTACTTTTGCCATTAAACCACCGGCCAACAGGAACAAAAGGCGAAAGCCGATTCGTAGCCCGCCAACAGTTGTGATCAAATGATAAGTTATCGACGCAAGTCCTTGTATACACAATGAAAGCTAGCTACATTATCTATTATTCGTTTATATTATGTTCTCGATTCGCGAATCACCTTGCGAATCGCTAACAGCATATCCACAGCACCTGTGGATAACAATTGAAGGCAGGCGCGCGGACCGTGACAACCCAGACCAACAATCACCATCGCCGGATTATGAATCCGCGCCTGGACGCCTTGCCCGATTACCCGTTCGAGCGCCTGCGCGGCTTGCTTGATCCCCTGCCGGCGCCCAGGAATCTGGACCCGGTAGCCCTGAGCCTGGGGGAGCCGCAACATCCCTATCCAGATTTCGTGGGCGAGATTTTACATGCCAACCGCCACCTTTACGGCAAATACCCGCCCGTGGCCGGCACCCCGGATTTTTGCCGTGCCGTCGCCGATTGGCTGAGCCGCCGCTATGATCTGCCCGATGGCATGATCGAGCCCGAGCGCCATGTCGCCCCCTGCGCCGGCACGCGGGAGGCGCTGTTTCGCACGGCTTTCATGGCAGTGCCGCCGCGCAAGGCCGGGCAGCAGCCCGCGGTGCTGATGCCCAACCCGTTCTATCAATGCTATGCCGGCGCGGCGATCGCGGCGGGGGCCGAACCGATATTTGTCTCGGCCACGGCGGAGAATGGCTTTCTGCCCGACTTCGCCGCCTTGGACGAGGACATTCTGGCGCGGACGGCGCTGGTTTATTTCTGCACGCCGGGCAATCCGCAAGGCGCGGTGGCCAGCCTGGAATACCTGGAGAACCTGGTCGCCCTGTCGCGGCAATACGATTTCACCCTGGTGGTGGATGAATGCTATGCCGAAATCTACAACGGCACCGTCCCGCCCGCCGGCACCCTTCAGGTCTGTGCGCGGGATGGGGATATGTCAGGTGTATTGGTTTTCCATTCCCTGTCAAAACGCTCCAACGTGGCCGGCCTGCGCTCGGGCTTCGTGGCGGGCGATCCGGATATGCTGACCCTGTTCCGCCGCTTGAGCGAATATGGCGGCAACCCATCCCCCCTGCCCGTCTACGCGGCGGCAGCGGCATTGTGGCGTGATGAAGAACACGTGGCGGCCAACCGGGCCCTCTATGTGGAAAAGTTCGATATTGCCGAACGGATATTGTCCAACCGCTTTGGCTTTTACCGCCCCGAGGGCGGTTTCTTCCTTTGGCTGGATGTGGGCGATGGCGAAGCGGCGACCGTGGAACTGTGGACGCGCGCCGCGCTGCGCGTTCTGCCCGGCGCCTATTTATCGGCTGATGGCGGCAGCGGAGAAAACCCCGGCAGCCGCTATATCCGGGTCGCCATGGTACATGACAAGACGGTAATGGCGGACGCCTTGGGGCGCATGGCCCAGACGCTATAACGAGACGCTGTAAGAGACGCTGTAAGAGACGATACGGAACAGAGTATGACGGGATTTTTGAGGGAAAATCGAGATGTCACAGCATAGTGGAACGCCGCGCAAGATCGCCCTGCTGCCGCCGGGCGCGGCGGCGTTCATGCGGCGGCGGGCGGTGGAAGCCGCCGGATTGGTGCTGTTCGCCCTGGCCACGGCCCTGGCATTGGCGCTGGCCAGCTATCATCCCGACGACGGCGCCCTGAACGTCGCCACGGCCAGCGCGCCGGCCAACTGGCTGGGCACACCTGGGGCCTATGCCGCCGATCTGCTGTTGCAAAGCCTGGGCCTCGCCAGCATGGCCGTGGTTGGCATCATGGCCTGCTGGGCCTGGCGGATTGCCTCGCACCGAGGTTTGCCTTGGTATGGCCTGCGCCTGTTCCTTAGCCTGCCCTGCCTTTTCCTGGCGGCCGCTTGCGCCGCCTCCGTGACGGCGCCCGAACAATGGCCGCAGGCCGCCGGCCTGGGCGGCTATGGCGGCGATTGGCTGTTACGGACCGGGACGCCGGCGCTGGCCTTGCTGGGCCTGACGCCACAGTCGCCCCTGGTCATCGCGGCCCTGTATCTCACGGCCACGCTGATGCTGCTGTATCTGCTGGGCATTCATCTTGCCGAATGGCTGGCCCTGGCGAAAGCGGGCGCCGCCGGCCTTATGCGCACCCTGGGCGCGGCCCGGTTTGCCGCCGCCACCGCCGAGCGTCTAGGCCGCCAGGCCGCGACGCATCCCATGTTTCGCCGTGAACCGCCCCTGCTGGCCGAAGACGAAGCGCAGGAAGCGTCCGCTCCAACCATCCAGGTTGGCGACAGAATTGCGCCCGAACAAACCTCGGCCCGGGTCAGCAAGCCCAAGCGCAAGGTGCGCAAGAGCCGCCGCGCCCAAAAAGAACAACAACCCGCCCTGGCCCTGTCCGAGGGCGAGGATTATCAGCTTCCCGCCCTGCATCTGCTTGCCACGCCGGAACGCCAACAGCAGGCCCGGGGCGGCCGGGCGATCAACGAAAGCGCCCTGGAACAGAACGCCCGCATGCTGGAAACCGTGCTTGACGATTATGGCGTACACGGCCGCATCGTACAGGTCCGCCCCGGCCCGGTCGTCACCTTGTATGAATTGGAGCCGGCGCCAGGCACCAAGACGTCGCGTGTGGTGGGTCTGTCCGACGATATCGCCCGTTCCATGTCCGCCCGCAGCGTCCGTATCGCGGTGGTGCCGGGGCGCAATGCTATCGGCATAGAACTGCCGAACCAGGACCGCGAGACGGTCTATTTGCGCGAGCTGCTTTCAACCACGGACTACGAAAAATCCAAACTGATGCTGCCGCTCGCCTTGGGCAAGGATATCTCCGGCGCGCCGGTGCTGGTTGATCTGGCCAAGATGCCCCATCTGTTGATCGCCGGCACCACCGGTTCGGGCAAGTCCGTGGCCATTAACACCATGATCCTGTCGCTGCTGTATTGCCTGCCGCCCGAACGCTGCCGCATGATCATGATCGATCCGAAGATGCTGGAATTGAGCGTCTATGACGACATTCCCCATCTGCTCACCCCCGTGGTCACCGATCCGGGCAAGGCGATCATGGCCCTGAAATGGGCCGTCCGCGAGATGGAAAACCGCTATCGCGCCATGGCCAGTCTGGGCGTGCGCAATATCGATGGTTACAACCAGCGCATCGCCGAAGCGGCCAAGCGCGGCGAAGAGCTGAAACGCACGGTACAGACCGGCTTTGACGCCGAAACCGGCCAGCCGGTATTTGAAGATCAACTGCTCGATACCGAGCCGATGCCCTTTATCGTCGTCATCGTCGATGAAATGGCCGATCTGATGATGGTCGCGGGCAAGGAAATCGATGCCGCCGTACAACGCCTGGCGCAAATGGCGCGGGCCGCGGGCATTCATGTCATGATGGCGACGCAACGGCCCTCGGTGGATGTCATCACCGGCACCATTAAGGCGAACTTCCCGACCCGTGTCAGCTTCCAGGTCACGGCCAAGGTCGACAGCCGGACTATTCTGGGCGAGCAAGGCGCGGAACAACTGCTGGGCATGGGCGATATGCTGTACATGGCCGGCGGCGGCCGCATCAGCCGGGTACATGGCCCCTTCGTTGGCGACGATGAAGTCGAGGCCGTGGTCAAGCATTTGAAAAGCCAGGGCCGGCCAGAGTATCTCGACGCGGTGACCGAGGATGCGGACGGGAGCGGCGAAACAGGCTTCGCTCAGCCCGACGGCAGCGTCAGTGGCGGTAACAGCGGCAACGCCCTATTCGATCAGGCGGTCGAAGTGGTCGCGCGGAACCAAAAAGCCTCGACCTCGTTTTTGCAGCGGCAGTTGAAAATCGGCTATAACCGCGCCGCCGATCTGATCGACCGGATGGAACAGGAAGGCGTGATCGGCCGCGCCAACCATGTGGGCAAGCGCGAAATTCTGGTGCGCAACCCCGACGAGGACAGCTGACTTGACCAAGACGCCAGTGACAAAGCACCAGTGATGGGCGGAACCCTGAACCGGCGCCGGCTTTTGACCGGCGCTCTAAGCATGGCCGCGATGCCCTTTGCCTTGGGCTCGTCCCTTGCCGCCGGGAATAGCAAGACCAGCACGGACCGGGATGCGGTGATCGCCCGGGTGGAAGACTATCTGAACGGGGTCAAGAGCCTGTCGGCGCGGTTTCTGCAAGTCGACAGCGCCGGCAATGTGGTGCACGGGCAACTCTATATGCGGCGGCCGGGGCGGCTGCGTTTCGAGTACGACGCCCCCTCACCGCTGCTTTTGGTCGCCGATGGCGTCTGGCTGGTGCTGCATGACTGGGAGTTGGAGCAGATAAACCGCTTTCCGTTGTATGAAACACCCCTGGGCGTCCTGGTCGACGAGCCGGTGAACCTGCGCAAGCAGGTCGAGGTGGTGGAGATAGAAGAAGGCCTTGGCGTCCTGCGCCTGAAGATCATTGACCGGGAATTGCCCGACGAGGGCTGGATGGGCGTCACCTTCACCGAACCGCCGTTGTTGCTACGGCAATGGAAGATCAAGGATGCCCAGGGCGGCGTCACGGCGTTGTCGCTGACCGATATCCGCGTCAACCAAAAGCTGGACCCGAAATTGTTCGTCCTGACCGATCCCATGCGGCCGAAAGAATCGGTCCACGAATAAGTTGCCATCACCCCCGTTTTTCTGCTCATCTGCCCGCTGACTTATATGGGGGGACTTTTCGATGGGGCAGACCGGCAAATTATCGGACGACGAGATCAACGGCCTGGCGCTTTCCCGGATCGACGTCAGCGATCCGGGAATTTATCAACAGGATAACTTTCGCGGCTACTTCAGGCGCCTGCGCCTGGAAGACCCGGTGCACTACTGCGCCGACAGCGAGTTCGGCCCCTATTGGTCGGTAACCAAGTACGACGACATCATGAAAGTGGAACTGGATCACGAGACCTATTCCTCGGCCTCGCACCTGGGCGGCATAACGATCCGGGACAATCCGTTCGGCAAGGAGATGGCAAGCTTCATCGCCATGGATCCGCCCAGCCATACACAGCAACGAAAGGTCGTCGCGCCCATCGTTGCGCCGGGCAATTTGCGGAATATGGAAGCCTTGATCCGCGAACGCACCGAAATGGTGCTGGATTCCCTGCCCCGCAACGAGACCTTTGACTGGGTCGAGAAGGTTTCCATTGAGCTGACCACGATGATGCTGGCGACCCTGTTCGACTTTCCCTGGGAAGACCGGCGCCTGCTGACCTATTGGTCGGATGTGGCCACGGCCAATTTCGACGCACCGGATGCGCCCGTCCGCTCGGACGAGGAACGCATGGAGGTGTTCAAGGAAATGGGCGCATATATCGCCCAGTTATGGCGGGAGCGGGCCCAGATAGAAGATGGGGGAGAACCTGGGTTTGACCTGATTTCCATGCTGGCGCAAGGCCAGGACACCAAGGACATGGACCACATGGACCTGATCGCCAATTCTGTCCTGCTCATCGTCGGCGGCAACGACACCACGCGCAATTCCATGTCGGGCGGCCTCATGGCGCTGTGCGACAATCCCGATCAATTCGCCGCCCTGCGCGCCGATCACGGCCTGATCAAGACCCTGGTACCCGAAATTGTCCGCTATCAGTCCGCCATCATTCACATGCGCCGCACCGCCCTGAAGGATGCGGAACTTGCCGGCAAGCGTATCGCCAAGGGCGACCGGGTGGTCATGTGGTACGTCTCCGGCAACTGGGACGAGGACGCCATCGAGGCCCCGGATGTATTTGATATCCAACGGACGAAATCGCGCCGCCATCTGGCCTTTGGCGCCGGTATACACCGTTGCGTCGGCGACCGCCTGGCCGAGCTGCAACTGCAGATCCTTTGGCAGGAAATTCTGAAGCGTGATCTGCAATTCGAGATCACCGGCCAGCCGGAGCGGATTTATTCCAACTTCATCCGCGGCATCAAACACCTGCCCGTGCGCATCACATAAGCGTCGGATTGCACGACACGCGGCCTTTTGGGTCATTGCCGGGCTTGACCCGGTAATCTAGGGCAATAAAGACATGAGCTTGCGGCCCTGGATCCCATTGAAGTACCGGGGGTCTTCGCTGCGCTGCGCCCAAGGATGACGGTATGCAGCGCAAGATGCATAAGCGTGCACTTGCCGCCGCGATGATGTAAAACTCGTTTACATGAGCAAATCGAAGGGGCAGGGAAGCAACCGGCGCAGTTACCACCATGGTAACCTGAGCGAGGCACTGGTGCAGGCCGCCCTTGACCTAATTGAGAAAGTTGGCCCGGCCGGCTTTACTTTTGCCGAAGTGACCAGGGCCGTCGGCGTTTCGCCCGCCGCGCCCTATCGGCATTTTCGTGATCGTGATGCCTTGATGGCCGATATTGCCCGGCGCGGTTTCGACAAATTCGCCGACGCGCTTGCCGCCGGCTGGAATGATGGCCAACCGGATGCGATGACCGCCTTCAAGGCCGTGGGCCAGGCCTATCTGGCCTTTGCCAGGACCGAACCAGCCTATTTTGCCGCCATGTTCGAGGCCCGCCTGCCGCCCGCTTCAAGCCGGGAGCTGTCCCTGGCAACGGACCGCGCGTTCAACGTCCTGCGCCAGGCCTGTGAAGCACTGATCGCCGAGCTGCCGGAACGCAAACGCCCGCCCGCATTGATGATGAGCCTGCATGTTTGGAGCATGGCCCATGGTATCGCCTCCTTGTTCGGGCGCGGTGACGGCGCACGGCGCAATATTCCCATGCCGCCCGAGGATCTGCTGGAAGCGAACATGCTGATTTATCTCGACGGACTTGGTCTGAACGCCGTCTGAAGTTTTTTTGCCCATCATCCCCTTGAAAGATAATCGACACTCCCCATTTTGATTAATGTAAACACTATTTACATGAGGATCAGATGGAACTGACAAGAAAACTGGACGAACACGGAAAAGGCGCCTGGATCACAGTCATGGTCCTCAGCTTTATTCTATTTTGGCCGGCTGGATTGGCAATTCTGGCCTATTTGATATGGAGTGGACGCATGCACTGTTGGAAACATGGCGGACCGGGCCGTTGGCATTATTCCCGGCGCCGCAATAAGCAGCACGACAATACAGAAGATCAACACTATTCGGACGCCTCGAGCGGCAATTCGGCCTTTGACGCCTATCGCGAGGAAACCCTGAAGCGCCTGGAAGATGAACAGAGCGAATTCGAGAGCTTCCTGGAACAGCTGCGCCACGCCAAGGACAAGGCGGAGTTTGACCAGTTCATGGACGACCGTAAAAGCCGGCCTTCCGAACCACCCGAAACAGGGCGGGATCAACCCGGCGCCTAAATTAAGCCTCAGGCGATGGCCCCGGCGGCGCGGAAGTCAGCTTCCGCCGCCGCAAGGGTCTTTTCCAATTTACCCACCAGTTCGTCACACTCGGCCTCGGTAATGATCAATGGCGGTGTTGCCATGATCCAATCGCCATAGCGCCCGCCCGCCGTACGCCGGGCATAGATCAGCAAGCCTTGTTCCAGGCCCCGCCGCCGTATCGTGTCCGTCGGACCGGGGGTGGCGAAAATTACTGCCTTCGTGGCCTTGTCCGCCACCAGCTCAATACCGATCAATAATCCCTTGCCGCGCACATCGCCGATGATCGCGCTGCGTTCAGCCAGGGCGTCCAGCTTGCTCCGCAGATAGGCGCCAACCCGTTCGGCCTGCCCGGCCAGATCCTCGCGCTCGAAACGGTCCAGCACCGCCAGCGCGGCGGCGGCCGAGACCGGATGGGCGCTATAGGTATGTGTATAGCCAAATCCAAGCCGTTCCGAGAGCCAATCAACCATCTCCGCCGGCGCCAGCACGGCGCCCAGGGGCGCATAGCCGGCGGACAGGCCCTTGGCCAGAATAGTTAAATCCGGCCTGATGCCATCGTAGTGATGGCTGGCCAGAAAGCGTCCGGTACGCCCGGCGCCACAAAGAACCTCGTCAAACACCAGGGCGACACCATGGCGGTCGCAGATATCGCGCACCTGGCGAAGATAACTTTCGGGTGGCGCCACGGCGCCGGAGGCCAGACCGCCCACGGGCTCGATCAAGAATGCCAGCACTGTTTCGGGGCCCAGAGTCTGGATTTTATCCTCCAGCGCCTGGGCGCAGGCCAGGGCATGAGTCTCAAGGCTATGATTATCCGGCAGACGATAGCTGAGTGGCGCGGGCACCTTCGGGTGGTCATGGCCAAAACCGTTCAAAAAGGCCTCGTTGGCGGGATCGCCCGACAGTCCCAGGGCACCGATGGTGCTGCCGTGATAGGACGGCATGCAGGTGATGACGTGACGCCGTTCCGGCTGTTCACTGGCGAGTGCCCTTTGGCGCAGCAGCTTGATGGCAAATTCCACCGCTTCCGAGCCGCCGGAGGCAAACAGCACCCGCTCGAAACCAGGACCGGCCAGCTCGGCTATGCGTTTGGCAAGGTCCATATTGGCCTGATGGCGGCCCTGGCGCGCGGAAACAAAGGCCAGGCGCCCAGCCTGCTCCGCCATGGCGGCGGCGACGTCGCCATCGCCGTGGCCGATATTCGCCGTTACCGGCCCCGAAGACATGTCCATGAAAGCGCGCCCTGCATCGTCGTACAGCCAGACCCCCTCGCCGCGCACGAAAGTCGGCCGCGGCACGGTATCGGATTGCGCAAAGAAAAGATCCTGCGGCCCGCCGGGCCGGCACTGAAACGCCGTGCGCAGATCTGCAATATCGTTCATGGAAACTACCTCTTTAAACTGATGTCCGGTTTAAGCTGACGCCCCGTACCAGTGTATGCCATAACAGGGACAAATCGGAAAAACGGTATCAAACCGTCATAACAAAACGAGGAAACATCATGTCAGCAAATGTCGAAGTTCTGTTCGAGCCCTTTACCGTGAAAGGCGTAACCCTGCCCAACCGCATCGTCATGGCGCCCATGACCCGGCGCAAAAGCCCCGGCAACGTACCCGGCGCGGATGTCGCGGCCTATTACCGCCGCCGCGCCGAAGGCGGCGTCGGCCTGATCATCACCGAGGGCACGTTCATTAATCACAAGGCCGCCAACGGCTACGACAGCGTGCCCGACATCTACAATCCAGCCGCCCTGGA
This sequence comes from uncultured Rhodospirillaceae bacterium, assembly GCA_964590195.1. Classification (GTDB taxonomy): domain Bacteria; phylum Pseudomonadota; class Alphaproteobacteria. Next base: position 31,729 of record CAZPWJ010000007.1, on the reverse strand, counting down.
AGGCTGGAAGCATGTCATCGCGGAATCCCACGCGGGCGGCGCCAAGATTATCCCCCAGCTTTGGCATGTGGGCGCGCAGCGGGTCAAAGGCATCGAGCCCGACCGGGATGTCCCCGGCTATGCCCCCTCCGCCGTCGCCACCGGCGAGCGCGATGTTCCCGTCGCCATGAGCAAGGACGACATCAACGACTGCATCGCCGCCTTCGCCGAGGCCGCCGTCAATGCCAAGGACGTCGGCTTCGACGGCGTCGAGATACATGGCGCCCACGGCTATCTGATCGATCAGTTTTATTGGCAGCGCTCAAATCAGCGGACCGATGAATACGGCGGCAGCTTTGAAAACCGCAACCGCTTCGGCAAGGAAATCGTCGAGGCGGTTCGTGCGGCGGTGGGTCCGGACTTCCTGATCGTCTATCGCTTTTCGCAATGGAAGAGCGATGATTACGAAGCCAAGATCGCCACGACACCGGAGGAATTGGAACGTTTTCTGAAAACCCTGACCGACGCCGGCGTCGATGTCTTCCACGCCAGCACACGGCGCTTTTGGGAGCCTGAATTCGAGGGCTCGGACCTGAATCTTGCCGGTTGGTGCAAGAAACTCACCGGCAAGCCGGCGATTACCGTGGGCAGTATCGGCCTGGATGATCCGTCCTGGGCCGGCGCCAATTCAACCGACGTGGACGAACTGGTCAAACGCATGGAAAAGGGCGAATTCGATCTGGCGGCGGTTGGCCGGCAGTTATTGTCCGAAGCCGAATGGGCCAACAAAGTCCGCGCGGGACAGTATCAGGAGATTGAACCCTATACCAAGAAGTCGCTAAGCGGCCTAAACTAGGGACGAAAAGGCATACAACACACCGTCATCCTTGGGCGCAGCGTAGCGGAGACCCGAGGATCTAGAGCGGCGGGCCCTCGGGCTCGTTGCCCTGGATTGCCGGATCAAGTCCGGCAATGACATTAGAGCGGCTGTAAGCAGCATGGCATGCCGCGCGGGAACAGGAGGCTGGATCTTGGCTGATACTTTTGACTATGTGATCGTTGGTGCCGGCTCGGCCGGCTGCATTCTGGCCAACCGTCTGACCGCCGACGGCAAAAACAGTGTCTGCCTGCTGGAGGCCGGACCGCCGGACTGGCATCCCTTCATCCATATCCCGGCGGGCTTCATCAAGACCCTGAATAATCCAAACCTGAACTGGATGTATCAGTCCGAGCCAAGCCATTGGACGGGGGGCCGTTCCATCGATGTGCCGCGCGGCAAAACGTTGGGCGGCTCCTCCTCCATCAACGGTCATATCTATAACCGGGGCCAGCGCATGGATTTCGACGGCTGGTCCCAGCGCGGCAACCGGAATTGGGGCTATGCCGACGTGTTGCCCTACTTCAAACGCTGCGAGCAACGGATCGGCGGCGGTGATGACACCTTTCGGGGCCGGGAGGGCAACCTTCAGGTTACCGACCTGAACTACGAGCATCCCTTCTGCGAGGTCTTCATGGCGGGCGCCCATACCATCGGCATCCCGCGCAACAAGGACTATAATGGCGCCGTGCAAGAGGGTATCTCCTATGTTCAGCGCACGGCCCATAAACGGCGCCGGGTCAGCACGGCGCGGGCTTTTCTCAACCCCGCCAAATCCCGCGCTAACCTGACTGTGCGGACCAACGCCTTTGCCACCAAAATTCTGCTTGAAGGCAAGAAGGCGGTGGGCGTGGCATATTCCAAGGGCGGGCGCGGCGGCCAAATGGTCGAGGTCCGGGCCAACCGGGAAGTGATCCTGAGCGGCGGCGTGGTCAATTCACCACAGTTGCTACAGCTCTCGGGCATCGGACCGGGCGGCTTGCTGCAATCGCTTGGCATCGAGGTGAAGCATGAATTGGCGGGGGTAGGTGAAAACCTGCGCGACCATTACGCGCCCCGCCTTAGCGCCCGGGTCAAGAATATCGAGACCCTGAATGAAAAGTCCCGTGGCCTGAGCCTGGTGGGCGAGGTCATCAAGTATTTCACCGGCGGCAAAAGCATCGTCAATCTCAGCCCCTCCATGGTCTATGGTTTCTGGCATTCCGACGAGGCGGCGCGGAGCAACGATCTGCAATTCATCTTCACCCCGGCCAGTTATAAGCTGGGCGTGCATGGGTTGCTTGATGATGTTCCGGGCTTCACCATCGCGGCCTGGCAGCATCGACCGGAGAGCAAGGGCTGGCTGCGTGCGCGCTCGGCCGATCCGTTCGAAAAACCGATCATCCAGCCGAATTACCTGGACGATGAAGAGGACCGCCGGATCGTGGTTTGCGCCATGAAGCTGGCACGCCGCCTGATGTATACCGAGCCGATGATGCCCTATATCGAGTCAGAGGCGTATCCGGGCGATGATGTACAAACCGATGAGGAATATCTGGAGGCGGCACGCCATTGGGGCGGCACCACCTTCCATCTCATGGGCACCTGCCGCATGGGGCCGGAGACGGACCCGACGTCAGTGGTTGATGATCAGCTTCGCGTCCGCGGCATGGAAAGCCTGCGCGTGATCGACGCCTCGGTCATGCCGACCATGGTCTCGGCCAACCTGAATGCCGCGACAATGATGATCGGCGAAAAGGGTTCCGACATGGTGCTGGGCAAAGCGGCGATGGAACCGATTATCGTGCCGGATTAGTGCGCGCCGCGAGAATCGTCGCCATCACATCGACGGCGGATCGGCCTCTATTGCCTCGCGCGCCAGGCTGGTGTCGACGCAGGTCTCATAGGGCGCGCCGGATTTAAACAGACCGCCGGACAGGCCGCTGGCCTGCAAACGCTCGAAACCGTCCCTGGGCAGAATTGGGTTCACGCCCCATAAGCCCAGCGTCCTGTAACGTTCGATGCAGGCGGCCAGAGTATCCTGGGGCAGGTCTGGAAAAAATTCGGCAACGGCGGCGGCAATGGCCGGCGTATCCGTCCCGTGCAGCCATTTTTGCGTGCGGTACAAGGCCCGCGTCATCCCCGCCAACTGCTCACGTTTGCTTTGCAAGGTGCCTCGCAGAGCGCTCAACGTGGTGTAACTGGTCGCTCCCCTGGAGGCGGCGGCGTACCAGATATGCCCCGCGCCATCAGCAACGAGTTGCTCCACGAAAGGCTGAAAAATCTGGATGGCATCCAGTTCGCCCGTGCGCAGGGCGGCGGCGTTCTCCACCATTGTGTTGCTCTCGATCCGATTGACCTGGGCCGGGTCCAATCCGGCGCGGCGCAAGTCCTCCTGCAGGCAAAGCCACGGTGTATTGACCTCGGACACGGAGCTGAATTGGATGTTCATCAAGTCCGACATCTGAAAATCTGGCCGGGATTCGCGCCCGACAACAAAAAACGGATCGCGGGTAACGATCTCGCAAAAACTGACGACAGCGCAATCAGGTTGCTGGTCGTAAGTATACTGAATACGCATCGGGCCGCCCCAGGCCACGTCGGTGGAGCCGTCAATCAGGCCGCTTACAGTGGCCTCGGCACCTGATGTGACCAATTGCACATCGATACCTTCGGCGCCATAAGCGTCAAGCGCATGGGCGGCGTAAAACGGCGTGTAGAACACGGCGCGGAAGGGCTCGAATAGGGTAATCACCATATGACCCGTGGCAAAATCAGCCGTCCCAGACCTCTTTCGGCAGGGGCAGGCCGGCCAGCTCGCGCTCGCCGATAGCACCGCCGTCCGGTTCGATTTCCAGCCCCTCCAGGATCATCAGCATTTGCCGCACATGCTGGGCCGTATGCCAGGTCGTCCGCTCCAAGGTTTCGTGCAAGGACTGCGGGCCGTAATAGGTGGCAACGGTGGCCTCGAAGTCCCTCTCGCCGCCTTGCTCCGCCCACCAAGCCAGAATATCCCGGCGCGTGGCATCGCCGTCATCGGCGATATCGGCAAAGGTCACCAGGTCGTCGCCGGGCTGTTCGCCCAATTTCTGGTAGGTCAGCTCCTCGCCGGAGGCGACGCCCAGAAAGGCGCGGGCGATCTGAAAGATATGATAGGTCAGATCACGGTAGCTGCGAGGCCGGCCCGGCAGCTCCGCCGTCATCAGATCATCGGGCAATTGCCGCAGATAGCGTTGCGCGGCGCTTAGCACCCAGTCCAGGCGTTGTATCAATTCCGCCGGCGCCAGCATGGCGGGGCCCTGATCATCCAGGCCTAGAAATTCGCCCACATCCCGCAGGGATAGGCCCATGACATAGTTTTCACCCTTGGCCACCACGGGAACAGTGCGGACGCCAAGTTTTTGCAGTTGCGCCAGACCATCGGGGTCGGCGGCGACATTGATCGATTGGAAGTCAACCGCACGGGCCGACAAATGCTCCTTCAGGCGGAGACAGCTGCTTCACCCAGGTTGCCAGAAAACCCGGATTGCTTCGCTGCCTGCTTCGCTTGGCGTTGCTTCGTTCATCTCTACCTCTTATGCCCCATGCGTTGAAAGGTGCGTTCCCGCTTGTCGAGCCACCAGCCATATTGCGCCGGCCACATCTCGAAACCGGGATCGATGCCCAGATCCTGCGCCGCCTGCACGGCCCAGAACGGATTGTACATGATTTCACGGCCCACGGCGATCAGATCCGCATCGCCCGCCTGCAGGATCGCCTCGGACTGTTCGCCATCCAGGATCAGGCCCACCGCCATGGTCATGATGCCGGCCTCGGCCCGAATGGCGGAGGCAAACGGCACTTGAAAACCCAGGCCGCGGGGTACCAGGGTCAGCGTAGCCGAGGCCGCGTTGCCGCCCGAGGAACAATCGATGCAATCCACGCCCAGGGCCTTCAACTCCTTGGCCAAGGCGATGGAATCTTCAAGCTGCCAGCCATCGTCGGAGCCATCAACCGAGGAAACGCGGAAGAACAGCGGCTTGTCATTGGGCCAATGGCCGCGCACTTCACGGGTCACTTCCAGGGCCAGACGCATGCGCCCGGCCAAATCGCCGCCATAGCCGTCGTTGCGCTTATTCGATAACGGCGAGAGGAACGACTGGATCAAATATCCATGGGCGCCATGAATTTCCAAAGCCTCGAAGCCGGCCTCGTGAGAGCGCCTGGCGGCCTGACCAAAGGCTTTGACGATCTCGCCGATTTCAGTCTCGTCCAATTGCCTGGGCACCAGCCAGCCTTCGTCGGCGGGAATTGGTGACGGCCCGACCACTTCCCAGGGCACGTCGCCGCGCGCGATGTCATCGTCGTTCAGGGCGCTCAAGCCGTTCCAGGGCCGCTGGGTCGAAGCCTTGCGCCCGGCATGGGCGATCTGAATGCCCGGCACGGCGCCATGGCGCTTCATGATATTGACCAACGGTTTCAGCGCCGCGCCATGCTCATCATCCCAAATACCGAGGCAGCCATGGCTGATCCGGCCGCGCGGCTCCACGCCGGTGGCCTCGATAAAGATGGTGCCGACGCCGCCACGGGCGTAACTGCCGTAGTGCACCAGATGCCAGTCATTGGGGATGCCGTCCACGGCGGAGTACTGACACAGCGGCGGCACCACGATGCGGTTGCGCGCGGTAACGGATTTTATGGTGATGGGTTGAAACAGCAGGGGAAGATCCGCCTGCCGCGCCGTGCCTTCGGCGGCATCGCTCATGGTCTCGCTCCTATGGTCCGCCGGCGGTGCTGCCGCCGTTGTTGTTCAGTATGGCTAGATAATTGCTATTGGGCATGCTTTGCAATAGCGGGGCAATAGCAAGCGCGATGCATTGCCCGGAACGTTCCCAGCGTTCATACTGACCTTTGAATATAACGCCAAATGCCGATAGGGGAGCATGGCATGCCGTTGGAATATATCGATCACTACAATGTCGTCACCACCGATGCCGCCGCATCGGCCAAGTTCTACGTGGACGTCCTGGGCATGCGGATCGGCGATCGGCCGCCCTTTCCCTTTCCCGGCGCCTGGGTCTATGCCGCCGACAAGCCTGTTTTACATTTGGTCGAACTCGACGAGGTGCCCGACGGCACGGGCCGGGTCGATCATGTCTCCTTCCGCTGCACCGGTTATGGAGAGATCAAGGCCAGGCTGGAAGCCGCCGGCGTCGAATACGACGAGCGGTTGGTGCCGAAATTCAATCTGACCCAGCTGTTTATCCAAAGCCCCGATGGCCTGAAGCTGGAATTGACCTTTAGCGAGGAAGAAGTCGCCGCCGGCTAAACCCAATTGAAGCCAGCCAATCGTTCCGGTCGTCTGATGGAGTAATGTATGCAGGACGCCCTCAAAGGCATAACCATTCTTGAAGTCGGCGTCATGACTCCGGGCCAGTATTGCGGCTTTCTGATGACCGGCTGGGGCGCGACCTCAATCCGCATTGAGCGGGACCATGCCCCAAATGGCATCAGCAACGAAGATCTACTGTTGAACCGGGGCAAAAAGTCGGTTGTCCTGAACCTGCGCGATAAAGACGATCACGCGGTCTTTCTGGATCTGGCCCGGGGGGCGGACGTCCTGATAGAAAGCTACCGTCCCGGCGTCACCACCCGTCTGGGCATCGACTATGACGCTATCCGCGCCATCAACCCTGGGATCATCTATTGCTCCCAATCGGGTTTTGGGCAGAGCGGGCCCGACGCCATGCGCGCGGCCTATGACATGCTGTTCCAGGCAGAGACCGGCCTGCTGCATGCTCTGAACGCCAATGCATCGGAAATTGCCGCGCCGCAGACCTATATGGCCGACGCCGCCAACGGCCTGATGGCGGCCTTCGCTATCTGCGCCGCCTTGCAGGGGCGCAATCAAACCGGCGAAGGCCGCCATATTGACCTCTCCATGCAGGAGACGGCATTCTCCCTGCTCTCGGTGTCTCATGGCACCATGCGGGATGGCCAGGCCGTCAGCGGCAAGGACGCCGCCGACCGCTCCCTGCGGCCGGCCAATAACGTCTACCGCGCGCGGGACGGCCGCCACATTGTCATCACCGCCATGAGCGAGAAATCCTGCCGGGCACTGTTTGGTTATTTCGGCGCCGAGGATCTGTGGCAATTGGGCCTGGAGGTCGGCAATCCCGATAATAGGGCAAAGGAATTCCTACAGACTCATTTCGCCGGCAACGACGCGCAACATTGGGTCGACACCTTGACGCTGCTGGAAATTGAAATCGGCCTGGTCAAAACCCCGGAGGAAGCTTTCGACAACCCGCAGCTGCTGGCCCGCAACATGGTGCTTGAAACCCGGGACCATGCCGGAAACGCCTTGCGCCAGATCGGCTTTCCGGCAACGCCGCAGGCCGCGCCCAGCCTCGACGCCGCGCCCGAACCCGGTGCCGATCAACAAGAAATCACCACAAGGAATCCTAAATGAGCAAGATCCCGAACGACCCCACGGTCGGCAAGAATTCCGAACGCCTGAACGAACTGGCATTCTCCTTCAAGAAAAGCCAGGCCCTGGCCGCCGCCCTGGAGTGCAACCTGTTTACCGCGCTGTCCAACGGCGCCAGTACACCTGAGGAGATTGCCGGCCATTGCGGCATCGACGCCGAGACAGCCGACCGTTTGCTGATCATCTGCAAGGCCATGGATCTGGTGGCCGAAGTGGATGGCCGCAATGTCAATCATGACGATGTGGAGCGTTTCCTGGTCCGCGAGGCGCCGACATTCTTCGGCGACTATCTGCGCTTTACCATCGGTGCCGAGTACGGCGAATGGGCGGGTTTCGCCAAGACCCTATCCGGTGTCAGCGCCGGCAAGCCCCATTCCAAGCTCTACGAGGGTGATCTGGATGATCCGGAACTCGCCCGTGAATTCACCACGGCGGGCTATAACTCCTCCATCGCCCTGGCCCATCGCCTGGCCAAACGCTTTGATTTTTCCCGCTTCAACCACTGGCTGGATTTCGCCGGCGGCTCCGGCTGCTATGCCATCGCTGCCTGTGAACGCCAGGAGGGATTCCGCGTCACGGTCAAGGATCATCCCAATGTGGTGCCGGTGACCAGGGAATTCATCGCCAAGCATGGCTTGGAAGACCGCATCACTGCTCAGCCGGGCGACTTTCTGAAAGTGGGGGATTTTCCCGATGACTGTGACCTGATTTCGTTCATCACGCCGCTGCATTGGTATCTGCGCGACGATGTCCTGGATACCCTGCGCCGGGCCTATTACGCGCTGCCGGCGGGCGGCGGTATTCTGATTGTCGGCTATATGCTGAACGACACACGATCCGGCCCGGTCGATCCCGCGTTCTATCATCTGCAGGCAATCAGCGAGGGGCATTATACGGGACACGTTCCCTCCGGCCCGGAATATGTCTCATACCTGGAGGAAGTTGGCTTCACGGAGGCCAAGTATGACTGGCTGCTTGATAATCGTCTGGGCCAGATCGAAGCACGGAAACCGGCATGACGAACGATACCTATTCTGCCTTGCCCGTTGGCGAAACGTTGAGCACCCTGCCCGATGGCAAGCGGCCAGCACGGCAACAGTTCACGGGCCGCTCGGTTATCATCGAACCCGTTGATCCATCCCGTCACGGCGACGATCTCTACGACGCCGCCTGCGGTCCCGACGGCGATCCAAGCAACGATATGTGGACCTACATGAGTTTTGGCCCATTCGCCGACAGGGAGGCTTTCCAGACATGGTTGGCGCCTCAGGGAAGCAGCGATGATCCACTGGTCTTCGCCCTGATTGATAGCATCACTGGCAAGGCGTGCGGCATGGCCAGCTATATGCGCATTACGCCGCATTGGGCGACGTGCGAGATCGGCTCCATCTGGTATGCGCCGTCCCTAAAACGCAGCCGGGCAGCGACCGAAGCGATGTATCTTATGGCCCGCCACGTGTTCGAAGATCTGGGCTATCGCCGTTATGAATGGAAATGCGACAGCCACAACGCCGCCTCCCGCCGCGCCGCGCTACGACTGGGCTTCAGCTATGAAGGATTGTTCCGCCAGCATATGATTTACAAGGGCCGTAACCGTGATACCGCCTGGTTCGCCATGACCGACCAGGATTGGCCCAACGTGAAATCAGCGTTCGAAGCCTGGTTGGCAGATGAAAACTTTCACGGCGACGGCAGCCAGATTTGCGGTCTGGCCGAACACCGGCAGCAGTAGGCCAAATCAATAAATCCCTTGCTGGCAAGATTCGGCTCAGGTTAAGTTTTGAAAGAAGGGATTTTATTACAATCTGTATCAATAATTTAAATCTCTATTCTGACTTGGAGGGCAGGCATGAAACGCTTAATTCGCAAAATGACAGTATTCGCGGCGGTCGCCGCGCTGACTCTACAGCCGGTTCTGGCGCAGGCTCAGGTCGCGGTCGGCAATGCCAACAAAATTGTTGCCAATGTGCGGGGCGTGTTGCAAGCCAATACCCGAACCTTGGTGACAAAGGATGACGTCTTTAGCAACGAAGTTGTGAATACCGGCGCCGACAGCGCCGCGCGCCTCATCTTTCGTGACAATACGATATTGTCGGTTGGAGCCAGTTCGTCGGTAACCCTGGACAAATTCGTCTTCGATGCCGATGCCTCAAAATCTCAGGTCTCCCTGTCCATGAGCAAGGGCGTCATGCGTTTCGTCTCCGGCAATCTGTCCAAGGACCGTTATACCATCCGCACGCCAACGGCCATTATCGGCATTCGGGGTACCATTCTGGTAGTCGCGGTGGCACTCAACGGCGCCACAACGGTCTCCGTGGTCGAGGGCGCGGTATCGGTCACCGCCGCCGGCACGACAACGTCAGTCAGCTCCGGCTTCTCGACTTCGGTCTCGCCGGGCGGACCACCAACGCCGCCATCCGCCAGCCCGCCATCGCCACCCGGGCTGCAGAACATGCAAACGGCCCTGGGGCCGGAGCCGGGTGTGGCAACAGGCGCGCAAGCAAGCACCGCCGCCGTGGGTGGCGGTTTGGCCACCGGCGCGGTCGCGGCTGGTATTGGCTTAGCGGCATTGGCGGCATTGGCCGTTGCGGCCGCGGCTTCCGATAGCGACTCCGTCAGCACAACCGATGCCTCGAGCAGCACTTCAACCGCGACGGGGAATTAAACAAGATATTGGTATCACGGCCACCAAATCCGGTGGCCGTGATCGACCAAATTTCTAGGCTATACGGTCGCCCTTCTTGATAGGTGCGGTGCGGTTATCAACACCAGGCAGCATCTTGGTCGGATCACGAGTGACCACCACATCAACCACCGTGGGGCGGTCCCGTTCCGCCATGCCGGTCTGGATGGCACCGGCCAGATCGTTGGGATCTTCCACCCGGATACCCTGGCAGCCGAAATTCTCCGCCAGATTGGCATAGTTCATTTCATTCAGATCGGACGACTGGAAGCGCCCGCCGAACTGCGCCTGCTGCAAGGCCTTGACGTAGCCCGATGCCGCGTTGTTGACGATCAGAATGGTCAGGCCAAGCTGCAACCGTCCCGCTGTTTCCAATTCACCAATCACCATGTTGAAGCCGCCGTCGCCGGTCACGCCGACCACCGGCCGTTCCCCGGCCGCCAATTGCGCGCCCATGCTGCCCGGCAAACCATAGCCGATGGAGGCAAAGCCGCGGTTGGCGATATAGGTACGTCCGGCGGTCTTGGTTTCGCACAACAGCCCCGTCCAATGGGCCGCGAAACCGCCATCGGCGACCAGGATGCCGTCTTCGGGCAGGGTATTGTTCAGCTCCTGACACATCCGCGCCATGTTCACCGGCTGCTCGTTCGAGGTCAGGCGTTCCTGAACTTCCATGCGCCAGGCGGTCATGCGCTGGGCAACTTCCGCCGCGTATTCACCGCGCGTGGCGTGCTGACTGGAGGCAGTATCGGAGAGCTCCGCCGCCAAATCCTCGATACCGGCAAGGGCATCGCCCCACAAGGGCACATCGGCGGGTACGCAACGGCCGATTTCTTCCGCCAGGATCTCCAGATGGATCAGCGGTATATGCCTGGGCGGCAAGGTGTAGCGCTTGGTCGCGACCTCGCCCATTTTACAACCCACCACCAGGATGCAATCGGAGCTCTCGATAATATCGTTGGCAATACGGCTATAGCGCCCGAACAGCCCCAGGGCCAGGGCATGGGTGCAGGGGATAGCCCCCTTGCCGCTCAAGGTATGGGCGACGGGGATATTCAAGCTTTCGGCAAAGGCGGTCAGGGCCTGCTGCGCACCGGACAGATGCACGCCGCCACCGGCCAGAATGACCGGGCGCTTGGCCTTGCCCAACAAAGCGGCGGCACGGGCCAGATCGTCACGGGCAGGGCGGCTGCGATAGGCAGGCGAGCTGATGGCCGAGGTATCGGCATAAAGATCATTCTCGTCGAAATCATATTCGCCATGGGCGATATCCTCGGGCACATCCAACAGCACGGGACCGGCCCGCCCGGACGTCGCCACACCATAGGCCCGGCGCACCAACTCGGGCACCCGCTGGATGGCTTCGACGCGAATCACTTCCTTGACCGCGGGCGCCAGGATTTCCAGCTGCTTCGATTCCTGCGTCATATTCTTCCAGGAATAGTCACGATTACTGTCGCCGGTGATCGCCACCATGGGCACGCCCGCGTTCAGGCTTTCCACCAATCCCGTAGTCAAGTTGGTGGCACCCGGCCCCAAGGTGGCATCGCAAACGCCAGGCCGGCCCGAGACCCTGGCAAAGGCGTCGGCGGCAAAGGCGCCACAGCGTTCATCATTGATCAGGGTATGGGTCAAACCCACATCGCGCACGGAATCGTAAAACGGCAGCAGCTGGAAGCCACCCATACCAAACATCGGGGCCGCGTCGTGCAGCTTCAACATTTCCGCCAGGGCGCGGCCGCCGGTCATGGTGCGGGGTGGTTGGTTACTCAATTTTTCTTCGGACATGCTCTTTAACTCTCTCCCGATTGGGCTTTCTTTGCGAATTCTTGCAGGCTATCGCCGACGGCCACGCCAAGGGCCATGGCGGTTTCGTTGACGTGTGAAATGATTCCGGTCTGCCACATGGAGCGGGCATCGCCGATGCGCGCCGTTTGACAGGCGACCGTAACGGCGGCGATTTTTCGCTGATCCAGGGCCGGCAAGCGGGAGAAGCCAATATTCTCTATACCGCCCCCCGCATCGTTAAAGGCACAGGCCAGAACGTCATATTTGATGGCGGATGCCGCTTCGCCCCCCAACAAGGCGCCGTGGGACGCCGTCAAAATAATCTGGCCAGCGTCATCGGGGTTCAGCAGAGAAGCGGAATCGATACCCCAAATGGCCGGCGTTTCGCCCTCGGCGGAAAACAGAAACCGCGCTTCTTCATAGGCCGGCGCATCGCCCGAGGGGCTGGGCGCGGCCCGCATGGCCTCGGCGCAGGCCATGGCCGTCTGGCCCACGGCACAGCCCAGGGCAGCGGCGGTCTCGTTGACATGGCTGATCACGCCACGGGCCGCCATATCGTCGCCATCGCCAATACGGGCGCTGTCATGGGCCACGGTGGCGCCAGGCCGGTGCAGATCATCCAGGTAGGGCAGCGAGGCAAAACCGGCGCCATCCAGACCGCCGCCGGCATCGTTTAAAATAATTGCCCGGGCGCCCGCCTTGGCGGCAAGATAGCCGGCATAGACGCCGCCATGACTGCCTGCAATCAGAACCTGATCCACGTGCTCCGGCCCCAATTTGGTGACCGTCGGCGCGGTAACAATTTGAATATCCATCAGCCGCCCTTCTATAGAAGCGAAAAACCCGATACAAGTGCGCCGTGAGTTCGCTTAGTGGAGAAAGATAGTGCCCAACGACGCCGTTCATTCCAGCCATAATATCGACCGGGACCGCCTGGTCGACCTATATCGTACCATGCGCCGTATTCGCGCCTTCGAAGAGGCCGCCGAAAAAGCCTCCCTTGAAGGCCAGGTAGGCGGCGCCGTGCATCTCTCCATCGGTCAGGAAGCGGTCGCAGCCGGCGTCTGCGCCAATTTGCGCCGCACGGATCAGATCACCACGACCCATCGCGGCCACGGCCATTGCATCGCCAAGGGCACGGACCCTGGTGCGATGATGCTGGAACTGTTCGGCAAGGAGGGCGGCACCTGCGGCGGCAAGGGCGGCTCCATGCATATCGCGGATTTCGACGTCGGCATGCTGGGCGCCAATGGCGTGGTCGCGGCCGGCATTCCCATAGCCGTAGGCGCGGCCCATGGCGCCAAGCTGATGGGCGAGGACCGCGTCGTGGTCTGCTTCTTTGGCGACGGCGCCATCAACCGCGGCCCCTTCATGGAAGGACTGAACTGGGCCACCGTGTTCAAACTGCCGGTGTTGTTTGTTTGCGAACACAACGGCTTTGCCTCGACCACCCATTCCGATGCGGTGACGGGCGGCGGTGGCGCCAATGCACGGGCCGAAAGCCTGGGCCTGGAGGCCTTTGAGGTTGACGGCAATGACGTGGTCGCCGTGGATGGCATGGTCGGTGATCTGATCCCGCGCATCCGTGGCGGCGGGGGACCGATGTTCCTCAGCGCCCGGACCTATCGGTTGAAGGGCCATACCTCGGTCGACCCGGCATTGTACCGGGATCAGGATTATGCGGCATCGCAATGGGAGGGTGACCCCCTGGTCCGCGCGGCGGACGAGTTGCGCCGTTTGGGCCTTGGCGACAACGATCTGACGGCGATCGACAGCGCCGCCGTGGGCGAAATGGGCCGGGTTGCCGAGGCGGCGGACGCCGCCGACACCCCTACCCTGGAACACGCCTTCGCGGATATCCAGGATATTGGCGCGCCCGTCTGGGAGGACCGGTCATGAGCATGATCAGCTATCAGGAAGCCGGCCTGCAGGCCGTGGCGGAAGAAATGCGCCGGGACCCAAAGGTCTGGGCCTTGGGTGAGGATCTGGGCCGGGGCGGCGTGTTCGGCCAGTATCGCGGTTTGGTGGACGAGTTTGGGCCGGAGCGTATCGCGGACACACCGATTTCCGAGGCCACTATCATGGGCGCCTCCGTCGGCGCCGCACTGGTGGGCACCCGCCCGGTGGTGGAGATGCGGTTTGCCGATTTTGCCCTCTGTGCGGTGGATGAAATGGTCAACCAGGCGGCCAAGGCACGCTTCATGTTCGGCGGCCAGGCCCGCGTACCCATGGTGATCCGCCAGCCCAGCGGCATGTGGCGCAGCTCCGCCGCGCAGCATTCACAATCGCTTGAGGCCTGGTACACCCATATTCCAGGACTGGTCGTCGCCGCGCCCTACACGCCGGCGGACAACAAAGGTCTGCTGAAATCCGCGATCCGTTGTGACGACCCGGTGATCTATATCGAGCATAAGGATAATTGGGCCCTGGAAGGCGAAGTGCCCGACGACGATGATTATCTGGTGCCCCTTGGGCCGGCCCGGCTGGCGCGGGAGGGCGCGGACCTGACCGTGGTGAGCTGGTCGAAAATGGTTGGGGTGGCGGAACAGGCCGCTGAATTGGCGGCGGCACAAGGCATCGACATCGAGGTGATCGACCTGCGTACGCTGTGGCCTTGGGATAAGGAAATGATCTTTGCCTCGGTGGCGAAGACCAAGCGCCTCTTGGTGGTTCATGAAGCCGTGCAGGTCGGCGGTTTTGGAGCCGAGATCGCCGCCACCGTGGCCGAACACATGGCGCACGAACTAGTGGCGCCGATCCGCCGACTTGGGGCCCCCCGCGCGCCAATTTCATACGCCAAACCTTTGGAAGACCTTTTGCGGATCACGCCGGAAAAAATTCTCGAAACCATTTTGAAACAAATGCAGCTGTAAATTTCCATAATCGAAAGCTATTTTGAAAAACCTTATTTAGAGCAAAAAGGCCGCACCTGTCTGCGTTGCACCGCGTCCTTTTAACGGTTAAAAAGTTGTGAAAGGTATCCAGGCATTAGTGATGGTTAGGCATTTTTAAATGGCGCAGCAGTCTCGATGGAGCGTGAGTGGCGTTCAAAATGAGTGCCGGGTAGCGGCCAAGGTGGCGGCACGGCGCTCGGGCCTGACGATCGGCGAATGGTTGAGCCGGGTTATCATGGATGCCGCGAAGGACACTGTGCAGGGTCAGGAACTGACACCGGTCAACAATTCACTCACCGCGACGCCGGCCAATGAAGCGTCCTCGGCGCACCTAAATGAATTGACCGGTGTGATAGCTGCCTTGTCCGAACTTATCCAAAAGCAGAACGAACGCGCGGAAGCGGCCGCCGGGATGGACCGGGCCGAAGTTGAAGAAACCTTGGAACAATCGGTTGCGCCGGTAAAGGAAAGCATGCGGCAACTGGAAGAGAACATTGATGCCAAGCTTGATGCCCTGCAACTGGGCGAGAACGTTGGCCCAATGCAGGCGCGCGTGCTTGAGGCGGAGGAAAAGGCGGAACGGGCCAATCTGGCGATGGCGCCGCTGGAGCGCAAGGTCATGCGCCTTTCACAACAGCTGGAACAACGCGAGGAACAGGATTTATCCGCGTCACGGCCATCACGGCCAGCACGGGTACCCCGGCGCGGCCTGCTGTCACGTTTGTTTGGCGACTAAAGCCCACCTGTCGGCCCTGACTTGGCTCACCTTGCTGCCAGACGGGTTGAGGGGAAGGTGTGCACCTTTTCCTGTCCCAATAGATAGACCTGAAACGGGCCCGGAAAAATCGCGCCGAATGCGGGATCGCCGACATCCAGCCCGCCTGCGTAAGCCCCGAATGCCGGCAGCACCAAGCGAAGATCATCGCTGATGAAACAGCGCCGGGTCAGACGCCGCCCGGCCAAACGGACACTGGCCTTTGGATGCAGGTGGCCGGCAACTTCCCCCGCCTCCCGGCCGGTGGCTTGATGTTTCAGGCTCAGCGGGCCTCGCACCAGCGATGCGCTCCCGACACCACCTAAATCAGCCGGCGGTGCCGGATCGTGGTTGCCGCCGATCCAGAACCATTCCCGGCCTTGGGTCAGGGCTCGGATCGCCGCCGCATCGGCCGTGCTCAGACGTCCCTCGGCGCGCGCATCATGAAAACTGTCGCCCAGGCAGGCGACCGTCGCCGGCGCGAATTCCATGATAACAGCGGCCAGCCGGCGAAGGGTCGCCGCAGTATCGTAGGGGGGCAGGAAATGACCCTTGTCGGCCCGCGCCGAACCCTTTTCCAGATGCAGATCAGCGACCATCAGCAATGATTGCTCCGGCCAAAACAAGGCGCCGGAGTGATGCGCGATCAATGCAGCCCCATTTACCAACATGATTTTCTTCTAACGCAATCGATGGATAATGGAAATGACTAGGCGGTGTTATCCGGATTTGCTTTGGCCCAGCCAAGGGCAATAGGCTAGAGTTTCCAGGCAATTCCATGGACAGGAGACGGTACAGATGAGTTGGCGGGTTGGCGTGGATATTGGCGGCACCTTTACGGATGTCGCCTTGGTGGACGAGGAAACGGGACGGATCGGCATCGCCAAGGTCGCCACGACACCGCGTGATTTCGGCCAAGGCGTGGTCCAGGGGCTGTCCATTGCCCTGAAAGAACATGGCATTGCCGCCGACAATGTCTCCCTGCTCTCGCATGCCACCACCGTGGTCACCAACGCCATATTGGAAGGCAAGGGAGCCAACGCCATGCTGGTTTCCACCAAGGGCTTTCGTGATGTACTGGAACTGCGCCGCTCATCCCGCTCCTCTCTGTACGATATGTTTCAGGATGCGCCGGGCCTGCTGATTCCCCGCTATTGCCGCCTGGAAGTAAACGAACGCCTCGATGCCGCCGGCGAAATTGTCACGCCGCTGGATGAAGGCGACATTGACGCCGTTGTCGCGTTCGCCAAGGAAAACAACATCGAGGCCATCGCCGTCTCGTTGATGTTTTCCTTCCTGAACGATGTGCACGAGCGCCGCATTGGCGAGAAACTACGCGCGGCACTTCCCGGCATTCCGGTCTTTCTCTCATCCGAGGTATTGCCGGAAATCCGCGAGTTCGAACGCGCCTCCACCACTGCCGTCTGCGCCTATGTGGGCCCGATCCTGGAAAGCTATTTGCAACGCCTAGCCGGTGCGACGGGAGAAATGGGCCTGCCTGATCTTTATGTCATGGGTTCGTCGGGCGGCGTTTTCGATGTGGCGGAAGGCTTGAAGATGCCGGCCATGGCGATTGAATCCGGCCCCGCCGCCGGTGTCATCGCCGCCGCCCTGATCGGCCAGCAGTTGGACAAGCCGAACCTGCTGTCGTTCGACATGGGCGGCACCACGGCGAAGGCCAGTCTGATCAAGGACGGTATCGTCGAAACCACCTCCGAATACGAGGTGGGCGGCGACGGTAACGTAAATCGCTGGATGAACGGCACCGGCCACCCGATCCGGGTACCGGTGATTGATCTTGCCGAGGTCAGCGCGGGCGGCGGCTCCATTGCCTGGATCGATCCGGGCGGCGCCCTCAAGGTCGGACCGAAAAGCGCCGGTGCCGAACCGGGCCCGGTCTGCTATGACGCCGGCGGCAGCGAACCCACCGTAACCGATTGCAATCTGGCATTGGGCTATCTGGATTCCGAGGCGCTGCTGGCAGGCCGCCTGGCCATCCGCGCGGATAAGGCGAAAGTGGCCATTGACGAAAATCTGGCCAACCCCTTGGGCATCGATACCGACGAGGCCGCCTCCGGCGTACTGGCGGTAGTCAACGCCTCCATGGCCGAAGCCCTGCGCATCGTCTCTGTCGAGCGCGGCCATGATGCCCGCGAATTCAGCCTTGTCGCCTTCGGTGGCGCGGGGCCCATGCATGCCGCCGAACTGGCCGCCGAACTGGGCATCCGCGAAGTTATCATCCCGCCCATACCGGGCGGATTTTCAGCCCTTGGACTGGTCGCCACGGACCTGAAGCGGGACTATGTGAAGACGCATTTCATTCCCCTTGATCAGGCCGACCCAAGCGCCGTCAACGCTGCCTATGAAGAGATGGAGGCATCCGCCAAGGAGATGCTGCGGGCGGCCAAGATCCCCGAAAAGGATTGGCTCATGGAACGCGCCGCCGATCTGCGTTATGGCCGGCAAGCCTACGAACTGACCGTGCCGGCACGGGCTGGCGACGTGACGCCTGATACCCTGGCCGAACTGGCCCAACTGTTTCACGAGAAACATCGCCTTACCTACGGCCATGACAATCCGGATGAAATGATCCAGATGGTCAACCTGCGCCTAACCGCCATCGGCCGCTTTGACGAGATCGAGCTCAGTCATGGCTCGGGCAGCGCGGCGGAGGCGCAAAAGGGCAGCCGCTCGGTCTGGTTCCGCCAGGGCGGGCGCCAGGACTGCGCCATTTACGACTGCGCCAAGCTGGCGGTCGCCGCCGAAATATCCGGACCGGCGGTGATCGAGGCGGTGGATACCACCATCGTCATTCCGCCCGGCTGGCAGGCGCGTATGAACGAAACAGGCCACATTCTTATGGAGAGTAACAATGACGCAGAGTGATACAGGTGCCATAAGAACCGACGCGGCTACCTTCGAGGTGGTCAAGAACAGCCTGTACGCGGCGGCCGAGGAGATGAAGATCGTCCTGGCCAAGACCGCCTATTCGCCATTGTTGAAGGTTGCCGGCGACTATTCCTGCGGGCTATTCGATGCCGAGGGTGAAATGATCGCGCAAGGGCCCGATCTGCCGATCCACCTGGGCTCCATGCCCGATGCGGTGAAGGCGGTGATCCAGGCCTTTGGCACATTCGAGGACGGCGACGTCTTTATCCACAACGATCCCTACTTTGGCGGCTCGCACCTGCCGGATGTGAATATCGTCTCACCCTCCTTCCACAAGGGCGATTTGCTCGGGTTCGCCTGCGTGCGGGCCCATTGGCCCGATGTGGGCAGCGCCACGCCCGGCAGCTATGGCGCGGTAACGGAAGTATTTGGCGAGGGCCTGCGCCTGCCCCCCGTGCGCCTGTATGCCGCCGGTGTTCTGAACCGGGACGTGGATGCGATCATCTTCACCAACGTACGCACACCGGACGAGCGCCGGGGCGACATGAACGCGCAGATCGCCGCCAACCGGCGCGGCAGTGCCCGGCTGTCGGAACTGGCGGAGAAATACGGCGTCGAGACCCTGCGCCGGATCATGGCCGAGGTGATGGATTATTCCGAAACCATGATGCGCAAGTTCCTCTCGGAGCTGCCCGACGGCGAGGGCCGTTTCGAGGATTTCTGCGACGGCGACGGCGTTTTGGAACCGGGCGAGACCGAGGACGAAACCTTCACCATCCGCATGCACGCGGTCAAATCCGGTGACAGCTTGTCGGTGGATTTCGCCGGCTCCGACCCCCAGGTGGCCGGACCCATGAACGCGCCGCTATCGGTCTCCACTTCCGGAATCTATACGGCTGTTAAAATGGTGGTCGATCCCAACGGCATGATCCCGCCCAACTCCGGCTGCTGGCGGGCCATCAGCGTGACCGCGCCGGAGGCCTCGGTGGTCAATGCCTCCTTCCCCGCGCCGGTGGTCTATGCCAACCACGAGATGTCGCATCGGGTCTCGGACATGCTGTTCGGTGCCCTGTATGCCTTCCTGCCCGAACGGGTCATGGCCTGTTCACAGGGCACCTCCGGCGTGTTGACCCTGGGCGGGGTCGATTACCGCACTGGCGAGTCCTATGTCAGCTATGAAAGCATCAAGGGCGGTTTCGGGGCCCGGCCCACGAAGGACGGCATCAATTGCGTTGCCGCCGGCATCTCGAACATGATGAACACCCCCATCGAGGTGCTGGAAATGAGCTTCCCCGTGCGGGTGGAGGAATATTCCGTTCTGACCGACAGCGGCGGCGCCGGGCAATACCGGGGCGGCTGCGGCGCGCGGCGCGTCTGGCGCGTATTGGGCAATCAAACCCGAGGAGCCGTCTGTTGCGAACGCAGCAAATCGGCGCCGTTCGGTCTGGCCGGCGGCCAGGCGGGTTCGCCCATGCGTATCACCCTGGAAGATCCCGACGGCGGTATCCGCCATCCCCTGAGCAAGGGCGCCTTCACGGTGGCGGCGGAGGGCCGGATTGTATTCGAAGTCCCAGGCTCGGGCGGCTTTGGCCCGGCCTCGGAACGCGACCCGGCGGCATTGGCGGATGATCTGAAAAACGGCTATGTCAGCGCGGAAGCGGCAAAGCGGGATTACGGGGTGGATAACTGAGAGTTCCAAGCCGCCAAGCTCATAATGTGATCACCAGGCCGTCTTCGGCGCATTGTTCATCCAGCGCCCCCCGGTTGGCCAGCATATCGGGGCCCAGGTGGGTGAGGATCATGCGCTTGGCCGCGAAATCCTGTTTATGCCACTGAATATCGGGATAGCTCATGTGGCCGGTGACCGTCCTGTCATGCAAATAGCATTCGGCGATGAACAGATCCGCGCCATGGCTGGCCTTGCTCAACTCTTCCGTCCACTCGCCGTCGCCCGAATAGGTCACGATCTTGTCGTCGACCGCTACCCGCAACGCGGTCGGGTCGGTGGTTGGCGTGTGCTTGGCGGCGTATGGCATAACCGTCAGTCCCAGAACATCGTTCGCTTCGCCAACCGTCAGTTCGACAAAATTAAGCGGGAATTTCGGTGACATGGCGGAAGAGCCCGGAAACAGCGCATCAATGGCCGCCGTAACACGGGCCTCGAGGTTTTTCGGCCCGGCTATGGTCAAGGGCCGGTCGCGCCGGGCGCCCAACATGGCGTCCAGCAGCATGAACGGCAGGCCGCCGAAATGATCGCCATGCATGTGGGTCAGCAGCACCGCATCAATGGAATTGTGCTCGATACCCAGCTGGTTCATCGCGGTGAGCGAGGTGGCGCCGAAATCAATGGTGAAGCGCACCCCGGCGCCATCCACCATAATGCATGTGTTAAAACGCCCGCCGCTGCCAAAGGCATCGCCGGAACCAACGAATGTAACAGTAACCGCCATTGTCCTACACCGTCGCCGTGACCAGGAACTGGGGGTTCAGGGCAAAAAAGCTGCCGTTCTCAACGGCCTTGGTCGCCACCTCAACAACGCGGCTGACCACTTCCTCGTCATGCTTGCCGCCCTCGCGCGCGTAGCCAGCGGTATTAATGATGAAGCTGAGCATGCGACCGGTGAAATCCGGCACGGAAACCACCTCCACGGCAACCTCCGCGAACCCAGCGCCCAAGGCCAAGCCATACATCTTGCGGCCAATGGCCGGGGTGCGAAAGGCATGGATGCCCGCATCCAGCACATGGCGCCAATCATCCACGTTGATGGGATCGAAAGCGGCCATGTAGAAATCACTGTCGATGGCATGTACCTTCCCGCCCGGCCTGACCACGCGGCGGAATTCGCGGAAACTGGACAGTGGATCATCCACATAGACCATGACGTTCTTGATCACCAGGCGGTCCAGGCAATCATCATCCAGGGGCAGCATATCGGCGGTCAAATGGGTGACGGTGACACGCTCCGCCAGGCCCTCGTCAGCCACGCGCTTTTTCGTGCGTTCGACAAAATCGGCGTTGATATCAAAAGCGTGCACATGGCCATCCGGGCCGACGCGGTTGGCCAACTCCACCGAGAGATAGCCGGGACCGCAACCATAATCGGCCACGACCTGGCCCGGCTCGATTTGCGCCGGCGCCAACAGCTTGTCGCCACGCTTGCCCAGAATGAACTGCGCCTCATATCGTTCCAGACGCTCGGGCTCGATATCGACCCAATGGTCCTTGTAATAGGTGTCGTTGGACACGGCATACCCCTCTACAACGGATAGACCAAAAGAATATCAACACGGCGGGACTCAAGCACCACCTTGCGCTCCTTGAACAGCGGTTTGCCGTCCTGGATTTCGATCATGTCGAGATATTTACCCACCGCGAACATCTCGGAGGCACCGTCCTGCATGGTACGGATGATATTGAAATTCGTGCGCGCGGAATAACCGCCGTCTGACTCGGCATTAATCTGGCTGCGGCCCAGCAAGTGGCAATAGGTATGCGCCTCGAAAATATTGGCGGTCTGCATGGCCTTGATACGGTCCGCCATCATGCCCCGGCCCTGGCAATACATGATGCCCATGGGCAAGCCGTCAGCCAGGTTCTCGCGGGTCAGAACGGTGTAGGTGCCGTCCTCGGTAAAATATTCCGGCCAACCATCCAAAAGGCCATCATCGATATCATGGGCGTAGGCCGTGATCAGTTCCTCGATCCCCTGCATATCAATCGAACCCCATGATCTTGCGGTAGCCGGTCCAGAAACCGCGGATCGCCGTTTCGGTGGCGCGGGAGGCATCGGAAGATTCAACCTCCCGC
Organism: uncultured Rhodospirillaceae bacterium; assembly: GCA_964590195.1. GTDB lineage: Bacteria > Pseudomonadota > Alphaproteobacteria. The sequence continues at coordinate 9,609 of CAZPWJ010000007.1, read as the reverse complement.
CCGCCCATCTCGGCCAGGCCCATTTCCATCTCGCTACCATGGGTGCCGCGTTGGACGAATTCGTTGATGCAACCGTCTTCCAACGAGACCAGGCCGGCGGCGCCGGTCAGATTGCCCTGCATCACCCGCATCGCCGTCTGCTCGTCATCGTCATCTTCATAGCCGACGTAGAACCAGAACAGTTCCGTCTTGTCGACGCCGCGCGGCACGAAGAAGCGCACGGCGAGGGAATTCAAGGTGAACTGGATCGCCAGGTTGGGGAAGATCGCCTGAATGGAATGGGTAATGCCGTCATCGAATTCATTCCAGGCATTCAGCAGATGCGGGCCTTCAAGGTGGGAATCGTATTGCGCCGCATGGATTTCGTCCCGCGCGTATTCCTCCGCCTCATCAAACGTGGCCCGCTTGGCATAGCTGATGTGGTGCCATTTATCCTCGGCCAGGACGATGCCGCCATCCATATCCAGGCGGTTGATCTTGAAGGTGGTGTAAAAGGTATGCAGCAGGGTGGCATGATAGGAATCCCGCACATTCTCGGCATACAGCTTCCAATTGTTGTGGATAATCTGGCTGTGCATGCCCAAGGGCTCCAGCGGCTTGCCCAGATTGCGGCGGATGAACTTCGACATGGGCTGGCCCAGAAAGCTTTCCACCGACGGCGTTTCCTCCGAGAAGGTGCCGAAGACCAGGCCGCAGAAGACTTCGACGCGCAACAGTTCCAAGCTGTGTTTTTCCGGATCGAAATCCTTGGGCAGACCGCCCTTGCCACCCAGTCCGTTGCGAAAGGCAATGCCCTTCAGTTTGCCGGCCATGTCGAAGGACCAGGAATGATAGATGCAGGTCAGCATCTTGGCGTTGCCCCGTTCCTTGAGACAGACCAGGGCACCCTTGTGGGTACAGCGGTTGACCATGGCATGGATGTCGCCGTCCTCGTCGCGGGTGACAATAATCGGGATCTCACCCACCGTGGATGTCTTGTAATCGCCATTGTTGGGAATATCGATTTCCAGACACAGGAAATTCCAGACCGGGCCGCGAAAAATACGCTGTTGCTCCAGGGCATAGATCTCGGGATCGGAATAGACCCGGTAAGGTATCCGCGTCACCCCAGGTTCGGGCCAGCGCAATGGCTCTCTCAGATCTTTCATGCTCGATAAAGTCATGCTTGTTCCCCCGCATTAGTTACAAGGATAGTATACCAAGCCGCGCTGAAGACCACCGGACATTGCCAACATATTATGCCTATGGCATGGTTTCTTCACAGGCTCATAATGGGCGCGCATAGCAAGAAAAAACGTTGGGAAACGGCATGAGCTCAGACGGCATACCCGGTCCGGATTCAGAAGTCGCCTTGCGGGTCAAGGCGATGGAATCCCTGCTGCTGGAAAAAGGCCTGGTCGAAAGCAGCGCCATCGATGCGCTGATCGACATGTTCGAAAACCGCCTTGGCCCCTGGAACGGCGCCCAGGTGGTGGCAAGGGCCTGGAGCGACCCTGAATACAAAGCCTGGCTGTTGAAGGACGGCACCGGGGCGATTGCCGACATGGGCTTCGAGGCGGTCCAGGGAGAGGATATGGTGGTGGTGGAAAACACCCCCCAGGTCCGCAACATGGTGGTCTGTACCCTGTGTTCCTGTTTCCCCTGGGCGACCCTGGGACTGCCCCCGGTCTGGTACAAATCGGCACCGTTCAGATCCCGCGCGGCATCGGACCCGCGCGGCGTCTTGGCGGAATTCGGCACCGAGATCGGCGCCGACACCGAGGTCCGGGTTTGGGACAGTAATGCCGAGCTGCGCTACATGGTGTTGCCCGAACGGCCGGCGGGAACCGACGGCATGGATGCGGAGGCCTTGGCCAAGCTGGTGACCCGGGATTCCATGATCGGCGTCACTGATGTGGCACCACCTGATTAGGGCTGGCGTTTGGGAGGCCGAAGATGAACGGCATTCATGACATGGGCGGCATGCATGGCTTCGGCTCGATCATGGAGACGGTGACCGAACCGCAGTTTCAAGAGGAGTGGGAGCGGCGCACCATGGGCATGGTCAACGCGGTGATGGCCGGCTTTCAATTCAGCGTCGATGAATTCCGCTACGCCATCGAACGCATGGCCCCGGCCCATTATCTGGATTCAAGTTATTACGAACACTGGTTGGAAGGCACCCTGACATTGTTGCTTGAAAAAGGCGTGATCAGTCAGGCCGAGCTTGATGCCCGGATCGCGGAACTGCGCGTGGAACATGAAGGAGCGCAAGCATGAACGGTGTACACGACATGGGCGGCATGCACGGCCTGGGCCCAATCAACACGGAATCGGACGATGTGGTTTTTCACGAGGAGTGGGAGGGCCGCACCCTGGCGCTAGCCCGCGTCCTCCTCGCCGGCATGCATTTCAACCTGGATGAATTCCGCCATGCCATGGAGCGGATCGAGCCGTCTTACTATCTGACGTCCAGCTATTACGAACGCTGGCTGGAGGGTAGCATCACCTTGATGGTGGAGAAGGGCGTGGTCACTCAGGCCGAATTCGATGCCCGGCTTGAAGAACTGCGCGGAGAAACATCATGACACGCAAAGTCGACCTCGAGGTTGTCAGCCGCCTGTACAAAAAGGCCGGCGCGGTCCGCCTGAAACAGGATATCGAGCCTGGCTTCAAGCCCGGCGACCGGGTCAGGGCCCGTAACCTCAATCCCGCCGGCCACACCCGCCTGCCCCGCTATGTGCGCGGCAAGGAAGGGGTGGTGGAGCGCGACAACGGTGTTTTCCATTTTCCCGACACCAGGGTCGCCGGCGAGGGCGACCAGCCGCAACACAATTACTCCGTCCGCTTCAATGCCCAGGAACTGTGGGGCACGGGGGCGCCAGCCAGCGACTGCCTGAACATCGATCTTTGGGAAAACTATCTCGAAAAGGCCTAGGCGGAATTTGTCCATGCGTAAAATGCTGTCGGTGCCCAAACTGAGCGTGCCCGCGCAACAGGCCGGCGCGGCCCTGCCGCGCGACCGGGGTGATCCTGTTTTTGACGAACCCTGGCAGGCGCATACTTTTGCCATGGTGATGTCTTTGTACAATGACGGCCACTACAGCTGGGCCGAATGGGACGACTATCTGGGCTATCACATCCAGGCACCGGGACATTTCGGAGATGACGCAAGGCCAGCGGTCAAGCCATCCGAAGCGGATATGCCCGCCAACGACAGGGGCGCGAACTACAGCCGCTTTCTGGCCGAGTGCGAAAGCGACGGCGCCAACTATTATCATCTGTGGCAGGCGGCGGCGGAACAGCTGTTGGATGCCATGGGCCTAGTCACAAAGGACGAGCTGGAGGCACGGGTCGCGGATTTCGCCAAGGCCGAGCAAGACGGCCCCCGCTTCACCGCCGGGCAAAAGGTCACGGTGCGCGACATCAAACGGGAGGGCCATACCCATCTGCCCCTGTACCTGCGCGGCGTAACGGGCGAGGTGGAGAGCGACAAGGGCCTGTATGTATTTCCCGAAATGGTTACGCACGGACATGATCACGGGCATAACCATGGGCATGATCACGCCGGTGCCGATACCTTGCAGCACGTCTATTGCATAACCTTCGCCGCCTCGGACATCTGGGGCGAGGGCACGCACAGCGTGAACTTTAATCTTTGGGACTATCAGTTGGAGCCGGCTTGAGGCGGTGGAGAGATGGAATGAGCGATACAAGGGAAGAGGCTGATCTGGCGCAGTTGATCCGGGACGATGATGGCGAGAAATATGCTCACGAGGCCGCCGCCCGAAGCATCGCAATGGTCATGAAACTGCACGAACAGGGACATTACGACTGGCCGGAATGGGTCGATAAATTCAGCGTCCAGATCGCGCCGCCGGGACATTACGCGCAAACAGCGGCGGAGGCCGAGGCAGCGGAGGCCGTGCTGACGGGCGATGGCAAAAGCATCAACCGGAACTACGCCGTGCTGTGGCAGACCGCCTGCGAAAACCTGCTGGTGGAAAAGGGCTTGTTAAGCCGTGACGAACTCGACGCCAAACTGGCCGAGCTGCGGACGGTCGAAGGCGGGGATGAAGGCGCCGGAGAAGATTTCGCCGTTGGCGATCAGGTCCTGGTGCGCGATGTGGAACCCTTCGGCCATGCCCATCTGCCTTTGTTTCTGCGCGGCAAAAAGGGCGTCGTCATCCGCCGCATGGGTGATTTTACATTTCCCGCCGTGGAGGGCGGCGATGGCGCGGCCAAGGCGCGCGGCCCCCAGGCGGTCTACAACATTCGCCTCACGGCCCAAGAGGTCTGGGGCCCGGAGGCACCAGCGGGCGACAGCCTGAATTTCAACATCTGGCGCGACTATCTGCGGCGCGCATAAGCAGGCTGCAACGGCTTCAGGATTTTTTAGTCTTGAAATAGGGCGCCGCGCCGGTGGCGTGATCGGTTTCATCGACCACCGCCGTAATCTCGGGAATATGCCGCGTCAGGATCGGCTCGATACCCTGGCGCAGGGTCAGCTCGACCATGGCGCAGCCCTGACAGCCGCCTTGGAAACGCAGAAACAGCGTACCGCCGTCCAGCCTGTCGATGCTGACGCTGCCGCCATGGGCCGCGATGGCCGGATTAATGATGTCATCCAGCAGAGACTGCGCGTCCCCGGCCTGCAACTGGTCCTGCCCGGCGGCGATATGCACCTCGCGCACCTCCGGCAGGTAGTGGCGGATGGTATTGCCGATCGTTGTCTCCAGGGGCACCGAGGCCCCGGGCGAGCCCTGAATGGCCAATTCCAGGACGCCATCCGTCATGCCCCGCACCTGCAAGTCGCCACCGCGTTCGCGGACCATGGCGCGCACATGCTTTTCCAACACGGCTTCGATAGGCGATGCGGCGGCTTCATCGATGACCTCTTCCGGCGCGTCATTCGTGATTTCGTCCGGCAGGCTGTCCAGGGCCTGTTCCAGATCCGCGATCAAATCGCCCGGATGTTCCAACCCGATGGAAAAGCGCAGCAGGTCGCTGGGCACCGGTGTTGCCGGCCCCTCGATACTGGCGCGGTGTTCGACCAGGCTCTCCACGCCGCCCAATGATGTCGCCCGCTTAAACACCGCCAGTTGCGCGGCAAGGGCCATGGCCGCCGCCTCCCCGCCCCTGATGCGCATGGACAGCATGCCGCCATAGCCGCCCTGCATCTGACGGGCGGCAACATCATGTCCCGGATGCGCCGCCAGACCAGGGTACAGAACATGGGAGACGCGCGGGTGCCCTTCGAAACGCCTGGCGACCGCCATGGCGCTTTCCGAGGCGCGGGCGACACGGATGAACAGGGTCCGCATGCCGCGCTGCAGCAACCAGGCCTCCAACGTGCCCAGAATGGCGCCGCCGTCCCGCCGCCAGGCCCTGATACGTTGCCAGAAACCGTCATCCCTGGCGCCCACGATGGCGCCGGCCAGGACATCGCTGTGGCCGTTCAGATATTTCGAGGCGGAATGCACCACCAGATCGGCGCCCAGTTCAATAGGCCGGGTCAGCACCGGCGAGGCGATGGTGCTGTCCACCGCCAGGCGGGCGCCCGCCTGGTGCGCGATCTCGGCCGCGGCCTTGATATCGGTGATGGTCCACATGGGGTTCGCCGGCGTCTCCAGCCAGACCAGCTTGGTCTTGCCGGGCCGCATGGCGGCGCGCAATGCCTCCAGATCCTGGGTTTCGACAAATTCGACTTCCAGGCCCCAGGATACGGCGAAATCCACCAACCATTTGCGCAGGGCCCAATACATGATCTTTGGCGCCACCACATGGTCGCCCGGCAGCAGGGATTGGAAAACCGCATTGGCAGCCGCCATGCCGGAGGCGAACAACAGGCAATCATGCCCGCCTTCAAGTTCCTGCAACAGATCCTCGGCCTCGTCATAGGTGGGATTGTGCGGCCTGGCATAGCCCCGGCCGGAGCTGTAGCCGCCGTCGGTATCGCGTTCGAAGGTGGTCGATGGATGCAGGGATGGGATCAGCGCCTTGGAAACGGGGTCGACCCGGCCCAGGGCCTGGGCGCTCAAGGTTTCGGGTGAAAGCCGTTTCCCGCCGTCTCCCGGTTTTTCACCACTCATGTCTTGCTCCCAGTCAAAATCGCCGATGAGCTTATAGCAAAGTTCGCCGGTCTTGCAGAGTGGGCCATCGGACATATATGTTGACGACGGCCCGCGAAAACGTGATTCATGGTTGATGGATTAGTAAGCAGTTTTGGACCATTATCCCGTTCAGTTAAATTAAACCGCTTATTCCGTGAGATTTGGATGTCACAAAGTATCGATCGAATAGCAGCACCGCCATTGTCGCAGATGATGTTTGGCGACAAGACGCCGAAGAAGGCTTTCTTAACGGCACTGGTCGTGGGGACAATTCTGACAGCGATTAATCATGGTGATGTTATTCTTGCGGGAGGCGCGCCGCCGCTGTTAAAGGTGGTGCTGACGTATTGCGTGCCCTACTGCGTCACCACGTGGGGCGCGATCATGGGGAAACGGGCACAATGGCAACGAGATCAGGTCCGCTGAAAATTCCAAACCGGAATATCAGCGCATGAAGATCGAGGATTTTTTCAATCAACATAATATCGTCGATCTGAGCTTCTTTAATTTCAGGAATGCCATCACGGCGGCCTATTTCGCCAACGACAAGTTGGAAGTGCAAAAGGTCAACGGCAATTTCGAGAGCTTCTTCCCGATCCTCGGCAATGTCACGAATATCTATTTCCCCCACGTTCTCGAACAACTGGGCGTCCCCGGCGCGCAAATCGAGGAGTTCGTGGAGAATATTTCCCATAAAGGCTTCGTTCTGATCCCCGAGGTCCACATCACCATCGATGGAGAAGACCGTGTCTTCTCGCTGCTCTCCACCCGTACCAACGATGAGGCATTTTCCTACCTCAACGGCGTCCAGGGCCAGTTCGTGGATCGAACGGCGGAATGGAATCTAAAAAAGGAACGAGAGCAGCTTTTGGAGCAAAAGCTGCGGGATAGGGAAATTATCGAGGAAAAAAGCCGCCAATTGGAAGATCTGGCGACCAAGCTGGCGAAGTATCTCTCGCCACAGATTTATCAGAGCATTTTTACCGAACAGCCAGGACAGGTCACGACCCATGCACGGAAAAATCTGACCGTCTTTTTCTCCGACATCGTTCAATTCACGGATCTGAGCGACACGCTGGAGCCCGAGCGCCTGGCACTGGTGATCAATTCCTATCTCTCGGAAATGGCGTCCATCGCCCTTGAATGCGGCGGTACCATCGACAAATTCATCGGCGACGCCATTATGGTGTTCTTTGGCGATCCGGAAAGCGAAGGCGAAACCGAAGACGCCCTGAAATGCCTGGAAATGGCGATCCGCATGCAACAGCGGGTCAAGGAGTTACAGAAATATTGGCAAAAACAGGGCGTCCCGCGTGGCCTGCATGTGCGCATGGGCGTGACCACGGGGTACTGCACGGTTGGCAATTTCGGCTCGGAACAGCGCCTGGACTATACCGTGCTTGGCAGCCCGGTGAACCTGGCCGCACGCCTGCAGGCCATGGCCGAGCCCGATCACATCCTGATCGACGAAACCACCAATAGCCTCGTCAATGAGTACATTGAGTGCCACAAAGTCGACGAGATCATGCCCAAGGGCTTTGTCCGCCCGGTACAGATCTATCAAGTCGAAGATTTTCGTTCAGACGATCATATCGCACAGCGTCAGCGCCTGTATCTGGCCGGTGACCGCGTGGAGGTGAACATCATCGACAGTTCCGACATCCGCGCCGCGATCGAGGAACTGCGACTGATACAGTTGGATTTCGAACAGCGCCTCAATCAGGACTAGCCGAAACGCCGCCTACCTGGTGCATATGCACATCCTGTTGCGGGTAGGGTATTGAAATTCCAGCCTTGTCCAGGGCTTCCTTGGCTGCTTTGTGCAGATCGAACTGCAAAGACCAGAAATCGCCAGATTCACTCCAGCAGCGCATATTGATATCAACCGATGACGCGCCCAAGGACTTGACCATGGTTTGCGGCGCGGGATCATCCAAGGTGCGGGGATCGTCCGTCATCAAGGCCAGCAAAATGGCCAAGCCCCGATCAATATCGTCGCCATAACCAATGCCGATGACAATATCCACGCGCCGCGTCGGATTGCGGGAGAAGTTGGTGATCGAGGTATTCCAAAGCTGTCCGTTCGGCACGCAAAGATAGACCCCGTCGTAGGTCGTCAGCTCGGAGGTAAACAGGCCAATACTGTTGACCGTGCCCGAGATACCGCCGGCATCAATGAAATCGCCGACCTTGAAGGGCCGCAAAAACAGCAGCATGACCCCGGCCGCGATATTCTGCAGGGTGCCTTGCAGAGCCAAGCCGATGGCCAGGCCGGCGGCACCAAGAACCGCGATGATCGAGGTGGTTTCCACGCCAAACTGGGACAGTACGGCGACCAGGGTAACCGCGAGAATGCCATAGCGCGCCAGAGAGCCGAGAAACGGCCGCAAGGTCTCGTCCATGCGCGGCACCCGGCCCAAAGCCCGGCCCACGGCGCGTTCCACCATGCCGGCGATCCACCAACCGGCAAAAAGAATGACAATGGCGCCCAGAATATCAAGGCCATAGGCCAGGATCAGGCCGTAGACCTCCGCCGCCAGGGCCGAGACATCGACGTCAAGGTTCTGCATATGAAGGCCTCTCCATTACCAAGGGACGAACGCACGCCCCTATCCTGGAGACAACCTTCCATGCCGTCCAACAAAAATCGAGGGTTGATTAGAAGCTTCCGTCGCGCAGGGTTTTCGCCCTTGCCTGACATAGCTCGACCACCATCTCCGCCAAACTTGCCACATCCGATTGCAAGGCTTTTAGCGAGCAGGCCGTCTGGTCGGATTTTGGCCGCAGGGCATAGGTGGTTTCGGGATTGTCCGGATCGGAATGGGTTACCACGACCTCCCATTCGACTTGCAAACCGTCTTTCAGATTTATCGCCGTCAACGCCTCCGCCAGGACGCGGACATGGATCTGGCGCTCCGCATAAAACCAAACCTGGGGCATTTTCCACAAATCGCCGAACCTTTCATGCCCTTCACAAGACCAACAGGGCCGAATACCGTCGAGCCGCTGCATTTCATAGACCAAAGGCGCGATAATGGTCTCCAGGGGATATTCCTCGGGCGAATCCGACAGTGCCAGCGGCACATCAGGACAGTAACGGTGGCATTTCCGCGCAATAGCGCTGGGACAGCTCGGGCCGCAAACCGGCCAGCTTTCGTTGGCGAATGACGCCAACGCGGCAAGGTGCCGCTGCACCTCGACGGTTCGTGATTTGGAAATATCTCTCCGCGCAATACGCACAGGCTTCCCCTGGAATTTATTTCCCCAGAGGCAATCTACAAAAATCGCCTAAATAAATTATTAATTCCGACGATGCCGTCATATATACCATAGGTATTACGCAGATATATCTATGGCATAACTTCGTATTTAATAGTAAACGGCGCTAATATACGATCTATTTCGCCGACGAAATCATTTCTATTCTTTGCACCTGCCGCATCAATAGTAACCAAGGTACCGTGAACCGTGCCTATCCGGTTGACGCAGACACCCGCTACATCTAGTATCTGTCCAT
>CAZPWJ010000006.1:64277-94836 GCA_964590195.1 uncultured Rhodospirillaceae bacterium | reverse complement strand
CATTATAGAATATCTTTCCTCCCCAAATGACCGCCCCTGGCCTGAGCACAAATCTATGCCGCAATGCCCACCATATAGTTGAAGCGCATGGTCGGAAATTGTCAATGAGGATTGATATTCCACCTCTCCGACAAAAAAACCCCGCCCGAGGGCGAGGTTTCTTGAGAGTCTCAAATATCGAAAAGGATCAGTTCAGATGCCGGCCCAGATCCGCCGTGGCCGTGGCGATCAGATCATCGGCCCGGTCGCCCTTGACCTGTTCGGCAACCACCGCCGTGGCCGCTGTGATGGCGATCTCGATGGCGGCATCGCGGACTTCTTTTTCCGCCTGCGCTTCGGCCATGGCGATCTTGTCCAGGGCCGACTGCTGCCGCCGGGCGATGGCCTCGTCCAGCTTTTTGGCCGCGATTTCGGCTTCGCGCTGGGCCTCTTCCTTGGCATGCGCGATGATTTCCTCGGCCTCCGAAAGCGCATCACGCTGTTTACGCTCGTAGGTGGCCAGCAATGCCTGGGCCTCTTCACGTAGCTGCCGGGCCTGCTCCAGATCCTCGGCGATCTTGGCCGAGCGCTCATCCAGCGCCTTGGTCAACATGCCCGGCACCTTGAGATAGAACAGGATAGCTATGAACAGTAGAAAGGCCGCGCCGACCCAAAATGTCGCGTCCATCAGCTAGCTCCCACTCGCGTTCTGCTGTATCGCCGCATCGACCGCCTGCTGGACATCCGCCGTATCGACCGAGCCGTCAATCAGACGTTCGGCCGCGGCCTGGGCCAGTTCGGTGGCGACACCGCGCAATTCGGTCAGGGCATCGTTCTTGGCCGCGGCGACGCGTTCGGCGGCAGCCGCCGCCTCCGCCGCCAATGCTTCCGAGACCTCGGCACTGCGTTTTTCCGATGCCGCGGCAGCTTCCAAACCGGCCTGGGCAATGGTTGCCTGCGCCTGGGCGCGGGCCTCCGCCAGAGCCGCTTCGTATTCGCTGATCACGGTTTCGGCTTGCGTCTTCAGCTGCGCGGCCTGGTCCAGGTCATCGGCAATCCTGCCGTGCCGGGTTTCCAGTACGTTGGCCACACGCGGCAATGCCACCCGGGCCATCAACAGATAAAGCGCGATAAAGGAGATCACCAGCCACACCATTTGTGGCGCGAAATCCTCCATCCAAAATTGAGGCATGCTCTCGCTCCGTTCTAACTTCCTGCCACTCCAACGGCGCAATGTATCAAAATAGGCGCGCTGGAGCAGATATCACCGCTGGGCATTGCCCAGCAGCGGTTTAGAAGACGAACAGGATGATCAGCGCGACAACCAGCGCGAACAGGGCGATGGCCTCGGTCAGGGCAAAGCCCAGAATAACCCGGCCAAACACGGCCTGGGCCGCACCTGGGTTGCGCATGGCGCCGGCAACGTAGTTGCCGAAAATCAGGCCAATACCGATACCTGCGCCACCCATGGCGATTGCGGCAAGACCGGCACCGATCAGCTTCGCTGCTGCTGGATCCATGATTAAAATTCCTTCGTTTTCAAGAGAGTGGATGGGAATGGGTAATATATCGGACCTTGCCCCGAATCAATGCCCATCAATGCTCCAAATGAATGGCGTCATTGAGGTAGAGGCAGGTCAGAATGGTGAAGACATAGGCCTGAAGCACCGCGATGGCGACTTCCAGGCCGGTCAGGGCAACGATCAGAGCGAACGGCAAAACGCCGAACACGCCCATCTGCACAACAAACGCGCCAAACACCTTCAACATGGTGTGGCCAGCGGTCATGTTGGCGAACAGGCGAACCGAGTGGCTGATCGGCCGCATGAAATAGGACAGAACCTCGATCGGAACGACCAGGAACAGCATCACCAGGGGCACGCCCTTGGGTACGAAGAAGGACAGGAAATGTGTCCCGTGCCTGGTAATGCCGATGAATGTGGTCAGGATGAAGACCGACAGCGCCAGAGTGATGGTGACGGCGATGTGGGAGGTCACGGTGTAGCTGTAGGGCAGCATACCGAGCAGGTTACACATGACGATGAAGCTGAACAGGGAGAACACGAAGGGGAAGTATTTCCGCCCCTCGCTGCCAATGGTTTCCTTGATCATATCGGCGATGAATTCGTACCAGAGCTCGGCCACGGACTGCCAGCGCCCCGGCACCATCGAGCGCTTGGAGGTGGTCAGAACCAGAAACAGCGTCGCCACGATAACGGCGCCGAACATGAAAGCGGCCGCCTTGGAAAATGACACATCCAAGCCGCCCAACTGCCAATCATTCAGCCGGCCGATGACGAACTGGTGCATCGGGCTACTATGATCAATATGGCGTTCAGCGCTCACGCCGTTCTCCCTTATCTTTCTCTACCGTACTCGTCTTACCCGCCAGCGACCCGGATGGCGGCCCAGTTTGCGACTTGGTTTGCGACCCAGTCAGCTTTTGGGCTTCCAAAGCCTCCATGGCCCGGGCGTCCATCCGCATCGCGGTCCGCACCGCGTTATTTATGCCTGCCGCACCGCCAAGAAACAAGAACAGCAGCATCAGCCACGGTTTGGTCCCGAACCAATAATCCAGGGCCCAGCCGATGGCGGTACAAACCACAAGTGCGACGACGATTTCAATAGAAATCCGCCATGCCGCACCAAGGTCGGCACCCGCCCCTTTCTCCAACGCCTCCAATTCCGCCGCCGTTTTCTCAAGCCCCGCCTGGTGGCGGGCCTTAGAGATCCTGCCACCCAGTTCATCCAGGGAAGGGTCTTCCAAGGAAGGGGGGTGTTGCGGATTGGTCATGTCGCTCGAAAGCTGCGCCGTGGTTGGATACTCGATCAGCCAGGTACCGGTTGCCGTGCCGGCGGCCATTTATCATGTCGAAACCTGATGATTCCCCAGTATTTCATGGGCGGAATCCAGCCCCGGCAAGACGTTACAAGCACCCGGCCACGACTGGCCGGAAGCGGGCGCACGATACGAATTGACCCGTAACCTGTCAAGGGCCAATGACCATGCCTTAACTACATGATTTTCCTATACAATTTACCAATGTGACAATTTAGCTCACCACCGCCCCCGGCATGCTGCCCCGAAGTCATCCGCTGGCCCGAATACGTTCCGCGCGCTCCAGGTCGACGGAGACCAGTTGCGAGACACCGCGCTCGGACATGGTGACGCCAAACAAGCGGTCCATACGGGCCATGGTGTAGGGATGATGGGTAATAATCAGGAAGCGGGTGCCGGTAATCCGGGCGATCTCGTTAACCAGATTGGTGAACCGTTCCACGTTGGCATCATCCAGCGGCGCGTCGACCTCATCCAGCACGCAAACAGGCGCGGGATTTGTCAGAAAGACCGAGAACAAAAGCGCCAGCGCCGTCAGGGTCTGCTCCCCGCCCGACAGCAGGGAGAGGTTTTGCAGCCGCTTGCCGGGCGGCGAGGCCATGATTTCCAGGCCCGCCTCCAGCGGATCATCCGATTCCGTCAAGCTCAGATGCGCCTTGCCGCCGCCAAACAGGCGCACGAACAGATCCTGGAAATGACCGTCGACAGTCTTGAAAGCGCCCAGCAGGCGTTCCCGCGCCTCCTTGTTCAGGCTGTAGATCCCCTGGCGCAGACGGGCGATGGCGGCCTCCAGATCGGCCCGTTCCGTGACCATGCCTTCAAGCTGTTCTTCCAGCTCCACGGCTTCCTGTTCGGCGCGCAGGTTGACCGCGCCCATATTGTCACGTTCCCGCTTCAAACGCTCCAACTTGCGTTCGGCCTCATCCAGGGGGGGAAGCTCCGCATCGGCCTCGATCTCGGCCTTGGCCAGAACCGCCTGCGGCTGACAATCCAGGGTCTCGTGAATCCGCCGGGATACCTCGGCCCGGCGCTCCTCGCATTGTTCAACGCCGGCCTCGCCGCGCACCCGTTCTTCCCGGGCGGCGGCCAGGGCGCTCTCGGCCCGGCGCTGGGCAACCGCCAGTTCGCCGACCGCCGCCTCGGCCTGAGCCAAATCATCCGCCGCCTTGTTGCGGGTCGCCTCCGCCGTTTCGATCTGTTCCAGCAGGGCCTGCCGCTGCCCGGCGATCTCGGCCGGCTTGCCTTGCAATACCTCCAGCTCTTCCCGGCCTGCCGTGGCCCGTTCCGCCAGGGCGGCCAATTGCTCTTCCGCGCCGGCGGCCCGGCGGCGCCAACCGTCCTGCTCGCCCGCGATGGCCGCCACCCGGTCGGCCCGCATCTTGGCCTCGCGCTGTAGACGGTCGCGTTGGCCCCGCGCCTCGACCAGATCGGTGCGCTGCGCCGAAACCTGCGCCCGCAAGGCCTCAAGCCGCTGGCGCAAATCATCCAGGGGCGGCAGAGCCGACAACTGTTCCTGGGTCTCGCCCACTGCCGTCTTGCTCTCTTCCAGATCGGCTTCAATCTGGGCCAGGCTTTCCTGCACCGTTGTCATGCGGGCGGAACGCGCGGCGGCATCCTTTTCCGCCTTGGCCTGTGCATTGCGTCCCCGGTCCAGAGCCTCACGGCCAAGACGGGCCGCTTCCCGCGCCGTCGCCCGGGCGCGGGCGGCAGCTTCCAGATTGTCCCGCGCCACTACCAGGCCATCACGGGACTTCTCCAGCCCTGGCGCCAACTCGGCACGAAAACGGCCCAGCTCGGCCAGCCGGTTGCCCTGCGCCAGACGCACGGCGGCGGCGGTTTCCGCCCCGGCGGTGACGGTAAAGCCGTCCCAGCGCCACAGGGCACCGGCGACGGAGACCAGACGCTGGCCATAGGCCAGCTCGCCCACCAGACGCGCCGCGTCGGCCTCGTCGACCACGCCGACCTGCGACAAGCGCCGGGCCAACGCCGGCGGCGCCTTGACGTATTGGGACAAGGGCGTCGCCCCCGCCGGCAGTTCCGGCGCATCGTCCCTGGGCTCTAAAGTACGCCAATGTACCGGCGCGGCTTCATCTGTCGGAACATCCAGGTCATCACCCAGGGCCGCGCCCAGGGCAGCCTCATAGCCGGGCTCCACCGACACCGCGTCGATCACGGCGGGCCAAAGATCCGCATCCGTCTGCCGCAGCAGTTCCGCCAGGGCCTTTTCCTCTGCCGCCAGTTGGGCATCCTGCGCCTCCAGCTGCTGGCCGGCCTCGCGGGCCTGGGCAAGGCTTTCCTCGCAGGCGCCGTGGGCCGCCTCGCTCTGCTCCAACCCGGCGACGGCTTCTTCCGCCGCCTGCTCGGCCTGCGCCAAGGCTTCGTTCGCCTCCGCCAGACGCTCGTCGCCCTGGGTTTCCGCCGTCAGGCGTTCAAGGGTTGTCTTGGCCTCGGCCTGGCGCTGCGACAGGCGCTGCAGGCGCTGTTCCGCCGTCGCCAAGGCACGGCGCAGGGCCTCCGACTGGGCCGCGCCCTCCGCGACCTGATCGGTCAGGGCCTGCAACTCGCCCTCGCCCTCGCCCAGGACCGACGCCGCCGCCGCGACGCGGCTCTCGGCCTCGGCGCCCGCCTCGGCTTCGCCGGCTTGCTGCTCGCGCAACTGCTCCGCCTCTTCGCCGAGACGGGCGATGGTAGCGGCGGCTTCCTCGCCCAGGCCGCTTTCGCGCTTTTGATCGATCTCGATCTGGCGCAGGCGGGCCTGCAACTGGGATGAAGCCTCTGTAATGCGTTGTTCTTCCTGATCCAGGCCATCGCGGGCCACGGCCAGACGGTGCAGCACCGCCGCCGCCACGGCCTCCGCCTGGCGCAGATCCGGCAGACCGTCGGCGCCTTCGGTATGGGCGGTGGTGGCCTGCGCCGCTTCCTGGGTCAGGCGGGCGACCTGGCCGTTGGCCTTGGCCAGCTCCTCGCCGGCGCTTTGCAATTGCTGCTCCGCACGTTGAAACAGCAGGTGCAGCTGTATGGATTCGAAATGACGGACCTGCTCGCCGATCTTGCGAAAACGTCTGGCCTGACGGGCCTGACGCTTCATGCTTTGCAGCTGCGCCTCCAGCGACTGCATGACGTCATCCAGGCGCTCCATGTTGTTTTCCGCCGCCCGCAACCGCAATTCCGCCTCGTGCCGGCGGGAATGCAAGCCGGTAATGCCGGCTGCCTCTTCCAGCAGGGCCCGGCGGTCGGCGGGCTTGGAACTAATGATCTCGGCAATACGGCCCTGGGAGACCAGGGAGGGCGAATGGGCGCCGGAGGCGGCATCGGCGAACAGCAGCTGCACGTCGCGAGCCCGCATTTCATTGCCGTTGACCCGATAGGCGGAGCCGCGCTCGCGCTCGATGGCCCGGGTCACTTCCAGATCGTCCGAATCGTTCAGAGAAGCGGGCGCGGTGCGGTCCTTGTTATCGATGACCAGAGAGACTTCCGCCAAATTACGGCTGCCGCGGTTTTGCGAGCCATTGAAGATCACATCGTCCATGGCGCCGCCGCGCATGCGCTTGGCCGAGTTTTCGCCCATCACCCAGCGCAGGGCCTCCACCAAATTGGATTTGCCGCAACCGTTCGGCCCGACCACGCCGGTCAGGCCGGTTTCGATCACCAGTTCCATGGGATCGACGAAGGATTTAAAGCCACTAAGCCGTAATTTTGTAAAATGCACCTGGTTGTGTCCCCATTTCGGTACGAATTGTCATCTTCTCGCTAATTCCGACGGATCCTATTTCAACAGACCGGCCAAGAGTTCGTCCCATTTGTCGATGGTCATGTTGCCGGAGGTCTTTTTGCCGTTGACGATGAAGCTTGGCGTCGAGTCGACTTCGAACTTCTTGTTGCCGTCCAGGCGGGTCTGCAAAATCATGTCGGCCAGTTGCTGATCACGCATGCAGGTCTGAAAACGCGCCTCGGTAAAGCCGCCCAATCGGGCGATGTTGCCAAGGGCCGCTTGCGGATTGGCCGCCTTGGCCCATTTCAACTGGCTCTTGAACAACACGTTCAGCATGCCGAAATAGCGCTTCTCGCCGGCACAGCGCGCCAGCATGGAAGCCTGCAAGGCCAGTGGATCAAACGGGAATTCCCGAAAAATCAAGCGCACCTTGCCGGTATCGATATACTTGGCCTTGAGTTCCTTGAAAGTGCTCATATGGAAGTTGGCACAATGAGGGCAGGTCATGGAGGCATATTCGATCACCGTCACCGGTGCATCCTTGGCGCCCAGGACCATATCGCCGACCGCATAGGGCGGTGCTTCCGCCCGGGATGGCACGGCGAAAAGCACCAGCGCGCAAAGCAAGGCGACGACAGGTGAAAACACTCTAACTTGGGTCATTCCATCTCCTACCCACAACATGTGGTGTTAATTATAGGCCTGCCGGTTCTGACTCACAAGCCTCTCGATGCTAATTTGACAACACATTAGGGCGAAAAGGTGACGATCAAGACCTCGCCCGATAAGTTTTAATCGCTCTTTTCCGGCGGCGCCCGCCGGCCCAGGACAGACGTGCCCAAACGCTCCAGGGCCTGGCGCAAATCCGGGCTTTTTGTCGCCTCGGTCCGGGCCGTCAGCTCAGCCGATTCGGCCCCCGTCAGAGCCCTGGATGCGACCTCGCGGGGTTTTTCCGGCACCGGTAAGGGGCCCTGCAGCAATTTTATCCGGTCCACGGCATGGTAGCCGTAAAAGCCGTTGATCCGCTCGATCATCGTGGGCGCCATATGCTGCAATTCCACCGCCGCCGCGCCGGCGACGCGGATATGCAGCACCGCGCCCGCCACGTCGCCGCGCCGTTGTTGCAGTTTTTCAGGCGCCGTCAGGGCGGCCAGTTCGGGGCCGACGATATCGGGCCAGCGGGCAATCACCTCGCCCTCGGCGAAACCGCGCCGGCGCAAGGCGGCGGCGGTGGCCCGGCGCAGGATGGAGCCGGCGGCCACGGGGCGGCTTTTATGGCGGCGTTCATTCATGCGCCCCATCTTGTGGGAGAACGCCGACAGAGTCATCCTGCAAGGGCATGGGGCACAATAAATTTTTGGTGAATTCAGATTAAGTTCGTCGGCACTAAACTGCTCTCCTGGTACGACGGCCAGCACCGCAAGCTGCCGTGGAGGGCCCCGCCTGGCGCGCTGGCCGCGCCCTATCACGTCTGGCTGTCCGAAATCATGTTGCAGCAGACCGTGGTCAAGACGGTGATCCCCTACTTTCTGCACTTCCTGCAACGCTGGCCAACGGTGGAAGACCTTGCCGCGGCCGAGCTGGATCAGGTGCTGCATGCCTGGCAGGGTCTGGGCTATTACGCGCGCGCGCGCAACCTGCACAAATGCGCCCAGGTCGTGGCAAACGAGCATGGCGGCGTTTTTCCCGATACGGAAGATGCCCTGCGCGGCTTGCCCGGCATCGGCCCCTACACGGCGGCGGCGGTTGCCGCCATTGCCTTTGGCCGCAAGGCTTCGCCCGTGGACGGCAATATCGAACGGGTGGTCGCGCGCCTGTTCGCGGTGACGGATACACTGCCCGGTGTTAAGCCGGAACTGCGCCGTCTGGCCGCCGGCCTGACACCCGAGCAGCGCGCCGGTGATCATGCCCAGGCCCTGATGGATCTGGGCGCGACCATCTGCCTGCCGCGCGCGCCCTTGTGCGAACGTTGCCCCCTGTCCAAGGACTGCGAAGGACGCAAGCAGGACATCGCCGCCGGCTTGCCGCGCCGCCAACCCAAGGCGGAGCGCCCGACCCGTTACGGCGTGGCATTTTGCCTGTTTGACGATGCCGGTCGATTGCTACTGCGGCGGCGGGCCGAGAAGGGCCTGTTGGGCGGCATGATGGAAGTGCCTTCAACGCCCTGGCGGGAAGAGGCCTGGCAAGCGGCCGAAATCCTCGATCACGCTCCCCTACCTACGGATTGGCAATCCTTGCCTGGAACCGTAGTTCACGTTTTCACGCACTTTCGCCTGGAGCTGACGGTGCATATGGGCGTGGGAGTCAGAAAAACCAAAAGCGATGAAATCTGGCAGGCGCCCGAGGACCTGGGCGATCTGGCGCTACCGACGGTGATGAAAAAGGTGCTGCACCACGGCTTGGGACGTTAGTGCAACTCGGACCGCAGTTTCTGCCGCAACAGATCAATGGGCAGCAATTTGCCGCGTTCCTCGAAGCACCAGAAGGTCCAGCCATTGCAGGCCGGCGCACCTTGTACGGCGGCGCCCACCTGATGGATCGAGCCGCGCGAGCGGTTCGCCACCACCGAGCCATCGGCCCGGACACGGGCCGCGTAACGCCGGCGGGAATCGTACAATGTGGCGCCGGGGCGCAGCATGCCGCGCTCCACCAGCCAACCAAACGGAATGCGCGGCAAGGATCGTTTCGAAGGCGTTACATCCAGGTCCTGCTCTCCCAATGGGGCCACCGCGTCAATGCGCTGGCGGGCCAGGCCCACATAGCCGGGATCGGCGTCGATGCCGACAAAATCCCGGCCCAGATGTTTCGCCACCGCGCCCGTGGTACCGGTACCAAAGAACGGATCAAGCACCAGATCGCCCGGATTGGAGGAGGCCAGGAGCACCCGGTGCAGCAAAGCCTCTGGCTTTTGCGTCGGATGGGCCTTTTGGCCGTTTTGCTTGAGACGTTCCCCGCCCGAGCAGATCGGCAGCAGCCAATCGCTGCGCATCTGCAGATCCTCGTTCAGCGCCTTCATGGCCTCGTAGTTGAAGGTATAGCCCTTGCCGTTCGGCGAGGGGGTGCACCAGATCAAGGTTTCGTGGGCGTTAGTGAAACGTTTGCCGCGGAAATTCGGCATTGGGTTGGTTTTGCGCCAAACCACGTCATTGAGGATCCAGAAGCCCAGATCCTGCAAAATAGCGCCGACGCGGAAAATATTGTGATAGCTGCCAATAACCCACAAACCGCCCTTGGGTTTGAGGATGCGCTTAGTTTCGCTCAACCAAGCGCGGGTAAATTCATCATAGCTGGCAAACGTATCGAACCGGTCCCAATCGTCGTCGACACCGGCGACCCTGCTGTTGTTCGGACGATGCAGCTCGCCGCTTAACTGCAAATTATACGGCGGATCGGCGAAAACCAGGTCCACGGATGCTTCGGGCAAGCGGGACATCACCTGGACGGTATCGCCCAAGTGTATGCTGTTGCGCTCTATTTTTTGCTTCTTTGTCATAGCGGCGGCGCATACTGGTCGAGAGCGAATCACCAGTCAACTGATTTTTTTGTTTGGACTCAGCCGCTTAGGCCAGACTCTAAAAGCTTCCGTATAGGTTTGAAGCTGTGGCGGTGCATTTCGTTCGGTCCCAACCGCGCCAAACCCGCCCTGTGTTCGGCGGTGCCATAGCCCGCATTGCGCTCCCATCCGAAACCTGGAAAGCGCACGGCCAGAGCCGTCATCTCCCGGTCGCGGGTCACCTTGGCGACGATCGACGCCGCCGCGATGGAGAGACAGCGGCCATCGCCCTTTACCAGGGTTTCAACGCCGCAGGGCAGGTCCGGGGCGCGGTTGCCGTCGACCAATGCATGACCAGGTGCCTCCGCCAGACCGGCGACGGCACGGGCCATCGCCAGCATGGTCGCGGCCAGAATATTAAGGTTGTCGATCTCGGCCACCTCGGCCCGGCCTACGCCGATCACGGCAACCTCGCCCAGCTGTTCGAACAGTGCTTCCCGGCGCGCCTTGGCCAAGGTTTTGGAATCCGCCAGACCGGGCGGGATATGATCAGGCCGCAGGATCACCGCCGCCGCCACCACCGGCCCAGCCCATGGTCCCCGTCCCGCCTCGTCAATACCGCAGACAGGGCCCAGGCCGCGCGCCGTGGCGGCAGCCTCGAAAGTATAGTCCGCCTCAAGCTTCGCTTTTGCCATTCCTATCACTGTCGCTGTCATCATCGGCATCAAGACGGGCGTCATCGCCGGCATCGTCGTCGGCCATCATATCCTCGGCCGCGCGGCGCCCGCCCGCGCCCAGATGCATGGAAAACCCGATGGGCCGATGCGCCATGGTCGCCACGGCCTTGGTTTCGGGTGCGAACAGGTCATGCAGATATTCCCGCAGGGTCTGGACATTGCTGCCCACGACGCGTTCCAAACGGCGGCTGAAAATCAGCCACAGGGGCGAGAGCATCAAACTCAAGGCGATGACGGAGACGGCAATCCGGCCATTGTCGTCCATGATCAAGCCGGAGCCGACGGCGGCGGCCACCAGCACGAAGGAGAACTCGCCGATCTGACCGATGGAAACACCGACGATCCAAGCCCGTGGCCAAGGCTCCCGCAACAGGCGCAGCACGGTCACGTTCATGATGGTTTTCAGAACCGTCACCACCAACAGAATGCTCAAGACCTCGGCCAGATGATCCCAAATAAAATCCAGATCCAGCAACAATCCGATGGACACGAAAAAGACCATCAGCAAAACGCTCTGAATGGGCCGGGCGGCCGCCAACAAAGGCGCGCGTGCGGTGGAGTTGCCAATCCAAAGGCCGGCCAGAAAGGCGCCGTAGGCCGGTGACAGGCCCATCAGGGCCGAGACCAGCGCCGCGCCGAAGCAATAGGCCAGCGCCGTGATTGCCGCCAATTCCGCGTTGCCGTGCATGGTGCGGGCAAACGGCACGCCAACGCGGGAGCGTCGGGTCAAAAGGGCGATCATAGCTGCCAGCAGCGCCACGGCGGCGAACAGCTTGACATAGCCCATCACCGGGATACCGCCGCCGCCCGCCAGGCCGTCGACGATCAGCAGCATCGGCACGATGGCCAGATCCTGGGCGATCAGCACCGCGATTGCCGTCCGCCCGATGGCGGTGCGCAATTCGCCGATATCCTCCAACAGTTTGATCGCCACGGCGGTGGACGAAAGCGCCACGACAAAGCCCATCACAACCGCCGTCTCGACGGAATAGTGAAAGACCTGGGCCACCACCAGCATGGCACCGATGGAAAGAATTATCTGCGCCCCGGCGCCCAATACCGCCAGGCGCAGCACTCGGCGAAAGGCCCGCAACGAAAGCTCCATGCCGATCACGAACAACAACAGCAGGACGCCTAGCTCGGCCAGGGTTTCGATCGGCGCACGGTCGGGAAACAGATCAAATCCTGATGGACCAAGCACGACGCCCGCGACGATATAGCCGACAATCGCCGGTTGACGCAGGCGCTGCAGCACCAGACCAAGGATCAGGGCGCCGGCGGCCAGCAGGGCAATTTCAAAAAGGCCGTCGGTATGCATCTCTAAGCCGCCTTGCCGCCGACGAACAACAGCAGATTCAGGCCATGAAGAACTTCGAAAATCGCGGCGAATTTGGCCTCGAAATCCGGCCAGCTCATCTTTGTGCCGCCGGCCCGCAAACGGCCATGAATCTGCCGCAGGCTGCGCCGGCCATCAATCAGGGCGACGATGGCGGCGGCGCCTTCAGGTAATTCGAACTGCCGTTCGACGCCGCCCAATTCGGCACTTAGTCGCGGCGATTTCCCCAGACTTGCGGCCAGGCGGTCCGCCGTCATCTCGCGCAGTGTGGGCACCATTGAAGGCGTAATAGTGCCTGCCGCCCCGCCCGCCTCATTGTCCCGGCGCACGGCATAGAAAACATGCGTCTTCATGGCGCCCGACAATTCCTCGGCCAAGGCCCAGCGTTCCAGCGCCGGCAGGGCCGCGGCACGGGCGCGCAGTTCCGGGTCTTCAAGATAGCTACAGGGATCATAGGCACCGGGGGGCAAAAAACCGGTAATGCGCAGATCCGCGCCGGCCAACAATTCAGCGATTTCACCCACCAGGTAGGCCCGGTCGCGGCTATGTAGCAGCAGATCATGGAAGCCTGCATCATCGCCCGCCAGATGGTCCGACAGATGCTCGTTGCGTTTCAGCCAGTTGCCCGCCGGCAGGGCATCGACCACGCGCCGGGCCAGATCGAGACTTCCGTCCTCCACCAAGCGGGCAATGGCGCGTTGTGCGGGATAGACCCCGGTACGGCCCAATTCACCGTACAACATCAGACCCAAACCGCCCTTATCCGTCAGCACCGATGTCAGCGCGGCCAGACCCTCGCCGGGATCGGCAAGATGGTGCAGCACGCCGCAACAATCGATGTAGTCAAACGGCTGCCAGCCCATGTTGGGCAACTCGAGCAACGAACCATGATGGAACGAAATATTGCCCAGGCCGCGTGCCTCCGCCCGGCCCTTGGCGATTGCCAGGGAGGCCGTGGACATATCCAGATACGTTACGCTGCCGCCGCCACGGTCGGCCAGCTGTTGCGCCAGCATGATGGCGCCGTCGCCGGTGCCGCCGCCCGCCACCAAGGCCCGCAGGTTACCTTTTGGCAGATCTTGCGCGCGGCCACCGGCCAGGACGAAATGTTCGATCTCCAGCAAATGGCTGGGCGAGCCGGTGATCAGGCGATGCGCCTCGTCACCGGGATCGCGGGCCGGATAGGGATAGGCCTCGTATTGAGCCCGAACCTTTGCGTCGCCGTCCCCCATACAGAGAATCTGCCTAATCGATAGTGATCACGGCCTTGCCCACCACCTTGCGGTCAACCAGGACCTGCAAAGCCGCCGGCACTTCGGCCAAGGGGAAACGGTGTGAGATATTGGGCTTCAATTTGCCCTCGCGCAGCCACTGGAACAGTATGTCCATGTTCTTGGCGTGGCCTTCGGGATTGCGCTTATTCCAGGCGCCCCAGAAAACACCAACGATGTAGCAGTTCTTCAACAACGCCAGATTGGCCGGCGCCTCCGGTATGCGGCCGGAGGCAAAGCCGATAACCAGTAACCGGCCATCCCAATTGATGCAACGAAGCGATTGGTCAAAGACATCGCCGCCGACCGGGTCGTAAATCACATCCGCCCCGGCACTGCCGCAGATTTCCTTGACCTTGTCCTTGAAAGGACCTTCGCTGTAATTGATAACCTCGTCGGCGCCATGTTCGGTGACTATCTTCAGCTTTTCGTCGCTGCTGGCGGTACCGATCACCTTGGCGCCCATGGCCTTGCCGATCTCCACCGCCGACAGGCCAACCCCGCCCGCGGCACCATGCACCAGCAGCCACTCATCCTTTTGCAGCTTGCCCATCTGCAGCAAGGCGTAGATCGAAGTGCCATAGGTGAGGACAAAGGCGGAGCCGAGCTCGTAGCTGATATCGTCTGGCAAATGAACGCAATTGCTGGCCAGGGTATTGACCTCCTCGGCGAAGGCGCCGTGGCCGGTCATGGCGATGACGCGGTCGCCGGCCTTGAGATTACTGACTCCGGGACCAACCTCGATCACATCACCGGCGCATTCAGAACCGGGGGAAAAGGGATGTTCCGGCTTGAACTGATAGATCCCCTGAGTGATCAAGATGTCGGGAAAATTGACCCCGGCGCTGCGTACGCGCACCCGCACTTCGCCTTCGCCAAGGGGCGGCAATTCAAAATCCTCCAGCACCAGGCTTTCAATGGGGCCGTTTTCCTTGCACAACATCGCTTTCATCAGTGTCTTTCCTCACGCTTTCGGGCAATAATTTCTCTAAGTCGGGAATTAGCACAAAGCATGGGCGTTTGTCGCCTATAGGCGTTATTCTCTGCCATGAATCATGGAAAAGGTTGGTATGCGCGGGTATTTCGGCATCGGGGTGGAACGATTGAGCAAGCCCATGAACGCGGGCAATCTGTTCCGTTCGGCCCAGGCCTTTGGGGCCGGTTTTCTATTCACGGTGGACGGCAGCTACCGCCAGCGGCAGGCTTCCTCGGACACCTCGCGCTCGACCCACCAATTGCCCTATTACGAATTCGAGGACGTGGCCAGCATGGTCCTGCCCGAACGTTGTCAGCTTGTGGGCATCGAGTTGATCGACGGCGCGGTCGATTTGCCAACCTTCAAACATCCGGTCCGCGCGGCCTATGTCTTGGGGCCGGAGCGGGGCAGCCTGTCGCCTGAAATGCTGGCCCGCTGCGACCATGTGATCAAGATCCCCACCGCCTTTTGCATCAATGTGGCGACGGCGGGGGCGATCGTGCTTTATGACCGCACGGTCAGCCTGGGCCGCTTTGGCCAGCGGGCAACTTTCAGCCGCAATGAAGGCGAACCGCCCACGCCCCATGTCCAAGGCGCGCAGAAATTTCGCACAAAACAAGATTAGGGCGAGGTTGATCTGGAAAATGCCACAAACGAACATTATGTTGACGCCATGAAAAAATTTATCACCATTGTGACCGCACTGAGCGTGGTCGCGGTTCTGTTCAGCGTCGCCCTGGGGGCACAGGCAAAATCCAAAGCGCCCAAGTCACTGCTGCGCAATCCGGGTGTCTGGGGCGCCTTTTCGCTAAAGGAAGGCAAGGGCATGGCCTGTTATATGGCGGGTCAGCCAAGCAGCAGCAAACCGGGCGGCGTCAAGCGCGGACCGATCTGGGTACTGATCACCCATCGTCCGTATAAGAAGATCAAGGGCGAGATCGGGGTCTATGTGGGCTATCCCATCAAACCCGGCAGCACCGCGACCATCAATGTGGACGGCAAGACTTTCAAACTCTACACCGTGGATGATACCGCCTGGGTGGAAAACCCAAAGACGGAGGCCAAGTTGGTCAAGGCCATGCGGGCCGGCAAGAAAATGGTTATTCGCGGCATCTCCAAACGCGGCACCAAGACCACGGACCGTTATTCCCTGAAAGGCTTCACCCGCGCCCACAGGGCGATCAACCGGGCCTGCAAGGTAAAGTAGACGGCGCATGAGCAGCCTGGCTGAACCTATCGCGGCAGACACGGCCCCAAATGGCAAAAGGGCGGCGCCTGGACTGAACCTGATCGGTCTGTCGCGCGAGGAACTGTCCGAGATGGTGGCCGGACTTGGTGTGCCCGCGCGGCAATGCAAGATGCGGGTCAGCCAGCTTTGGCGCTGGATGTACAATCGCGGCGTTACCAGCTTCGACGAGATGAGCGATCTGGGCAAGGATCTGCGCCAACGCTTGGCCGAAGGCTGCAATATCGAACGCCCGGGCATCACCACGACCCTGAATTCCACCGATGGCACGATCAAATGGCTGCTGCGCCTGGCCGATGGCAACGAAGTCGAAATGGTCTATATCCCGGACCTGGATCATGGCGCCCTATGCATCTCCAGCCAAGTTGGCTGCACCCTGAATTGCGATTTCTGCCATACCGGAACCATGCCGCTGGTGCGGAATTTGACCGCCGGCGAAATTCTTGGGCAATTCATGCTGGCGCGGGACTGCCTGGATGATTGGCCCAACCCGGATGGGCACCGCAAAATTTCCACCATTGTCATGATGGGCATGGGCGAGCCGCTGTTGAACTATGACAATGTCTCCCAGGCCTTGCATATCATCATGGATAGCGACGGCATCGCGCTTTCGCGCCGCTCGATCACACTTTCCACCGCCGGGCTGGTCCCGGCCATGGAACGCTGCGGTCAGGAATTGCGGGTTAATCTGGCCGTCTCGCTGCATGCGGTAAACGACAAGGTGCGCGATCAACTGGTGCCCCTGAACCGAAAGCATCCCATCAAGGAATTGATCCAGGCCTGCCGCGACTACCCCTCCGCCAACAACTCCCGCCGCATCACATTCGAATACGTCATGCTGCAAGAGGTCAACGACAGCCTGGAAGACGCCAACGAACTGGTGCGCCTGCTGCGCGGTCTGCCGGCCAAGATCAACCTGATCCCGTTCAATCCCTGGCCCGGCGCGCCCTATCAATGCAGTTCCAACAACCGCATTCGCCGCTTTGCCTCGATTCTGAACGATGCCGGTTATTCAGCCCCCATCCGGGCGCCACGGGGCCGCGACATCATGGCCGCCTGCGGGCAATTGAAATCGGCCAGCGAAAAGATCCCAGCCTCACGGCGGAAAAAGACCTAGCCGACCGCGCCCTCGCTCTTCAAGGCGTCAATCGCTGCGCCGTTTAATCCCAGCCAGTCGCTGATTACCTCGTCCGTATGCTCGCCCAGCATTGGTGATGATTTCAGCCGCGTGGCCTGGCCGTCCACCCGCACCGGCCAGCCCGGCATCTTGAACGGGCGATGCACCGGATGCACCATGGTCTGCATCACGCCGCGCTGCTCGAACGTGACGTCGTTGTTCAATTCGTCCGTATCCAGCACGGCGCCGGCGGGGATGCCCGCCTCGCCTACCGCCGTCATGGCGTCATATTTCGACCGCCCCCTGGTCCAGGCGGCGATTACTTCGTCCACTTCCGCCTCCCGCTCCACGCGGTCGCCGGGGGTCAGATAACGCTCGTCGCCGATCAGATCCTCGCGCCCGACCAGGGTCAGCAAACGGTCCCAATGCTCCGGGTTGGCCCGGCTGGTCATGATGTAGACATAGTCGTTTGGTCCGCCCGGCGCGCAGGGATACAGACCCATGGGCGCATTGACGATGCCCGGCACCTTGGAGCCGCCGCGTTCCGCCGCCTTGCCGGTCAACCCTTGGGTGGACAAGCCAATGCGCATGTAGTGCAGCATGGCGTCCTGCATGGCCACCTGCATGCGGTGGCCCTGGCCGGTCTCCCGCCGCTTGTATAGCGCGCCCAGAATGGTAATGGCCATCAACATGCCGGTGCCCGTATCGCCCAGGGATATACCGGGCCGGGTCGGCGGGCCATCGCCTTCGCCGGTGACGCTGAAGGTGCCGCCGCAGGCCTGCGCAATCATATCGAAGGCCAGGTTTTTCTCGAACGGGCTGCCCTCGCCGAAACCCTTGACCTGGGCATATATGATACCGGGGTTGATCTCCTTCACCACGTCGTAGGACAGGCCCAGGCGTTCGATCGCGCCGGGGGCGAAATTCTCCATCATCACGTCCGCCTTGGCGATCATGTCCTTGGCCAGATCCAGGCCCTCGGGCGACTTCAGATTGACCGTTACCGACTTTTTATTGGCGTTGAACATATGGAAATAATACGGATCGTTGTCCGGTTTGCCGGGGCGCAGGCGGCGGCCGGGATCACCCATTTTCGGATTCTCGATTTTCACCACGTCAGCACCCAGCCAGGCCAGGGCTTCGGTGCAGGAGGGGCCCGCCTCGAACTGTGTGAAGTCGATTACCTTGACGCCCTGCAGGAAGGAAAAGTCGGTTACATTATCGGTCATGGTAGGATCTATCCTCGAAGCTTGAGTAGTGTTGTCCCTGTCAATAAAACAGTAAATAAAACGATCTAACTGGCCGCCGATGCGGAACCAACGATGACCACCGTGCCATCGTCCTTTTCCATCCACACGGTGATGAATGCCCGTCCGTCACTTTCGTGCGTGATCACACCCTTGGCTGTAACGCGGTCATCGGGCCAAACGATATTGGTGAATTTCACATCCAATGTTCCGCCTTCGTAATAGCCGCGGCCAAAGCGTTGTTCCAGCATCTCGCCGATCAGCGACATGGTCATTTTGCCGCCGACCACGACCTCTTCGAAGCCGAGCTCTTCCGATGCGGTCTTGTCCGTGTGGTAGCTGCGGTTACCATGAAAAAACACGCCGCACATTTCCAGATCAATGCTGCGTGCTACGCTTGCGATTGGCTCCCCATCGGGCACTTCAAACTTGCGGACGCCTTCCTTTTTCTTCGGATCGCGCAAGGCAACCTTGCCGGAATTTTGACCCAACAGATAGCTTTGATGGTGGATGCCGCGAACGATCAGCGCCTCGCCTTCGTAGAGGTTCACCTCCTGCTTGACCACCGAACGGTCGCGCCATTCATAGACGTCGGTCACGCTGGAGGTACGGCGGTATTCGCGGTCGGGGAATATGGGCGCATGGAAGGCCCACTCCTGGCGCATCCACAAATTGCCAAAGGCGTTGTCGAAGCGCGCGCCGTCAAAGCCGCCATCGACCTCGCCAACGATCATCGCGGGAGCCGCCGGCCGGTCCCAATAGGTTGGGCTGAGATAGCGCGCATGGTCGACAGCCAAGCCTTGGCAATAATGCTCGACCATCGTCGGCGTGCAGATAAACGGGATTTCCCCCAGGTCCTTGCCCGCATACGGTTCGTGCATCGATGGCGTATCGCTCATGTCTCACTCCTCGTTCGCGGTTATCCTGCCCTATAAAAAGGGACATTGATAGTGACCCTTTTATACCAAGTTGCCGTGACAAAGGCCCTTGCCGCGGCGCTGGAATTTGACAGGCAAATGCGCGGCCCGTACGATTTTGCCGGTTTTGACGAGAATGCCGCGAGAAATGATCTATTGCCGGGCGGATTGGCGGCCGGCTTTTTTGTAGATTGATAGAAGAGGAAGGACACCGGTGACAGACAGCATGGACGCATCGGTGCCAACGGATGAATCCAGGCCATTCGACGGCATTCGGGTGGCCGAGTTCGGGCAGTTTATCGCGGTGCCGTTTTGCGGCCAGATGCTGGCCGACGGCGGGGCCGAGGTGCTCAAGATCGAGGCCCCCGAAGGGGACCCGACGCGCAGGTTCAACCCCCTTGCGCCCGGCGAATCCCGCATCTTCCTCTCCCGCAACCGGGGCAAACATACGCTTCCCCTGCACCTTAGCAAACCGGCCGCGCGCCCGGTCATCGAACGCATCCTGGAATGGGCAGACGTGGTGCTGATGAACTTTCGCCCCGGCCTCGAGAAAAAGCTTGGCCTGGCACCGGAAGATTTGCTGGCCCAAAACCCGCGCCTGGTCATCGCCTCGGTCACCGCCTTTGGCAAGCACGGCCCGGATGCCGGCCTGGCGGGCATGGACATCGTCGTGCAGGCGCGCAGCGGCTTGATGGCCGCCAACGGGCGCATGACCGATGGCCGCCCTGCATCCGGCGATCCGGTCAGCGCCGATTATATGAGCGCTATGTGCCTGTCCTTTGGCGTCGCCTCGGCCCTGCTGCGGCGCGAGCGCAGCGGCAAGGGCGGCATCGTTGATGTTTCGTTGATGCATGCGGGAATGGTGCTGGCCAACAACCAGCTGATCCGCTCCGAGGACAAGGACCGCCCGGCACACGACGAAGCCCTGCGGCGGCTATCGGAACAGCGGGCCGCGAAGGCGAGCTATGAAGAGCAGGCGGCGGCAATTCCGAACCCGCGCTTTCCGTCCATGACCGCGATATATTTCCGCACCTTCGAGACCGCCGACCGGGCAATCGCGGTGGCCTGCGGCAGCCATTCCCTACGCCTGAAATTTGCCGAGGTTCTAGGTATCGAGGATTCGGGCCTGATGGAGACATCGCTTCTGGAACCGCGCTGGGAAGCCTATTATGCGGACCTGAAGGAACCGGTCGAAGGCAAGATGCGGCAAGCTTCGGCGGAGACATGGATCGCACGCCTGAACGAGGCCGGCATCCCGGTCGCGGCGGTGCATTTCCCGATCGAGCTGTTCGATGATCCGCACGCCCATGCCAACCAGATGTTTCACGACATGGAACATCCCGCCGCCGGAACGGTGCGCATGGTCGGGCCGCCGGTAGAGCTTGACGGCGAGGGCTTTCAACCGGCCGCGCCGACCCCTGCATTCGGCAGCGAGGCCGACCGCATTCTGCACGATCTTGGTTTTGACGCACCGGCGATTGAAGCGCTGGTCGCCGAGGGCATCGTCCGGCGGGAGCTGTAACAGATAACGAAAAGGAAGCAATCATGGCGGAGTTGAGCGGCAAATTGGACGGCAAGGTCGCGATTATCACCGGCGGATCGGGCGGCATCGGACGGGCGGCGGCCAAGCTGTTCGCGGCGGAAGGCGGCCGGATCATTCTGGTCGACCTGGATGACGGCGCGCTGCAGGACACCGTGGCGGAGATCGGCACGGAACAGGCCGCCGCCGTCGTTGCCGACGTAACGGACACGGCTCAGACGCAAGCCTATATCGCGGCGGCGGTGGAACGCTTTGGTGGCATCGATATCGCGCTATTGAACGCGGGCATCGAGGGCACGGTCACACCGATCAGCGACTATACCGAAGAGATGTTCGACAAGGTCCTCGCCATCAATGTGCGCGGCGTCTTTCTTGGCCTGAAATATATCATGCCCGCCATGAGCGCCCGTGGTGGCGGCAGCATCGTTATCACCTCGTCCACGGCGGGGATCCGTGGCACCGGCGGCATGTCCGCCTACGTTACCTCCAAGCATGCGGTGATCGGCTTGATGCGGACCGCCGCCCTGGAAGGGGCGGAGCAGAATATCCGCGTCAACACGGTTAATCCGGCGCCCATCGACACCCGAATGATGGCCTCGATCGAGGAACAGCGGGGTTTGCCGACCGGGGACCGCGCGAACCGGCCCATGGCGCGGCGTCTGCCGTTGCAGCGCTATGGCGAGCCGGAGGAAGTGGCGCGGCTGATGCTGTTTCTTGCCAGCGAAGACGGCTCGTTCTGCACCGGCGGGGTCTATATGGTCGATGGCGGCGTCTCGGCGGGACAGTTCTGAGCCATGAGCATGTCGCGATGATCCATCCGGGGGGACGGCAGGCTCTGCAAATCTATCTCGTGCTTTGCGGGGCTTATGTCGCCAGCCAGTTCTATCGGGTCGCCAACGCGGCCATCGCGCCAGAGTTGATGGCCGAACTCGAACTCTCCGCCGAGGCCATGGGGGGCATTACCGGGCTTTTCTTTCTTGCCTTTGGTCTGGCGCAAATACCGACCGGTGTTCTGCTCGACCGATATGGCGCAAGACGGACCATGACGGGGCTTTTCGCGGTCGCGGTCCTGGGCGCCATTACCTTCGCGGCGGCACAGGACGGCGCTGTTCTGGCCATTGGGCGTGTTCTGCTGGGAGTTGGCTGTGCCGCCGGGTTGATGGGTTCCATGGTGGTGATCGCGCGTTGGTATCCCGAGGAACGCTTTGCCACCCTCACCGCCATGATGTTCGTGGTTGGCGGTGGCGGCACTCTTTTGGCCACGACGCCGCTTGCCTGGGCGGTGGAAGTGATCGGCTGGCGAGGCGCATTCCTGGCCATGGCCGGGTTGACGGGCGTCTTTGCCTTGCTGCTGTTTTTCGTTGTCCGTGACGCGCCGCCGGAACATGCCGGGAGCGGTGATGGGGGTGAGAGTTGGGGTCAGGTTCTAAGTGGCCTGCGGTCGGTTCTTGCCAATCGCGAGCTCTGGCTGGTCTCGGCGATCCAGTTTGTCTGCTATGCGACGGTTCTGACCGTGGTTGGGCTTTGGGGCGGGCCGTATCTGGCGGATGTCCATGGGCTGGACGGCGTGGCGAGGGGCAATGTCCTGCTGGCGTTGAACATTGCCGTGCTGGCCGGCGTTTCGCTTTATGGCAAGCTTGACCATCATATCGGCCAGCGCAAGTGGCTGATCGTGGCCGGCGCCCTTGCCACCGCCGCCATTCTCGCCCTGCTGGCGGCGCTTGAAAAACCTGATTTCTGGACGGCTACCGTCCTGTTGCTACTGTTTGCCGCCGTCGGCAGCTATGTCATGGTGAACCATGCCTTTGCCCGCACCGTTTTGCCGGATCATCTGATCGGACGCGGCCTGACATTCCAAAATCTGGCTGTGTTCCTGGGTATAGCGTCAATACAATCGGCGTCAGGCCTGATTATAGGCAGCTTCAGCAACGATGGTGGACAGAGCCCCGAGATCGCATATCGCTGGGTCTTTGGTTTTCTCGCCGTTTTATTGATCTGTGGCGCGGCAATATTCGCGAATGCCAGGGCAACGCGCTAGGTAAATCGCTTTAGCGGTCAACACCGGCTTTGCGAAAGATCCGGATAACCCGGTTGCGGCGGTTTTCGCGGGCCAGATCAAGCGCCGTGCGGCCGGTGAAATCGGTCAGGCCCGGATCGGCGCCGGCATCCAAAAGCGCGGTCACCGCATTGTCGCCGCCGGTCCGCGCGGCGCGCATCAGGGCGGTTTCGCCCTGTTTGTTGGCATGATCAATCGCCGCCCCCGCCGCCAGCAATATGGCGACGACGTCATCAAAATTGTTCAGGGCGGCATAAATCAGCGCCGTGTTACCTTCCTCTTCGGCCAAATCGACGATGGCGCCATGGCTCAACAGCAGCTCGACAATATCCGCCGCGCCCAAATTCGCCGCCAGCATCAACGCCGAACGGCGTTGCTCGCCCCTGACATTGGCCGACGAACCGGCCAACAACGATTTTTGCGCGGCGCGAAAATTGCCGCGTTCCACCGCATCAATCAAGGGATCGGAGCCCAACAGATCAGCACCGGCGGGGCCGGCATGGCCCCACAACATCAATGCCAAAAGCAACACCGGCGGCAGTAATTTCAAATATCGCAAAAGCAAACGTCCCGTATCCATGGTCTTCCGAGGCCGCGCCATTGTGCTAGATTGCCCCCATGATAGGCAAAAGGATAATTGCGGCTCTACTTTTGGCGCCTTGGTTGCTGTTGACCGCGCCAATCGCGGGGACTGGCGTGACGGCGGCAGACGAGGCGTTTCTGGCCGGGGTCGCGGACCTGCCCTTGATGCCGGGATTGAGGGAAATTCCCGACGCGACAATGATTTTCGACAAACCCCATGGCCGCTTGATCCAGGCTGCGGCGGTCAGCGGAAATGGCTCGGCGAACAGTCCCTCGATCAGCCTTGCCGCACTGTGGCGATTTTACGACGCGACCCTGCCGCAGCTGGGTTGGCGCCGCGCGGGACAGGGCTACTTCGTCAGGGACGGCGAAGGCCTGCGTATTAGCGCGGAAAAAAATGGCCCCATCATAACCGTTCGCTTTGCTATTGCGCCGGGAACCGAGTAGGACGTCGGCCTGGAATTGAAATTGCGTGCGAGGCGGGCCGGCGGGCGCCCGGCCACGAATACCAAACACGGACATACACAGTTAGGAGACTAGGCTCATGGCATACGAAAATATCCTGGTGGAGACCAAGGGCGGCGTCGGCATTATCACCCTGGACCGGCCGGACGCCTTGAACGCCCTGAACGCGGCTTTGATCGAGGATCTGGGCCAGGCCCTGGACGGCTTCGAGGCCGACGACAACATTGGCTGCATTATTCTGACCGGCAGCTCCAAGGCCTTCGCAGCCGGCGCCGATATCTCGGAAATGGCGCCGAAGAGCTATATGGACGTCTATCGGGAGGATTTCATCACCGCCGGCTGGGAACGGGTCAGCCAGACACGCAAACCAATCATCGCCGCCGTGGCCGGCTTTGCCCTGGGCGGCGGTTGCGAGATGGCGATGATGTGCGATTTCATTATCGCCGCCGACAATGCCAAGTTCGGCCAGCCGGAGATTAATCTGGGCATTCTGCCCGGCGCCGGCGGCACCCAGCGCCTGACCCGCTTCGTGGGCAAGTCAAAGGCCATGGAAATGGTGCTGACCGGCCGCATGATGACGGCGGAGGAGGCGGAGCGGGCCGGCCTGGCCTCCCGCGTGGTGCCCTTGGATGATCTGCTGGACGAAGCTGTCGGCGTGGCGGAGAAAATCTGCAAATTGTCCCAGCCCATGGTGATGATCGCCAAGGAATGCGTTAACCGGGCCTATGAAACCACCTTGGCCGAGGGCGTCCGATTCGAACGGCGAATGTTCCATTCCGCCTTCTCGACCGAGGACAAGGCGGAGGGCATGGCAGCCTTTCTGGAGAAGCGAACCGCACAGTTCAAACACCGTTGAGGCGAGGTCGGGCCGCGGCGGAATCTGACCGATTGCAGGCAGTGCGGCGATTGACTATGACTCCATTAAGACTGTCGTGAAGTGTTCAATCAGTGAAGCGTTCGTTTGGGGAGGCCGCCAGGCGCCATGAAGCTACTAGCAGGAAACAGTAACCGTCCCTTGGCGGAAGCCATCGCGGCCTATCTGGAAACACCGCTGACCAATGCGGACGTGCGGCGTTTTTCCGATATGGAAGTTTTCGTGGAGATCCACGAGAACGTGCGCGGCGAGGATGTCTTTATCATCCAGTCAACATCGTCTCCGGCGAACGACAATCTGATGGAGCTGCTGGTCTGCATCGATGCCCTGCGCCGCGCCTCGGCCCGGCGCATTACCGCCGTTTTGCCCTATTTTGGCTATGCCCGCCAGGACCGCAAGCCAGGCCCCCGGACGCCGATTTCCGCCAAACTGGTGGCCAATCTGATCGCCACCGCCGGGGCCAACCGGGTTTTGACCATGGATTTGCATGCCGGCCAGATCCAGGGCTTTTTCGACATCCCGACCGACAATCTATTCGCCGGGCCGGTCTTCACGCGGGAAATCGCGGCGGAAAGCGGCGGCGAGAAACTGGTCATGGTCTCTCCGGACGTGGGCGGCGTGGTCCGCACGCGGGCCTTGGCCAAACGGCTGAACGCGGATCTGGCGATCGTCGACAAACGGCGCGAAAAAGCCGGCATGTCCGAAGTGATGAATATTATCGGCGATGTGGACGGGCGCAGTTGTGTATTGGTGGATGATATCGTCGATTCCGCCGGTACCTTGTGTAATGCGGCGGAAGCCTTGATGAATGTCGGCGCGAAAAAGGTATCAGCCTACGTCACCCACGGTGTGCTGTCAGGCGGCGCCGTGGCGCGGGTAACCTCGTCGGCGCTGGAGCATCTTTCGGTAACCGATTCCATTGCCGCCACCGATGCCATGCACCATGCCCGCAATATCCGCTCCATCGCCATCGCGCCCCTGTTGGGCGAAGCGATCCGGCGGATCAGCGAGGAAACCTCGGTCTCATCCCTTTTTGAATAATCTGCCGCCGCCGGGCGTCAAAGAGTTTGAGTTTTCACATTAATCCGCGTATATGGGCGGCTTCCAACGGCACGCACGGCTATGGCTCCGGATTTTTAATGAATTTAGCGCAGCACCCCTGGAGGCTGCGAATTCTGTTCCGAAGCTGAAAACCGTTAAGTGGAGGCCGTTTTTTATCGGAGCGAATAGAAATGTCAGATAATACGATAACAGTTGAACTACGTGACCGGGTCGGCAAGGGGGCCGCCCGGGCGGCAAGGCGTGCGGGTGTGGTGCCCGGCGTGGTCTATGGTGACAAAAAGCCGCCCCAGCCGATTACGGTCGACCGCAAACAGATGGACAGGCTGCTGCAGAACCCTGGGCTGTTCAACACCCTGTTCGAATTGCATTCCGGCGATCGCAAGCAACAGGTGTTGCCTCGCGATGTGCAGCTGGACGTGGTCACCGACGTGCCTTTGCATGTTGATTTCCTGCGCCTCTCGGACACGACGGAGATTACCATCTCCATCCCCGTGGCGTTCGTGAACGAGGAAGAATCCGAGGCCCTGCGACAAGGCGCCGTGCTCAATATCGTGCGCCATCAGATCGAAGTGCGTTGTTTGGCCTCCGCCATTCCGGCCTCGATCGAGGTGGATTTGACCGGTACGGAAATTGGTGATTCCATTCATATCTCCGCCGTTCCGCTGCCCTCGGGCGTGGTACCGACCATCACCGACCGTGACTTCACCATCGTCACCCTGGCCGCGCCGACCATTCAGGCCGTCGAGGAAGAACTTGAGGAAGGCGAGGAAGGCGAAGAAGGCGTCGAAGGCGTCGAAGGCGAAGAGGGTGCAGAGGAGACTGCCGAGGGCGGCGAGGAAGACTAGAGCAATTTTCAATTAGTCGGAGTCGCTCTCGCGACTTAGGCAATTGGTTCAATTGCTCGATTCTTAAGAGTCTGAGCGCATTTTCTTCGAATGCGCTCTGGGCCGCCGGCTTCACGCCACAAACTCTGGGAGCGAACACCATGCTTTTGTTGGTGGGGTTGGGCAATCCCGGAAACAAGTATGCCGACAACCGGCACAATATCGGTTTCATGGCGGTGGACGAGATCGTCCGCCGCCATGGCTTTTCCCCTGAACGCCGCCGTTTTCAAGGTCTGGTCAGCGAAGGTACCCTGGCCGGAAAAAAGGTTCTGACACTAAAGCCGCAGACCTTCATGAACGAGTCCGGACGCAGCGTCGGCGAGGCCGCGCGTTTTTTCAAGATCGAGCCGGAGCAGATCATCGTCTTTCATGACGAGCTGGATCTGGAACCCGGCAAGCTGCGCGTCAAGAAGGGCGGCGGCCTGGCCGGACACAATGGCCTGAAGAGCATGGCGGCGCACATCGGCAAGGACTTTCGCCGGATACGCCTGGGCATCGGCCATCCCGGCGACAAGAACAAGGTCATGGGTTATGTCCTGCGCGACTTTCCCAAGACCGACGACAAATGGCTGGACCCCTTGCTGGATGCCATGGCCGAGGCCGCGCCGCTGCTCTGCGGCAAGGATGACGCCGCCTTCGCCTCCAAGGTCGCGCTGATCCTGAAACCGCCGGTGCATAAACCCGCCCCCGATAAAGAACCCCAATCCACCGACTAGTCTCCCTGCCAGCGGCGCCAGGTGCGGGTGATGGTGATCAGATTGCCGTAATCATCAGTCCAGACCCGCCGGCCCGGCTTGGCCTTGAGCGGGCGCCAGGGACTGGTTTTCGGCGCCGATCGCAGAATTGGCGCCAGATCTTCTGTTGTCCGCGCCATGGCGACCCAGGAAGAGCCATAGTGTTGTTTGTCCCGGCCCTTGGGATGATTGCGCTGAACATGGGCCGCGATGCCCGCATCGGCGGCCAGATCGGCCAGCACCGGGCGCAGGTCCACATGCTGGTTGGAGATATGAAACATCATCACGCCGCCAGGCGCCAGG
Source organism: uncultured Rhodospirillaceae bacterium (assembly GCA_964590195.1). Classification (GTDB taxonomy): domain Bacteria; phylum Pseudomonadota; class Alphaproteobacteria. The sequence continues at coordinate 67,466 of CAZPWJ010000006.1, read as the reverse complement.
CGGGAGAGATAGACAGCCATGGCCTCGCGGGTGATCAAATGCAGGGGAATGGCATCCGAGGAAAAAGCATCCATGATCAACAGATTGAACAAGGGCGCATCCTTATTCGCCGCGATCTCGCCGGCCAGGGACAAACGGCCATCGCCGATGACGATGCGGGCCTTGGGCGCGCAATCGCTCAGATAATGGAAATAGCCCTGATCCCTGGCCATGGCGACCACCAGGGGATCAATTTCATAGAAAGTCCATCGCCGTCCGGGCCGCTCGTAGCAGGCCGCCGTGCCAATGCCCAGGCCGACACCCGCCACATGGTCAAGACGGCTGTCCAGGGCCCGGAAAACCTGTCCCAAGGGGCCTTTCGGGTGATAGTAGGCCAGCGGCATGCGCCGGCGCGCCGGATCGGCGTACTGCACCCCGTGCTTCGTGGTGCCGTGCTTGAAGACGAAAACGCTGTTGTCGCCGCCGCCCCGCGCCAGCACGCGGTTGACGCCAAAGAAGCCGCGCGAGATGGCGATCTCGTCCGAGCGGTCATCGTAGGCGCCGGCAAGCAGGACCGACGCAATCGCCAGGCCAAACAATAGCGGCCGGCGGCGGCAGCCATAGGCCAGCAGGGCCATGGGGATCAGATACGGCAACAGCCAGGGCAGGGAAAATTTTCCCGGATCGTAACCGGCCAGGCGGGGTGCGGCCAACAGAACGACAAGAATTGCCAAGGGCAGGGCCTTTAGGACCGTCATGGGAGTTTGCTCCTGCCGCGGTCGCAGGAAACAAGCGGCGACCAGGGCCAGAGGATACTCCATTACCGTATCAAAGATGTTTGGTGCCAACAGGGCGGTAAAGGCACCGCCCAGCACGCCGCCAAGGGACATCCACAGATAAAACTCGGTCAGGCGGCTGGGCGCCGGGCGCCGCTTTGCCAGCTCGCCATGGCAGACCAGGGCGACAAAAAAGAACACCGTCAGATGCAGGGGCAGGATCACGCGCAGGTAACGGATCTGCCAATAGAACAACAGCGCCAGGATCATCACCATGGGCACCTGGATAAACAGCGCGACGGAATGGGAGATTACCGGCCGGCGGGCGAAGACAATGACATAGGTACCCAGATACAGGACCAGCGGGATCACCCACAGCAACGGCGCGGAAGCAATATCGGTACTGATATGCTGGGTCACGCCCAGCAACAGAGCCGATGGCACGAAGGCCAGGGCCAGCCAATGCAGCCGCCTGGGCCAATCCACCTGATCCGACAGGCCGATCTCGTCCAATGCTCTTTGGTCGGCGCCGCCGCCCTGATAATGGCGCACCAGAACCCAGGCGCAGGCCCCGATCAACAGCGCCAGCAGGGTGAAGCCGAGGGCCCAGGTCAGGCTTTGCTGTCCCAGGGTCAGCACCGGCTCCAACAACACGGGGTAGGCCAGCAGGGCCAGGATCGAACCAAAATTGCTGACCGCGTACAGGATATAGGGATTGGCCGCGTCCCGGTGCCCGGTATGGGCAAACCAGCTTTGCAGCATGGGCGCCGTCGCCGCCAAGGCGAAAAACGGCAGCCCCACGGACAGCGTCAACAGGATCAGCAGCCATGGGGCCGGCTGGCCATCCCTGGGCGGTTGCAGATCGGCGGCCACGGCGATGGGCAGGGCGGCAAAGGCCAGAGCCAGCAAAATCAGATGCACCGCCGCCTGCCGTTTGGGCCGCAAATAGCGCTGTCCCAGATGGGCGTACAAATATCCCGCCAGCAGGGCCGCCTGGAAAAACACCATGGCAATATTCCACACCGCCGGCGAGCCGCCCAGCAGGGGCAGCACCATCTTGGAAAACATGGGCTGCACCCAGAACAGCAACAGGGCGCCCAGACCCAGGGTCACGGCATAAAGCGGCAGCATGCGGGCTCACGGCAATGATCTGCAACGAATCGGCTTTGCTTCTCACCACCCTACCTTTGCAAGCAGGACTGGACAAATCGCGGCCTGGGCGGTATGCCCCGCCCTCCCCCATAATTATCGCCCGCACGGGCGCAAGCGTAGTAAGCGGAGCATGGAATGGGTTTCAAATGCGGTATCGTCGGGCTGCCCAATGTGGGCAAGTCGACCCTGTTCAATGCCTTGACCAAGACTGCCGCCGCGGCGGCGGAAAACTATCCCTTTTGCACCATCGAACCGAACGTGGGTCAGGTCCCCGTACCGGACACGCGCCTGGGGCTTATCGCCGACATCGCGCAGCCGAAAAAGATCGTCCCCACCCTGTTGGCCTTTGTCGATATCGCCGGCCTGGTGCGCGGCGCCTCGAAGGGCGAGGGCCTGGGCAATCAGTTCCTGGGCAACATCCGCGAGGTCGACGCCATTCTGCATGTGCTGCGTTGTTTCGAGGACGAGAACGTCACTCACGTGGATGGCCGTATCGATCCCATTGGCGATGCCGAGACCGTGGACACGGAGTTGATGCTGTCTGATCTGGAGAGCCTGGAAAAGCGCACCCAGGGTGCGATCAAGCGCCAACGCGGCGGCGACAAGGAAGCCACGGCCCAACTTGATCTGATGGAGCGTATCATCAAGGCGCTGCAGGATGGCCGGCCCGCGCGCGACGTGGAGATCTCGAAAGACGAGACCAGGATGTTTCAGCAACTGCAATTGCTGACCTCGAAACCGGTTCTCTATGTCTGCAACGTTGAGGAAGAGTCCGCCGGCACCGGCAACGAATACAGCCGGCAGGTGGAGGAAATGGCGGCCCGGCAAAAGGCCGGCGTGGTTGTGATCTCCGCCAATATCGAGGCGGAAATCGCACAATTGGATGACGGCGAGGAAAAGGCCGCGTTCCTGGAAGACCTTGGCCTGGCCGAGGCGGGGTTGGATCAGGTGATCCGGGCCGGATACCAGTTGCTGGGCCTGTTGACCTATTTCACCGCCGGGCCCGAGGAGGTTCGCGCCTGGACCATCACCGACGGCACCCTGGCACCGGGTGCCGCGGGCGTCATCCATGGCGATTTCGAGCGCGGCTTCATCCGGGCCGAAACCATCGCCTATGACGATTTCCTGTCATGCAACGGCGAACAGGGCGCCAAGGATGCCGGGCGCATGCGCTCGGAAGGCCGCGACTACCAGGTCCAGGACGGCGACGTGCTGCTGTTCCGCTTCAACGTCTAGAGGCGGTTTCACGCTTGGCTGAACTACCCGCTCCCCCGTCCCGGCC
>CAZPWJ010000006.1:0-64252 GCA_964590195.1 uncultured Rhodospirillaceae bacterium | reverse complement strand
GGGGGAGCGGGTGGCTTGGCCCTACGACCATAGTCAGAAAGATGTCAGGCGTACGCGATCGATATTGTTTCGGCGATCATCACCGGTCTGTCCGCACCCTCGCGCTCCATGGTAACCTCGGAGATGACGCGGACGCCGTTGTCCTTGACGTCTTCCGCCGCTTTCAGGACGGAGCGCAGGCGCACCCGGCTGCCCGCCGGCACCATGCCCGTGAAACGTACTTTGTTGGAACCGTAATTCAAGCCGGTGCGCTTTTTCACAATATGCAAATTCTGCGTCGATAGTTCCGAAACCAACGACAAGGTCAGATAGCCATGCGCAATGGTGCTGCCAATGGGCAGCTCGCGCGCGGCCCGTTCCGGATCCGTATGGATCCACTGGTGGTCGCCCGTGGCCTCGGCGAACTTGTCGATCCGTGCCTGGTCCACCAAAACCCATTCGCTGACCCCCATTTCCTCGCCCACGTGCTGCTTCAGGTCCTGCGGTGTCTCGACGGTAAGCATGGCATATCTCCTCCTACAACTCCTACGACGGCTTTAAGTCATTACAGTAGCGACATCTGGTCGTTCCGGTCCAGGGGCGGTTGGAATTGGCTGCAATCCAACTGCTTCTTCTCCCAGCCGCCGCGGGCATCGGGGCTCAGCTCCAGACGGCGGCAGGCCAGCTCAAAACGCCGCGCGATCAAATCCGCGTAAGGCCCCGAACCGACCATGCGCTGGTGGAACCGGCTGTCATAGTCCTTGCCGCCACGGGCCTCGCGGATATGGCGCATGATGCGTTCGGCCCGGTCGGGGTAATGCTCCGCCAGCCAATCCCGCCACAACGCCTTTATCTCCAATGGCAGGCGCAACAGGATATAGCCCGCACCCTGGGCCCCGGCCGCCGCCGCCCTTGCCAAAATCGCCTCCATCTCCATATCCGTCAGGGCCGGGATCATTGGCGCCACCATGACGGCGGTGGGAATGCCCGCCTTGGCCAGCGCGGCGATGGCGCCCAGGCGCCGCTCTGGCGTGGCGGCGCGCGGTTCCATGCGCCGGGCCAGATGCCGGTCCAGGGTGGTGACGGACAACGCCACCTTGACCAGCCGCCGCGCCGCCATTGCCTGCAGAATATCGATGTCGCGGCAGACCAGATTGGATTTCGTGACAATGGAAACCGGATGATTGAAACGCTCCAGCACCTTCAACAATTCACGCGTCACGGTCAGGCGCCGCTCCACCGGCTGATAGGGATCGGTATTGGTGCCAAAGGCAATGGAGCGGCATTTATAACCCTTGCGCAACAACTCCCGCTCCAGCACCGCCGGGGCATCTGGCTTGAACGAAAGTTTGCTTTCGAAATCCAGGCCCGGCGACAAACCCAGCCAGGCATGGGTGGGCCGGGCGAAACAATAGATACAGCCATGTTCGCAGCCCCGGTAAGGATTGATGGAGCGGTCAAAACCAATATCGGGCGAGTTGTTGTAGCTGATTACCTTGCGGCTGCTGTCCTTGCTCAGGCTCGTACTCAGAACCGGCGGCGCATCGTCAAGGCTGCCCCAGCCATCATCGCACCACTCTCTTTCGTGAACCTCGTAGCGGCCCGACTGGTTGGAGATGGCCCCCCGGCCCCGACGACCCCCAGGGTGCACATGGTGCGGGTGTATGCGGTATGTGCTGCTGTCATCCATGGCCGATGGACTCTATGTATTTTAAAGAACAAATCAAGAACATTATTTGACCATCAAAATACGCTATGATGGCGCGCATGATTTCCGTCGTCATTCCCACTCTCAATGCCGCGCCCGGTCTGCCCGCCACGCTGGGGGCGCTGCAATCAGGCCGGGAATCGGGCCTGATTGACGAGATCATCATCAGCGACGGCGGCTCCACTGACGGCACGATGGAGATCGCGGCCCAGGCGGGCGCCCAGATAATACAGGGGCTGCCAGGACGGGGCGGGCAATTGCAACGGGGTGCCGTGGCGGCTAGCGGCGAATGGCTGCTGTTTCTGCACGGCGATACCGTTTTGGCGCCGGAATGGCTGTTCGTGGCGGAGGCTTTCGTTGCGAATGGCGACAATGCGGGCCGGGCGGCGGCCTTTCGCTTCACCCTTGATGACCCCGGCCCCGGCGCCCGGCGGCTGGAGGCAATGGTGGCCTGGCGCTGTGCTAAATTCGGCCTGCCCTATGGCGATCAGGGCCTGCTTCTTTCCCGGCGCTTCTATGGCCGGGTAGGCGGTTTCAAGGACATGCCCTTGATGGAGGATGTGGATCTGATACGCCGGATCGGCAAACGCCGCCTGCAGATGCTGCCCATTGCCGCAACGACCTCGGCCCGGCGCTACCGGCAGGGTGGCTATATCGGCCGCCCGGCCCGCAATCTGTTCTGTTTGTGCCTGTATTTCCTCGGTCTGCCGCCCCGTCTGTTGGAGAAATTGTACCAATGAAGCAGGCCCGCCTGATCCTGTTCGTCAAGGCGCCGCGTCTGGGCGCGGTCAAAACCCGTCTGGGCGCACGTATCGGCGCCCTGGCCGCCTGGCGCTTTTATAACGCCATGCTGAACAGGCTGTGGCGGAGGTTGCCACAGCAGCGGCGCTGGCGGACGGTCCTGGCGGTCAGCCCCGATCAAGGCGCGGCACGCTGGCCTCCCGGCCTGGCACGCCAACCCCAAGGGCGGGGCGATCTGGGCCGGCGCATGGCCAGGGCCATGATGGGCGGGGTCGTGATGGCCGGGAACGGCCCAGTGGTTCTGGTCGGTGGCGACATTCCCGACCTCTCGGCCCGGCATATCGAACAGGCCTTCCAGGCATTGAAACGCGACGACGCGGTGTTCGGACCGGCGGATGATGGTGGCTTCTGGCTGGTCGGCCTGCGTCGCGGCCAATGGGCGCCGCGGCTGTTTCACGGCGTGCGCTGGTCAAGTCCCCATACACTGAGCGATACCCTGGCGAACCTGCCCGCAAACGCACGGGTGGCGCTGCTGGAAACCTTACGGGATGTGGATACGGAAGCGGACTACCACGCCTACCTCAAGCGTCCGCCTTCACATGCTCCTGCAGGCGGGGCATCATCTCGGCGAAATTACAGGGCCGGAAGCGGATATCCAGCTGATCCTTGAGGATATGGTCCCAACCATCCTTGCAGGCCCCTGGCGAGCCGGGCAAGGCAAACAGATAGGTGCCGCCCGCCACCCCGGCGGTAGCGCGGGACTGAATAGCAGAGGTTCCAATGATGCCGAGGCTGATCTGGCGGAATATCTCGCCAAAACCGGCGATTTCTTTTTCATAGACCCCGGCGAAGGCTTCCGGCGTGACATCCCGCCCGGTGACCCCGGTGCCGCCGGTTGAAATCACCGTTTCCACTGTTTCGTCCGCGATCCAGGTTTGCAGCTGCGCGGTGATCGAGGGGATGTCGTCCTTGACGATGGCCCGGTCCGCCAAGTTATGTCCGGCATCAGTCAGGCGGCCCACAAGGATGTCGCCCGATTTATCGTCCGCCATGGAGCGGCTGTCGGAAACCGTCAGGATGGCGATGTTCAGGGGGCGAAAGGTAATTTTCTCGTCAATTCCGGACATTACGTGCGACTGCCTTTGCTGCATTGTCTAGGTTGAAATAGATCGGCCAATGTCCAGTCGCCACCGCGTCCAGGGAAGGACTGTCCTGGGAGAAGCGCTCGCGGTAGATCCAGAAATTGGTCAGCACCCGCTCCACGAACAGCCGGCTCTCGCGCCAGGGGATACTTTCCACGAACAGCAGGGGATCGCCGTCGAACTTGGCCTTGCGCAGCCATTTGCGCAAATTGCCCGGGCCGGCGTTGTAGGCCACGGCCAGGCGGAACATATCGCCCTTGACCAAATCATCATTGAGCAAGAAACCTAGATATTTCTGACCCAGATCCAGATTGAATTCCGGATCAAACAGTTTTGCTTTATTGCGCCAGCGCAAACTGCGGTCACCGGCCACGAACGAGGCGGTCCGCGGCATCAGTTGCATCAGGCCGCGCGCGCCCACGGGACTTTTGGCGCGGACGTTGAAACCGGATTCCTGGCGCATGAAGGCGAACAGAATAGCCCTGTCGATGGCGAAGCCTTTGCTGGGCTCCCAGGGCGGCATGGGGAATAGCGCCTGATCATAGGGCCGGTCGTCGCTGCCGCGCACACCGTGGGCCATACGCAGCTGCATGGCGGGCAGGTTCAGCTTGTGGGCCAGGGCCAACAGCGCCGGGCCATCGGTCTGGCCGCTGGTCAGGTAGCAGCGGCGCAGCTCCTGCTCCGCCCGGCGTACCTGGCCCACCTGGACCAGGGCAATGGCGCGGCGGGCGCCTGGGATGCCGTCAACCTGCAGCAGGCCTTGCCGCGTCAGCAGCGGCGGCGCCCATTGCAAATTCAGCTCAACACCCAATTGCCGGGCCGCGATCAGGCCATGAAAGGTGCGCGGATACTTCGCCGCCATTCGCAGCATGGGATTGACCCGCTCCGGCTGGCGGGTCATCAGGTAGGCACGCGCGGCCCAGAAGGCGCCAGCGGCCCGGTTCCATTCGTCGGCGGCGGTGGAATGCGCCAGTGCCTCGAAATGACGGGCCGCCAAGTCAGGTTGCTTCAAACGCCAGGCGGAAAGGCCGGCGATCCAGTCGGCATTGGAAATATGGCGCCGCGAACGTTCAGCCGCCGGACCGGCCAGAGCCAGGGCCTTCTCAGCATTGCCGCGGTAGAACCAGCCAGCCGCGACGCGGCTCAGCAGGGCATCCCGCTCCACCGTATCCAGCACCCTGACGACATCCTTGCGGGCCAGATACCGCTGCGACACGGTAAGATATTCCCGCCGCACATTATGGCGGATCTTGGACGTTATCCGGCGCACCTGCCGGCGCTGGGCGGCGTTGCGTTTGCGCGGCGAACGGTAATGCGGCTCGGGCCGCCAATCGGCATAGCCATGGCCGCGCAGTGGCCCGGCTGGCGAACGCGGCGCCCGATAATTCTTGGGCCGCCGGCGCAGGGCCAGTTTATGCACACGGGCCGCGCCCGGATGATCGGCGTAATGAGCCAGCCAGCCCTTCAATTCGGAATAGCGCGAACGGTATTTTTTCGGGTGCATGTAACGCTGAAACAGCACATGACCCATCAGCAAGTCATCGTCCAGAGTTTTGATCAGGCGGTCCGCCGCCTTCCACTTGCCACTCTCCTGCAAAACAAAGATGCGCTGATAGCGCGTGATGTCCGCCGTGCCCAGGATTTTCGGCAGTTCAACATCACGGGCCGGGGCCGCCAACTCCCTCACCTCCGACGTGCCTTGCGACGCCACGACCGCCACCGGTTCCGGCGCTGTCCCAGGGCCGGTTTGATTGGCCCGGACCGCCGCCGGCCCGGCGAGGCAAAAGCTCATGGCCAAGAGTCCCACGGCCACAATGCGGCGTCGCCTTGACAAGCTCAGGCATCCCGCCAGACGGCGAAATGCGCGCCGACCGTTATGATAATTACTCTCCGACATAGACTGTCTAAATAGACCATCGAACCCGGCCCGGCAAGTAAGGCTCCTACCGTATTTTGTAGTTAAGACAAAGCTAACCACTATATGTGCCAGTCAAGCTATATCTTGTAGCCGCGCCTTGATCGCCAGAAGGTCAATCCACGCTTGTCGTTTCAGGCCGGGGTTACGCAGCAGATAGGCAGGGTGAAAAATTGGAATGGCGGCGATAGCTGATGCGTCATCGGCGCCCTCATTATTCGGAGGATATGCATACCAGCGCCCGCGCAGACGGGTAATGCCGTCGCGGCGCTCCAACAGGGTGGTGGCCGAGGTGCCGCCCACAAAGACCAGAATTTTCGGCCCCACCAGTTCGATATGCCGGCGGATGAAGGGCAGGCACATGGTGGTCTCTTCCAGGGTCGGCTTACGATTGCCCGGCGGCCGCCAGGCCAGCATATTGGTGATATAGACGCTGTTCCTGTCCAGCCCGATGGAGGCCAGCATACGGTCTAGCAATTGACCGGAGACACCGACGAATGGTTGCCCCTGGCGGTCCTCGTCGGCACCGGGGGCCTCGCCGATCAACATCACCTCGGCGGCCGGGTTGCCGACGCCAAAGACCGTGTTGGCGGCGGTCTTTTTCAGGGGGCAGAGATCAAAACCCTCCATCACCGCGCGCAGGGCCGCCAGATCCGAGGCGCCGGCGGCCAGGCCGCGCGCGGAAGCTTCCGCTTCCGTCTGGGCCTGCCTGGATGGCCGGGAAGCTGGCCGAGATGATGCGGGCGGGCGGGCCGGCGCCAAAGCGGGAGCCGGTGCAGGTTCCGCTGGCACGACCTTGCTTTCAGCGAAGCGGTCGACGGGTTCGCTGCCGATAACCTCGTCCACGCCGGCATCGATATAGAAGTTCAGTGCCGCCAGATGATTGCCTGTATGCTCCATGAGGCTAAATTAACACGCCTTGGGGCGGCAAAACAGCATCAAGCGTTGCGGGAAGCCCACAGGAGAATCGGGGGCAGGCATTGACCCAGGCGTTGGTTCGGCGGCATAACGGAAGAATCAATCCATTAGGTCTTGGTAAGTAACATTTTAGGTAAGGATAGGCGTCATGGAACGCGAATCGATGGAAGTGGATGTGCTGATCATTGGCGCTGGTCCAGCTGGATTATCGGCAGCGATTCGCCTGATGCAGATGGCCGAGGCGGCCGGCACCGAGCTTGCGGTCTGTGTACTTGAAAAAGGTTCGGAGGTCGGCGCACATATTCTTTCCGGCGCGGTCATGGAACCGATCGGGCTGGACGAGTTGATCCCGGACTGGGCCGAACGCGGCGCGCCTCTGAATACGCCGGTGACGAAAGAAAAGTTCATGTTTCTGACGGAGGTCAATTCGATCCCGTTGCCGAACTTCATGCTGCCCAAGGCGACCCACAACGAAGGCAACTACATCGTCTCCCTCGGTAATGTCGCGCGCTGGATGGCGGAGCAGGCGGAGGCCATGGGGGTTGAGATTTTTCCGGGCTTCGCCGCCTCCGAGCTGCTGTTCCATGACGATGGCCGGGTCAAGGGCGTGGTCACCGGGGTCATGGGCATCGATGCCCAGGGCGAGCAAAAGCCGGCTTTCGAGGCAGGCATGGAACTGCATGCCAAATACACCTTGATGGGCGAAGGCTGCCGGGGCTCGTTGTCGCAACAATTGCTGAAACGCTTTGACCTGACCAAGGATTGTCAGCCCCAGACCTATGGCATTGGCCTGAAGGAGCTTTGGGAAGTGCCCGACGACGTGCACCAGGAAGGCCTGGTGCTGCATTCCGCCGGCTGGCCCATGGACAATGCCACCTATGGCGGCTCGTTCCTGTATCACCTTGAAAACAACCAGGTGGCCATTGGTTTTGTCATCGGCCTGGACTACCAAAATCCTTATCTATCGCCGTTTGATGAATTCCAGCGTTATAAAACGCACCCCGAAATCGCCAAGCATCTGGAGGGCGGCAAACGCATCGCCTATGGCGCCCGCGCCCTGAACGAAGGCGGCCTGCAATCCGTCCCCGGCCTGGTCTTTCCGGGCGGCGCCCTGATCGGCTGTAGCGCCGGGTTCCTGAACGTGCCCAAGATCAAAGGCAGCCACAACGCCATCAAGACCGGCATGCTGGCGGCCGAGGCCGCCTTCGAAGCGATCCAAGCGGCCAATACGTCTGGCGAGGAAATGCCGGCGGCGTTGTTGGAGGATTATCCGGTCGCGGTGCGCGAATCCTGGGTCTGGAAGGAATTGACGGCGGCCCGGAATTTCCGTCCGGCCTTCGCCAAATGGGGCCTGATCGGCGGCACCCTGTATGCCGGGGTCGACCAATTTTTTGGCGGCCATGTGCCTTGGACCTTTGACCACCCGCACGTGGACCACGAAAGCCTGAAACCGAAAGAGAAATGCACGGCGATCGATTATCCCAAGCCTGACGGGGTCTACAGCTTCGATAAACTATCCTCTGTCTTCATATCCAACACGAATCATGAAGAGGATCAGCCGGTCCACCTGCAATTGAGCGATCCGAATGTACCGGTGGAACATAATCTGGCAATTTATGATGCGCCCGAGCAGCGCTTTTGCCCCGCCGGCGTTTACGAGATCGTGACCGACGACGATGGCGGCAATCCGCGCCTGACAATCAGTGCCCAGAATTGCCTGCATTGCAAAACCTGCGATATCAAGGACCCGACGCAGAATATAACCTGGACGGTGCCGGAGGGAACGGGTGGACCGAACTATCCAAATATGTAGCCGAATTTTTCGCCTACTCGCGCGCACCATGAAACCGGCCGCCTTGCTAACGGCGGCGGCGCTGCCGATGCTTGCCAGCTGTGCCGGAGCGGCACCCGAGAATAATGCGGCTGGCAAGGCCGCGGGCATGGCGGCAACGCCGAGACCATCGCCGTTGGGACATTATCTGTCGGCCCGCGTGGCCAGCGATCAGATGGATGCAAGCCGGGCAGCGGACTTTTTTGACATCGCACTGGCCGCCTCGCCCGACAACCAGGTCTTGTTGCATCGGACAATGGTTTTGATGCTGGCCGAAGGGCGAATTCAAAGGGCCTTGGAACTGGCGGAACGCAGGATCGCGAAAAAAGGCGATGCCGCCATGGCGCGCCTGATCCTGGCGGTAAACGCCATTCAATCAGGCGATTTGGTTGCGGCCCGGCGGCATTTGAAAAAATCGTCCCGTAAAAGCTATATGGCGCTGTTACAGCCAATGTTGCTGGCCTGGGTCGATGCCGGCGACAATCAATACGACAGCGCGGTCGAGACCATTGGAAAGCTGCACAGCCGTGCCGCATTCACACCGTTTCGCAGCTATCACACCGCCCTGATCAGCGACTTCGCGGGCCACGAAGCGGCGGCCGCCGCCGCGTTCAAGGAGACCTTGAAAAGCGAGGCCCGCCGCGTTACGCGGGTAACCTTGAATTACGGCGGGTTCTTGAGCCGTAGCGGACGCCGGGACGAGGCGCTGGCGCTGTTCGATGGGTTTCTGAAGCGGCTGCCGTCAAACCCGGTGATCGGCCGGGCACGGGAAAAATTGCAACAGGGCGAAGTACTCTGGCCGCCCATGACATCGGTCGCGGACGGCGTGGCCGAGGCTTTTTTATCGGCCGGCTTCGCGATTGCCGGTGCCCGGGGCGGCGAAACGGCGAGGATCTATGCCCATCTGGCTTTGTTTCTGCGCCCGGACCTAATCTCGGCGCGCATGCTGCTGGCCGAGGTTCTGGAAAGCGTGGAGCGTTTTGAAGAAGCCATCGCCGTCTATAAACAGGTCCCCGCGTCATCGCCGTTCCATTGGAATGCCCGCATCCGCACCGCCGCCAACATGAACAGCCTGGATCGCATAGAAGAAACCGTCGGCTTGTTGCGCGGCATGGCCAAGGAGCGGCCCAAGGATACCTCGGCCCTGATTACGGCAGCCCGTATTCTGCGTTCTCAAGAGCGCTTCGATGAAGCCGTCGCGGCCTATGGCGAGGTTCTGGACCGGCTGGGCGCCGTGCAGGACCGGCATTGGAGCCTGCTGTATGAGCGGGGCATCGCACTTGAACGTTCGAAGCAATGGAAAGCGGCTGAAGCCGATTTCCTGCAAGCGTTGGATTTCCGGCCCGAGGAAGCCAGCGTTCTGAATTATCTCGGCTATTCCTGGATCGATCAGGGCATCAACCTGGACCGGGCCCGCGAGATGATTGAAAGGGCGGTTTCGAAACGGCCCAATGACGGCTATGTGGTTGATAGTCTGGGCTGGGCTTTTTTTCGCCTCGGCGAATACGACAAAGCCGTGCAGCACCTGGAACGGGCGGTGGAATTGCGGCCCCAGGACCCGATCATCAATGATCATCTTGGCGATGCCTATTGGCGGGCCGGGCGGAAGTTGGAGGCCCGCTTTCAATGGAGCCATGCCATCGACCTTGGCGCCGAGGAAAAGCTGATCCCCATCATTCAAGCCAAACAGCGCGACGGACTTGGCCCACCGGAGCCGCTTCGCAAGAAAGCCGGCGGCAAAAGCGGGAACGGTGGCTGAACCAAGTACAGCAGCGGCAAGAGCCGGGCCCTGGCGGGCGCGCGCCAAGATTAACCTATTCCTTCATATCACCGGACGGCGGGCCGACGGCTATCATCGCCTGGATAGTCTTGTGGTCTTCGCCGACATCGGCGATGAAATCGAGGTCGAGGCCTGTGACGAGTTGCGTCTCGACATCGATGGCCCCTTTGCCTCGGGGCTGCCGGCGGATACAACGAACCTGATATGGCAGGCCGCGGCGGCCTTGAGCAAGGCGGCCGGGATTCCGGCGCGAGCCCATATAAGGCTGCATAAATTACTGCCGGTCGCGGCGGGCCTGGGCGGCGGCTCGGCGGATGCGGCGGCGGCACTGTTGGCGTTGCGGGCATTGTGGCGGCTACCCATGGACGATGGCGCGCTGCATGATTTGGCGGCCGGTCTTGGTGCCGACGTGCCAATGTGCCTGGGCACCCGGCCCAGCCTGATCAGCGGCATCGGCCACGATATAGTGCCCGCGCCGCCATTGCCGCCGTTCGCCCTGGTCCTGGTTAATCCCATGCAAGCGCTCTCGACAGCCGCCGTATTCAGCGAGGTGAAGCAACCCTTCAGGGCCAGCCAACCCTGGCAGCAGGCGCCGGATCAAATTCAATCTCTGGCGCGGCGGCGCAATGACTTGGAACCGGCGGCCCGCCACCTTGCGCCCGTCGTTGGCAATGTCATAAAAAGCTTGGAAAATCTGCCTGGCTGCCGTCTGGCGCGAATGTCAGGTTCGGGCGCAACATGTTTCGGCTTATTCGACAATCTGGCGAAAGCCGAAGCGGCCGCGGACATGTTGGCGGGGAAACGAACGGATTGGTGGGTACGGGCCAGCGCCGTCGTCGGCGCCACGGAAGGATTTGAATAATGACGGAGCGTATTGCCCGTAGTGTTTGGAGCAGGGCCGGGCGCGAATGTTCACGCCTTTTGATTCTGCTGCTGTCGGCGTTATATCTCACCGCTTGCGACGGTGAGATGTTGAACCGCAGCGAGTTGCTCAACCCAGCGGCGCTGACAGAAGACGATAGCGACATCGCCAGAACGTTTGATGGGGCGACCATCGCGCTGCCCCGGCATAAGGGCCAGGAACCGGTATTGGGGAAATTGTCGAGCGAACCGATCCGCGATCATTTATCGAAACTGACCGCAACATGGCGTTACCCGACGATCCTTTATATGCATGGCTGTACCGGCCAGGGCGGCATGGATACCTTGCGGGCCTTCGCCAGGGCCGGCTTCGCCGTCATCGCCCCCAACAGCTTCGCCCGCCGCTACCGCCCCTTGCAATGCAGCCCGTCCAAGCAGACCGGCGGGCAGAACATTTTTGTTTTTGATTTCCGGTTGGTGGAGGTCTCTTATGCCCTGCAACGCATGGCTCGCCTGCCATGGATCAACAACGACCGCCTGTTTCTGGTCGGCACATCCGAGGGTGGTGTCGCGGCAGCATTGTATCGGGGAGAAGAATTCCGGGCCCGGATCATTGCCCAATGGACCTGCCATGGCGCGCCATTCATACGCGGTCTGGCGGCGCCGGAAGGCGAGGCCGTGCTGGCCATCGTGCGCAGCGACGATCCCTGGTACCAACCGGGCCGGACCGAAGGGCAGCTCGGCGACTGCAGCGCCTTCTTCAAGACACCGGAGCGCTCCCGCTCGCTTGTCATCGACGGCGGCGCGGCGCACGATGTATGGGGCCACCCCGGCACCATGCGGGCGGCGCTGGACTTTCTGCGCAGCCAATAGAACTTGCTACGACTGGGGCTAGGGCAACGACCGCTGCCTATTCCGGCCGTGCCGCATTTTCGGATAGCAACGTGCCACCGGGCGGCTGTTTGCGTCCGCCAATAGCGACCAAATGCGCTACCATGGCGCCAAGGCCGGCATCCGCCTGCAACCGAACAGGCACGGGCGGCAGGTCATCACGCAGCTTGGCCAGCCAGATATCGGTCCATTCCGGCCGTGTCAGACGGGGCAACCAGGTCCGCCGCGAGAACCCAGAGATCGGGATATGGCGCAACCGGCAAATGCTTGCCGGGCCGGCGTAAAACGGCCCGTCCGTTCGCCCACCGTCCATGGCCTCGAATTGGAAGTCATAGCGCCGCCGGCCATCGAAAACCTTGCTTCGTCCCGTGCAGCCGGTGCCTTTGTCCAGATGTAAAATTGCCTGGTATAGTGCGCTTAAGGGATCCATCGTGCCGGGCAAATGATGCGGCGGCACGGCTTCGCGCTCATCCTCTTCGGCGCTAGGGCTTGTTGTAAAGCGCACCTCGCCGCCAGCGTCATACTCGATCTCGACCGAGCGCGCCTGACCCGCCCAAGAACCCGTGGTGGCATAACGTGATGGCTTGGCTTGGCGGTCACTGAACAGCCCTTGGCTTTTGTTCCGGCGGCGCAACTCGATCAGAAAGTCCAGGAGTCCGTGGCTGCGGGATGTTGTCGAGATAAGGTAGCGGCCTTTGCCATGCTCAACTGTCAGGTCCACCGATCCAGCAAGGAATCCGCCAAGATATACGTCATAGGCCAACTCAATACGCTGTTGCGGCATCGATTCGGCGGCAGCCAGGCCCGGCAGAACCAAGCAAGTAAGCAATAGGGCAAGCTTGATTGGCCAATTAACCATAAATTTATCTTGGCAAAGGCGAAGCATCCTGAAACATCGCTGATTGAGGAATCGCAGCCTATCGATAAACAAATTCATACTTGTGAGCAAGATTATTAACCTTTACATATTAGATGAACAATGCGGGTGGCTTTTCCATCATCGCTTGAGCATTTGCTTTGTTGCATTGTTGCCACAATATGTGATTTTCTTGCTGCAATGATGGAAATGCCCTTGCGAAGGTACAGGAAAATCCGTACCTTGCGTCTGTTTGTTGAAAGTAGAATTTATTTGTTTGTGACTAAATTCAATCTTTCACTTACTGTTTCGAGTGCAAGACTGAGTTATCGTTTTTTGGGTGCCAGGTTGTAAGATTCGTTTCGGAGCTAGAATTTTTGTTAAAAGCTCTTGAAATGGAGTTGCCTGGCTGTAGTAAAGTCGCTAAGATTCCGACGTGTTTATAATTGGAGGTCCTCGGCAATGGTCGTTAAAAAGACACTGACTGCATTTGGTTTGGCATTGGCTCTGGCGGCAGCGCCGACTTATGCTTACGCGCAGTCGCAAGCTGCAAAAACTGGTAGTGGAACGACAACTGGCGTTACTGCCGGTCAAAGCGAAGGAGCCGCATTGGCGGGCTTGAGCGCGGGCGCGGTTGCCGCGGGTGTTGCCGTTGCCGCCGCGATTGCCATTGCTGTTTCCGCCGCGGCAAGCGATAGCGATTCCGTGAGCACCACGGATGCGTCGAGTAGCACTTCGACCGCTACTAACTAATCGACGCTGGAATATTTCTTGTAACAAGCAGCCCGCCAATTGGTGGGCTGCTTGTTGCTGTTTGAATGACATGCTTGTCTGATATTGAGCAATTGCTTGACCTAGGAAGATTTGCGGGCAATCACTTAGGCATTCCAGCTTTACGGCTATTTCAAAGAACTCCCGGGACAAGACGACGGCTGTTTTGTGCAGCATTCCTTGCCTCAACACCTGGCAAATTTAGTCCGGTCGCCCATGACCCTAAATAGCGACCAGAACCAGATACAGAGCGGCGGCGCGGCCGCGCATACCGACGATCAATCGGTGCACGGCTTGCATATTCCCCTTCGGCCCAAGCTGGATACCGTCCCCATGGCACCACTGAATATCCACCAAGCGACCGTATTGCCGGAATGGATCGACTATAATGGCCATCTGAACATGGCCTATTACGTCCTGATGTTCGACAATGCCACCGACCGTTTTTTCGATTTGATCGATCTTGGGCGCGATTACGTGGAACGGCGCAATCATTCCGCCTTCGTATTGGAGACCCATGTCACCTATCAACAAGAAGTGGCATTGGACGATTCTCTGCGCTTTACCTTTCAGCTAATCGATGCGGATGAAAAGCGGCTGCATTACTATTTCGAGATGTTTCACGCCACGCGAGACTATCTGGCCGCGACTTCCGAGCAGATCGCCCTGCATGTGGATCTTGGCGCCCGCGGCTCCACCCCTTTCCCCGAGGCGATGAAGCAACGAATCGACAGCATACTCACGGCCCATGCGGGTCTGCCTCAACCAGATGGCGTCGGCCGCTCCATCGGCATCCGGCGTCGGACCCAGCCGCAACGTTGAGCTGGAAATGAATTTAGCCGGCCAATTCGCCCGAGCCCGCAGTCTACTGCGAAATGATCAGGCATTGATGGCGGTGGTGGCGGCGGCGGTCGGCGTGCTGGTCGCCTATGCCGCCATTGCCTTTCGTTTGAGCATCGGCGGCGTACAATGGCTATCCTACGGCATATATGCGGAAAAACTGATCGGCCGAGTGGCGGAATTACCGATCTGGCAGGTTTTGCTGGTGCCAACCGCCGGCGGCTTGGTGGTCGGCCTTTTCCTGAAATTCATCATGCCGGGCGGGCGCCCCATGGCGGTTTCCCATGTGATCGAGGCTATGGCCCTGCGCAATGGCCGCATGCGCCTGCGCGATGGCCTGGCCGCCGCCTTTGTCAGCGCCGTCTCCTTGGGCGTCGGCGCCTCGGCCGGACGGGAGGGCCCCGTGGTGCATTTGGGCGCCACCATTGCCGGTGCGGCGACCCGGCGCCTTGGCCTCTCGCCCCATCTGGCCCGAACATTGTTGGGCTGCGGCGTCGCGGCCGGCGTCGCGGCTTCATTCAATGCCCCGATCGCCGGCGTCTTCTTCGCGCTTGAAGTTATCGTTGGCCATTACGCCCTGTCCGCTTTCGCGCCGGTGGTTATCGCCTCGGTGGCCGGTACGGTTATCTGCCGGGCGCATCTGGGAGAACAACCGGCTTTTCTGCTGCCCCAGTTCGGCGTCAATTCCCTATGGGAATTTCCTGCCTTCATGGTGCTGGGTGCGGTCTGCGCGGTCGTGGCGATGATTTTCATGTGGTCGATTTTCTATGCCGAGCGGGTGGTCGAAAGTCTGCGGGTACCCGATTGGCTGAAGCCCGCCGCCGGCGGTCTGGCCGTCGGCGCCATCGCGGTGGAATTTCCGCATGTACTGGGCGTCGGCTACGAAGCCACCGACGCCGCCCTGAATGAATTATTGCCCCTATGGCTGTTATTGATGCTGATCCCGTTGAAGACGGCGGCGACGGCGATCAGTATCGGCTGCCGCTTTGGCGGCGGCGTATTTTCCCCGTCCCTCTATATCGGGGCCATGACCGGCGGCGCCTTTGGCCTGATGGCCGCCGGAGTCTTCCCTCATCTTGCCGCCTCGCACGGGGCCTACGCCATCGTCGGCATGTCCGCCGTGGCGGCGGCCGTATTGGGCGCACCGATTTCAACAATATTGATCGTGTTCGAGTTGACCGGTGACTATCAAATCACCGTCGCCGTGATGGTGGCGACATCAATCGCCACGGTGATCGTGCAACAAATTCAGGGCCGCAGCTTCTTCCATTGGCAACTGGAAAACCGTGGCTTAAACCTGCGCGGCGGCCGAGCCCGCCATTTACTGCAAACCTTGACGGTGAAAGATGTACTAGCCAAGGATTTCGACAAAATCCCCGAACGCACCACGATCGCCGAAATCAAAAGCATGTTTAGCCGGCTGCCTCATGGCACCTTTGTCGTGGTTGATGGCGCCGATAAACTGGTCGGCACGATTTCTTTCGCGGACCTAAAGCACATCGCCTTTGACCCCAGCCTGGACAGTTTGATCAATGCCCGCGATGTGGCCCACTCGCATGCCCCGGCACCATTGATGGACGATACCTTGGAGGAAGTGCTGGCGGTGATGGATGTATCGGGCGAGGAGCATCTGGCGGTCATTACCGGCCCCGATGACCGCAGCGTCCTTGGCATAGTGCATCATAGCGACGTTCTGCGCGCTTATAACCGCGCCTTGCTGCAAGCCCAGGCGGAAGAACACGACGACAGCCAGCGATAAAGCTTGCCGCTAAATTCAAGCCGGCTCGTCACCATCATCAAGGTCGCGCTGCTCGAAGCGGCGGCCGTCCAGATCCCGCCGCCGGCGTTGTTCATCCGCCTCCTGACGCTCTCTGTCGCCTCTGCGGCGGCCATGACGTGCTCGGTTATGGGCCGCCTGAGTATCTTTTTCCGCCTTCGATTTAGCTTTGCGAAAGTGGTTGAGATTGATGATCTCGGCCATGCCTTCGCCCCCTCTGTCATTGCGCGCCAATTCACCGCAGTACAAATGTCCAGCACCAGACAGACATTACGCCAAACAATTTTCCACCGCCATCCCGCTTAATGGATTAGATTACATCAAAGATCTTGATCTTGGCTCAAATCGCTTCCAATTTCCGCCGGGTAGGAGTTTACCTTGAAAAAATTGCTCGTCGGCTTCGTCGTCTTGATCGTGGTGTTAGTCGCCATCGTCCTGATCGGCCCGAGTTTTGTCAATTGGAATGATCATAAGGCCGAGATCATCACGGCGGTTCGCGACGCGACCGGGCGGGAATTGACGATCGACGGTGATATTGGCCTGAAGATCCTACCTGCACCGGCGCTCTCGGTTCGGGACGTCCGACTGGCCGGCCTGCCAAATGCACCGGATGCCTCAGATAAGAGTGCCGCAGATATGCTGACCCTGAAGGCACTGGACGTGCGGGTCGCCCTCGCGCCACTTATATCAGGCGAAATCCAGGTTACATCCGTGCGCCTGATCGAACCGTTATTGATCCTCGAAGTCCTGCCGGATGGGCGGGCCAATTGGCAGTTCGAAGCGCCGGGCCACGCAGCGGCGGCCATGACGACACCGATGGCGGCAGCCGGTTCCAGCACGGCAGGCGACACTGCGTTTTCCCTCGATAAACTGGCTGTCGAAGACGCCGTCGTGGTCTATCGTGATAGCCGTGCGGGTATCGAGGAACAGGTGGAAGCCCTGGACCTGGAAGGCTCCGCCGCATCTCTGCAGGGGCCGTTTCATTTCACCGGCCGGGCAACGGCGCGAAATTTGCCCTTGGCCTTCGATCTATCCATCGACAACTTGGAGAACGGCAAACCAATTGGCGTACGGCTTGACTTGAAACTAAGCGGCGATAAGGGTGATAAGGCGGCGGCGGCTTTTTCGGGTCGCATAGAAGCATTGGCAACGGAACCGCGACTAAGCGGACAGCTGACATTGTCGGCAACGGATTTGGCCGCCGTGCAGGCGGCGGCACGGAAAGGCAGCGCTCCAGCACAGATCCTGAATCAGCCATTGCAGATGAAGGCCGTCGTCGAAGCATCGGCCAAGGCCGCCACCCTGAACGACATTGATTTGACCTTCGGCCCTCTGCAGGCCAGCGGCGCCATCAGCGCCAGCCTGGGCGAGGAGCCAAGCTATGATCTGGCTTTGTCGATTGGGCGCCTTGATTTGGATCGGCTGTTGCAGGGTACTGTCGAGGCTTCCGCGCCATCATCGGCGTCAGCAACGGGCCAAGGTAAAAAAGAGGCCGGGGCCGGAACAGACGCCCTATTGCCGGAAATTCCGGCCACCTTGCGGGGCAGCGTGGTGATCACGGTTGAAGGTTTGAAATACCGTGGTGGCGTACTTAGCCAGGTGCAGCTGGACGCCAGCGCCGACGATGGCGTGCTGCGGCTGGACCGACTTTCCGCGCTGTTGCCAGGCGGTTCCGACCTGCGCCTGTCGGGACAGACTAAAAAGCTTGCCAGTGGCCCGCGCTTTGACGGCAAGGTCGAACTGGCATCAAATAATTTGCGCGGTTTGTTGAGCTGGCTAGACGCCAATCCCAGCGCGGTTCCAGCCGGACGATTGGCCAACATGAGCCTGACATCCGATTTCAATGTCAACCGCCAGCAGGCCGAGGTCAGCAATATGAATCTGCGCCTGGACAGCACCACGGTCGAGGGCGCCGCGACGGTTCTGCTGCAGGCCCGTCCGTCCTTTGGTCTGGCGCTGAATATCGACCGCATCAACCTTGATGGCTATCTGCCAGCCAAGTCAGCGCAAAACAATAGTTCAGCACTAAGCAAGGGCACCACTAAGGCCGAGGCAGCCGCCACCGCAAAAGCCACCGACAACCAATTGGCCGTGCTGGAACGGTTCGACAGCAATCTTATCCTGAACATCGGCGAATTATCATACAATGCCGTACCCATAAGAAATTTGTCCGTTGAGCTTGGCCTTGCGGGAGGCAAGTTGACACTCAGAAAAGCCGCCGTGCGGGACCTGGCCGGGGCGAATTTCACGCTTAGTGGCACGGGCCAGAATTTTTCCGGCACCCCCAAGGGCGCGGCAAAGATAAGGCTGCGGGCCAAATATATCGACGGCCTGGCGCGGTTGGCGGGGGTTGAGTTGCCGGTACCGCCAAAACGCCTGCAAGGCCTAACCCTGGATGGCGTGATCAATGGCGATGCCAAGGGCCTGGATTTCGACATCACGACGACCCTATCCGGGTTGAGCGGCAAGGTCAGCGGCAAGGTCAGCGGCAAGGCGGCCGACCTGCCGGGCAAGGCAAAGGCGGAGCTGAAGCTGGATTTGCGCCATGGCAGCCTGGCGGCCCTGTCGAGGACTTTTGATCTGGGCCTGAAACCGCTGGCCCGTGCCGATACGCCAATATCCGTGCAGGGCACGGCCAAAGGTGACGCGGCTGCCCTGGCCTTGGATCTAACCGCGCAGGTCGCGGGCGGACAACTGCAACTCAAGGGCACGGCCAATGCCCTGGATAAAGCGCCGCAACTTAATCTAAGCACCGCCGCCGATCATAAGGATCTGGTGTCCTTGCTCGCAGCCCTGGGCAGCCGATATCCGCCGGATCAGAAGTCCCCCGGCGGCGTAAGCCTGAATGGTAAAATCAAAGGCGGCGGCGATGCTTTCGAGTTGAGTGAATTGAGCGGCCAATTCGGCCCTATCACGCTATCGGGTAAGGCCGGTATTGGCCTGGATGGTCCCCGTCCCATGGTCACGGCCAATCTACAGGCCGACGACCTCGTGCTGGATCATTTTTTGGGTGCCGGCAAACAGCCCGCGGCCGGCGAGCCCCGCGGCGGACAGGGGAAAGGCCGCCCCGGGCACGGGCGCGGTGACGAACGCTGGTCCCGCGAGGCCATTAAACTCGACGCCTTGCAGGCGGCGGACGCCGATATCAGGCTGGCCACCAAACGCCTGGTCTTTCAGCGCTATCCCTTCGAAGAACCAAAACTGCACCTAAGCGTCAAAGATGGCGTTCTGCGGGTCGAACAGTTGACGGGCCGGCTGTTCAAGGGAGAGGTCGGCGTGCGGGCCACCCTGAACTCGCGCCCCCTGCCGGGTCTGGGCCTGTCGGTGCAATTGCAAGGCGCCGACATCAACCAGGCCATGCGCACGGCATTGGAGATGGATCAAGTCACGGGCCGTCTGGATTTCACCGGCCAGTTTCAGACCATCGGCTCCAGCCAATGGGATCTGGTCAATGCCCTGTCGGGCCAGGCCAAGGTGCATGCGGAAAACGGCGTGCTTCGGGGCTTTAACATGAAAAGCTTCTCCGAGCGCCTGGGCCGTCTGAACAAGACGCCGGACTTCGTGAACCTGGTACAACGGGCCTTTTCGGGCGGCGAGACCAATTATCAAAGCGTCGACGGCAGCTGGAACATAAAGAACGGCGTAGCCCGGACCCAGGATATGCTGGCCCGGATGGACGCCAGCGAAGCCACGGTCAAGGGCGCGGTCAACCTGCCCGCCTGGCAGCTGGATTTGCGTGCGGTCATGCGCCTGACCGAACACCGCAATGCACCCGACATGGGCGCGCACCTGTATGGCCCCTTGGATAAGCCCCGGCACAATTTGAAAACCGCCAAGTTGGAGCGCTGGCTGCTGGCCCGTCTGGGCCGGGAATTACTGGGCGGCAAGGCGAAATCAGGCAGCGTCGGCAAGTTGCTGGACGCATTAACGGGGAGTAGCGGCGGCGGCTCCACCGCCAACGCACCGCAACCGTCAGACGCTCAACCCGCACAACCGCAACCGTCGCAACCAAGCCAGATCCAGCCACAACAACCGGTCGATCCCAAACAGCAATTGCTTGAGGGTCTGCTCAAGGCCCTAAAGAAGCGCTGAATAATCGCTGAGCCAGCCGAATTACTGAATAGGCGAAAAATCAGTCGGCGCGATGAGCTTGTTGGTCTGCTGTTTCAAGGCGCCCAGGCCATCGCCCTTCTCCAGGAACACCGCCCAGTCGGGGTCTTTCGCCATGGCGGCGCGGCGCTGTTCCCGATCACCCATGCTGTCGTAGGCCCACATGAAAACGATTTGATTGATTGGACCAACCTCGGTGGTGAAAAAACCGAGCAACTTACCCAGATGCTTCTGCTGCACGGGCAGGCCGAATTCCTTATAAATCTCAATCCAGGCCTTGATCTTGCCGGGGTGGAAGTCATACGTACGGTGATCAACAATCATCAGGTTTCTCCTTAAGTTCGCGCCGCCGCTTGCAGGCGCTTTAGAATGTAAACGCGCACGGCGCGGCTTAAGCCCGCCGTGCGCTGAACATCAATTTCAGCAATAAGATCTGTCATGCTGCGACCGTCAGCCTGGGCCAGGCGACGAAATTCGTCCCAGAAAGCGCGCTCCATGGACAGGCTGGTCTGATGCCCGGCGATGCGGAAAGACCGCCGCAGCAGTTCTTCTTCCTCGCCGGGCATATGGATAGCGGCCTATTTCGGGCCGAGCATTTTCTTTGGCTGCACGAAACGGTCGAAGTCCGCTTCCGCCACCAGCTTCAACTCCACCGCCGCCTCTTTCAGCGTCTGCCCCTTGACGTGGGCATGCTTGGCGATCTTGGCCGCGTTGTCATAACCGATGTGCGGCGCCAGGGCGGTAACCAGCATCAGGGACTGCGCCATCAGATCGGCGATCCGGCCTTCATTGGCCTTGATCCCGACCACGCAATTGTCGGTGAAGCTGTTGGCGGCATCGCCCAGCAACTGGATCGACTGCAACAGGGAATAGATCATCACCGGTTTGAAGACATTCAGTTCCATATGGCCGTTGGCACCCGCGACAGTCACCGTGGTGTGGTTGCCGATTACCTGGGTGCAGACCATGGTCATGGCCTCGCACTGGGTCGGGTTGACCTTGCCGGGCATGATCGATGAACCGGGCTCGTTCTCCGGCAGGCTCAATTCGCCCAGGCCCGAACGGGGACCCGAACCCAGCAGCCGGATGTCCGAGGCGATCTTCATCAGGCTGGCTGCCAGGGTGTTCATGGCGCCCGAAGCCTCGACGATGGCGTCATGGGCAGCCAAGGATTCGAACTTGTTCGGCGCGGTCTTGAACGGCAGGCCGGTGATCTTGGCGATCTGCGCCGCGACCCTTTTGTCGAAGCCGACCGGGGCGTTCAGGCCGGTGCCCACCGCCGTGCCGCCCTGGGCCAGCTGATACAGACGCGGCAGGGTATCCTTGACCCGGGCGATGCCGTACTTGATCTGCATGGCATAGCCGGAGAATTCCTGACCCAGGGTCAAGGGCGTCGCATCCTGGAGGTGAGTGCGGCCAATTTTGATTAGCTTGTTGAATTCCTTCGATTTGGCCTCCAGCGCCTTTTGCAAATGCCCTAATGCGGGGATCAACAGCTGATCAATCTGGTTGACCGCCGCCACATGCATCACCGTGGGGAAGGTATCGTTGGAGGATTGGCTCATATTGCAATGATCATTGGGGTGCACGGGCGCTTTGCTGCCCATGGTGCCGCCCAGGATTTCAATGGCGCGGTTCGAGATCACCTCGTTGGCGTTCATGTTGCTTTGCGTGCCCGATCCGGTCTGCCAGACCACCAAGGGGAAATGATCATCCAACTTGCCAGCCGCGACCTCCCTGGCGG
Organism: uncultured Rhodospirillaceae bacterium; assembly: GCA_964590195.1. Lineage (GTDB taxonomy): Bacteria > Pseudomonadota > Alphaproteobacteria. Next base: position 42,388 of record CAZPWJ010000006.1, on the reverse strand, counting down.
CACGGACGATGGCCCGGCCACGTTTTTTGTCCAATACGCCCAATTCCATGTTGGCTTCCGCCGCCGCCTGTTTGACAATACCCAGGGCGCGGACGGCGGGCAGCGGCATCTGCTCCCAACCGATTTTGAAATTCTGCCGCGAACGCTGTGTTTGCGCTCCCCAATAACGGTCGGCGGGTACCTTGATAGGACCAAAACTGTCGGTTTCGGTACGGATTTTGATCTTGTCTTTACTCATTGGCCCGGAAGCCTCCATCATTGGCGGTTAGCACGTTAGAACAGGGTGTATAAAAGCACAGAGCATTTACGCAAAGGGCGTTAAAGCACAGGGATAGCACGCATGAAAGTATTGTTGAACGGCGGCGTCGCACAGCGGGGCATGAAAATTCTACCCGAACGGTTTGGCGACCGCATCAGTCTGCGGCAAATCAGCCCCGATGACGACGCGGAAACCGTGGCGGAGAATATGGCCTGGGCCGAATTTATGATTTCCAGAAATTATGACGCAGAGATGCCCCCCGCCCCCAATCTAAAGGCCTTGCAAGTCCCCCTCGCCGGCCTGGACATGGTAGATGTCGATGCGGTGCCCGCCGCCGCCGCCATCTGCAACGTCTATGAGCATGAAGTGGCGATCGCCGAATATGCCTTCAACGGTATGCTGGAATGGGTGGTCGGCGTGGCCCGGCGCAATAGCCTGTTCAAGACCGGCGATTGGAGCGGCACGCCATCGTTGGGCGGCAAGCCCAGGGGGGAATTGTCCGGTATGACCGTTGGCTGCCTGGGCTATGGCAATATTGGCCGCGCCATCGCGCGCCGGGCCCTGGCGTTCGATATGAAGGTCATGGCCCTGACCCAGACGCCGAGGCCGCTGGAACCGGCACCACATTTCCTGGGCGGCTATGATGATTTGCCCAAGCTGCTGGCCGAGGTTGATTTCCTGGTGATCTGCTGCCCCCTTTCGGACCTGACGCGGGGCATGATCGGCGAAGCGCAATTGGCGGCGATGAAATCCTCCGCCGTGGTGATCAATGTGGCGCGTGGCCATATCGCCGACGAAGACGCGCTTTATGCCGCTCTCGAAAACGGCGTCATCGGCGGCGCCGTTTTGGATACCTGGTATCAATACCCCAGCCCGGATAACCCCGCCGTCCGCCCTTCCCGCCGGCCCTATCATGAACTGGACAATGTTCTGATGACGCCGCATATTTCCGGCTGGTCGGAAGGGCAGCAGCTACGCCGCTGGGCCAAGACCGGCGACAACATAGAAGCATTGCTGACGGGTGGCGAACTGATCAACGTCATTCGTCCCGCCGCCTCGTAACCGCGATTGTAAAAACAGGAAACCGTCATGCAAGACAGCTACGAAACCCTTTTGCTGGACCAGCCCCAAGAGCATGTGCTGCGGGTCACCTTTAATCGGCCCGACCGGCGCAATGCCATGAATACCCAGCTCGGCTGGGATATGCTAGACGTCTTCACCTCGATGCTGCTTGATCCGGGTGATACCCGCATCGTGATCCTGACGGGAGCCGGCGACAAGGCATTTTGCGCCGGCGGCGATCTGAAGGAACGCGACGGGATGACGGACGAAACCTGGCGCAAGCAACATGCCATTTTCGAACAAGCCACCTACAACATGATCGATTGCCCGGTGCCGGTTATCGCCGCCGTCAACGGCTCGGCCTTTGGCGGCGGTTGCGAGATGGCCCTGGCGTCGGACTTCATCTATGCCGCCGAGGGCGCCCGTTTTGCCCTGACCGAGATCACACTGGGTATCATCCCGGGCTGCGGCGGTACGCAGAACCTGCCACGCGCCGCCGGCTCCCGCCGGGCCAAGGAAATTCTTTATACAGGTACGCCGTTCACGGCGGAGGAAGGCCTGGATTGGGGCATCGTCAACAAGGTCGTGCCCGCCGATGAGCTGATGCCTGCTGCTCTGAAAGTAGCGGAGCGCATTGCCGGCAACGGGCCCCTGGCCGTGCGCCAGGCCAAACGCTCGGTCAATCTGGGCATGGGCACGGATTTGACCACCGCCCTGGGCATCGAGATCGAGGCCTATAACCGCCTGGTCCCCACCGAGGACCGGCGCGAAGGCGTCATCGCCTTCAACGAAAAGCGCAAGCCGCGTTTCATGGGCCGCTAGGACATTAGGTAAAGGAGTAGATTTGATGACTGAAGATTCAGGCCTGACGCAAATGACCCTGGGCGAAGATTACCCGGAAATTCGCGATGGTGTGCGCAAGGTTTGCGCCGATTTCCCGCTGGAATATTGGCATGACAAGGACGAGGTGGCGGAATACCCGCACGAATTCGTCAATGCCATGACCGAGTCGGGCTATCTGGGCGCCCTGATACCGGAGGAATATGGCGGCGCCGGCCTGCCGATCCGCGCCGGTTCGGTCATTTTGGAGGAAATCCACGCCTCGGGCTGTTCGGCGGCCGCCTGCCATGCCCAGATGTACATCATGGGCACCTTGTTGCGCCACGGCAGCGAAGCGCAGAAGCGTAAATACCTGCCCGGTATCGCCAATGGCGATATCCGCCTACAGGCCTTTGGCGTGACCGAGCCCACCACCGGCACGGACACCACTCAGTTGAAAACCCGCGCCGTGCGCCAGGGCGATCATTACGTGGTCAACGGCCAGAAGGTCTGGACCTCGCGCGCCCTGCAATCCGATCTGATGCTGCTGCTTTGCCGGACCACGCCGGTGGAAGAGGTCGCCAAGCGTACGGAGGGTCTTTCCACCATCCTCGTTGATTTGCGCGAAGGCCTGGGCAACGGCCTGGAAATCACGCCCATACCAACCATGATCAATCACAATACCAATCAGGTGTTCTTCGATGACCTGAAGGTGCCGGTGGAAAATCTGATCGGCGAGGAAGGCAAGGGTTTCCGCTATATCCTGGACGGCATGAATGCGGAGCGGGTGCTGGTTGCCTCGGAAGCCATTGGCGATGGCCGCTGGTTTACCGAGAAAGCGACGGCCTATGCCAACGAACGGGTGGTCTTCGGCAAACCCATCGGCGCCAATCAGGGCATCCAGTTTCCCATCGCCAATGCCTATGCTCAGATCAAGGCGGCGGAACTGATGGTGCGTCAGGCCGCGGCGCTGTTTGATGCCGGCCAGCCCTGCGGGGCCGAGGCCAACATGGCCAAGATGCTGGCCTCGGAAGCGACCTGGCAAGCGGCGGAGGCCTGCATGCAGACCTATGGCGGCTTTGCCTTTGCCAAGGAATACCATATTGAGCGGAAGTGGCGCGAGGCGCGCATCTTCAAGACGGCGCCCATTTCGACCAACCTGATCCTGGGTTTCGTCGGCCAGCATGTTCTGGGCATGCCGCGTTCCTACTAGGAAATGGCCGTAATATTACCCGCCAATAGTGTCGTTGTCTTATTGCCATGATCCATGTGACCATAAACAAAAGAAAGTGGCTGATTAGATTGTCTTAAGAGGCAGCGAATGAGGTTTTGTCGCGGGCGTTTTTGGACGGCGGGCATTGCGCCATCAGCGATATATCTGCTGGCGGCCTTGACTGGTGCGACCGCGGCCGCCGCGGAGAAGCCCATGACCATAGTGATCGCGACCGAGGAATATCCGCCCTATACCTCGAAAACGTTGAAGGACTTCGGTGTTGATGCGGCGATCGTTACAGCCGCCTTCAAACTGGAGGGTATTAAAACCCATTATGAATTCTTTCCCGGCGCGCGGTCATACATCCTGGCCCAAACCGGCACCATGGACGCGACCTTGCCGTGGGCCAAACGCGATGGACGCGAAAAAGACTTCCACTACAGCGCGCCGATCATCGCGGTCGATGTGGAGAAATTCTTCTTCCTGGCCGGAACACTGATAGGTTGGGATCCGGATGAGCCCGATTTCACCAGGCTGAAGGGACTCAGCATTGCCGGCATAATCGGCCACAATTATGGCGAGGCGTTTCAGGATGCTGAAAAACGCGGGGTGTTCAAGGCGGTCCGCCTAAGCGAACTGCAGCAGGGGTTTGCCATGTTGTTGGCAGGGCGGGTTCATGCGGTCATTAGCAAGGAACACGTCGCTACCCCGGTTCTAAACGAACGTTTTACCCCCGGGCAACGTGGCAAGATCGCCTCTCTTCCAGTATCACGGGCGGTCGCCAAATTTGATTATTTGCTGATCTCAAAGCAAAGCAAACACAGCCGGTTTTTTCTCGACGCGCTCAACCGGGGCCTCAAAAAAATTAGAAAAAACGGAACCTATCAACTGCTGATGGATGGCCTGGCCAATGGTGTCTACAGCAAGCGAAATTAATGGAAGACGCGTGTGCCCGTGAAATCCAGTGATGCAAGAACCGCGCCCGGTCAACCGGGATTGTCGGGCTCCATAGCCGGTCGCCTGGCGATGGCCCTGGTCATTCTTGGCATCACCGCGACAATTATTACGACGGCGGTGCAAACCTACTACGAATACAGAGCGGAAATTGAATTCGTTAATTTGCGTTTCGAGGACGTTCGAAAATCCCACGGGCCAAGTCTTGCCGCCAGCGTCTGGCATTTTTCCGAGAGGCAGATTGAGCTTGAATTGCAGGGCATACTGAATACACCGGGGTTTGTGTACGCCGAGGTAAGGCCGCTGCAGGGGCCGGTTTGGAAAGCAGGCGCGGAAAGCTCCGCCGATGTCATTGTTGAAAAATTCCCACTAATCTTTGTCCAAAATGGCAAGGAACATAGTCTGGGCAGCTTGACCGTCATGGTGGGACAGCAGGCGATTTATGACCATGTCATTCTGCAGGCCTTGGAATCGCTAGCCTATTTCGCAATCTGGATATTCTTCCTGGCCGGCGCCCTGTTTCTGATATTCCGCCAACTCGTCACCCGCCATCTCTCGGCGCTAGCCCGCCACACCTCGTCCATGTCTTTCGACATTTCAGCATCCCCCCTCGTGCTGGACCGCGCCGCGTCAAAATCGGGTTCGGTGGACGAATTGGGCCAGGTCGCCAACGCCGTCAATTCCATGCAGTCACAGCTGGCTGATTCCATGCAAAGGCTGCATGAGAGTGAACGGCGCTTCCGCCGTTTGTTCGAGAACGCCGAAGTTTCCATCTGGAACGAGGATTTTTCAGAAGTCATCAATTCGTTGGATGAACTGCGCCGCGAAGGCGTGACTGACTTTCGCCGCTATTTGGCGGAAAACCCTGATGTCATCGCCGAGATGGCCAAAATGGTCCAAGTCGTGCAGGTGAATGAAGCGACTTTGAAATTGTTTGGTGCCGACGACCACGACAAGCTTCTTTATCGGATTGACGAAACCTTTGGCGACGATGCGACCGATGTGTTCCGGGACGAGCTTTGCGCCATCTGGGACGGACAGAAGGTTTTTCGTTCGGAGGCAACCTTTCAAGCCCTCGACGGCAGGGTGATCAATGCCATTATTACGTTTCAGATACCCGAGACGAAAGAGGGATTCCAGAGCATTCCTGTCAGTATAATCGACATCACCGAGCGCAAGGCCTTGGAAGAGCAGGTTCGCCGCTCCCAGAAGATGGAGGCCATTGGACAGCTGACAGGCGGCATCGCCCATGACTTCAACAATATCCTCGGCATTGTCATGGGTAATCTGGACCTTGTGCGAAGCCGGGTAAAGGATGATCCGAAGGTCTTAAAGTATGCCGATGCCGCAATTTCAGGCACCCAGCGCGGCGCCGATATTACCAGGAAGCTCCTTGTTTTTTCAGGCCGCAGGCCCGGAGAGGCCGAGCCTACGATGGCGAACGAACTAATTGTCCGAATTCAGGAATTCATCGCCAAATCCCTGACCGCATCAATCAACGTGGAAACCCATTTGGCGGATGACCTGTGGCCCGTCGAGATTGTGCCCGGTGACCTTGAAGACGTTATTGTTAATCTGTCCCTCAATGCCCGCGACGCCATGCCCGAAGGCGGCACATTGGTCATAGAGACCGCGAACAGAGTGCTCGACGACGCATTCGTCAGCTACGTGCCATCGGCCAAGGCCGGGGATTTCGTGATGATTTCGGTGAGTGACAACGGAACAGGCATGACGGCCGAGGTTAAGGAAAAAATATTCGAACCGTTCTTTTCGACCAAGGAAACCGGCAAGGGCACAGGTCTTGGCCTCAGCATGGTTTATGGCTTCGTCCAACGTTCGGGCGGCCATATCGTGGTCGCATCGGAACCTGGTTCAGGAACCACGTTGCGCATATTCCTGCCCCGCGGCGGCACTGAAACGATACAGTCCGATCCCCCGCCAGAAAGCAGTATGGAGCTGCCGCGGGGTTATGAAACCATCCTGGTCGTGGAAGACGAGGATTTCCTGCTCGATATCGCGGTCACGCATCTCAACGGCCTGGGATACAAAACCGCCACCGCTCTCAATGGCAAGGAAGCCTTGGAAATTCTCCAGGCCCGGCAGGATATCGACCTGATGTTCTGCGATGTCATTATGCCCGGTGAATTCGATGGCTATCAGCTGGCTTCGGCGGCACACAAGGCCTATCCGGCGCTCAAGATCCAGCTGACCAGCGGTTTCGCCAAAAGGCGCGAGGAAGACACAGAGGCCACGGACGACTATCTCGCCGGCCTTACGCGCAACCTATTGGGCAAACCGTACAGCGCGCAGGAGTTGGCGTTTTCCATCCGCCGGGCATTGGATGGCGGTTAGAGACCCTGCACCGCGCTAGCCGCGACCTTGAGCGGGCGCCGGGTGGCGAGAAGGAGGTTCGCCTCCGCTCCCCGGCCTTGCCGCACAAGGGCGCCGGCCAAGGTGTATTCCAGGAGGTCACGCTGGGCACGGCTGCCGCCGATCCTTTCGTGGCCGGCCATGGCGCAGGTCAGACGCGCCTCTACCTCCGGCCAGTTTTTCGCGGCGACGGCCTGAAATGCTTCGGCGATGATCGCCACCAGCTCGCCAGCGGGCCCTTTTGCATCCGATATGATTTTGCCTAAAGCCTCCCCATTGCCCGCCATGGCATGGGCCAGGGCCGCGTGCACATCGGCGAAAGCAATGCCGGGGTTGGGGAACAGGCGCGCGGCGTAGTCGCTGACAGCCTGCCAGCGTTGGGCCGGCACCTCCACCCCCGCCAGTTCGGCCCTGTAAAGGAACGCCGCGTTGTCGGACAGGACGTTCAGCGTCGGCCCCCAGGCCGCGTCCGGCGCCACATCGGCATCGATCACCGCCCACATGGTTTCAAGATCGCCCCGTTCCAGGGCCCAAATCGCGACATGCCAGGCAATGTGGCAATGCATGGCGCCGGCCTTGTCGTAATCCTTTCGCCACTCCCCGACGTAACGATAGCCGGCATCGGTTTCGCCGGCTTCATAATAGATATGGGCTCGGATATGGGCGCCGTGGGCATTGCGCGGATGGGTCGCCAGGGCGCGCTCGATTGTTTCGGTCGCCGGTCCGGTCTGGCCGGCTTCGACCTGGGAAAAAGCATGTTGTGCCAGGAACCACCAATCATCGCCATAATGAGGCGCCAGGGCGGAGGTAAAGGCGAGTTGTTCCGCCTCCCGTCCCGGCTGGCCGCTAAATCCGATCAGGCCGAAAACCCCTGTGCAGGTCTGCGCCACCAGGGCATCGCGGGGATAGTCCAGCATATGCTTTCTGATCGCCCGGTAGGCGGCGGGCCCGTCACCATCAAGCAACAGGCCCATGGCCGCCACATGCGCCGCCTCGCGTGCCGTCAGGCCCGTCGCGGCGCCGCGTGCCGCCGCCGTGGCCGCCGCCATGGTTTCGCCCTGGCCCAGTAATTGATAGCTGCGGGCCAGCCCCACATGGGCCAGGGCAAAGTTCGGATCTTCCGCCGCCGCCGTGGTAAAGGCATCCACGGCCCCCGGCGCGGCGGAGAGAAAACGGTCGACACCATCAACATAGGCGTCGCGCGCCGCCGCCGAGGCGGTCGACAAGGTATTCCCGTAGCGGTCCTTAAGCATCGCTTACTCCATGAATTTTGCTCAACCGATCACAGCCAAGGCCTGATGCAGGGTTTTAACCTTGAGGGGTAGATAGCCGATTGTCTCGCCGTCGGCATCGACGCGGGCCTCCGCCGAACCGGTAACCGCGAATTCGCGGCCGGGCATAAAGTCGATCTCCGGATGCTCGATGTGGTGGCCCTCGAACAACCAGGAAGGTTTTTGCAGGATGATATCCCGGCGGAGGATATCCTTGAATAAAACCAAGTTGGCGATGCCGTCCGTATGGTCGGCGCCGGGGGCCAGCCGCATGCCGCCGCCGACAATTTCGAGATTACAGATCAGCCCCGCATAATGCAGCAGGTCGGTCATTCTTCTGTCGTCGATCAGCACGTCACCACGGCGTTTGGGATAGCTCAAGGTAACCATCAGAGCGTTGATGTAATAGCTAAATCGCCCGCCAAGTTTCTTGAGAAATCTCGCCTGGTTGACGCGGTAGGTCACTTCCGCCACGCCGCCCCAGGCGATGCTCAGAACGCCGTGGTGGCGGTGCGCGCCACCGTCCAGGCCGGTGCAGTCCGCCCGCAGCAGATCAAAATGCCGTTCCCGGCCCGATGCGATGGCATCAATGGCCCCATCCACATTTCCATGCACGCCAAGGGCACGGGCCATCTCGTTCGAGGTACCGGCGGGAACCACCGACAGGCGCACCGCATCGTGGGCCGGGGCGTCATCTTCGCCCATGATGCCGTTCAACACCCCATTCATGGCGCCGTCACCCCCGACCGCGATGAAATGATTGTGACCCTCGGCCAGGGCCTGCCGCGCCAGGGCGGCTTCCTCGCCGGCCCGGGCCGTCATGGAAACATCGATCTCGCCCAAGGCGGCCCGCAGCCGCGCCTCGATGCCCGGCCAGGCCTTTCCGGCGGCGCCTTGCCCCGCCGCCGGATTGATGATGACCTTGGGGGCCATGGCCGATGGCTTAGTCGGCTAGGGCGCGGGCCAGAAAACGGATGCGGTCCTGCCCCCAATAGGGCACGCCGTCGTGAATAAACCAGGGCATGCCGAAAACCTGGCGCTCGATCGCCTCGTCCGTATTGGCCTGATATTCCGCCATCACGGCGTCATCGCCGATCTTCGCCGCCAGGCCGTCGCCATCAAAACCAGCGCCATTGGCCGCCGCGATCAGGGTCGCGGTATCCGAGATGTCCTGCTCCCCTTCCCAGACGCAGGCCAGAAAGACGTTGGAGAGCGCTATGGCGTCCTGTCCGGCCTGGCGGGCGGCGATAACCATCTGGCCCGCGTTAGCGTCATTCACGGGGAAGAATTTCGGCTCGATATTCATCGGGATCGACCAGTGGCGTTTCCACCGCGCCAGCTCGACCAAGCGATAGGCCAATCGGGCCGGATGGCGCTTGGCCACGGGCAGACCGCCGGTCGCGGCCATGACCTGGCCGCCCATGATCGGCTTGATATGAAAATCAGCGCCGGTGTTTTCGATAATCTCCGGCAACCGCCGCCCGCCCATATAGGTATAGGGTGAGGCCAGGGAGGCGTAATAGTCGACATACTTGCTCATTAAAGTCCCCATGAAATTCGTTTTGCGAATTCTTCATCCAGTAGCGCGGTTACGATAACAATGATCGGCGGCGGCGTACAGCAGGCCATGACGCTGGGCCAGGGCGCCGGCGTCCTTGGCATAGCCGCCGCCCAGCACGCAGGCAACCGGCAGCCCTCGCGCGGCGCAGGCGCTGATCACCATGGCATCGCGCCGGGCCAGGCCATCATCGCTAAGCGCCAATTTGCCCAGACGATCGGCGCCATGCGGGTCGACGCCGGCGTTATAGAAAACCAGATCGGGTGGCGGGCCGGACAGGATTTCGTCCAGGTGCCCCTGCAGAATATCCAGATAGACCTCATCCCCGGTACCTACCGCCAGGCCAACGCCGCGGTCGCCCGGCTGCTTGCGGACCGGGAAATTATCCTCGCAATGCATGGAAAAGGTATAGACGGCGCCGTCGCCACGAAAAATTTCCGCCGTGCCGTCGCCCTGATGCACATCCAGATCAATCACCAGCATCCGCATGGCCAGGCCCATGGCCTGCAACACACGCGCCGCCACGGCGACATCGTTGAAGACGCAATAGCCCGCCCCATGGCCGATGCCCGCATGATGGCTGCCACCGGCGCTGTTGCAGGCGATGCCCCGTTGCAGGGCCAGACGAGCGGTCAACACCGTGCCGCCAACGCCGGCTTGGGCGCGGGTTACAAGCTGCGGTGATAGTGGCAGGCCAATGCGGCGCATCACCGTGCTATCGGCGGTTTGCTGCATTATGGCATCCACGTAATCGGAATCATGGGCCAATTCCAACCACCAGCGCGGCGCCAGGTCCGGCGCATGGCAGGTTCCCGCCGTGGCCAGGCCCTGCTGGCGCAGCAACTGGATCAGCCGGGCGTATTTGCCCATGGGAAACCCCTGCCGGTGCGGCAGCGGCTCGACGTAGCAGGGATGATGCACGATAGGCACGGCCATAATGACCATTCATAAGGCCAGCTTGTGCGAATGGAAACCCGTTAGCCGGGCCAACTATAAGGCCCGGTTACTATCCCTCGCCCCTGGAGAGCACGGCAAGCGTTCCCATGAACCCGCCGAAAACCGCGAAAACAAGTACCAGATACCAAATTTCACCAGTAGCCATGGCAATTTCCTTTCGGTTAAATCGCCACAATTGTAGGCCGCTTGCCATAACGCGCGTTGATTCAGATCAAAATGGTTAACCGCCGCAATGCCGCCAGCAGGCTATTTATGCCAGTGAAGTGATGGGTGTGCAGGCCGGCTTGCCGGGCGGCGGCGATATAGACTTCTGAATCATCAATAAACAATGTGCCTTCGGGACGGGCCTGGAGCTTTTCGAGCAAGGCATGAAAGATCGCCGGATCTTCCTTGGTCGAAGATAATTGGCAGGAAAAGAAAGCCCGCTCACCGAACAGATCAGCCGCGGCTGGAAAGACCTCGCCCAGACCTTCCTTCAGCAATGGACCGTTATTGGTCAGCATGGCGACCGCCATCCCCTGCCTTTGCAAGCGTGCCACCAACGCCAGCATGTCCTTGTTCGGTGTCATGGGCAGACGCCGGGCCCACAGCCAATCCTGCCGTGACACGGGCACGCCCAGGTGCTCACCGAATTGCCGCAGATATTCCGCCGCTGAGTAATGGCCCTGATCGCCCTGATCATCGAAGCCGGAGCGGAAGATCTTCTGGTCGATGAATTCAGCGTCCAGCCCGGTTTTCTCCGCCAGACATGTCAGACGCCGGGGAAAATCATAGTGGCAAAGAACGCCATCCATATCGAAGACGACTAAGTCGATGCCGGCCATAATCTTAGAACGACGCCGTCATGCCGCCGTCGACGGTCAGTGAAGCGCCGTTGACATAGCCGCCCGCGTCCGAGGCCAGAAACACCGCCGCGCCCGCCAATTCGGCCGGATCGCCCCAGCGTCCCAGCGGCGTGCGGCCCCGCACCATGGCGTCGAATTCGGCATCGGCCATCAGGGGCGCGTTCATCTCGGTGGTGAAGAAGCCCGGATTGATGGCGTTCACGGTAACGCCGTGGGGGCCCAGTTCGATGGCCAGCGTCTTGGTCAGACCGGCCAGGCCGTGTTTGGAGGAGACATAGGCCGGAATGGTAGCGCGGCCGATCTGCGCCATGATCGAGGCAATATTGATGATCCGGCCCCAACCCCGTTGCACCATGCCCGGTGCCACCAATTGGGCCAGCAGGAACGGCGCCGTCAGGTTGACGTCCAGCACCTTGCGCCAGGCTTCCTCGTCAAAATCCGCCATGGCCGCGCGGTGATTGATGCCCGCATTGTTGACCAGAATATCGATGCCCCTATCCAGGCCCGCCATGGCCGCTTCCCGGCCCGGCCCGTCGTTGGCATCGAACGGCAGGGCATATGCATCCTGGCCATTTGCCTCCAGGGCCTCTGCCGTCGCCTGACAATCATCGGCGCTGCGGGAGTTGATCAGCACACTGGCGCCCTGTTCGGCCATGGCCTGGGCAATGGCCAGGCCCAGACCCCGGCTGGAGCCGGTTATCAGCGCCCGCCGGCCATCAAGACGAAAGTTCATGCCGCAACTCTATAGAATGGCACCCACCGTCCAGGGAACGAATTCGTCATCGCCAATGCCCAGGGCCTCGGATTTCGAAGGCTCGCCCGAGGCTGTGGCCAGGATCAGGTCGAAAATCTGCTGCCCCAGTTCATCAATGGTGGCCGCGCCGTCGACGATCTGGCCGCAATTGATGTCCATGTCGCCTTCCATGCGGTTGAACATGGTGGAATTGGTGGCCAGCTTCAGGCAAGGCGCCGGTTTCGAGCCAAAGACCGAACCCCGTCCGGTGGTGAAGCAGGCCACGTTGGCGCCGCCCGCGATCATGCCGGTGATGGAGGCCGGGTCATAACCAGGCGTGTCCATGAAGACAAAGCCCTTTTCGGTGATCTGCTCGGCATAGGGATAGACGTCCACCAGATTGGTGGTGCCGCCCTTGGCCGAGGCGCCCAGGGATTTTTCCAGGATCGTGGTCAGGCCGCCGGCCTTGTTGCCGGGCGAAGGGTTATTGTTCATCTCGGCGCCCATGGCGGCGGTATATTGCTCCCACCATTTGATATGCGCGACCAGCTTCTCGCCCACTTCCCGGCTCACCGCGCGGCGGGTCAACAGATGTTCGGCGCCATAGATTTCCGGCGTTTCCGCCAGACAAGCCGTACCGCCATGGCGGACCAGCAGATCCGCCGCCGCGCCCAGGCCCGGATTGGCCGAAATGCCCGAATAGGCGTCCGAGCCGCCGCATTCCATGCCCAGGATCAGCTCGCTTGCGGGAATGGTCTCCCGCGACACCCGGTTGGCATCGGCCAGCATTTCCTTGATCAGGCCAATGCCGCGGGCCACGGTTTTCTCCGTACCGCCTGAATCCTGGATCGTGAAGGCCTGCAGCTTGTCGGAAGCGCTTAATTTCTCCGCCTCCATCATGGCGCCGATCTGGTTCGCCTCGCAGCCCAGGCCGACCAACAGATTGGCGGAGAAATTCGGATGCTTGGCATAGCCCGAAATCGTCCGCTGGATATAATTCAGTCCGATCCCGGAACAGCCGCCGCAACCATAATCGTGGGTCAAGGCTACCACGCCATCCACATTGGGGAAGTCCGCCAGCGCATCGCCGCGAAAGGCATCGGCGATCATACGGGCTGCCGTCGCCGAACAGTTCACCGAGGTCAGCACACCAATATAATTGCGCGTCGCGACGCGGCCATCGGCCCGGCGGAACCCCTGGAACGTGGCCCGTTGATGTTCGGGCACGTAATCTACCGGCGTGACGTCGGCGCCGAACATATAATCGCGGTCAAAATCCTTGACCATGACGTTGTGGGTGTGGACGTGATCGCCGGGCTTGATATCGGCGCTTGCGAAACCAATGATCTGGTCGTACTTGCGCACTGGTTCATCCTTGGCGATGGGCAGGGTGGCGATTTTGTGCCCGGCCGGGATCATCGCGTTGGCGGCGACCGCTTCGCTGGCAACATTGTAGCCTTGGGCGATTTCGTCGCGGGCCACGACCACGTTGTCATTGTTGTGCAGGCGGATTGTGGTCGGCTGTGTCTCGGTCATTGAAAATTTCTCCAGATTGACGCCATATGAGCGGCAACATAGAGCAATCGGGGAACGCCGTCATGGCGGATTCTCGCGGCAAATTGGAAAGAGGCGGCAGATGACGCTGGATGCGCAGGTTAAGTACGTATTGGAACTGGTCGAACAATCGCCCTATCCCGAACTGCATACCGTTTCCGCCCAGGAAGCACGGGATATTTTCGAGGAAACGGCGCCGGCCCTGAACGTGCGGCCCGAGGACGTGTTCCGCACCGAAGACCGCTGGATCGACGGCGTGGAAGGCGAGATTCCGATCCGCATCTATACGCCGTACCAACCAAAAGCCGGCGAGAAACTGCCCATATTGGTGTTTTACCATGGCGGCGGCTTCGTCATCGGCAGCCTGGACAGCTATGACAGCCTGTGCCGGGTGCTGGCCAACATGGCCGAATGCATCGTTGTCTCGGTGGACTACCGATTGGCGCCCGAGCATAAATTCCCCGCCGCCGTCGATGACGGCCTGGAGGCGTATCAATGGGTCAGTGATCATGCCCACGAACTGGACGGCGATAACCGGCGCATCGCCATCGCCGGCGACAGCGCGGGCGGCAATATCACAGCCGTCACCGCCATCGGCATCCGGGACGAGGGCGACATCCCGCCCCTGTTACAGGTCCTGATCTATCCCGTGGCGGGCGGCGCGCCCGAAACCCCGTCCCATCATGAATTCGCCGAAGGCATGCTGCTGACCCGGGCCAATATCCTGTGGTTCTATGACCAGTATCTGGACCAGCCCGAGGATGCCACCGATCCACGCTTCGCGCCGCTGTTGGCCGAGGATCTGTCGGGCCTGCCCCCGGCCCTGGTGATCGTGGCCGAATATGACCCCCTGCGTGACGAGGGCATCGCATACGCCGAACGCCTGCACGAGGCCGGCGTGAAGGTGGCATTGGCCAACTACGAAGGCATGGTGCACGGCTTTGTCTCCCTGGCCGACGCGGTCGACCAGGGCAAGGTGGCGATCGACCAGATCACGGCGGCCCTACGCGATGCTTTTGCCGAAAATGATGGTTGAAAAAACGCTGCTGAAATCAGGGCCGCTTAACCTTTCGTGAACCCTCCGTTCCTATCCTGAGGATAGGAGATTGCCGCCATGCGAAGAATCAGCTTTAGCTCTGCCGGAATACACAATCACCGACGGGATCGGCGATTGACTTTGTTGCAACTTAAATTGGAGGCCGATGGCGTCGAATATGACAGTTGCGACTGGGGCCTGGGCGGCATCCGCGTGGAAGGCATTATTCCCGACCGGAAATTGTGCGAAAACCTATGCATCCGTGTTTCGGGCGAACGCAAGGGCCGGCAGCTGTCTATCGATGCCTGGGCAACCATCGTCCGCATCAACGAAGAAGAAAATGAAACCGCCCTGCGCTTTGATGACCTTAGTGCCGAGAATCTCGACGTTCTCGAGGCCCTGATTACCGGCCGGCGCATTACCGAATAAAGCCACCGCTACAGAATTTCCTCGACGTTCTCCGGCGGCCGGCCCACAGCGGCCTTGCCGTTGGCCAGAACCACCGGCCGTTCGATCAGGATCGGGTTGGCCACCATCGCCGCAATCAACTGCCCCTCGTCCAGACATTCATCCGCCAGGCCGTTGGCGGCATAGGCCTCTTCCTTGGTGCGCATGAATTCGCGGGGTGCCTGGCCCAGCAGATCCAGAATACCTTTCAAAGTTTCCGCATCGGGGGGCGTTTTCAGGTATTCGACTACCGTCGGCTCGATGCCGCGGTCCTTGAGCAGTTGCAGCGTCAGCCGGGATTTGGTGCAGCGCGGATTGTGGTAGATAGTGACGGTCATGAATAGCTCCCCATATGAATTTGCCCCATGCGAATCCAATGGGAAACTAATACCACCTTCAAAAAACGCCGCAAACAGGCTAAACCGGGGCCACGCAGATTTTGTCGCCGTTATGGAGTTATGCATGAGCGCGGAAGTACCCGCCGGGTTTCAACCGGCCGCCAGCAGTGAAACCTTTGAAAGCTTCGTCGGCCCCCTTTATGAAAAATGGGACGACGACGGCTATGCCTGCGGTTTTCACGCCGCGCGCCATCACGAAAACCGCCGTGAGGTGGTTCACGGCGGCATGCTGTTCACCCTGGCCGACCACACCTTGGGCAACATGGTCTGGGAACGGGCCGCGGGCACGCCGTGCGCCACCATTACCTTGAACGTGGACTATTTGTCAGGTGCCAGAAGCGGTGACTGGATCGAATGCACCGGCGCCATCACCCGAGAGACCCGCTCGCTGATCTTCATCAAGGGCCAGCTGTCAATCGACGGCAAGCCGGTGATGACCGCATCCGGCGTCTGGAAAAAGCTGGGCGAGGATTAAAGGGACGACAGAGCGCGCCGCCGTTCTTCCATTAATGGGTTGCGCCAACTTCAACATGGATTGCCGGGTCAAGCCCGGCAATGACGAATAAGAGGTTGTAAAATAGCCAAACTGTCATGCCCGGACTTGATCCGGGCATCCAGGGCCACTGTACGCGGCGGCGATATTCGGGCCTGATGGTTACGCCGTGCTACTGCCGATGGATGAATCTGACGGGCTTGTGATCCATGCCCTAAGCAAGCTTTGTCGTCGGATCCAAATCGGCGTATTTGGTCTCGCGTTTTTCCGTCTTGGCCATGAAGGCTTCGCCCAGATCGGCGCGGGACAGCATGGCGGCATTCCAGGTGGCGATATAGTTCAGGCCGTCCTGAATGGAATGGTCGCGGGCATAGTTCAGCATTTCCTTGTTGCCCACGGTGGCAATGGGGCTCTTCGCCGCGATTTCGGCGGCGATCGCCATGACGCCGGCCAACAGCGCTTCCTGATCGGCGAAAACCTGATTGACCATGCCGCACTCCCGTGCCTCCGCCGCCATCATGCGCCGGCCCGTATAGGTCAGCTCCCGCACGATGCCGTGGGGGATGATATGGGGCAGCCGCTGCAAGGTGCCCACGTCCGCCGTCATGCCGATATTGGTCTCTTGAATGCAGAAGAACGCATCCTCGGTGCAGTAGCGCATATCGGCGGACGAAATCAGGTCGATACCGCCGCCAATGCAGGCGCCCTGCACCGCCATCAACACGGGCAGGCGGCTGCGGTCGACCACTGACATGGTCTCTTGCATACGCAGGACCGAGCGGCGCACGGCCTCGGCCTTGCGGGCTGGTTCGCTGTCCGTGCCCATCAGGCCGGGGCCGAAGTCATTCAAATCCAGGCCGGAGGTGAAATGTTTGCCCTGGGCCGAGAAAACCACCACCCTGGCGGTGGGATCCTCTTCAATTTCGTTAAAAACCGCGACCATTTCAGGCCAGAAAGCCTTGTTCATGGTGTTGAATTTCGCACCGCGGGTCAGCTGCACATGGGCGATGCCGTTTTCGACGCTCAGGCTTAATGTTTCGTAGGCCATCAGTTCCTCCATACCTTCAGATTTAGCTTGTGATAACATGTTCGGCGGAGGCGCAAAAGCGGCCCCGCAAGAAAGTTGGGAGGTAGATTATGGCGGTCACGCAAGACAGCCTGATGGCTCTGCAGGCCATGGGCAAGGAATTCACCTATACGGAGCGGGACTCCATGTACTACGCCCTGGGCATCGGCATGGGCGCGGATCAGATGGATCGCCAGGAATTGGCATTTTGCTATGAAAAAGCCCAGAAAGTGATGCCCTCCCAGGCTACGGCGATTGCCTTTGACGACAGCATTTTCTGGGATTGCGGCATTGATGTGGTGAAGACCGTGCACGGCGAACAGCGTTTGACCCTGCACCAACCCCTGCCGGCGGCGGCGACGGTTATTTCGGATGTGCGGGCCACGGACGCCTTTGACAAGGGCGAGGGACGCGGCGCCATCATATTGTTGCAGACGGTTCTGACCGACAAGGCCAGCGGCGACAAGCTCTGCACCATGGACTCGGTTCTGTTTGCCCGTGGCGACGGCGGCTACGGCGGCCCCCAGGGCTCGCCCGAACCCCTGCCGAAAGCGCCCATGCGGCCCGCCGATCACGTGGTCGAATTCCAAACCCTGGACCGTCAGGCCTTGATGTATCGCCTTTCGGGCGACCGCAATCCACTGCATTGCGACCCTGATTTCGCCGCCGCCGCCGGTTTTGAAAAGCCCATCCTGCATGGTCTGTGTACTTATGGCCACGCCTGCCACGCGGTGGTGCGGACGGCCTGCGGCTATCAGCCGGAAAAACTGTTGAGCTTTTCGGCGCGCTTTGCCGCTCCCGTGATCCCCGGCGATATGCTTCAAACCCATATCTGGGAGGACGACGACGAGATCTATTTCACCACTTCCGTGCCCGAAAAAGAACTGATCGTCCTCTCCAACGGCTTCGCCACCATAGATATCTAGGCATGAGTAACGAGAACGAGACCCGCGCGGACCTGGCCGAAGTCCTGGCCGCACGCAACGCCCGCCTGGACGAGGCGCGGCCCGATGCCGTGGCCCGGCAGGAAAAACGCGGCCTGAATACAATTCGCGCCTCGATTACCGCCTTTACGGACGATGGCAGCTTTGTCGAATACGGCGGCCTGGCAGCACCCGCCAGGGATGACATGGCGGGCCAGGCCGATGGCGTGGTCATGGGCACGGCCAAGGTGGACGGTAATCCGATCGTCGTGGTCGGCTATGACTATACGGTTTATGCTGGCACGCAAAGCGCCATCAATCACCGCAAGACGGATCGTATGTTTCGTCTGGCCGAGCGCAACGGCTGGCCCGTGGTCGGCTGGTGGGACGGCGGCGGGGCCCGGCCGCACGATATGATTCTGCCCGCACGAGGCACCAACCCTACATTCGTGACCTACGCCCGCCTGTCGGGCAAGGTGCCGACCGTTGCCTTGGTCACCGGGCGGGCCTTTGCCGGCCAGGCCAACTTGTCCGGGTTGAGCGATGTGGTCATCGCCATTCCAAGCGCGACCATGGGCATGGCCGGCCCGCCCCTGGTCGCCGCCGCCCTGGGAGGCTGGCTGACGCCCGAGGAAATCGGCCCCATGGATATCCATGAGGCATCCGGCGCCATCGATATTCTATGCCCGGATGAAGCCGGCGCCTTGGCCGCCGCACGGCAATATCTAGGCTATTTCCAGGGCCGGCAGGGTACCGGCAAGGCCGCGCCCCAGGATTTGCTGCGGGATATCATTCCGGAAAACCCGCGCCGGGCCTACAACGTGCGCAAGGTGATCGAGGCGCTATGCGATGACGATAGCGTGCTGGAACTGCGCCCCAAATTCGGCAAGGCCGCCGTGACCGCCCTGACCCGAATAGATGGCTGGCCGGTCGGCATCATCGCCAACCAGCCGATGGTGCTGGCGGGCGCCATCGACAGCGATGCCTCGGACAAGATCGCCCGCTTCATCCAGCTTTGCGATGCGTATGATCTTCCGCTGCTGTTTCTCTGCGACACACCGGGCCTGATGGTCGGGCCGGATATCGAGAAGACAGCCCTGGTCCGGCATTCGGCCCGCATCCTGACCGCCCTGGCGAACGCGACGACGCCATTCATGACCGTGGTGCTGCGCAAGGCCTATGGCCTGGGCTATTACGTTATGGGGGCCGCCGCCTGTGCGCCGGATCTGTTGCTGGCCTGGCCGACGGCGGAATTCGGCGGCATGGGCATCGAAGGCGCTGTGAATATCATTCATGGCAACGAACTCGATGCCATTGAAGATGAAGCCGATAAAGCCGCCCTGCACAAACAGCGGACCGAAGAATTGAAGACCTATCACACGGCATTGGCCACGGCGCAGCGCTTCCACGTGGACGACGTTATCGACCCCGCCGATACCCGCGCCATTCTGGCCAATACCCTGTCGGCTTTCCCCGAGGCCAGCCGCAATGGCGGCCGCAAGCGGGTGGTGGAACCGTGGTAGGATAGGGGAAACTGGAGATTCGCTCATGAGCCGACAAAACATTTCATCCGGCGGCCCGTTGGAGGCCAAGGTCGGTTATTCCCGCGCCGTCCGCGTGGGCAAATCCGTCCATGTCTCGGGCACCACGGCCTTTGGTCCCGACGGCAACATGGTCGCCGACGATGCCTATGGCCAGACGGTACAGATCCTGAAAACCATCATGGCCGCGTTGGCCGAGGCCGGCGCCAAACCGGAAGATGTGGTCCGCACGGTGATCTATGTCACCGATATCGGGGATGCGGAGGATGTGGGCCGGGCCCATGGCGAAGTCTTTGCCGATATCCGGCCAGCCGCGACCATGGTGGAGGTATCCGCCCTGATTGCGCCGGACATGAAGGTGGAAATCGAGGCCTATGCCGAATTGAGTGGGGACGCCTGATTTCATGACGACTGTTACCCCTAGCGTTACGATTGACGACGTGCGCGCCGCCGCCGCGCGCATTGAGGGCCTGGTCCGGCGCACCCCCATTCTGCCGGCTACCCTGGCGCATAGTCCGCTGCCGGGCGATCCTGCCCTGAACCTGAAGCTGGAATGCCTGCAGGTTTCGGGCTCATTCAAGGCCAGGGGCGCCATGAGCGCCCTGACCAGCCTTGATGACGCCGCCAAGGCGCGGGGCTTGATCACCGCTTCTGGTGGTAATCATGGCCTAGGCGTGGCCTGTGCCGGCCATGCGGCGGGCGTGCCGGTGACGATTTACCTGCCCGGCAACACGCCGTCCAGCAAAGCCGACAATCTGCGCCGCTGGGGGGCGGACGTGCACATGCACGGCGAAGTCTGGGATGATGCCAACCGGGAAGCCTTGGCCGTGGCGGAACGTGACGGCAAGACCTATATCCATCCCTTCGCCGACCCAGCCGTGATCGCCGGACAGGGCACGGTCAGCCTGGAAGTGCTGGCAGATGCCCCCGATACGGATGTTCTGCTGGTTTCCATTGGCGGTGGCGGCCTGATCTCGGGCGCGGCCATGGCGGCCAAGGCCCTGCAGCCGGAGATCACTGTCATCGGTATCGAGCCGGTGGGCGCGCCGACATTGCATGACAGCGTCGCGGCGGGAGAACTGGTGGAGCTGGCGCAGATTGATACCAAGGCCAACACCCTGGCTCCACGTCGTAGCGAGGATATCAATCTAGCTCTGATCCAGCAGAACGTTGATGAAATCGTCCTGGTCACGGACGCGCAAATGTACGAGGCGGCGCGCTGGCTGTGGCGGGAATTCGGCCTGGGCGTGGAACTGTCCGCCGCCGCCGCCATCGCCGCCCTGCAAGCCGGCATTTATGCGCCGCCCAAGGGTTCGGTCTGCACCGCGCTGATCTGTGGCGCCGGCAGCGATGGTATGGCTTGAGATGGAAGCTGTGCAGCCTGAAATCGACGTAATGGACGAGAAGCACCGGATTCTTGCGGACGTCTTTGGCTTCCCCGGCTTTCGGCCCAGTCAGGCGGAGATTATCGACGCCGTCATGGCCGGCCAAAGCGCCCTGGCCGTGATGCCCACGGGGGCGGGAAAATCGTTATGTTTTCAAGTTCCCGCCCTGGCGCTTGGTGGTTTGACCATTGTTGTCTCGCCTCTTTTGGCGTTGATGCAGGATCAGGTCGTCGCCTTGCAGCTGGCCGGCGTGCGGGCGGAGACCATCAATTCCGCCAAGGACCGTGGCGAGAATGTCGATACTTGGCGCCGGGTCGCGGGTGGCGAAGTGTCCATATTGTATCTCTCGCCTGAACGCCTGATGACCGACCGCATGCTGGCCGCCCTGGCCCGCCTGCCCATCAAGCTGATCGCGGTTGACGAGGCCCATTGCATATCCCAATGGGGCCCGGCGTTTCGCCCGGAATACAGCGATCTGTCACGGCTTCGGGAATTATTCCCTGGTGTGCCTCTTGTGGCCCTGACCGCGACGGCGGACGCTGTGACCCGCCGCGACATCGCGGACAAGCTGTTTGGTGACGCCGGCCGGATTTTCGTGCAGGGCTTTGACCGCCCGAACATCCATCTCGCCGTGGCCTTCAAGCAGGACTGGAAACAGCAGACCCTGTCCTTCGTACGGCGCCACCAGGGGGAAAGCGGCATTGTCTATTGTCTGTCGCGCAAGAAGACCGAGGAGACGGCGGCCTTGCTGGCCGCTGACGGTATTACGGCCCTGCCTTATCATGCGGGCATGGAGAAATGGCAGCGCGACGGAAATCAGGACCGTTTCATGCGCGAGGACGGCATTGTCATGGTTGCGACCATCGCCTTCGGCATGGGCATCGACAAGCCGGATGTACGTTTTGTCCTGCATACGGATCTGCCCGGCAGCATGGAGGCCTATTATCAGGAGTTTGGCCGCGCGGGCCGGGACGGCGCACCGGCCAAGGCCTTGATGCTGTACGGCCTGGGCGATATCCGCATGCGCCGCCAGTTTATTGAACAGGAAGGCGGCGGCGAGGATCGGCGGCGCCAGGAACATAAACGCCTGGATGCCCTGCTGGCCTATTGCGAGGCGCCGCAGTGCCGGCGGCAGACCTTGCTGGCCTATTTCGGCGAGGACAAGGACGCCTGCGGCCATTGCGACCTTTGCACGGACGCCACGCCGGCGGTGGACGGCACCGATCTGGCACAGCTGGCGTTGAGCGCGGTACGCGATACCGGGCAGCGTTTCGGCGCGGCCCATATCGTCGACGTTCTATGGGGCGCCAGAAACGAAAAAGTGCGCAAATTCGGCCACGAGCGTCTGGACAGCCACGGCATGGGCAAGGGCTGGGGCAAACCCGAATGGCAATCAATTCTGCGTCAGCTGGTCGCCGGCGGCTATCTGGAGCTGGATCTGGAAGGCTATGGCGGCATGGCCCTTAGCCAACGTGGCCAAGCGCTATTACGGGGCGAGGAAGCCTTCCCCTATCGCCCCGATGCCGCGCCACAACCCCGTGTCCCAGGGACGAAAGGCGGCACGGCCACGAAACGCGGCGCCGCTCAACGCCAGGAGTTGGAGCAAGAATTATCGGAGCGGGATCTGGAGTTGCTGGCCGCCTTGAAAGCCCTGCGCTCCAGCCTGTCCCAGGCGCGAAACGTTCCGGCCTATGTGGTCTTCTCGGATCGTTCGTTGCTGGACATGGCCCAGAACCGCCCCGCATCCGAAGCCGAGTTCGCCAATATTCATGGTGTGGGTCAGGCAAAGTTAAAGAAATTCGCCGCGCCATTTCTGGCTGTGATTGCAGAGCACGGCTAATAGCGTAGACAGCAGCCCCTGCAGGACCTCTTTCTTATAAAATCTCCACGCTATCTTAGGCCAATAATAGTGCTAATGGCATAACACTTTCTTTATATGCAATAATATTTTTACAATCGCTCCCTAAATTAACAAAATCGAAACCATCTTTATAATATTTTACAAATAGATATTTGCATCTACAGAGATTGTCTGAATTTCCAGATTCAGGTCGGAGGGCGACATGTTTTCTTGGTTTAGCAATATGAAGGTAGGCGTACGGGTTCTTATGGGCATGCTGGTCCCGGTCATCGGGCTGGTATTTTATGCCGGTGTATCAATGGTCGATAAATATGGCACTTCGCAGGAGCTCGAAAGAGTGGGCGCTTTGGCCAAATTCGCGCCAACGATCAGCGCCCTGGCGCACGAGTTGCAAAAAGAACGGGGCCAATCAGCCGGCTTCATCGCATCCAAGGGCAAATCCTTTGCCGATACCTTGCCGGGACAGCGCAAGAGCACCGACGTCCGCCGCGGCGAACTGACCGAAGCCATCAAGACATTCAACTTTTCCGCCTATGCGCCGTCTCTGGGCAATTCAGTCAATCAGGCCGTGGCAGAAGTCGGCAAACTTGACGGCATGCGCGGCCAGGTCGAGAAACTCGCGATCAATGTGCCGGGCATGGCAAAATATTACACGGGCACTATCACCTCGCTACTTGGCATCGTCAGCGAAATGCTTCTTGCCAGCACCGACGATGGGGTCAGCAAGGAAATCGCCGCCTACGTTGCCTTCCTGCAAGGCAAGGAACGGGCTGGCCTCGAACGCGCCATGGGCGCTGCCGGTTTTGGCGCGGGCAAATTCCAACCGGCCATCTACAATAAATTCGTCCAGCTGATCGGGGCGCAGGATTTGTTGTTCAAGAGCTTCCGCCTGTTCGGCACGCCAGCGGAGTGGGCCTTCTATCAAGAAACCATGACTGGCAAGGTGGTCGATGAAGTCGCACGCATGCGCAAAATCGCCATAGCATCACCCCAGACCGGCGATATGGGCGGGGTAACGGGGGCTTATTGGTTCGCCCGGATTACCGACAAGATCAATCTGATGAAGCAAGTCGAGGACTTCGTCGCCGCCGCCTTGAATGAAACCGCCTTGGCAAAGGCAAACGAAGCCTGGAATGTATTTCTGATTTATGCAGTGGCGACATTCGCGTTGCTGGCTGTAACGGCTCTCTTGGTTTTTGCTATCGTACGTTCCATCACCGGCCCGGTCGACGCGCTGACGGGCGTCATGCACAAGCTTTCCGAGGGCGACAAGACGGTTGAGGTTTTTGGCGCGGACCGCAAGGACGAGATCGGCGCCATGGCCCAGGCGGTCGAGGTCTTCAAGGAAAACGCCATTGAAATGGAACGGATGGAGGCCGAACAAGCCGAACAGAAAGTTCGCGCCGAGGAGCAACGCAAGGCGGAGATGCTGCAAATGGCCGACGGTTTCGAAGCCTCCGTCATGGGCGTGGTGCAAAGCGTCGCCAGTTCGGCCAGCCAGATGGAGACCTCGGCTCAAAGCATGTCAGGCACCGCGCAGGCGGCTTCGGCGCAGTCGGCCAATGTCGCCTCAGCTTCACAGCAGGCAACGGCGAACGTGCAGACTGTGGCCAGCGCAGCCGAGGAACTGGCGGCCTCGGTACAGGAGATTTCCCGGCAGGTGGCCGATTCCTCCGAGATCTCGAATGAAGCGGTATCCGAAGCCGATCATGTCGGACAACAGATGCAGGAACTGGCTGAAGCCTCAAACCGCATCGGCGAAGTGGTTGATCTAATCAACGACATCGCGGGGCAGACCAATCTTCTCGCCCTGAACGCCACGATCGAGGCGGCCCGTGCCGGCGATGCCGGCAAGGGCTTTGCCGTGGTCGCCTCGGAGGTGAAAAATCTGGCCAGTCAGACGGCCAGCGCCACGGGCGAGATCGCCGGCCAGATCGGATCAATCCAGGACGCGACCAATGGCGCGGTCAAGGCCATCGAAAGCATCGCGGAGACAATCCGCAAGATCAATGACATCGCCTCGGCGATCTCGACGGCGGTTGAGCAACAAGGTTCCGCGACCGGTGAAATAAGCCGTAATGTGCAGGAAGCTGCGAAAGGTACGCAGCAGGTGGATGACAACATCACCCAGGTCAGCCGTGGTGCGGACGAGACCGGCACGGCGGCGGGCGAAGTATTGTCGGCGGCCCAGGAAATGACGCAGCAATCCGGCTCACTGAAGGCTGAGGTTGAAAAATTCCTGAATCAGGTGCGCGCCGCCTAAACGCGGCCGCACCATAGCCGGAGATGCAGACCAAGGATTAGACCGATGGCTTTGGGATTGGACGGCAGGATTCTATTTGCAAGCGCGGCGATTGCGGCCCTGATCTTGACGTTTGATCTGTCCCTACCCCTTGGCGTGGCCGGCGGTGTTCCATATATCGCGCTGGTGTTGCCAGGGTTGTGGGCGTCGGGCAATCGCCCGGTCATGGTTCTTGCCGGTATCGGGACCGTGCTGACGATCGTGGGTTATTTTTTCTCCCCGCCTGGCGGCGTATGGTGGGTCGTTCTGATCAATCGCGGTCTGGCAATATTCGCCATATGGATGACTGCCATACTGGTTGCCAACCGGAAAGCGGCGCGCGATGCCTTGAAAGCGGCGCATGACGAACTGGAAGACCGCGTTCAACAGCGCACCGCTGATTTGGCTCAAAGCGAGGCACGTTTCAAGGACATCGCCGACTCGGCTTCGGACTGGTTTTGGGAACTGGATCGGGATCTGCGCTTCACCTATGTTTCCGACCGCTATTTTGAAATTACCGGCTTTCGGCCAGAGGATCGCCTGGGAAAGCTGCGCACGGATGGTGTGGATCCGGCGGATCTCGCGGCTGATGCCGAGCAGTGGGCTGCTCATCAAGCCGACCTAGACGCCCACAGGCCGTTCCGGGATTTTGAATATTCACTACCCACGCCTAATGGCGGCAAAAGGTATTTTAGAATTAGCGGCAATCCCGTTTTTGATGCCGAGGGTCAATTCCTTGGCTATCGCGGCACCGGCACCGATACGACCCAACAAAAACATATGGACCAGTCACTTCAGGAAAGCGAACGCCGTTACCAAAGCATTTTTGACGCCGCCCAGGTCGGCATCATCCGCACACGGATTTCCGACGGCACGGTGATTGACGTTAACGAGCGGGACGCCACCATGCTGGGCTATGAAAATCGGGCTGATTTTCTGGAGAATTACAGATCGATGGAACACTGGCCCACGCCGGAGGCACGGGCCGAATGGATCCGGGAAGGTATGCAAAGCGGCTTTTCCCGTGACCGCATAATCCCGATGCAACGAAAGGACGGCTCGACCGTCTGGCTGCAAACATCCGCGACCTTCCATGCCGATCTCGACTGTATAGACATCGTTTCCATCGACATTACCGAAAGCCGAAAACAGCAAACGGAAATGGAAGCGGCAAGACGAGACGCGGAGTACGCCAATCGGGTGAAGTCCGAGTTTCTGGCCCATTTCAGTCACGAATTGCGCACACCCCTGAATGCCATCCTGGGTTTCTCGGAAATCATGCGGCGGGAGACTTTTGGGCCCATGGACAATGATCGCTATGCCAGCTACGTCGGCAATATCCATCGCAGCGGCGAGCATTTATTGGCATTGATTTCCGATATTCTTGACCTCTCGCGCATCGAGGCGGGTCAGTTGGAACATGACGAGCAGGTCTTCGACAGCCGTCTCGTGGCCATGGATTGCGTCCGCCTGTTGCAGGAGCAAGCCGGGCGCAAAGGCGTTGCGATAGAATTGCAATGCCCCGACGCTGGCTTGTTCCTGCGGGCGGATGAGCGGCGGCTGCGGCAAATAATGCTTAATCTGGTCTCGAACGCAGTCAAATTTACCCAACCCGACACGCTCGTCTCGGTCGGCATGGAGATCAACGAGACTGGCGAAGTATGTTTCAGCGTCCGTGACCGTGGTGACGGCATGCACACCGAAGACCTGGAACGGGTGCAGGAGCCCTTTATCCGTCTGGAAGGCGCCCTGACCGCGAATTCCGAGGAAGGTACCGGCCTTGGCTTGGCCATCACCAAACGTCTGGTGGAAAGCCATGGCGGCAAGCTGTGCCTGAGCAGCGAAATCGGTGTCGGAACCACGGCGACCGTAAGCTTCCCAAGTGATCGGGTACATGATGAAGCCGGCCAAGAAGTGGCGCAGACGTCCACATCAATGCAGCCGCGAACACCAAAATTCGCGTCGGCTTGACCAGGCCGCCGCCAGGCCGCTGATAGCGCGGCAAGCCGTTCGCGGTAACAATTCAGCGGTCACAATTCGTTGGTCACAATGTCACATTCCATTGCTCTCAACGAATAGCTATTGTTGAAGCTTGTGTGTCGGCTGTCCGGGCATGGGTGGATCATAGTCCTCTACAAACTGGTTCTCTCCCCATGGCCGCCGCGTTTGCCATTGCGAGAAGAGAGAATGATCATGAATTTCGACAAATATGAACGCCTGACTTTTGAACGGCGTGACCGGGTGCTGTGGATCTCAATCGATGCCGGCCCCATGAACGCCGTTGATTTCCCCCTGCACGAGGAGTTGGCGCATGTCTTTTATGAGGCGCAGTCCGATGACGACAGCGACCTGATCGTTCTGACCGGTGCGGGCCGCGCCTTTTGCGCCGGCGGCGACATGGATTGGTTCCAGGAGATGATCGATGATCAGTCGAAATTCCGCGGCATCACCACCGATGCCAAGCGTATCGTCAATGGGCTGCTGGAGATGGAGAAGCCGATCATCTGCCGCCTGAATGGCGCGGCGGCCGGGCTTGGCGCCTCTATCGCCCTGTTGTGCGATGTCATCATCGCCGACGAACGGGCCCTGATTGGCGACCCGCATGTCAAGGTCGGACTGGTGGCGGGCGACGGCGGCGCGGTGATCTGGCCGCAGTTGATCGGCTTCGCCCGTGCCAAGGAAATGCTCTTGACCGGCGAGATGCTGCGCGGCTCCGAAGCTGCCGCCATGGGCCTGATCAACTATGCGGTACCGGCTGAAGAACTGAATGCCAAGGTCGATGAGATGGTCGGCAAAATTCTGGCCAACCCGCGCTGGGCCGTGCGCTGGACCAAAACGGCCGTGAACCTGGTGCTGCGTGATATCGCCAACAAAGTGATGGAACCGGCAATCGCCTACGAGGTCAGCTCCAACGCCATGAAGGACCGCCAGGAAGCGATCAATGCCTTTGTCGAAAAGCGGGCGCCCAACTATACCGGCGAATAAACAGGAGTAAGAGCCATGTACTTCGCGGATGAGCCGGAACACATCGTCATGCTGCGCGATACCTTGCGCCGCTTTACCGAACAGGAATGTCCCCGCGAAAAGCGCCAGGAATGGCTGGCGGCGCATGCCTGGCCTCGCGACGTCTTCGCCAAACTGGCGGCTTTAGGCGTTTGCGGCCTGACCGTGGAAGAAGACTACGGCGGCCAGGGCCAGGATTGGTACGCCGCCACGGCCGTTATCGAGGAATTGGGCCGGGGCGGGGTTTGTCTGGCGGGACCTTATATTCAATGCGCCTTTTATGGCGGCGGTAATATCTCGGAAAGCGGCTCGGCGACGCAAAAGGCCGAACTGCTGCCGAAAATTGCCCGGGGCGAGCTGCAGTTCGCCTATGGTCTGTCGGAGCCCGATACCGGCGGTGATCTGGCCAACGTCCAGACCAAGGCGCATCTGGAAGACGGTGGGGATACGGTGGTCATCAACGGCGTCAAACGCTGGTGCACGGGCGCCGATTGGGCCGATTACATTTTTTGCTTCGTCAATTCCGACCCGGAAGGCGAGAAATACCAAAACCTGTCCATGATCCTGGTGCCCACCGATGCGCCGGGCATCACGCGCCAGCAACTGACCCACCGCAATCTGGTCTATACCCACAGCTTCGATGTCTATTTCGATAACGTGCGCCTGCCGGCCAGCAGTATCCTGGGCGGGCCCGAGGCATGGAACCGGGGCTGGCGCAGCCTGGCCGGCCGCTCGCTGGATGTGGAAAAGGTCGAGGTGGCGGCAATGACCTTCGGCCTGGCCCAGTCAGCAGTGGACGAAGCCTGGGAATATGCCCAGCAGCGCAAGCAGTTCGGCACCGTGATCAGCGGCCATCAGGCGGTGCGTCATGAACTGGTGGAGGCGAAAACCAAGCTGGAAGCCTGCCGCCATATGCTCTATCACGCGGCCTGGCTGGTCTCTCAGGGCCGTCCGGCATCGGTGGAAACCAGCATGGCAAAACTGTTCATCGCCGATGTGGGAGTCGAGATCGGCCTGGCCTGCCAGCGGGTCCTGGGCGCCTACGGCATGTCGGAGGAGTTCGACATGATGCAGACGGTTACGGACTTGATCGGCATGCCCATCGTCGGCGGTTCCTCCAACATGCAAAAGAACAACATCGCCAACCGGCTTGGCCTGGCGGGATAAACACTCTGCTCAAGCCTTGTTGATCAGAACCACGTCATTGCCGGCGATGGTCAGGGTCGCCGCCGGCCCCGTGCCTGACCAGTGCGCGGCCAACCATTGGAAGCTGGCCTCGGAAAAATAGCTGACGTGGGTTGGATCGGTGATGTAGTGCCAGGTTTTGAATGCGCCTGGGTCGCGGACCCGCTTGGTCATGATGCCCAGCCAGCCGCCCGGCGTCAGGCTATGCCATAACTGGTCCAACTCCCGGCCCGGCTCCGCCAAATGCTCGGCCACCTCGCTTAAGGTGATGAAATCGTACCGCGCGTCCAGGACCGACGGATCCGGCGCGTAAAGGGGATCATACAAGGCCATTTCGTGGCTGGCCTCGGCAAACATCCGCGACAGGGTCGGCCCCGGCCCGCAGCCGAAATCCAGGCCCTTTGCGGCGGCGGGCAGGCGCTGGTTGAGCGGCGTGAAAAGACGCTCTAGAAAGCGCCGGTAACCAGGGTCGTCGGGTAGGTTTTCATGCAGGTCGTAATAGGCCTTTGCCTCGCTGTCCGAGAGATGCTGGGCGCGTGGCACGGAGACCAGATCGCAGACAGGGCAGTGCAGATAGTCCCGCGCCTTGTCCGAATGGTAGGCCGCCAAACCATCACCATGGCAGAGCGGGCAGAGATTATCCCCGCTGTTCGGCATGCACATTCGGGGCATCGACGGCGAAAGCCTCCAGCAGGAAGCGCTCCTGAGGCTTTTCCGATGCAGTCTTGGGAATTTCCGTCAGCACTTGCAGATAGCTCGGCACGAAGTTGGCTTCCAGCTCACGCCGGCAGATGGCGAATACCGATTGCGGCTCCACGCTGGCGCCTTCCACGGCGACGATTGCCGCCACCACGTCTTTTTCACCCGGTGCGCCTGAGGCCGCGGGTACGCCGTAGACGAAGACATCGCCAATGTCCGGGTGTTCGGCGATGGCTTGTTCGACAAAGCCGGGATTGATGAAGTCACCGTTGTGGCGCAGGCCACCGCCCTTGCGGTAGTCGAAAAACAGCCAGCCGTCCGCATCCGCGTGGCCGATGTCGCCGCTGCGCAGCCAGCCGCCCTCGGTCTTCTTGGTGGAGGCTTCTGTATTCTTGAAATACTCCACCGCCGGCGCCGGGCCCTTGACGGGCCGCGAGATAATCTCACCCATGACCCCTGGCGCGCATTCCTTGCCGTCCTCGTCGACGATCTGCATTTCCAGGCCCTTGGGCGCCTTGCCAAAACTACCGATGGGGCCAACGCCAATGGGCTTGAAAGCCAGGCCGCCCTCGATGGCGCCGTAGAATTCGAAAATATCGACGTTGAAACGCTGTTCGAACTTTTCCCAGATGGTCGCGGGCATACCTGCCGAGATGACAAAACGCACAGGATTGTCACCGTCATTCGGTTGTTCCGGCTCGGCATAGACCGCCGCCGTCATGCCGCCCAATAGATTGAACACCGTGGCGCCATATTGCCGTGTGATATCCCAAAGCCGCGATTTGGTGAAGCGGCGGGAAATGATGCAGCGCATGCCCATGGCCAGGCTGCTGCCCAGGGTCAGCATCTGTGCGTTGCCGTGGGTCAGGGACAGGCCCGTATAAGGCCGGTCCCCAGACTCGAACGGAAAAATCGTCCCCAAGCCGCCAAACCGGCCATTGCGAAAAACCACGCCCTTGGGATCACCCGTCGTGCCGGAGGTATAGAGGATCTGCAACGGGTCCGATGGTCCCTTCAGGCGGCTGTTCACATTGGCCTCCGGGCGGGCATAGACGCTTGCCAGATCCGCGGCGCCCGTGACATCGGCCATGGGCCTTTGCCCTGGGCCGTCCTCGCTGGCCATCACCAGGATCCATTCCAGGTTCGGCAGTTGCGCCTGTATCTCGGCTACCTGATCAAGGCAATAGTCGGCGCAGATGATGCCCTTGCATTCGGAATTATTCAGGGTATAGGCCAGCTTGGCGCCCCGGGTGCGCGGATCGATGGGAACGTAGACGCAGGCCGAAATGGAAGCGCCCACCATGATATCGACGAATTCCGCGTGGTTGCGCATCATCGTGGCAAAGCGGTCGCCCGGCGCCATGCCCCGCTCGATTAGTTCCGCGGCGACCCGGTTGCCGTTCCGCCATAATTCGGCATAGGTGCGGATTTCATCCTCGAACCTGCCCCCGCCCTCGAACGTGACCACGTCCAGGTCCGGTTGCTCCTCCGCTTTTACGGCGATCAGATCAGCGAGGATCCGGGTATCACGCTCAGGCACACGATCGGCCAAATTTACACTCCTACCTGCTCAAAATCGTCAGGCACATGGCGGCGGCATCAGTGCCGATGCTACCGCCGCCGTTATGGGCCAGGGCGGCCTTGGCGCCCTCGACCTGACGTGGACCCGAGCGGCCCTGCAGCTGCTCGGTCAACTCGACAATCTGGGCAATGCCCGTGGCGCCCACCGGATGGCCCTTGCGCAG
The DNA here is from genome assembly GCA_964590195.1 of uncultured Rhodospirillaceae bacterium. GTDB lineage: Bacteria > Pseudomonadota > Alphaproteobacteria. The sequence continues at coordinate 10,730 of CAZPWJ010000006.1, read as the reverse complement.
CAATCCGCCGGAGGTATTGACCGGCAGCCGACCGCCCAGCCTGGTCGAACCATCGCGGATCAGATCAGGCCCCTGGCCCTTGCCGCACAGGCCGATGCTTTCGTAGGTGGTGATCTCCGCCGGCGCCGAGGCGTCATGCAGTTCGACGACACTCAAGTCTTCGGCGCCCAAACCGGCCTCTTCATAGACCTCGCGGGCACAGACCTGGGCCACGGTCTCCTCGCCCTTTTCACGGTCCCAACCGGACCGCAGCACCGATGAACGCACGCGCACCGGATCCTGAATGCCCAGTTCGCGGGCCTTTTTCTCACTGACCATGATCACCGCGGCCGCGCCGTCACCGATGGGGGAACACATGGGCCGGGTCAGGGGCTCGGCGATCACGGGTGCCGCCAAAACTTCCTCCACCGACATCACGTCCATGAACTGCGCCCGTGGGTTCATGCTGCCATGGAAGGAATTCTTCGCGGACACGCCCGCCAGATCCTCGGCCGTGGCGCCGTATTTATCCATATAGGCGCGAGCAGAGGCGGCATAGATATCCATGAACATGGAACGTTTCTCGCCCGCGCCCGAGGCCGCCTTGTCCGCGCCCTTGGCCGCCGCTTGCGCCGCCAGCTTGGCCTTGATCTCGACCAAGGCCTCCACATCGACGGCGCCCGAGAAGGCGGCGAAGCTCTTGCGCTTGTCCTCGTGGTACAGTTTTTCCACGCCCAGGGCCAAAACCACGTCATAACAGCCCGACGAGACCATGGCCGAGGCCTGGTTGAAGGCGGTGGAGGCGGAGGCGCAGGCGTTTTCCACGTTGATCACCGGAATGCGTCCAATGCCCGCATCGCGCAGGACCACTTGGCCGCGGATGCATTCCTGGCCGGTCACCAGACCGGCGGCCGCGTTGCCCACATAGGCCGCTTCAAGGTCGGCATTCTCCATGCCGGCATCCTTGAGCGCGGCAACCACCGCCTCGGCACCGATGGATTTCATGCCCCGGTCCATATGTTTGCCGAATTTGGTCATGCCGACACCGGCGACTATGGCGTTCATACGCATGGTGGTTTTCCTTCTTCCAAATTAGTGCGGCCTAAAGCAGCCCCGCGCCCTTGAGGCCGAGCGCATTTTTCAAAAACTCCAGCTCTTCTTCCCGTTCCGGCAAAGGCGCCGGGCGGGTAAACATACCGTCCCCGGTCAGCTCCGACACCACATTTTCATCACGGGGGAACGGCGTTTGATAGCTGTTCATATGGAACAGGTCTTCGAACGGCTGACGGGGCCGTTGGCCGCCGGCCTCCCAATGCTCCAAAGGATAGCCCACGGTCTGCAGTAGCAGAAAACGCGCGCTGTCCGGCACATTGCAGGCATCCAGGATCTTGCGGCCGTTGGGACTGCCCAGACAGCAGGTGCCCAAACCCTGTTCAAAAGCCATCAAGGTCGCCTGGGCAATACCCTGGCCGCAGTCCAACTCGCTAATACCCGGATCCTTCAGGTGTTCCTTGAACTTGCTGAAAAATGGGATCAGCTTGTTTTCCAGGGCATCGTGGCGTTTTTCCTTATCGCCGTAACCCAGCGCGCCCGCCTCCACCAGACCGCGCAGGCGGTCCGATTGTTCATCCACGGCGTCGGGCTGCAGGTACCAGACGATGATCACCGGCGCGACCTTGAGCTGCCAACCGACGACGGCGGCGAACAGGCTATCGATAACTTCTTGCGGCGCGCTTTCACGAAATATAGCGACGCCGCGCAGGCTTTGCACATTGCCCCAGTGAGAGGCGATGCGGGCCGCCTCGAACATGCGTTGGATTTTCTCCGGTTCCACCGGTTTGTAGGGTTTCAAAAACCGGATCGAACGCCGCCGGCCAATCGCTTCACGTAATTCCATCTGGAACTCTCCTTAAATCTAAAACCGGTCCGCCGCCATCAGGCCGAGCAGATCGTTGCTCCCGTCCTCGATCATGCCGATGCGGGCATCGCGCAACATGCGCTCCACCGGGTGGTCACGAATGATGCCGGCGCCGCCGAAAATGGTCATGGCCTCGCTCGCCACGTCAAAGGCGGTCTGGGTCGAGGTCACCTTGGTGGCAATGGCATATTCCAGCCGCGCATCGGCGGTGGTGAAATTCTGCATGCAGACCTGCCAGTTCAGGGCGCGGGCGGCCAGCACCTTGCGGAACATCTCGAACAAGCGGCCCTTGACGTTTTGATGCTGAATTATCGGCACGCCGCCCTGTTTACGTTCCTTGGCATAGGCCAGGGCTTCATCGAACGCCGCCTGGGCCAGGCCGGAGAAGCTGATCCCCATGGAAGAATTGGCCCGCGTCAGGATCATGGTGGTGAAATCGCCGTAACGTTCCGGCGGCGCCACCATGTTCGCGGCCGGGATTCGTACATCGTCAAAAAAAATCTCGCCCTGGTTCAGGCTGCGCTGGCCGATCTTGTCGGTCGGCTTGCCCCTGGTGACGCCCTTGTCCTTGAGGTCTACCAGGAATACGCCGTGCTTGGGCTCGTCACCTCCATCGTCATAGGCGCAGAACAGCGCTGCCGTCTCGGCAATGGTACCGTTCGAGACCCAGGCGGATTTCTGCCCGTTGATGACGATGGAATTGCCGTCCGGGCGGGCGATGCAATTGGCCCGGCCTCTGTTCATACCCGTGGCGGAGGCGGCGGCGGTGACGTCCAATTCGTCGCTGCCATGGTCGGGTTCGGTAATGGCCCAACAGCCGATCTGGTCGTAGTTGAACTGTTCCATCAGCTCCGGATTATGGGAGGCATTGGCGACCATGGCCGGAAAGGTGGAACCGCCCAGGCCCAGGGCCAGACCCGTATCGCCCCGGCCCAGTTCATAGCCGACCAGGCAAACCAGGCGGGCCTTTTGCGCCCGGGACATATCCTCACCCATGCGCATGCCGGCAAAACCCAGATCGCGGAACTGCTTGTGCGCATCATAGAGGGGCGAGCCATCCCGGATGACTTCGTCCGCCGGCATTTTGTCCAGTTCCGCGCCCATGGGCCGCAACACATCCGTGGCGAAACGGCGCGCGGTTTCCTGTACCGCCCGCTCGGTCTCGTCCAATTCGACCGGTAGCGCGAAATCTATCATCGTTTCGTTCCTGTATGGGCTGACGGGTCCAGTTTGATGGTAGCGCCGCATTTCGGCCAGGTGATTGATTTCAATCAAGGCGCCTTGCGCGGCCCGGAATAGCGCCCTAGTTTGAGCGCCCGCCGCAAGCCATTCGAGGAGCCCGTCCATGTCCGATACCAGTAATGACCGCTACCGTATGATCGGCTCCGGCGGTTCTCCCTATTCCATGAAATTGCGGGCGATCATGCGCTACCGCCATTTGCCCCACGATTGGGTTTTGCGCACGTCGGCGAACCGGGCCGAATTCGAGCACGTGAAACCAAACCTGGTACCCATGCTGCGTTATCCCGGCGAAAGCGATTACCGGGTGGACTCGACGCCCTTGGCCTATGATCTGGAGGCGCGCCACCCCGGACAGCGTTCGATCATTCCCGATGACCCCGGCCATGCCTTTCTCTCCCACTTGTTGGAGGACATGGCTGACGAGTGGCTGACCAAGGCGATGTTCCATTACCGCTGGCACTATGACGCCGACATCGATTATGCCTCGCACTGGATCGCCGATGACGGTTTTCCCGAAACACGCGGCGCCGAACGCGATGCCGCCGCCAAAATGTTCGCCGACCGCCAAGTCGGCCGCATGCCTATCGTCGGCTGCACACCCGAAAACAAGCCAGTGATCGAGGATACTTACCACCGCGTCCTGGCGCTGTTGGAAAGGCGGGTCAGCGTCTATGACTTTCTCTTCGGCACACGGCCCAGCCTGGGTGATTTCGGCATTTTCGGCCAATTGAAACCACTATCGACGGACCCGACCCCCTTGGCGATCATGCGGGCGGAAGCCATGAAAACCGAAAGCTGGGTGCGGCAACTGGATGATGCCTCGGGCATCGACGGCGAATGGCTGGACCCGAATGATGACCTTCCGGCGGCAACCATGGGCCTGCTGGAATTGACCGGGGAATATTATATGCCGTTCCTCCTCGCCAATGCCGCCGCGGTGGAAGCGGGCGAGGACAGCTTCTCCCTCACCTACGCCAAGGGTCCCTACAGCCAGGACACCTTCCGCTATCAGCTAAAATGCCTGAGCGAGCTGCGCTACCGCCTCTCCACCCTGAGCGGTGAGCCAGAGGAACGGACCCGCGCCATATTGCGGCAGACAGGTTGCCTGGACGCCCTCGAAAGCCAGGCTTAGTCGCGCAGCGCCCGCTTCTGAATACGGGCGGAATACATTGACAGTAGCCTGTGGTCCGCCTCCCAGGCAGGTAGTGCCGCGTTATCCGCAATGCCGGCGAAACGGGCAACGGCGTCTTGCAAGGCCCGATCAAGCGCCGCCAGGGTCTTCGGCACGATCTCGGTCGAAAGACAAATTTCCGCCAGCCCGGATATCAGGCCAATCAATTCCGCCTGCAACGCCTTGTCGGCGTCCTTTAGCCGCGCCAGCAGGTGGCCGGCCCCGGCAAGCATGACAAAGCGCGGCTCCCGCCGGCCAAACTCCCGCATCAACTCGTTGTCATAAATTCGCCCTGGTAGGATCTCGGCGGCCTCGAAGCGTGCAAAGCCCTGACTCATGGCGCTGAGAAATCCGGGCGCCTCGCGATGGCTTAAATGAACGCCGGGCTGTACCGCGGAGAGCAGCACGCATTGCTGCGTCTCGTTGACTGTCACAAGCAGATGATCCAGATGCCGCGATTGCGCCACCCATGATTTGCAGCCGTCCAGAACGAAGCCCGTGCCGCTGGCGGTAAGCCGCGTGCCCGGATAGGCGGCGGGGTCCGATTTGTCCTCGGTCGCGGCGTAGGCGGCCCAGCCTTGTGCCGGCACCTCCGGAAAAACATGGCGGATCGCCGCCTGATAGCCGGCGACGAACACCCACGGCAGACGATCGGCGCACATGCCCCCCTGTAGCGCCTGCAATACGGGCGGCTGGGTATCCAGGCCCTGATCGTGCCAGGCCTTGTACCAGGCGGCCTCGTCCGGCGTGGGGACGGCGGCGACGTCGCCATTCAGAAAGCGTTCGATCAGGCCGGCAACAGGCATGGCATCTCTTCCCTAGTCCGTAATCTGTTCGGCGGCGCGCAACGAGGCGATCATCGATGTGCGCAGCAGATAGTCATGAGTCTTTCGCGGGTCGTCCGAAACCTCGGCCAGAAAATCGCGAAACGCCTGTTGTGCTTCCGGCGTACTGGCCTCCAGGTTCTGTTTGTTGCGGATGGTCTGGCTGTTGACATAGTCGAGGGCGATGGGCCGGCGCTGTTTTTCGTACAGATCCAACAAGCCATCATCGGCCTCGCCATGCCAGACCTTGGCCATTTTTCCCGCCAGATTAAAGGCATCGTGAATGCCGCCGTTCATGCCCATGCCGCCCAGGGGATTGTTGATATGGGCCGCATCGCCGGCGATGAAAACGCGGCCCACGCGGTAGTTCTCGGCCACCCTTTGATGCACCCGGTACAGCGTGGTGTGGCTGCATTCATAGGTATCCGGCATCGAATGCGCCCATTGCATGCGGGCCTCGATCCGCGCGGGATCAAAGATTTCATCCTCGGTTTCCTCCGCCCTGGTCGGGAACATGGCCCGCCACAGGCCCGGCACCTTAAGGAGAAAGAACCATTGTTCCGGATCAGCGAAGTAATTCACCAGGGTCAGATCCGGCATGGCCTCTTCGAACGGATAGGGCGTCGAGACCACCAGAAAGCGTTCGTCCCAGGTAAAGCCTTCAAACGGGATATCCAGCGTCTGACGCACGACACTGTTGGCGCCTTCCGCCCCGATCAGCCAGCGCCCGCTGACGGCCTCCTCGCCATCCTGCGTCTTGACCAACGCCGTGACGCCATCATCGTCCTGGCGCACCCCGGCAATGGCATGGCCAAAGCGGATGTCCGCACCGCCCTGGGCCTGTATCCAGTCGTGCAGCAGGAAGTTCAGCTTATACTGTTCACACTGCACCCGGAACGGATGCTCCGTATCACCGGCAAGGACCGAAAAATCGAACTCCGCCAGGCAGCCATTGGCGCGGTCGCGGAATTGGAATTTCGGCGCCACCAGGCCCTGCTCGATCAGGCTTTGCGTGGCCCCGTACGGTGCCAGCATGTCCAGGGTCGGCGGATGAAAAGTGGACGCGCGCAAATTCTCGGGCAAGGCATCCTCGGCCTCGAACAGGGTCACGGGAATGCCGGCCCGGGTCAGATAGGCCGCGGCACTCAAACCCACCGGCCCGGCGCCGGCAATCAATACCCGGTCGTTCATGCCGGTCAGGGTGCCGTCCAGCCGCCGTCCACCATGATGGTGGTGCCGGTGATCAGCGCCGCCGCCGGCGAGGCCAGAAAGACCACCGCGCCCAGCACATCCTCAATCTTGCCAATGCGGCCCATTGGGATGTGCGATTGCAGGTCAGCCACGACCGCCGGATCCTTCAGGCGCTCTTCCAGCATGGGCGTGGCGATGGCCGTCGGGCCGACCGCAACAACGCGGATGTTCTTCGGCGCCAGCTCGACAGCAGTGGATTTGGTCAACCCCTCGATGAAATGCTTGGTGCCGGAATAGATCGAGGCGCCCTGCCGGCCCACCTTGCCGAAAGTGGAGGAGAGGTGAATGATCACGCCGCCGCCCTGGCGGTCCATGATCCGCGCGGCGGCCTGGGCCACCAGAAACGCGGCCCGGATATTCAGGTTCAGCATCAGATCCAGGGTATCCGTATCGGCCTCGAGGAAACCGACGGGCACGTTGGTGCCGGCGTTGTTGACCAGGATATCCAGGCGGTCCAGTCCGGCCATGGCCTGGGCCAAAGCCGCCTGGTTCCCGACATCACAGGCCACGGCCCGGCCCTTACCGCCCTTGGCCTCGATTTCGGCCACCACCGCCTCGACCTCCGTGCCGGTACGGGCCATGGCGATAACCTCGGCGCCGGCCTCGGCCAGGGCCAGGGCGCAACCGCGGCCAATGCCCCTGCCCGCACCGGTGACCAGGGCCACCTGGCCATCAACCCGCATGGACGGCAGGACAGTATTTGCTTCGCTCATTGTATTAACTCCCTTAAACAATCTCGGAGACGACCACGTTCAACAACACCTGACGGCGTTCCTCGCGGACCATTTTCACCGCCCGTGCCAGCGCATCCTGTAGCTTATCGGGATCGGTAACGCGTTCGCCATAGCCGCCGCAGGCCGCGATGATCTGCTCGTAATCGGGCGCGGGTTCCAGGCGCGACAGTGGGATATCGTTACCGCCCAGGGCCTGTCCGTCGGGATACATCGCCTTGGTGGCCCGGCGCACCGCGCCCCAGCCGTGGTTGTTGACGACAATGTACAGCACTGGCAGGTCATAGGCCCGGCCGCAATAATGCGCCGCCATGGGGTTGCCGAAGAAGTAGGACCCATCGCCGATTGTGGCGATGATCAGATCATCGGGCGCCGCCATCTTGGCGCCAAGGGCCGCGCCCAGGCCCCAGCCCAGACCGCCCGCCGGGCTGGGTCCGAAATATCTGCCGGGCCGGTTGATGCCCGTATGTTGCGCCACCACGCCCATTTCATTGACCAAAATAGTGTCATCACCCAGATGCTCGCCCACGCATTGGGCCAGCCAGGCGGGATGGATGGGTTCAGCCGTGCGGGCGTTGTCGCGGATGCCCTGCCATTTATCGCGCACGGCCTGGCGCGCCGTGGCCACAGCCTCGCGCCGGGTATCGATCCTGTCCGCATCGGTTCCCGCCATGGCCTCCGCCAAGAGGGGCAGCGCCGCCTTGGCATCCGCCGCGATGGACAAGGCGGATGGATAGCCGCGGATGGGATAGCGGCTGAACAGCGGGTCGGGCGCCAGATGGATGACTTTCGCGTCCGGATGCACCGGATCGGTGGCGGGAATCCAGGGCACGTCGCAATCCAGCACCAACACCGCATCCGCCTTTGCCAGGTGCGGCGAGGCCTCGTAGTCCAGATGCATGGGATGATCGTTGCCCAGGCACAGATAGCGGGGCACATGGGTAATCACGGGAATGGCGTAGCGTTCCGCCAGCTCCGCCAGATGCCCGGCGGCCTTGGTGGACTTGCCCACATCCGCCGTGATGATCAAGGGGTTCTCCGCCGCCATCAGGATTTCCGCCGCCTGGGCGATTTGGTCCGGATCGGGATGGGCGACACCGGTGGGCGCGGCCCGGCGCGGCGCCAGGGACGGCGTCGCCGGCGCGGCCATGACCTCGCGGGGAATGGAAAGATATACCGGCCCCGGAATATCGGATTCGGCAATAGTAATTGCCCGGTCGAGGACCACATCGACCTCCCCAGGCGCGCGCATTTCGTAGTCCCACTTGACCAGCTCCCGCAACATGCCGGCCTGATCGAACATCTCCTGCGCCCAATGGATATGCCGGCTGCGCGTACCTTCGGACAGGGGCGCATGTTCCGTCCAGGGCGTGCGCCCGGCCAGCAGCAACAGCGGCACATTGGTGCGGTAGGCGTTGGTCAAACCGCAAATGGCGTTCGAGGTGCCGACATTGACGTGCAGCATCACGGCCAGGGGCTTGCCCTTGATCATGGCATAGCCGTGCGCCATGGCGATGGCGACATTTTCGTGGGGCACGACCAGAGCCTGAGGGCCCCCACCTGTATCATCACCGCGGTCGCCGGCTTGCGCTATGGCCTCGATGATCGGCGGGAAATCCGTGCCCGCGTTGGCCAGAAAATATTCGATACCCGCCGCCTGCAAGCGTGCCAACACCGCATGGCCGACGTTTGTTTGATCGCTCATCGGTCTACTCTCCCGCAATTATCGCCGTGGCGGCGCCTGGATCATCCAGCACCGCATCCAGATCCACATCGCCTGCGCCCGGCACCTTGATCACCGTGAAAGTGAATTCATCCGCCGCCAGGGGTATGGTCGCATCCAGGCCCATCTTTGCACCAACGCCGTCTTCCGTGGTCGTCGGGTCCAGCTTGGAGCCTTGGGTATTGTTGACCACCAGCAAGTCCTGATCGGCCTGAAAGCGTGTGGCGATGGCCCATTCCACCGCTTCGCCGTCGTGAATATTGACGTCCCTATCGACCACGACCACCTGTTTGATATCGTAGTGGGCCGCGAAGGCGCCCATCATGACGTTCTTGGCCTGGCCTTCCTGTTTCTTATGGATCTTGACCACCAGGTGATAGCGGCAGATACCACCGCGCGACAGATGCACATCCAGCACGTCCGGGTCATGGCGTTGCAGAGATTCCAGAATGGTCGCTTCGCGCGGCAGGCCGCCCAGCAGCAGATGCTCCATGCCGCCGCCAACAATGGTGTGGAAGATCGCGCCCTTTCGGTGCGTGATGGTATCGACCTGTATGACATGGCGGTTGGCGCGGCGGCCATAATACTGCGGAAACTCGCCAAACGGCCCCTCGGGCTCGGCCACGCCGGGCAGCACCCGGCCCTCCAGAACGATTTCCGCATTGGCCGGCACACGGACATTGTTGGTCTTGCATTTGACCATTTCCACTGGCGCGCCGTGCAGGGCGCCGACGATCTCCATCTCGTCGAAATCCATGGGCACGATGGCCTGACTGGCCAGCAGCGAGGCCGGGTCAACACCGATCACAATGGCAACTTCCAGGGCCTGGCCGGCTTCCTCGGCCATGCGGCTGTAGGTCCAGGTATGACGCGGCAGCAACAGGACGCCAATGCGGTCCTTGCCGCTGATCTGGCAACGGTGGATGGAGACGTTCTGAATGCCATTCACGGGATTGCGCGAAATCATCAGGCCGGCGGCAATATAGGGCCCGCTGTCCAATTCGTTGTGGGTTGGCACGGGCAGTTGGCCGTTGATGTCCACTTCTGTATGCACCACGGCCTGTACCGGGCCGTCATCGACCTCGACCCAGGGCAGGGGATTACGCACCGCATCCTGATAGCGGGCGATCAGGTCATCCTCGGAAACACCAAGGCAATCGCCAATCCATTTGCGGCTGGCCAACAGATTGGCGGCCACCGGAATGTCGTGGCCGTCGGGATTGGGAAACAACACCGCCTTGTCCAGCTCCAGTTGATCGGACACGGCGGCCAGTTCGTGCACCAGGCCCTGCCCAGGCTTGGCCACCGCCAGGCGGTCCGTGGCGGCCAGATGGGTCAGCCATTCGCGCAGATCCCGGCTGCAATGGTTGGCGGATGGCGCTGGGGCTTTATCGGCTGTCATGGCGGCTATGCCTCGACCACGTTGAAGGCGGGATATTTCGTCTCGTCATTGACCGCGTCCCAGGCCAGTTCGACCCGCTGGCCGATGGCGACCTTATCCGGCTCGACATTCAGGACATTGCCCAAGATGCGCACGCCCTCGTCCAGTTCCACCGTGACAACTGACAGAGGCAGGCGGCCCTCCAGACCGGGCCCCGGCACCCGTACGATCGTGCAGGCATAGACGGTGCCCGTACCCGCGACCTTGCGCCATTCCAGATTGCGCTTGCCAGTGTAGAGGCTGATGGGGCGGGGGTAATGCTGGAACTTCTCTGTATCGGGGCAGTATTGCAGCCTTAACTCACCGTCTTTGGTGCCTTGCCAGAAAGCGCCGGCATCGACGAATTTGTTGGCTTTCGGCGTGGGGCGGGGTTTCACTTGTTCTTCTGACATCCTAGGCCTCCAAAATCATCGCGGTGGATGTGCCCCAGTTGCGGGCATAGGGAATGAC
>CAZPWJ010000005.1:79186-97778 GCA_964590195.1 uncultured Rhodospirillaceae bacterium | reverse complement strand
CGACGCCAAGACCAACGAACTTCTTCACGGTTTCGGGCGTTGCCGCCACCCGCCGCTCATCCGCCCGCCGTTCTTTCATTACGGCAATCTTCATATTCACTTCCCAACTCATCAAACCACGACAATCGCGGAATGGGATTGCTAACTCATCTCAAATGTACGGGGAACAGCACGCCAATTACTTCGGCCATACCTTCCATAAGAACGCGCGGAATATAGCAAAGCCGGCGCGTCAATCAACGCATCGTTTCCACCAAACTTGATAATCTTTCGCGGGTATATTTGCATCGCGTAGCCGCCGCCTTGACCTAGGTCAGTTACAGGGCATCTAAACGACCGGACTAAGGCAGCTGCAATTTGAATTTCTTTAGCAAACGGCTTTGTTTTCTGCGCATTTTGGCTGCATCGAAGCCGTCGATCAGCTCGTGAAAGTGGCGATACCAGTTCACTTCCGCTTTTAAGTGCATGAACACCCCACCCAGGCCGATGGCGGCGCGGTCCATGAAGACGAATTCCTGCGGCGGCCGCACACCGCCTAGTTCGCGTAGTTTGCGGTGCACTTTTTCGGCCACGTCCCGCCCGTAAACCCCCGATTCCTGATCTTCGCGAATACGTCGGCTGCGATCCTCCAACAAGGGGCCGTAGACGAAATTGGCCCAAAGATTGAGGGTCTCGATAACATCCTTGCTCAACCCCGTGAAGCCCCAGGTCTCGTAGGCATGCACCGCCAACTCCTGATCGTCGTCACGAATGGCCCGGTAAAGATCGATCACGCCTTGCACGAACTTCGCCTCGAACACCCGCACACAGCCGAAATCCAGCAGATTAATATCCAGGTCCGGACGCACGGAATAATTGCCCGGGTGCGGATCGCCGTGAATCACGCCGGCGGTATAGAAAGGCACATACCAGGTGCGGAACATGTTCAGGGCGATGACATTGCGGGTTTCCAGATCCGCCTCGCGAAAACCCAACAGCGGCCGGCCGTCCAGCCAGTTCATGGTCAGCAGGCGTTTGGTGGATAGTTCCGGCAGGACATCGGGAATATGGATGTGGCGCTCCGCCTTCAGGATATCGGCGAACAGGGCCATGTGCCGGGCTTCCTGTTGATAGTCCAGTTCCTCGCGCAGGCGCTCGCCAATCTCCTTGTGCACATTGGAGGTATCGATGGTGCGGTCATAGCGGCCATAGATGGCAAAGATCAGCTTCAACTGCGCCAGGTCGGCCTCGACTGCCGAGCTCATATCGGGATATTGCAGCTTGCACGCCAGGCCCCGGCCATCCAGTTCGGCACGGTGTACCTGCCCCAACGAGGCGGCTGCGGCTGCCTCATGCTCGAAACTATCGAAATGATCCTGCCAATCGGCGCCCAATTCGGCGGCCATGCGGCGCTTGACGAACAGCCAGCCCATGGCCGGCGCGTTGGACTGCAGCTGTAGCAACTCCTGCACATATTCTTCCGGCAACGCCTCGGGTATGGTGGCCAGGATTTGCGCGACCTTCATCAAAGGGCCCTTCAGGCCGCCTAGGGCATTTTTCAGATCCTTGGCATGGGCGGGCCGGTCAATGGACATGCCGAACATGCGGTCACCCGCCAGACGCGCCGCCAGGCCGCCGACGGCGGTGCCCACCTTGGCATAGCGGCGCACCCGCCCGCCAAGGCTGCCCTCGTCCCTGTCCTTGCGGTCCCCGCTCATATAGCCACCATCAGGATAACTCTTCCAATTCGTCAACAAAGCGTTCGATCACGCCCAGGCCCTGCTGCCAGAAGCCGGGATCGGCGGCATCCAGGCCAAACGGCGCCAGCAATTCACCGTGGCGTAAGCTACCGCCCGCACGCAACATAGCAAGATACTTCTCGGCAAAGCCGTCAGAGGCGGTTTGATAGACCGCATACAGGGAGTTGACCAGACAATCGCCAAAAGCATAGGCGTAGACATAGAACGGTGAATGGATGAAGTGGGGGATATAACACCAGTAGTTGGCATACTCATCATGCAGACGAATGGCCGGGCCCAGGCTTTCCCCCTGCACGGCCATCCAGATCTCGCCAATGCGTTCTACGGAAATTTCGCCCTTGTGCCGTTCATCGTGCAGGCGCCGCTCGAAATCATAAAAGGCGATCTGGCGCACCACCGTATTCAACATATCCTCGGTCTTGCCCGCCAGCATGGCCTTGCGCCGCCCTGGATCGGTTTCCCCGTCCAGCAAGGCGCGAAAGGTCAATTGCTCACCGAACACACTGGCTGTCTCGGCCAGGGTCAGGGGCGTATCCGCCATCAGGGCGCCCTGCCCCGCCGCCAGCACCTGGTGCACGCCGTGGCCCAGTTCGTGGGCCAGGGTCATCACATCACGCACCCGGCCCTGATAATTCAGCAGCAAGTATGGATGCGCCGAGGGCACCGTGGGATGGGCGAAAGCGCCGGACGATTTGCCCGGCGATGCGGGCGCATCGATCCAGGCATTGTCGAAAAAGCGTTGGCCGATTTTGGCCAGCGCGGGTGAAAACGCGCCATAGGCCGCCAACACCTGATCCTGGGCCGCCTGAAAGGTGAATTCCCTCTGATCTTCATCAGGCAAGGGCGCATTCCGGTCCCAGTAGTCCAGGGCCTCGACCCCAAACCATTTCGCCTTCAGGGCATAATAGCGGTGTGAAAGGCGCGGATAGGCCGCCGTGACCGCATCCGCCAAAGCGTCCACCACCTCGTCCTCGACCAGGTTGGAGAGATGGCGCGCGCTATCGGGCCGCGCGAAATGCCGCCATTTATCCTCGATCTCCTTATCCTTGGCCAAGGTGTTGGTGATCAGGGCGAACAGGCCTTTCTTGTCCTCGAAGCCAGCGCCCAAGGCCTTGGCGGCGGCCTTGCGCTGGGCGCCGTCGGGCTCTTGCAACAGATGCAGTGTTTGCTCCAACGAGAGCTCCTCACCCGCCATCGGGAAACGCATGTCCGCCATGGTTTCATCGAACAGGCGCACCCAGGCGGCCCGGCCCGTGACCTGTTTCTCATGCAACAGGCGTTCCTGCTCGTCGGACAGCTGATGCGGACGCGAGGCGCGGACGTCCCGCAGCCAGGGCGCATAGTGTGCCAGATCTCCGTCGGCGGCCAATGCCGCCCCCAGTGCCCCGTCTTCAATCAGGTTCAGCTCCAAAGTGAAAAAGATCAATTTCGAGGTGATCGTGCTCAACCGTTCCATGGTGGTTTGGTAAAACCGGCCTACCTCGCGGTCCGCGACATCCGCCGCATGATACAGTTGGGCATAAGACGCGATCCGCCCCAGCAGATCCTCGTCCGCTTCATAGCGCTGGATGGCACGCGCCAGATCGGCTGGCGACAAGGTACCGACCTTGCCGCAATAATCCCCATTGAATTGTTCCGCCGCCGCTTCCGCCCGGTCCAGATCCGAGGCCAGCTCCGCAGCCTCCGGACCGCTGTAAAGATCGCCAAGATCCCATCGCGGCAAGGTCCCCAAGTCCATTCAATCATCTCCATTCAATCAGCGCTTGTCCCGAAATGGCACAGGCACTACAATAATTAGGTCATAAATAATGAGCGATTGGATTGAGGGCAATGGCGCAAACCGTGTTGATCGTCGATGACGATCCCACTCAACGCCGCCTGCTGGAGACCGTGGTCAGCCGGCAGGGCTATGACGTTGAGATCGCCGAGGGTGGTGAAGACGCGGTGGCCTTCATGCAATCGGAAAAAGGCAATGATATCAGCCTGATTTTGCTGGATTTGGTGATGCCGGACCTGGATGGCTTCGAGGTTCTGGGTCAGGTCAAGCCGCGCTGGCCGGAACTGCCGGTCATCGTGCTGACCGCGCAAAGCGGCATCGACGTCATCGTCAAGGTGATGCAGGCCGGCGCGGCGGATTTCATTCCCAAACCGGCCAGCCCGGAACGGCTGTTGGTTTCCATGGAAAACGCCCTGAAAATGAATGTCCTGTCCGGCCAGGTCTCGCGCCTGGTTCGTCAGGTCGATGGGCGGATGCAGTTCGACGACCTGATCGCCAGCTCGTCGGCCATGAACGCGGCCCTGGATCTGGCCCGCCGGGGCGCATCATCGAATATCCCGATCCTGATCGAGGGCGAAAGCGGCGTCGGCAAGGAAATGATTGCCCGCGCCGTGCAAGGCAGCTCGGAGCGCGCCGGCAAACCCATCGTGGCGGTGAACTGCGGCGCCATTCCAGAGAATTTGGTGGAGAGCATCCTTTTCGGCCACGAAAAAGGGGCATTCACCGGCGCCAACGAACGTCACATCGGCAAGTTCCAGGAAGCCGACGGCGGCACGCTGTTCCTGGACGAAATCGACGAGCTGCGCCAGGACATGCAGGTCAAGCTGTTGCGCGCCATTCAGGAAGGTGAAGTCGACCCGGTCGGCGCCCGCAATCCGGTGAAGGTTGATATCCGCTTGATATCAGCCACCAACCTGGATCTGCAGCAACAGGTGGCGGAAGGAAATTTCCGCGAGGATCTGTATTATCGCCTGAACGTATTTCCGATCCAGGTCCCGCCTCTGCGCGAGCGCCAGGACGATATAGCGCCCTTGGCGGAGCATTTCATCACCAAGCTGGCGGCGGCCGAGGGCAAGGCGGTGCGCGGCCTGTCCGCCGATGCGCTGGATTTACTCATGGGCTTTGATTGGCCGGGCAATGTCCGGCAGCTGGAAAACGCTATTTTTAGGGCCCTGGTGCTGTGCGACGGCGACGAGTTGAGATTGTCGGATTTTCCGCAGATTGCGCAAAGCATGGGCATGGACGCCCCCATGCCCTTGAACGGCGGCGAAGGCGCCCTGCCCGCGTTGAATGCCGCCGGCGAGGTGCGGACCCTGGACGCCATGGAGGCGGATATGATTCGTCTGGCAATCAACAAATACAGCGGCCAGATGACCGAAGTGGCCCGCCGTCTCGGCATTGGCCGTTCGACCCTGTACCGCAAGGTCGCCGAGTTCGGCATTGAAGCCGGGCGCTAGGCTACGGATGCTGAATTTGCAAAATAGGTCAGAATAGCTTACCTTTATAGAGACCGGCACGGTTGGGGACGGCCGGAAAAATTAGGAAAATGGCATGACATCCGCCACCACTACGCTCGCCAATGTTTCACTCGATGACAAGTATGCCCTGGAAAAAGGCCGGGTCTTTCTGACCGGCACCCAGGCCATGGTGCGCCTGCCCATGCTGCAACGGCAACGCGACCAGGCGGCGGGGCTGAATACCGGTTGTTATATCTCCGGCTATCGCGGCTCGCCCCTGGGCGCCTTCGACCAGCAGCTATGGCAGGCCAAACCGTTCCTGGAAAAGAACCACATCGTCTTCCAGCCCGGCGTCAACGAAGACATGGCCGCAACAGCCGTCTGGGGCAGCCAACAATTGAACCTGGGCCCGCAATCGAAATACGACGGCGTCTATGGCATCTGGTACGGCAAGGCGCCGGGCGTGGACCGCTGCGGCGACGTGGTCCGCCATGCCAACCACGCGGGCACCGATCCCAATGGCGGCGTTCTGATGATGTGCGGCGATGATCATGCCGCCGTTTCCTCCACCGTGCCGGGGCAGAGCGAGCATAACCTGGCCTCGTGGATGGTGCCCATGCTGTATCCGGCGGGCGTCCAGGAATATCTGGATTACGGCCTGCTGGGCTGGGCCATGTCGCGCTATGCCGGTGTCTGGGTCGGCTTCAAATGCGTCTCGGAAGTGGTGGAAAGCTCGGCCTCGGTGGATGTGGATGCCCATCGTCTGGACATTCAATATCCCGATTTCGAGATGCCCGAAGGCGGCCTGAATATCCGCTGGCCCGATGACCGCTGGAGCCAGGAAATCCGCCTGCAGCGGCACAAGGTCTACGCCGCCCTGGCCTTCGCCCGGGCCAATGGCATCGACCGCTTGGTCTGGGACGCGCCGAAACCGCGCATTGGCATCGTCGCCGCCGGCAAATCATATCTTGATGCCCGTCAGGCCCTCGAAGATCTTGGCATTGACGAGGCCATGGCGGCCGAGATCGGTTTGCGCCTGTACAAGGTCGGCATGCCCTGGCCCCTGGAGCGCGAGGGCATCCGTGCCTTCGCCGAGGGCCTGGACGAGGTCTTGGTGATCGAGGAAAAGCGCGCGGTCATCGAAAACCAACTCAAGGAACAGCTTTACAACTGGCGCTCGGACGTACGGCCCAGGGTGGTGGGCAAGTTCGACGAGGACGGCCAGTTGCTCTGTCCATCCGATGGCGAACTGTCGCCGGGCCAGATCGCCCGCATTATCATGTCGCGGATCGGCGGCTATGTGACCTCGCCCACGATCGAGGAGCGCATGGCGCAACTGGACCGCAAGGAGGCCGCCGCCCAGACCGCCGTGGCGCCGATCCAGCGCGCGCCCTATTTCTGCTCCGGCTGCCCGCACAATACCTCCACCAAGGTGCCCGAGGGCAGCCGCGCCATGGCCGGTATCGGCTGTCATTTCATGGCCCTGTTCATGGACCGCTCGACCGAAACCTTCACCCAGATGGGCGGCGAGGGCATCCCCTGGCTGGGGCAGGCCGCCTTTACCGGGGAAGAGCATATCTTCACCAACCTAGGGGACGGCACCTATTACCATTCGGGCATAACCGGCATCCGCGCCGCCGTCGCCGCCGGCGTCAACATTACTTACAAGATCCTGTTCAACGATGCCGTGGCGATGACCGGCGGACAACCCCATGACGGCCCGCTCAATCCGTGGCAGATCAGCCAGCAGGTGCATCACGAAGGTGCGAGCAAGATCATCGTGGTCACGGACGAACCGGACAAATACCCCACCGGCACCGATTGGGCGCCGGGTGTGACGATCCGCCATCGGGACGAGATGGACCGGATGCAAAAAGAGCTGCGCAAGACCAAGGGTTGCAGCGTGCTGATCTATGACCAGACCTGCGCGGCGGAAAAGCGGCGCCGGCGCAAACGCGGCACCTTTCCCGATCCCGACCGCCGGGCCTTCATCAACGAGGCGGTCTGCGAAGGCTGTGGTGATTGTTCCGTGCAATCGAACTGCGTCTCGGTGGAGCCGTTGGAGACGCCCCTTGGCCGCAAGCGGCAAATCAACCAATCCGCCTGCAACAAGGATTTCTCCTGCATCCGTGGTTTCTGCCCCAGTTTCGTGACCGTATCGGGCGCCGTGCCGCGCCGGGCCCAGGCCGCCAGCGCCGACGCCTTGGACACGGCTGCGGCCGCATTGCCCGCCCCCACTGTTGCCGCCGCCGATGGCGGCTACAACATTCTGGTCACCGGCATTGGCGGCACCGGCGTGATCACCGTCGGCGCCCTGCTGGGCATGGCGGCGCATGTGGAGGGCAAGGGCGTCACGGTATTGGATTTCACCGGCATCGCCCAGAAAAACGGCGCCGTGATGAGCCATATCCGCATCGCCGACAAACCGGAAGACCTGCACGCCGTGCGCATCGCCGCCGGCGGCGCCGATTTGCTGTTGGGCGCCGACATGGTAGCGGCGGCTTCACCGGATTCATTGCGCAAGCTCAGCCGTGGCGGCACCCAGGCGATCGTCAACAGCCATCTGGCGCCGACCGCCGATTTCACCCTGAACCCGGATACGCAATTTCACGGTGGCGAACTGCGCGATTTGATCCGCGACGGGGCCGGCGACAACCGCACCGAGTTCGTCGACGCCACCGGCCTGGCCACGGCCTTGATGGGGGATGCCATCGCCGCCAACCTGTTCCTACTGGGCCATGCCTATCAGCGCGGCGCCCTGCCGGTCAGTGGTGACGCCATCGACAAGGCAATAGAGCTGAATGGCGTCGCCGTGGCCATGAACCGCCGCGCCTTCGCCCTGGGGCGGCTGGCGGCGGAAGACCTGGATCAAGTCACGAAAATGGCGCAACCGGCCATGCCCGCCAAGGCGGAGGTTGAGGAAACCCTGGACGAGATAATCGAATACCGCGCCGCCTTCCTGACGGAATACCAGGACGACGATTATGCCGCGCAGTACACGGCCTTTGTCCGCCAAGTGGAATTGGCGGAGCAGAACAAGGGCAAGGGGATGACCGGCCTGACCGAGGCGGTGGCCCGGAACCTGTTCAAGCTGATGGCCTACAAGGATGAATATGAAGTGGCGCGGCTGTATACAAGCGAGGCTTTCCAGGCCGCCCTGGCGCAGCAATTCGATGGCGATTTGAAATTGAAATTCCATCTCGCCCCGCCTTTGCTGGCGCAACGGGATCCCGAAACGGGCGAACTGATTAAGCGCGAATACGGCCCTTGGGTCATGACCGCCTTCAAGCTGCTGGCCAAGATGAAAGGTCTGCGCGGCGGCACCTGGGACATCTTTGGCCGTACCGAGGAACGCCGCGCCGAACGCGCCGCCATTCCGGCTTACCGCGCGGTGATCGAGGAAGTCCTGTCAGGCTTGAATCCGGACAACCACGCCCTGGCCCGGGAGATCGCCAACATTCCGGCGCAAATCCGCGGCTTCGGCCATATCAAGGAACGCAGCCAGAAAGCGGCGGCGGCGGAGCAGGCACAACTGCTGGAAACCTGGCGCAACCCTCAATCGCAACCCACAGCGGCGGAATAGATCATGACGGATACACATCCCATTGCGAATTCGGGCACCTGCATCATCGTTGGCGTTGGCCCTGGTTTGGGAGCCGCCTTGGCGCGGCGCTTTGCCGCCGCCGGGCATGCGGTGGCCGTGGCCGCCCGCAATAGCGACAAGCTGGACAGTGTGGTGGACGAAATCACATCCAGCGGCGGCACGGCCAAGGCCTATGCTTGCGATGCCACCTCCGAAAGCGCCGTCGCGGCGCTGTTCGAGGCGGCGGAGGCGGATCTGGGCGCCATTGATGTCGCGATCTACAATGCCTCGGGCCGGGCACGGGGCCCCATCGCGGAAACCACATTGCAGGAATTCACCGACGCGTGGGAGCGCTGCTGTCTGGGTGGTTTTCTGGTTGGGCGGGAAGCGGCCCGCCGTTTGGGCCCAAAAGGAGCGGGCAGTATTTTGTTCACCGGCGCCACGGCCTCGATGAAGGGCTTCCCCCACTCGGCGACCTTCGCGGCGGGGAAATTCGCCTTACGCGGCCTGGCGGAATCCATGGCCCGCGAATTGCAGCCCCAGGGCGTGCATGTGGCCCATTTCAATATTGACGGCGGCATCGGCGAGCACGGCGAAGATGCCCGCCTGCGCCCGGACGCCATTGCCGAAACATACTATCAGACCCATATCCAGCACCGCAGTGCCTGGTCTCATTCCATAGAGGTACGGCCCTGGGTGGAGAATTTCTAAGGACCGCATGAACTTCGTCAAAGCCATCATCGACTATTACCGCCGGCGCCGTCCGGTGACGTTGTTGTGGCATCATGGCCTGCTGTTCGGAATCTTCACGGTATTGCTGCTTATTGCGCGGGCCACCTTCGCGCCGGAGGTGCCGTTGTTCTGGCCCCTGCTGATCTGGTACGTCGTCTTCTCGCTGCATTTCCTGCTGGTGCGCAGCCTGACCGCCAACGATGACTGGGCCGACGAGCGCGCCGACAAGGTCCGCCGCCATGCCTATGATTTCGCCCACGTGAAAGATATCTACATCAAACCCATCACCTTCGATCCGGAGGAGGATGAGGCACGCCGTTCCGGCAGATCGGAACAGCGGGATAAGTCCGGCACACCGGACGGCCCGGATAAGCCGGCTGACTAAAGATCATGTCCGAACAGAGTATGACCTCGCGGGCCTCGGCCCGGCATTATCTGCTGCTGGGCGCGCTGGGATTTTCCTGGGGCTCCGGCTTTCTGTTCGTGGAACTGGCGTTGCAGGACCTACCCCCCGTCATGATCGCCATGGGGCGCACGGCGGTGGCGACGGCGGTGCTCTACGCCGTGGCCCGGCGGCAAGGCCACAAACTGCCCGCGCTGACGGGCAACGGGCGGCTATGGCTGATCCTGGCCGTCCTGGCCGTGGTCGGCCATGCCCTGCCGTTTTTCCTGATCGCCCAGGCCCAGACCGCCGTGGACAGCAACCTGGCCGGCATCTTCATTGGCGCCACGCCGCTGGTTACCCTGGTGGTGGTGCATTTCGGCACCCACGACGAGAAAATGACCCGCACGCGCATCATGGGTGTGTGCGCCGGCTTCCTTGGCATCGTGGTGCTGTTGGGCCCTGGCGCCGGGGCGGGCCTGCAGGGCGGCGCGGGCGATGGCGGTGGTGGCGGCTCGGATCTGCTGGCCCAGGCCTTGCTGTTTCTGGTCTGCTTCAGCTTTGCCTCCAACGCCCTGATCGCCCGGCGCATGGCGCCCCTGCCGCCAGCGGTGGCGGCGGCCAGCGTCTCTCTGATCGCCACCGTCATGCTGCTGCCCTTCGCCGTCGCCGTCGATCCGGACCTGAGCCTCAGCCCCGGCTGGCAAGCCATCGTCGCGGTGTTCTATCTGGGCGCCATCGGCACCGGCGCGGCGACCCTGCTGTTCTTCATTCTGGTACAGCAACGCGGCGCCAATTTCGTCATCTCGGCCAATTACCTCCTGCCCCTGGTCGCCATGGTTCTGGGCGTGACTTTCCTGGCAGAGCAACCCAGGCCGGAAGCATTGGCCGCCATGGCTCTGATCTGCGGCGGAATCTGGCTCAGTAACCGGCCTAGCCGGTAGCGCTATCCTCACCGCCGATAAAGGTGCGCCGCACATTCAGGTCATCATCCAGCTGGACCAGATCGGCACGGTAACCCGCGGCGATACGGCCCCGTTCATGCTCCAGACCAAGGAATGTGGCGGGATAGAGTGATGCCATGCGCAGAGCCTCCTCCCGCGGCTGGCCGAGCAGGCTGACGGCATTTCGCACGGCAGTGGCCATATCCAGATTGGAACCGGCCAAGGTGCCGTCCGTCAGAGTGCACCGCCCATCCGAAACGTTTACGGTCCGGCCCGCCAATTGAAAGCTATCGCCCTTCCCGCCCACACTGGGCATGGCATCGGTTACCAACAACATACGACCCTTCGCCTTGGCGGCCAGGGCATTGCGCAACATGGTCGGATGCACGTGGTGCCCATCGGCGATAATGCCGCAATAACTATCCCGATCCGCCAGGGCGGCGCCGACAATACCGGGCTGGCGGCTGGTCATGGCCGGCATGGCGTTGAACAGATGGGTAAAGCCGGCCAGACCCTCGTCCAGGGCGGCGGTGATCTGGTCATGGCTGGCCGCGCTGTGACCGGCACAGACGCGGACGCCGGCGTCGGTCAGGCGGCGTATGGTGCCCGGCGACACCATTTCGGGTGCCAGAGTAACAATGACCGATCCAAGATCGGGCGATGCAAAAAGCTCCAGGGCGGCATCGTCCAAAGGCCTGATCCGGGTATCGTCATGGGCGCCCTTGCGATCTGGGTTCAGATACGGCCCTTCGAAATGCAGGCCCAGAAGGCCTGGCATGCCTTGTTTCCGCGCCGCTCGAACCGCCGCCGCCGCCAACCTCATGCTCTCCCAATCGGTGCTGATCAGGGTCGGCAGCAGGCCGGTGCTGCCAAATGCCCGGTGCGCCGTGGCAATGGCCGCGATTGCTGCCGCGTCGGTTTGATCGTTGAACAACACACCGCCGCCGCCATTGACCTGACAGTCGATAAAACCCGGCGCCAGCAAATTACCGCCCAAATCGATCACCGGCGTATCGCCCGCGGCCGCGCCAGGCGGCAGCAACTCCTGGATCAAGTCATCGGCCAGACGCAAGCTCCAGCCTTGCAGAATTTCATCGCCCGTAAAAATGCAGGCATTGCTCAAAAGTTGCGTCATAGAGCGATCGTTTCTGATTTCGCCAACATTACGGCGCCATGCAGCGGATCATGCCTGGCCGCGACCAACAGGGGCCTGACCCGGTCAGGCAGCCAAGGCAGAATGGGTTCACTCAAGCCGCCGACCAGTGCGACCGCCGGCGCGCCCTTGGCCACCAATGCCTCGACCAACTGTGCGATATCGGCAGCCGTCCGTCCCAACAGCGCCATGGCACCGCCTTCATTTTCCTCGGCGGCGGTAAAAACCCAAGGCACAAAGGTGGCGTAATCACCGGGGCTGGCGCCCTCCGACCAGAGGAACATGGCTTCGGGCTGATTCCGGAAATGCGCCATGATCCGCCGCCCCAAGGGCGTGGAAGCAGCAATGCCATCATGTTCCGAAAGCGCCTGACGCAAAGCAGCCCGGCCCAGGGCGGCGCCGCTGCCCTGATCCGAGAGAGCGAAGCCCCAGCCGCTGACCGTATGTGCCTCGCCCCCAACCAGCGCCAGACCGCAACTGCCCGTGCCGGCGATAACGATACCGCCATCGCCTCCCTCATGGGCGCCAAGACAGGCGGTATAGGCATCCGCCTCCGCCCGGAAACTGGCAAAAGGGTGTGGATATGCGGCCAGCGCCTGGCGCTCCCGCGCCAGGGACAATCCCGCCAGGCCGGCACCGGCATGCAGCTGGCCAATGTCGTCCGCCGACCGGCCGGCTTGTGCCAGGGCCTGATGAGTGGCTTCCGTAATCTCGTCAAAAACCTTGGCCAGGCCCAATAGTGTATTGGCAGCACCCGCCTCGCCCTGGCCGAGGACGTTGCCCGCCACATCACATAATCGGACCCGGCAACCCGAGCCGCCGCCGTCTATGCCCAGAAACAATGTATCGTCGTCTTGTTCGCGAATCTTCATATCACGTCAGAAATAGCAGATTTCGCCCGGCAGTACTCTAAAGCATGCCCCGCAGGCGCCAGGCCGCCAGCACCGCGATGGCAAGAAACAGCAGACCGCTGAGGCGATGCAACCAGATCAGGGGCAGCCTATGCAACACCGCCTTGCCGGCAAGGGCGCCGGCGGCGGACGTAAGAGCCAAGGCCAATGTGGCGCCCAGCCAGACCGCCAAGGCGGGATAGATGCCGGCCAGGCCCGCCACCGCAATTTGCGTTTTATCGCCCAACTCGGCCAGGAAAATCATCGCGAACGCGGTCATAAACAAACCGCGGCCGCTGACCTCCGGCACGGCATCATCATCATCCCCGCCCGCGGCCTGTAACAAGGCATGCGCGCCAAATGCCGCAAATAGCGCCGCCATGGCCCCCAGCACCCATGTTTGCGGCAGCCATGCCGCCAGCGCCGCGCCAAACAACACGGCGGCGCCATTCAACACGGCAAAGGCAGCGACCGCGCCGAACAGCACGGGCCGGGCCCGGCCATGGCGCGCCGCAAGGACCACGCAGACCAGTTGGCTCTTGTCGCCAATCTCCGCCAGGGCAATTAGGGCCAGCGAAACGCCAATGGGTTCCCACAATATACTCATCTCTGATTGCTACATTTTCTCATGCTGTATGCCCAGGCACTGATACCATGCATTGGCGCTGACATCTGTTATGATTGGGCACGGATGGCAATACCTCTGGGGAGTGACGAATTATGTTCGACCACCCGGAATTTGACGATCATGAAACAGTTGTTTTCTCCCGCGATGAGGCGAGCGGCCTGACGGCCATCATCGCAGTGCATAGCACTGCGCTGGGACCTGCCTTTGGCGGCTGCCGTATGTGGCCCTATGCAGACGAAGGGGCCGCGTTGACGGATGCTCTGCGATTGTCACGGGGTATGACCTACAAGGCGGCAATCTGCGATCTACCCCTGGGCGGCGGCAAGTCCGTCATTATCGGCGATCCGGAGCGCCATAAGACGCCGGCGCTGTTACATGCCATGGGCCGAATCGTGGAAGGCCTGGGGGGCCGCTATATCATCGCCGACGATGTTGGCACGACCCTTGGCGATCTCGCCGTGATGCGGGCGGAAACAACCCATACCGCCGCCGCCACCGTAGCCGCCGGCCAACCCCTCGCCGTCACCGCCTATGGCGTATTGTGCGCCATCCAAGCCGCCGCCCGATGCGTCCTTGGCCGCAATGATCTCGCCGGTCTACGAATAGCGGTGCAGGGACTGGGCAATGTCGGCCTGCCGCTTTGCGGTTATTTGCATGCGCGCGGCGCCGAATTGACGGTCTGCGACATTGATCCCGGCCCTGTCGCCACCGCGCAGCAGGATTTCGCCGCCAAGGCCGTGCCGCCCGAGAGCATTTATGATCAAGCAATGGATATCTTCGCACCCTGCGCCTTTGGCGCCATCCTGAACGATGATACAATTCCGCGCCTGGGCGCCCGGATCGTCTGCGGCGGCGCCAACAACCAACTATTGTCCCCCAGCCATGACGGCGCACTGGCGGCACGGGGGATCACCTATGTCCCCGACTACCTGGCCAATGCCGGCGGTGTCATCGATTTTCATCAGGAGAGTATTGACGACAATTCCGAAGCCGTATTGACCGCCGTCTCCCGGATCGGGGCGATCACCGAGGATCATCTTATCCGCGCGGCCGCATCCCATGAAACGCCATTGAGCTTGACCGACCGTCAGGTGCGCCAGCGGTTGGCCGCCGCCTAGCTTGTCATTCGCCCCTCCATAGCCGATCATCCATGCAGTGTTAATTTGTCTCGGTGTATAGATATCCATGCATGATCCTTATCCATTGCCCGTCGGCTATGAATATGAGCCCCGCCACTTCACCGTCGAGCGGGCCGAGCAGGAGGCCAAGCTGGCCGACTGCGGCATTGAACCCGGTGTTCATGGCGACAAGGTTGATCTGACCTTTCTCGGTTTTCCTATCCTGGATGCCATGATGGCGCCGGGGGTGCCCCTGACGGGACAGGTGCATGTCTATCAACGTTTCATCCAAAAGGCGCCATTGCTGCTTGGCCAAAACCTGCACATGAAGGGCCGCATCAGCGCCATTGAGCCCGTGGCCAAGGGCGAGGTGGTGCGCTGGTCGTTCGATGTGGCCGACGATGACGGGCGCGTTCTGGTGGTTGTGGACCGGGCCGGCATGCGCTCGCTGCCAAACGCCACGGGCAGCAGCGGCGCCACGGATTTCCTGACCCCGCCCTGTGAAGAGCGCGACGGCTTCGCGCCATTGTGGCAACGGCCGCTGACACCGGAGCGGGTGGCGAATTACAGCCGCGATGGCCGCAACCGTATCCATTCCGATCCCGAGATTGCTAAAAAGTTCGGTTTCCGCGCGCCCATCGCCGGCGGCCTGATGGGCGTGCACTATTGCCTGGAAGCCATCGCGCGCGGCGGCCAGCCTGATCAGCTTGATCTGGAGATCTGGTTCAAGCGGCCCATGTTCTGGGATGAAACGTTGACCGTTCTACAGCAGATGGATGGCGACCGGGTCGCCGCCATGCGGATCGAGAACGAGGCGCAAAAAGCGGCCAGCCTGGCCCGCCTTAACCCCGTGGCGAACGGCGGTTAAAGTGCGTCCTCGATAAATTCCATGCGGTCCTTGCCCCAATACAGCTCGCCATCAATGATAAAGCTGGGCACGCCAAAGACACCGTTTTCCAGCGCCTGGTTGGTGCTGTCGATGAGCATTTGGCGAACCGCGCCGCTTTCCGCCGCCTTTTCCATGGCATCAGGATCAACGCCCAGACCGGCGGCCAGGGGGCGCAGACCGGCGTAGTCCACGATAGAGGCGTCGTTACGCTCCCAATAGGCGGCCATCAGGGCATCAATGAACGGCGCTTCCTTATCCCATTGCCGCATGGCAAGGCTCGCACGCAAAGCACGCGAGGTCTTGATGGGGAACTCGTCAGGCACGCGGAAAGGTAAGTCGTATCGGACGACCCAGCGTTGCAGATCACGGAGACGGTTAGCGATCTTGATCGCCGGCTCTTCCATCAGAACATAATTATGATGGCGAAAGACAAAGCCAAGATTGACCGGATGCAGCACCAGATCAGCACCATGACGGGCCACGATGGGCTTGATCAGATGCCAGGCAAAATAGGAATTGGTGGAGCCGATCTCCCAATAGAAATCGATTTTCTTACCGGCCATGGTACTACTCGAAAGCGCCGTGTCGGCCGGCGCCCTCCACGAAACTACCTGCGCCGGACTGGAAGTGGCCCCGCATCGCCGGTTGCGCGCCGGCGATTTCCCGGTCGATCGCCTCTTCCTCCCCATAGTCCCATTGACTGATGGTGGAGGCACGATCCGCCAACATGGCAACTTGAGGGAAATCCGCCAACTGTCTGGCCAGTTCCGTGGCGGCGGCCAGGGCGCCTCCGGCGGGCACCAGCCGATCCGCCAGGCCGATCAGCTTGGCTTCATCCGCATCGACCGGGCGGCCCGTCATGAGCATATCCAGGGCCCGGCTTTCGCCCACGATACGCGGCAGGCGCACGGTGCAGCCATTGGGCATGGGCCCGCCAAAGCGCCTGCAAAAGACGCCGAACACCGCTGTTTCAGAGGCGACGCGCATATCGCACCAAACGGCCAGCGCCAGGCCGGCGGCCACCGCATGGCCTTCAACAGCAGCGATGACCGGTTTCGATAGCCGGCGCCGCGTGGCACCTCGGTCCTTGCCGGCCCAGCAATAATGCAGGGAGCTGCCGGTCGCCAGTTCCGCCAGATCCGCGCCGGCGCAGAACGCACCACCGGCGCCGGTCAGGATGGCAACCCGCGCCTCGTCATCGGCCTCGAATGCCGCGAAGACATCATGCAGGGTTTGCACCGTTTCCACATCGCAGGCGTTCTTCACCGCCGGGCGGTTGATGGTGACTACGGTGAGGGGGCCATTCCGCTCTTCAAGAACCTTGCCATCGGCGTGTTCGATCATTGTTTTTGCTTTCAAAAATTGGGCCAATTCGATGCCTTGCTCTGCAAGCCGCCAAGGTACTAACATCTGGCATGGCTTTGGCGAAAAATTCAAGATCCAGATGGCGGCCGACGGCGTCGTCCAGCACGGCAATTGGCGCCCGAGACCGCCTTCGGAAACGGTCGGATATTGGCCAGGTGGAATTCCCAATTGAAAAACTCATGAACTTCCGTAATGCGGAGGCTTCATGCGTTCATATAGAGGCCGCTTTGCAAACGGGACGAGGCCTGGCCGCAACGAAAAAACATCGGCCAAGGTAACGGCTAATCCTCCGACCGCGCACGCTTCAAGCGCGCCTCGCGGAAGGCGATATAGGTGGTGGAGGCGAAGATCAGGCCGCCGCCGACCCAGGTCCAGATTTCCGGA
This sequence comes from uncultured Rhodospirillaceae bacterium, assembly GCA_964590195.1. Classification (GTDB taxonomy): domain Bacteria; phylum Pseudomonadota; class Alphaproteobacteria. The sequence continues at coordinate 80,737 of CAZPWJ010000005.1, read as the reverse complement.
ATTTCACCGAACATCACGAAGCCGATACCACTAGCCCAGATCAGGCGGACAAAGTCATAGGGCAGAACGGCGGTGGTTTCGGCCAGCTTCAGCGCCTCGGCCATGGCCACATGGGCGATGGAACCGAACATCCCCATCACCGCGAACAGCCCCAACATCTGCCAGCTGGGCCAGGTCCAGAAGAACCAGGCTGCAACCAGGGTAAAGGGGATCAGGAAGACATTCTGATAGGTGGTGATGGTGAGGGAGGATTCGGTCCGCGACAGGGATTTGATGATTAAAATCGCGCAAGCCCAAATCGAGGACGAGGTCATGACCAACACTGCGCCCAGATCCAGTTCGATAAGACCGGGCCGGATGATGATCATGGCGCCCGTAAAGCCCAGGACCAGGGCGATGATGCGCCGGGCCCGGATACGCTCGCCGAGGAAGACGATCGCACCAAGAGTGGCAAACAAAGGTGCCGTAAAGCTGACCGCTGATATCTTGGCCAGGGGCGTAATGGACAGCGCATAGAAAAACATCAACATGGCAAAAACCTGCATGCTGCCGCGCAGGGCATGCAGCTTCAGCCGCCGGGTACGAAACGCCGCCGCCCGGCCGCGCAAGGCAAAGGGCAACACCGCCAGCAAGCCAAAGACATTGCGGAAAAAGGCCACCTCGAACGGATGCATTTCACCTTCCGTCGCGGCATAGCGGATCACCGTGTGCATTGAAGTAAAACACAACGTGGATATAAGCATCAGCACGACAGCGCGAATGTGCGGAGACAAGCGCCCCAACGTGCCGTCGATGGCGGCGCTTAAGGATTTCATGATGGCGGCAACCTAATGCTTGCCCGGCCCCTGGACAAGGCACGATGACGCATGGCACCTATGCATCAAAGCAATAGAGCAATTTTCAATTGATTACAGTCGCCACCTTAGGATAATTGGCGCCACATGAGTAATTGGTTCAATTGCTCTTCTCTAAAGAGTCCGAGCATGTTTTAGAAAAACATGCTCTAGGGAATAGGATTGATCATGAGCGATTTTCGCGTGCTTGCCACCAACCACACTTCATTCACGGTTTCCGACCTTGACCGCACGGTCGCCTTCTTCACGGAGGCGCTTGGCTTTGAGTTTCTGAACAGGGGCCCGCGCGACCCTAAGGTGGTGGAGGTCATCTCCGGCGTGCCAGGCGCAGATATTGAAGTGGTATTCCTGCAAGGCCCCGGCCACCGTATCGAGTTGATCCAATATCACGGCCCCGCCGAACGCGGCCAGGTAACCTGCCTGCCCTGCGACACCGGCTATGCCCATGTCGCCTATGACGTTGACGATGTCGAGGCCGCCGTCGCCGCCTCCGCCCCGCATCAATTCCTGCCCCTTGGCCCCATCGTCGTGATCGACAAAGGCCCCAATGCCGGCGGCAAGGTCGTCTATCTGCGCGATCCCGACGGCGTTAGCGTCGAATACATCCAGAAACCCACCTAGAAAATTTTATAGACTGGCTTAACCACCCGCTCCCCCTCCCGGCCACCCACGGGATCATAATCAATGGGTGGCCGGG
>CAZPWJ010000005.1:0-79176 GCA_964590195.1 uncultured Rhodospirillaceae bacterium | reverse complement strand
GTGGGGGTGGCCCGGCGCCTTGATAAAATCGGCTAGCCGTAGATCACCTTGGGCAGCCAGGTCGCCAGACCGGGGAAGAACGACAGCATGACCAGGGCCAGGATCTGGATCGTCACGAACGGGATGACGCCCTTGTAGATCTGCATCGTCGTCACCGATTCCGGCGCCACCCCACGTAAATAGAACAGCGCGAAGCCGAAGGGTGGCGTCAGGAACGAGGTCTGCAGATTGATCGCGATCATGATGCCCAGCCAAACCGGGTTCATATCCATCTGCAACAGGATCGGCGCGACAATGGGCACCACCACGAAGGTGATCTCGATAAAGTCCAGGAAGAAGCCCATGATGAACATGATCAGCATGACCACCAGCATGGCGCCAAAGACACCGCCGGGCAGGGAGACCAGGAATTCGTGCACCAAGTCGTCGCCGCCAAAACCACGGAATACCAGCGAGAACAGCTGCGCCCCAATAACGATGCCGAAAACCATGGCCGAGATCTTGGTGGTGCCCTGAACGACTTCATGCAGGGCGCCGCCATGATAGATCCGCCACAGGCTGACGGCGATGCCCCAGACCACGAACAGGCAGCAAAGCGCGCCGATTAGCATGGCCACGGAATCACCTGTGGTGACGTTCTCCCGGCCCTGGCGCAAATCAAAGAAGCCATGCAGGATCAAAAGCACCAGCAGTCCAAGGGTGGCGGCATAAATCGGCTTGCCCGATGCATCGCCCATGCGCAAGCCGCCCAGCAGTGTGGCGCCAATGGCACCCATCGCCGCCGCCTCCGTGGGCGTGGCGATACCGGCCAGGATCGAGCCCAACACCGCGATGATCAGAATGACCGGCGCGACTAGGGCATGGGCGATCTTATAACGCAATTCCCCCGGCGACAGGCCGGCGGTCAGTTCCTCGCGCGGGATCGGCGGCGAGGAACTGGGCCGGATAATGGCAACCGTGATCTGGTAGAGGATATACATACCAACCAGGCAGAGGCCCGGGATCAGCGCGCCCGCGAAAAGATCGCCCACGGACACAGGGTCGGGCGCGAAATTGCCCAAAATCCGCTGCGCCTCTTGATAGGCGTTGGAGATCTGATCACCCAGCACCACCAGAACGATGGACGGCGGGATGATCTGACCCAGCGTGCCCGAGGCAGAGATGGAGCCACAGGCCAGCGATGGGTCATAGCCGCGCCGCAACATGGTCGGCAGGGACAATAGGCCCATGGTCACCACCGTGGCGCCGACGATACCGGTGGAGGCCGCCAAAAGCGCGCCAACGACACAGACGGATATGCCCAGGCCGCCAGGCAGGGAGCCGAATGCCATGCCCAAGGTGTCCAGCAGTTCCTCCGCCACCTTGGAGCGTTCCAGCATCACCCCCATGAAAACGAACAGGGGCACCGCGATTAGCACCTCATTGGTCATGAAGCCAAAGATCCGGTTCGGAAAAAAGCCCAGGAATGCCAAGTCAAAGGCGCCAAAAAATGCCCCCGCGCCGGCGAAGATCAGGGCCACGCCACCCAGGGAAAAAGCGACGGGAAAGCCGACCATCAGGAACAGGCAGACGCCGAAAAACATCAGGACGACAAAAATTTCATCGGGGGTCATAACCCGCCCCCCTCTGTCTCGGCACCGCCACCGCCCACCGCATCGGCGTGATCATAGTCTGCCTTGATACCGCGAATCACCAACCAGGAATTTACCAGCAGGGAGAAGCCTTGCAGGATCAACAGACCGGCAAAAATCCAGATCACGGTCTTTAATAGATAGATCGCCTGAATGCCGCTGCCCTCGGGCGAGCCTTCCCTGACGGCCCAGGCGGCGGTGATGAATTTGGTCGATACAATCAGGATCAAAATGCAGAGCGGCCAGAGAAAAACCAGCACACCGAGGAAATTGACCAGCGCCTTGCGTTGCGGCGAGGCGGAGCCATAAAAAATATCCACCCGCACATGGCCGTCGTGCAACAACGTGTAGCCGGCGGCGACCAGGAAGATCAGGGCATGCATATAGACAATGGATTCCTGCATGAAGATGGAACCCAGGCCAAAAATATAGCGCATCACCACGACGGCGAATTGCACCAGAATCATAATCAGCGCCAGCCACGAAACAGCCCGGCCGATCTTCTCGTTCATCAGATCAATGATGCGCGTGATGGCTAGCAACTTTATCACCGGCGCCTCCCCAGGCATTTACGGCCAGTACGTTTATCGTCACAGCCATTTCGCCACATTATGGCAATCCGGTCCCTTAGAGGGAAGCCCGCGCCGATGACCGGCGCGGGCCCCATTACGATGTGCCGGCGCGCGGGACGCCAGCGTTTTCATCAGGCATATTTGAACGGCAGCATCCGTGCGTTCATATAGCCCTGTTCGCTAAGTTTGGCCCAGGCAAGCGACTGTTTGCGATAGGCGATATAGCTTTCATAAACCTTCTTCGAGGTCGCATCGGTATTGCCGATATCGGCCACGACCTGGCCCGCGATGGTGCCGATCTTGGTCAGCATTTCATTGGAATACTGACGTAGTTTGACACCATGCTTTTTGGTCAGAACATCCAGCGAAGCCAGGTTGCGTGCATTGAATTCCGCTCCCTGGATCATCGCCTCGGCCTGGATCGCGACCTCGATGATCAGCTGTTCATCCTTGGTCAGGCTGTCCCAAAGGCCCTTGTTGATGGCGAAGCTGCCAGCGGTACCTGGTTCATGGAAGCCGGGGTGGTAGTAGTATTTGGCGACCTTGTAGAAGCCCAGCATCATATCGAACCAGGGCCCGACCCACTCGGTACCGTCAATGGTGCCTGCCTGCAAGGCCGGGAACACTTCCGCGCCGGGCAGGTTGATCACCGCGACGCCAAGTTCGCGCAGTACTTCGCCGCCAATGCCGGGCATGCGGAATTTCAGACCCTTGAAATCATCCAGACTGTTGATTTCCTTGCGGTACCAACCGCCCATCTGCACGCCGGTTGGGGCGCCAAGGAAGCCTTTCAGATTGAATTGCGCGGATAGATCATCCCACAATTCCTGTCCGCCGCCATAGCGCATCCAGGAATAGGTCTCGGCCCCGGTCAGGCCATAGGGAACGGCGGTGAAGAAATTAAACGCCTTGTGCTTGCCCTGATAATAATATTCCGCCGACATATACATCTCGGCATCGCCCTTGGAAACGGCGTCAAAGGCCTGTAGCGCGGGGACCAATTCGCCGCCGCCGTAGACCTTGATCTTGATCTTGCCGCCCGAAAGCTTGCCGATACGCCGGGCCACGCGTTGGCCGGATGTGCCGAGGCCTGGAAGGTTCAACGGCCATGACATGACCATCTTCCATTCCTTCACACCCGCCGCGATGGCGGGTTTGGGAAAACTCGATGCCGCAACAGCCGCCGTGGCAACGCCGGCCGCTGTCGCGCCCTTGATAAATGCACGCCGTTTCATGAGAACTCGCCTCCCTATTCTCTTTGAAAAATCGGGGCGTGGCCCCTTGCCAATCCCCCCCCACGGCTCAACGGCGGAATGTATCGCCATCCCTGCCCCAAACCGCGTTGACATAAACCTTAATGCCACCTTTGCATCCGCGCAACTATGCAGCGTGGATACATTCGAAAAATTACAGGTATTCGTTTAGATGCTTTAGACTTTGCATGCTTTTCGGTACTATTCAGGCAAAGTTCCGGCTAAATACATTAGAGTTGCCGGGAACTACGAGCAACAGGATCGGCACATAACACCTAATATCTTGGGAGGATTGGGGAATGTCTAAACGAATTGTGATGCGGACCATTAGTCTCATTTCAGGCGTGGCAATGGCGGCAACGGCCGCGACCACCGTGACGGCCGAGACCGTCAAGGTTGGTTTCATCACCACCCTGTCCGGCCCCGCCGGCATTATCGGCAAACCCATGAAGAACGCATTCGAATTGGGCCTGGAACATATCGGCGGTCGGCTGGGCGGCATGGATACGGAAATTATCTATGGCGACGACAAGCGCAAGCCCGATGTCGCCAAGCAACTGGTCAACAAGATGATCAAACGGGACCGGGTGCAATTCATCTCCGGCATCATCTGGTCGAACCTGTTGATGGCGGTACATGGTCCGGTGACCCGGTCCAAGACATTTCTGATCAGCTCCAACGCCGGACCGTCAGGTGTGGCCGGCAAGAAATGCTCCAAGGACTTCTTCAATGTCGCCTTCCAGAACGACATGATGCCTGAAGGCATGGGCAAGTACATGACCGCCAAGAAGATCAGCAATGTCTACCTCATGGCCCCGAACTATCAGGCCGGCAAGGACATGCTGAAAGGCTTCAAGCGGATGTTCAAGGGCAAGATCACCGGCGAGGTCTATACCAAGCTGGGGCAAAAGGACTACCAGGCGGAAATTTCCGCACTGCGCGCGGCCAAACCTTCCGCGGTCTTTGTCTTTCTGCCCGGCGGCATGGGCATCAATTTCGTCAAGCAGTATGCCCAGGCCGGCTTGTCCAGTCAGATCCCGCTGTATTCCGCCTATACGGTTGATGCGATTTCGTTGCCCGCCCTGAAGGATGCCGCCGTGGGAACGTTCGGTGTGCAGCATTGGAGCCCGGATCTGGGCAACAGCGTCAATCGCCGCTTCGTCTCCGAGTATCGCAAGAAATACGGCAAGACACCGCCGTTCTATGCCGCGCAAGCCTATGACACCGTGATGTTCCTGGACAACGCGATCCGCAAGGCCGGCGGTATCGGTGATCGCAAGAAATTACGGGCCGCCATGCGGGTCGGTGATTTTCCAAGCACGCGGGGCACCTTCAAGTTCAACAACAACCATTTCCCGGTACAGAATATCTACCTGCGGGAAGCGGTGAAGGAAGCCGACGGCAGCTACGTCACCAAGACCCGTGGCGTGATCCTGTCCGCCCATGGCGATGCCTATGCCAAATCCTGCGGCATGAAGTGGTAAGCCAGCCGAACTGGACCGTGACCGGGGGCGCCTTGGGGCGCCCCCGTTTGCATCTGAAACGGTAGGACCTATCGCATGGACCCGCTTTTGTTGCTGGAGCAGGCATTCAATGGCCTGCAATTCGGGGTGATGTTGTTTCTCATCGCCGCCGGCTTGACCCTGGTCTTTGGCATCATGGATCTGGTCAACCTGGCCCACGGCGCCCTGGTCATGATCGGCGCTTATCTGGCTACAACATTGGTTGCCTGGACCGACAGCTTCATCCTCGGCATGATTCTGGCCCTGCCGGCGACCTTCGCCGTCGGCGCGTTGGTCGAGGTTGTCGCCCTGCGCACCCTGTATCGGCGCGACCATCTTGATCAGGTCCTGGCCACCTTTGGCCTGATCCTGTTTTTCAACGAAGTCGTCCGCATTATCTGGGGGCCGATTTCGCTTTATTCAGGCCTGCCGGATTATCTATCCGGTCATGTGGAAATAATTCCCGGCGCGCCCTATCCCGTCTTTCGCCTGTTGATCATCGCGGTCGGCCTGGCCGTTGCCGCCATTATCTATTTTATTGTCGCGCATACCCGGCTGGGCATGCTGATAAGGGCCGGCGCCTCCAACAATGAAATGGTCGGTGCCCTGGGGGTCAACATCAAATCGCTGTTCACATTCGTCTTTGCCCTGGGCGCGGTGTTCGCCGGCCTGGCCGGCATGATGCTGGGGCCGTTGACTTCGGTGGAGCCGGGCATGGGCGAACCATTGCTGATCCTGGCCTTCGTGGTCATCATCATCGGCGGCATAGGGTCTATTCGGGGCGCCTTCATCGCCGCCATTATCGTCGGCCTGGCCGATACCATGGGCCGGGTGCTGTTGCCGGTGCTTCTGCGCACCGTCGTATCCGATGCCGCCGCCGATACCGCCGGACCGGCCCTGGCCTCCATGCTGATCTATATTCTCATGGCGGCGATCCTTGTGGTGCGCCCCCGGGGCCTGTTCCCGGCGCGGACCGGTTAGGGCGGGCAGATGAACAAGCGGCAGATATGGCTGGCCCTGATTACCCTGGCCCTGTTCGCGGCGGTGCCGCCGCTAACGGTCATCTTTGACCAGCCGTTCTATATGGACGTGGTCGCCCGCATTATGATCCTGGCTATTGCCGCGGTCAGTCTGGATCTGATCTTGGGCCATGGCGGCATGGTCAGCTTTGGCCACGCCGCCTATATGGGCGTCGGAGCCTATGCAGTGGGCATTCTCAGCTACTACGGCGTCGACAATGGGTTTTTGCAGATTCCACTGGCCATGGGCGCGTCCGCCCTGATCGGGCTGGTTTTCGGCGCCATGAGTTTGCGCACCAGTGGCGTTTATTTCATCATGATCACCCTGGCGTTCGCTCAGATGCTGTATTTTCTGGCGGTCAGCCTGGAGGAATTCGGCGGTGATGACGGCATGCCCGCCATGCGCAGCGAGTTCGCCGGTCTGTTGGACCTGAATGATACCCTGCAATTCTATTATCTGGTCTTTGTCTGCCTGGCCTTGACCCTGTTGATCCTGCATCGCCTGGTGCTGTCCCGCTTTGGCATGGTAATCCGCGCCGCCCGCAACAACGAACGCCGCATGCAGGCCCTGGGCTTTCCCACCTACCGCTACAAGCTGACCGCCTTTGTCATCGCCAGCACATTGTGCGGCCTTTCGGGCGCGTTGTTCGCCAATCTGAACGAATTCGTCTCTCCGGATGTCATGCAATGGACCCATTCAGGCGAGATCATGATCATGGTCATCATGGGCGGCATGGGCACCCTGATCGGCCCGGTTCTGGGCGCCGCCGCATTCCTGTTGCTGGAAGAAAACCTGCCCGAATGGATGGAAATGATCATGACCAACGCGGGCGAGCATTGGGCCATCGTCATGGGACCAATCCTGATCGCCATCGTGCTGTTTGGCCGGGGCGGCATTCACGCGCTGTTCGTTCGCAAAGTCTCTCTTGAGAAAGGGCGGGGTCATGGCTGAACCCGCCCTGCAAATCGAAGGCTTGTGCAAAAGCTTTGGCAGCCTGATTGCCACCGATGATCTGCACCTGGAGATCGCGCCGGGCGAGATCCACGCCATCATCGGCCCCAATGGCGCCGGCAAGACCACCTTGATTTCGCAGCTGTCCGGCGAGCAGCGCCCCGATAAAGGCCGGATCAAGTTCACCGGGCGGGATATCACGGGCCTGTCCATGCCGGCCCGCGCCGCCCTTGGGCTGGCACGGTCGTTCCAGATCACTTCGATCTTTGGTGATTTTTCCACCCTGGATAATGTCGCCCTGGCCGTCCAGGCCCATGCCGGACACTCTTTTCACTTCTGGCGCCCGGCACATAAAATTGCCGCCCTGCGCGGCCCGGCCCTGCACGCCCTGGAACGCATCGGCCTGGGAAAACGGGCGAATGAACCCGCCGCCAACCTGAGCCATGGCGAACAGCGGCAACTGGAAATCGCCATGGCCCTGGCGACCGAGCCGACGGTGATGTTGCTGGATGAACCCATGGCCGGCATGGGGCGGGATGAAACCGCCAATATGGTGGAAATATTGCGCGGTCTGAAAAGCCGGCACACCATCGTCCTGATCGAGCATGACATGGACGCGGTTTTCGCCCTGGCCGACCGCATCACGGTCCTGGTCTATGGCCGGGCCATTGCGACCGGCCGGCCAGAGGAAATTCGCGCCAACGACGACGTCCGCGCCGCCTATCTGGGGACCGGCGATGCTTGAGCCAGCAATTCTTGAAGTCGCCGGTATCGATGCCTTCTATGGTCAAAGCCAAGCCCTGTTCGGGATGGGCCTGGAAGTCGGCGCCGGAGAGGTGGTCAGCCTGATGGGCCGCAACGGCATGGGCAAGACCACGACGATCAAAAGCATCATGGGCCTGCTTGAACCGAGGGCGGGCAGCGTACGCTTTTTAGGCCAGGAACTGCGCGGACAGGCGCCTTATCGCATCGCCAAACTCGGCCTGGGCCTGGTGCCGGAGGGGCGGCAAATTTTCCCCAATCTGACCGTGCGGGAAAACCTGATCGCCACCGCGCGGCCCGGTGACGGTACGCGGGAGCCCTGGACGCTGGCACGTGTGTACGGCCTGTTTCCCCGTCTGAAGGAACGACAGAACAGCATGGGCGACCAGCTTTCGGGTGGCGAACAGCAAATGCTGGCCATTGGCCGGGCCCTGATGACAAATCCGAAACTGTTGTTGCTGGATGAGGCCACGGAAGGCCTCGCCCCCTTGATCCGGGCTGAAATCTGGTCTTGTCTAGGGGGCCTGAAAGACGTAGGTCAGGCTATCCTGGTGATCGACAAGAATGTCGAGGCCTTGACGGAAATTTGCGACCGCCATTTCATCATGGAAAAGGGCCATCTGGTCTGGAGCGGCGATCCAACGGAACTGCGCGCCGACCCGGATGTGCAGCACCGGTATCTTGGAATTTAGTATTAAGACAGAAAGCGAAACCTCATGACCGACCAACCGCTTAACGAAGACGAACTGGCCGCCCTGCGTGCCTGGGACACACCGACCATCTGCAATGCACTGGAGATCACCTCGCCGGAACGCCGGGCCATCGGCTTCACGGTGGAGCCCCTGGTCTGCGCCTTCCCTGACCTGGCGCCCATTGTCGGTTATGCCCGCACCGCGACCATACGGTCGTTCCAGCCGGGCACGCTGCCGGCGGCCGAGGCCCGCGACCAGCGCCTGAACTATTATCGCTACGTGGCGGAAGGCGACAGTCCGACCGTCGCCATTATTCAAGACCTGGACGGCCCGCGCCGGGCCTATGGCGCCTTTTGGGGCGAGGTTCAATCCACCATCCATCTGAACCTGGGCTGCAAGGGCGTGGTTACGGACGGCTCGGTCCGCGACATCGATGCCTGCGCGCCGGGCTTCCAATTCATCGCCGACCGCATCGGGCCGTCGCATGCGCATGTGTATCTGGAGGCTTTCGACGTGGACGTCAATGTCGCCGGCATGCTGGTCAGCTCCGGCGATCTGGTGCATGCCGACCGCCACGGCGCCGTGGTCATCCCACACGACGTCGCCCGCCAGGTCCCCGATGCCTGCAAGCTGTTGGAACGCCGGGAAGCGGTGATCCTGGAAGCCTGCCGCCAACCCGACTTCGACGTCGAAGCCCTGGGCCGCGCCATGGCGGATTCCAACGAGATCCATTAACGGCATTCGATCATTTCGGCATAAGAAAAGCCTCCCCGCCATCCGGCAGGGGGGCTTTTTGCTGTTTATGAGCTAGCTTAAGCCGCCTGATAATCGGCGAAGCTTTTGCCTTCGGCGACCAGTTTCTCCAGCAGCGGAGCGGGGCGCCAGCGTTCGCCGTAGGCTGCGTGGAAACGCTTCATGTCGGCCAGGACATTTTCCAGACCGATGGCATCCGCCCAATGCATCGGGCCGCCCTTATATGCGGGGAAGCCGTAGCCATTGATGTAGATGATATCGATGTCGGACGGACGCATGGCCATGCCTTCATCCAGGATCTGCGCCCCGATGTTGATCAGGGGATACAGGGCGCGCTTGACGATCTCTTCAGCATCGTAGTCCTGACGCTCGATATTCTTTTCTTTCGAGACCTGCTCGATGATGGCCTGGACCTCGGCATTGGGGATCGGCGTGCGGTCACCTTCGGCGTAGTCGTAATAGCCGCCCGAAGTCTTCTGGCCATAGCGGCCCAGCTCGCAAATACGGTCGGGAATGGTGCCGCCGTATTCCTCGTTCGTGGGACGGTCAGCCGCTTTGGCCTTGCGCACCAGCCAGCCCACATCCAGGCCGGCCATGTCACCCATGGCGAAGGGACCCATGGCCAGACCAAAGTCGTAGATCGCCGCATCTACCTGTTGCGGCAGGGCGCCGCTTTCCAGCAGGAAAGTACCTTCGCCGGTATAGCCGTGCAGCATGCGGTTGCCGACGAAGCCAAAGCAGTTGCCCACCAGGACGGAAATCTTGCCCACTTTGCGGCCGATGCCCATGGCGGTGGCGATGGTTTCGGCGGAGGAATCCTTGCCGCGCACCACTTCCAACAGACGCATGACGTTGGCCGGCGAGAAGAAATGCATGCCGATCACGCTTTCGGGCCGCTTGGTGGCCGAGGCGATCTCGTCAATATCCAGGGTCGAGGTGTTCGAGGCCAGGACCGCGCCGGGCTTGGCGTGTTGGTCAAGCTTGGCGAAGATTTCCTTCTTCAACTCCATCTTCTCGAACACCGCTTCGATCACCAGATCCGCATCGGCGATATCGGCGAAATCCGTGGTGGTGGAGAACATGGCCATGCGCTGGTCCATTCTGTCCTGGGACAGGCGGCCTTTCTTGACCGTGTTGGCATAATTGTGCTCGATAATGCCCATGCCCTTATCCAGGTTTTCCTGGGCCACTTCGACCATCAGCACTGGGATGCCGGCGTTGGCGAAGTTCATGGCGATGCCGCCGCCCATGGTGCCGGCGCCGATCATGGCGACCTTTTTGATATCCTTCATGGGCGTGTCTTTCGGCACGTCGGGAATTTTCGCCACTTCACGCTCGGCAAAAAAGACATGCCGTTGCGCGGCACTTTCGGGCGAGGTCACGCATTCGGTAAACAGCTCACGCTCCCGCGCGATGCCTTCATCGAAGGGCAGGGTGGTTGCCGCCTCGACGCAATCGATGTTTTTCCACGGCGCGAAAAAGCCGCGGAACTTCCGCGCGTTCGCTTTGCGAAAGGCCTCGAACACGCCGGGCTCGGCCTCGCAGGGCAGATCGCGGATCTTGCGCAGGGGCGCATCCTCGGCCACCAGTTTTTCGGCAAAGGCGATCGCGCCTTGCAGCAGATCGTCGCCGACCTCGTCAATGATGCCCAGCTCCTTGGCTTGGGGGGCCGGCACGAAATCGCCCGAGGTAACCAGTTCCAGGGCCTTTTGCACACCGACAAGACGTGGCAGCCGTTGCGTGCCACCGGCACCGGGCAGCAGGCCGAGTTTAACTTCCGGCAGACCAACCAGCGCCGCCGGTACGGCAAAACGGTAATGGCAGCAAAGCGCCGTCTCCAGGCCGCCGCCCAGGGCGGTGCCATGGATCGCGGCGACAATGATCTTGGAGCTGTTTTCCATGCCGCCCAGAACTTCCGCAAATGGTTTGCCTTGGGGCGGTTTGCCGAATTCACGGATGTCGGCACCGGCAATAAAGGTGCGGCCACCGCCCACCAGGACCATGGCCTTGACCTCGGGGTCGGCTTGTCCCTTGTCGAAGGCCTCGCCCAGGCCGTCACGGACGGCGGCGCTCAAGGCGTTGACCGGCGGGCTGTTGACGGTGATGACGCCGATGGCGCCGTGCTTTGTGAAATCAATTACATCCGACATACTCAAGATCTCCCGTTTTCGCGCCGGCCCGGAAGTTGGGCGGCCTATCGCTTGAATTTTCACTTGCCGCTTCATAGCACGAAACGGAGGACCGGGAAGCCGCGAAAACGGAGGATATTGCCACGGTTCAAATTTGCCGGCGGCGAAGCTAGGATAACCAATCAATTTGGGGAAACCGAGGTTCCGAACAATGTGGATACATAGTGGAATCAGTGCCGCCGCCATGACACTCGCGGCTTTCGTCATCGCCATGGGAACCAGCCGTCCAGGTCTGGCGGGAGAACTCGAAGTAACGGCGGAACAAAAGAAAATCTGCGCCAAGGCAGAGCAGCGCTACAAAAAGCTGTACCCCGACGCAAAAGATGACGGCGCCGTCGTGGTCAAGCTGTACAAATACACCTTCTGTCCGCGCAATGTGACGGTCAAGGCCGGCACCACGGTACGCTGGGTCATAGTCGACAAACGGACCAACCACAGCGTCTGGCTAAAGGATGCGGGCAAGGCCGAGTCCGAACGCTTCTTCCCCGACGAACAATGGGAGTTCCCCTTCCTCTCACCCGGCGAATACCCCTATCTTTGCGGCCCCCATTGGGAGCAGGAAAACATGCGCGGCTATGTAAAGGTTATTGAGTAAGCCCTACTTAAAGCGCGGCCTATCCATGGGCAGGCGTTTAACCTCGCGCAGCGCAAGGGCGTCATAGATCGCCAGAACGCCTTTCCCTGCCGGAGCCGCGACAACAATATAGCGGCCATCACGGCTGAAATCGGCGTGCAGTTCGGTGCCGTCGATTCCCGGCGTGATGTTCTTGACGATTGTCATGCTTTGTCTGTTGATCACCTGAAGGGCCGGCCCATGCGGCCTGGGGGCAATGATCGCCCAGATAAAAGGCGAATCCGGGTGGCTGATGACGTCTTGCACCGGGCCGCCGGTCTTAATTCGGCGCACGGTTTTCCAACTATCCATGTCGACAATATGGACAGCCGGTAATGTGGCGTCCGGTACCGCCATGATCTGCCGGTCCTGGCTGGGCCACGAGACGGCGCCGTCGAAACGCGGCGCGCCGCCAAGATCAAGCCGCGTAACCCGGCGCCGCGCATCCAGATTATAAACCGCGCCGCCGCCTGGAACCCGGGCAATCACCTCGGCATAGGCAGGGTCAAAGAAAAAGCCGCTCAACGGCTCGGCCATGGTCAGACGGCGTCGGGCAAACGGCTGTTCCTCGACCACGACGCCTTCAACCTGTCCGGCCCGATATGAATGCACGAAGTTGCCATACACGGGCGCGGCTTCCGGATCATGGGAAAGCTCCCAGACTTCTTGACTGTCTTTCAGACCTACAATGAAACTTTGCCTTGGCCCGGCGTCGTGGACTGCGTTCAGGTGAAGCGGGGCGCCATTCTCATCCGCAACCTCGATCAGCTTGAACAGACCAAGATCCCCGAGCCCTAGAACCGCCACGGTGTTGGGACTGTCATTCCCCGCCAGCAGCCATTTGGCATCGGACGAGATGGCGATGCCGCGCAACTTTAGTCCCACGCGTGTCCGCGCCACCGGTTTGAAATTGAACAGATCATATTTGCCGATCCAGCCGTCACGCGAATGGAGAAAGAGGAAGCGGCCGTCAGGCGAATATTGCGGGCGACCCGTCGGGGCGAACGCCGGCTTGAAGCGCCAGCGTACCTGCCAGCTGTCGCCATCGAGTACGCTGACCCGGCTATCCGCCTCGATGACCGCGAACAACCGCCTGGGATCGGCGTCGTGGCTGGATTCGCTCGGCAAAGCCGCGGTTGGCGTTTCCAGCACGTGGCTGGAGTCGATCGCATCAGCGCCCCACTTAGCAAGCGCCGACGGGGCAAGGAGACTAAAGATCGCGACAAATGCGGCTATGGCAATAGGCATGGTTGAGGCCGTTCTCCGATCGGTTTTCGTGAGGCGGCAAAACGACCCGCGTTTGATCCTGCCGATGCTGACGCCGCCAACAAGCGAAACCATTTCCCTGCGACAATCCGCCGCTAAGTCGCATGCCAGGCCCCGCGGATCAGCCGGCGCGATTGTCCGTACTTCGTAACCGATTGATATCACGTTGCCTTTAGCAAAATTTAACGAATATGGCTTGATATTGAAACGACTTTGCCAGCGAGCGAAAAGCCGCCCCCCGCATTAATGGAAAACGACACCAAAAAAAATTTGACGAAGGTCAATTTTTTTAATCGTCGAAGGGAGTAACGAATAGGTTGTAGGCCGTCTTAACAGGGCGGAAACAAGTCGCCATGGACCACTGTTCGAGGGCGGAAGAGTGGAAATTGGCAGCAATTGAAAACGAACGATGATACGAAAGCCCGATTGAATTTGCCGTGGCGGCAGAGGCCGATGCCCATAATGACACCGTGTCGACGACACCACGCCAAGCCAAGGACAGGATAGAAAATGATCAACACCGGTAAATGGATGACCAATCTCATCTCTTTCGCCGTGGCCTGTCCGATTACGATCCGAAAGCACTCACTCAATGGAGGTATTAAGTGATGAGAAGGATACCACTAACAGCATTGACACTGGCATTGGCGGGATTTGCCTTTGCCGGGTCTTCCGGCAGCGCGTTGGCGGCAGAGCCAACCTTGTCGGAAAAGGACTTTGAAGAATCCAAGACACTCTACTTCCAGCGTTGCGCCGGTTGTCATGGCGTGCTTCGCAAGGGTGCGACGGGTAAGAACCTAGAGCCCAAGAACATGAAGAAGCTGGGCCAAAAGCGCCTGGAAAAAATCATCACCCTGGGCACCGAAGGTGGCATGAACAACTTCGATGATCTGTTCAACAAACAGCAGATCAAGAATTTGGCTACCTATATCCAGATGGATGTCCCGCCGCCGGCCGAACTTTCCCTGGCGGAAATGAAGAAGCGTTGGAAAACCTTCGTCAAACCGGCTGACTATCCGAAGAAACCCATGCACAATCTGAATTGGGAAAACTTCTTCATGGTCATCCTGCGTGACGCCGGCAAGGTTGGCGTGGTCGACGGCGACACCAAGAAGATCGTCGCCAAGATCGACACCGGTTATGCGGTGCACGTGATGAAGGAAAGCTCCAACGGCCGTTTCTGGTACACCCAGGGCCGCGACGGCAAGATGACCAAGATTGATCTGTGGATGAACCCGCCGCAACTGGTGGCCGAAGCCCAGATCGCATCGGACGCCCGTGACGTGGCCGTCTCCCACTATGGTAAGTGGAAAGATAAATACGTCATCGGTGGTGGTTATTGGCCGCCGCACTTCGTCATCCTGGATGCCGTGACCATGGAGCCGCTGAAAGTCGTCTCTACCCGTGGCGTCAATGTCGACGGCGTGTATGTGAACGAAGCCCGTGTGGCCGCTGTTTACAATACCCCGAATGCGCCGACATGGATGATCGCGGTGAAGGAACTGGGCCAGATGTGGCAGGTCGACTATACTGATCTGGACAATCTGCGGATCGAACAGATCAACACCCACAAGTTCCTGCATGACGGCTTCTTCGATCCCACCCAGCGCTACTTCCAGATCGCGGCCAACGCCTCGAACCGGATGGAGTTCCTGGACACTGAAACCCGCAAGGCGGTTGGTTCCCTGGTAACCGGTAAGAAACCGCATCCGGGCGCCGGCGCCAACTGGGTCGATCCGAAGTGCGGACCGGTCGCGGGCACCACGCATCTGGGCGAAGGCAAGGTTACCGTTTGGGGCAACGATCCCAAGGGGCATCCCGACCAAGCCTGGAAGATCTGCTACTCGGTTGAATCCGACGGCCCCGGCCTGTTCATCCGCACGCATCCGAATTCGGACTATGTGGTCTTCGATCAGACCAAACATCCGGATCCGGAAATTCAACAGGCCATCAAGGTGCTGGACAAAAAAACCGGCAAGATCGTCAAGACCATTCAGGTCACCGACGTGGAGACAGCCTTGGCCGTGCATACTGAATTCAACGCGGACGGCTCGGAATTCTGGGTCTCCGTATGGGTTCGTGGCGGCAAGAAGAACTGGCTGAAAGGCGAGATCGTTGTCTATGATTCGAAGACCCTGAAAGAAATCACCAGGGTCAAGGGTCTGGAGACGCCGACCGGCAAGTTCAACGTTTCCAACCGCGTACACCACAGAACATAGTATGCGGCCTTAACCTGTGAAATCGGGCGGGAGCCGGTTGGTTCCCGCCCACTTTTCCTAAAAGACTTTTTTCGCTGTATTTTTTTCTCACCTTGTTTGATCACTTTTGTTGATACCGTCGCCGATATATCCGGCGTCAGCCTTGCCAAGCGCAAGAGATAGCCAGAGGAACAGATGATTTCGCGCCTTTTCAAATGGTTCTGGTCCCCCACGAAGCGATATGCCTGGGGCGGCATCTTTATCGTTGGCGGTCTCGCCGGCATCATTTTCTGGGGCGGCTTCAACACCGCGATGGAAGCCACGAACACCCTGGAATTCTGCATCTCGTGTCACGAAATGAAGGACAATGTCTATAGCGAGTACCGACAGACCATTCATTTCGAGAATCGCACCGGGGTGCGCGCCACATGCTCCGACTGCCACGTCCCCGACCCTTGGATCTACAAGGTTGTCCGTAAGATTAAAGCCTCGAACGAGCTGGTCCATAAAGTTCTAGGGACCGTTGATACCCAGGATAAATTCGAGGCCAAGCGCTTGACCCTGGCAAAGAATGTCTGGCGCGAGATGAAAGAAAACGATTCACGCGAATGCCGCAACTGCCATTCCTGGGAGTCGATGTCGGGTTCCCTGCAAAAACGCCGTGCCAAAAAGCGCCATGAAGCCGCCCGCCTGGAAAACATGACCTGCATCGATTGTCACAAGGGCATAGCCCATCGCCCGGTACATAAATTACTGGACGAAGATGACGATCCCTATGATGGCAAACCAGATAACCGCCGCCTGAAATCGAAAGCGGCCGTCATCGCGGAAAGCATCAAGAAAGACGTGGCCAAGGCCGTGGCCCCGGAGAAGGCCGAGGAGAAGGCGGCCACTGCTGCGGCGGCGGCGGCGGCAAAAGCCGCGGCCGAGGCTGCGAAACGGCCCCCGACGCCACAGCCGGAAGCGGCGAAGCCAGTGGAAACCGCCAAGGCGGAAGCCGCGAGCACGCCCGCCAGTGCGGCCGGTGCATCGGGCGCAGCTGATGCATCGGACGTGCCCGCCATCGACATGGTGCTGTTCTATCCGGGTCAGGCCTCCATTGAATGGGTTTTCAATGGCCGCGATCATGGCGGCGCCCGCGCCGTGCGCAAGATTGGCGACCGTTGCAGTGAATGTCATAAGGGCGAGGAAGCTGACATCGGTGCCAAGATCGTCGGCGGTGAAAAGGCCGAGGCGACGCCCATTCCCGGCAAACGCGCCTCCATTCCCGTCAAGCTGCAAGCCAGCCATGACGGCAGCAACATGACCCTGCGCTTTACCTGGCCCGATGCCCCTCATACCCCCGTGCCGTTCGCGGATGGCGGCAAAATGGATCCGGAAAACCAGATCAAGCTGGCGGTCATGTTTGACGATGGCAAGATTGAGATGGCCGAATATGCCGGCTGCTGGGCGACCTGTCATCATGACTCGCGCTATATGCCGGACGCGCCAAAGGCCGATGCGATTGCGGCGGCGGGCGAGGTCGGCGGACGCATCGACCTCAAGGATGGCGTCACCAAATACCTGCCCGATAGCCGCAGCGAGTTCGAATACAAGGGCAAGAACGGCAAACCGCGCGGTTCCTGGAACAAGCTGATTTCCAAGGAAGACATGGATGGTCTACGTAGCGGCGGCGCCTACATGGACCTGATGCGCTATAGCAGCGGCAGCAAGGTCGTGGAAAGCGGCGACGTTCTGGCGCAACGCAACCTGGCGAAAAGCGACAAGGTGAGCGGCACAGGCGTACTCAAGGATGGCGTCTGGACGGTTACCATCACGCGGCCTCTGAAGTCCGATCAGCCGGGCGGCGTCAGTTTCGAACCGGGGCAGACTTACACCATGGGCGTCGCCATCCATGACGACTATACCACGGCCCGCTTCCACCATGTTTCGCTGGAGCGCAAAATGGCCCTGGACGATCCGGAGGCGGAGATCAACGTCGTTAAGAAATAGAAGGGCGTTTGCTCAGCTCGAAAATTCAACCCGCCGAGGGGTTTCCGACAAGGCCTGAACCGTACCGGAAACCAGATCAGCCATGATATCGGCGGCTGGGCGGCGTTCGCCCAGCATGCCCGCGCCCTGCCCGGCGGCATTCATGTACAAATCCCAACGGCCCGCATCAATGGCCGCGCTCAGGAAATCCTCCATCAAGACCCGCTGATGGGGTGACGGCAATGGCTCGAGCCCGGCCTCGGCCCAGGCATCGGTGATAACGCTGCGCTTGGCGCGCAGGGTCTTGCCGGTCCAGGCCTGGGAGATTCGGAAATCAGTGGCCTTGCCATCTATAATGTCGTCCTTGACCACATTCGGCAGGCCGCATTCCTCGGCCACCAGAAAGGCCGTGCCCATCCACACCCCGATGGCGCCCAGCGTCAATGCGGCGGCGATACCCTTGCCCCCCGTTATGCCGCCTGCCGCGACCACCGGAACCGGCGCCACCGCATCCACCGCCTGGGCGACCAAGGGCAAGGTCGCAACTGGCCCCGTATGACCGCCACCCTCGGTGCCCTGGCAGACCACGATATCGACGCCGGCATCCCGGTTGCGCTCAGCATTGCGCACCGTTCCAGCCAGACCGATCACCTTCATGCCCTGATCGCGGGCGCGGGGAACAATACGGGCCGGATCGCCCAGACCTGCCGCAAAGACGGGCACCTCTTCCTCCAGCACCACCTGGATCTGTGCCTCGGCATAGACATCAGAATTGACGATATCATTATCCACGGGCACCGGCGTCAGTTCGAACCTATCCAGTAAACCATGCATGAATTTGACATGTTCGGGATGGTTTTTGGCCAACTCTTCCCGCACCCCGGTCCGGGTAGTCGAAGCGGCGGCCAGGGACGCGGGCAGCAACAAATCGACGCCGAAGGGTTTGTCGGTCAACTGGCGCACCCGCTGAATGCGCCGTCGGACTTCCTCCGGCTCCAGGGCGGAACCTCCCAAAACGCCAAGTCCGCCCGCATCCGAGACCGCCGCCACCAATTCAGGCGGCGTGCCCATACCCCAGACGCCCATGCCGGCCAAAAGAATGGGATATTCAATGTCCAGAAGGTTGCAAAGCTCGGTACGCAGGATGGGGCGGCTCATGTGGGATACTTCTCTACAGCTGGTTCCAGGTGCTATATCCTAGCGCGGAATGATCGAAAGGAACCAGTGATGACGGAAGGGACACCCAGCGAATTCGTTCGCGATGAGGCGGAACTGCGCGGCCTGCATGACGAGGTCAATCCATTGGCGGCGGCCAAGGCTATTCCCAGCCTGGAACCACACAGCAGGCGCTTTATCGAACTGTCGCCGTTTCTCTGCATTGCCTCGGCCGATTCCTCCGGACCGGGGGACGTCTCGCCACGGGGTGACGCACCCGGTTTCGTCAAGGTGCTGGATGACCATACCCTGCTGATCCCGGACCGTATCGGCAACAACCGCCTGGATACTTCCGCCAATATCACCAACAACCCGCACATCGGCCTGCTGTTCCTGGTTCCCGGGATGAATGAAACCCTGCGCGTCAACGGCCAGGCCCGCCTGTGCACCGATACGGACGTGCTGGCAGCCTTCGAGGTTCGCGGCAAGGTGCCCAGGACCGGCATTCTGGTCGCCGTGGAAGAGGTAATGTTCCAATGCTCCAAGGCATTGGTGCGCTCCCGCCTGTGGGATGATGACTACAAGGTGGACCGCAAGACCGCCATGCCGCCCCTGGGACACATGATCCGCGATCAGATCGACGCCGCGCAATCAGGCGACGAGTTGGAGGCCTATGTGCAGAAAAGCGTCAGGGAACGGATGTACTAATGGCGAAATTGTATCTGGTGCGTCACGGCCAGGACGCCGGCCACAGCCATGACGACAACGACCCCGGCCTGAGCAAGCTGGGCCGGCAACAAGCGGTGGACATGGCCGCCACCCTGGCGCCCCTGGGTCCGCTGCCCATGATCGTCTCTCCTCTGCGCCGTACGCGGGAGACGGCGCAGCCGCTGGAAGTGGCCTGGAACATAACGGGTGATGTGGTCCAGGAAATCAAGGAAATCCCATCGCCCAGCGATGAGTTGAACGCGCGGCGGCAATGGCTGCGCCAGACGATGGCCGGCAGCTGGAACGACGTGGCCCAATCGGAGGCCTGGCTGCTGCCCTGGCGCCAGGCGCTGTTGGATACCTTGTTGGGCGTGCAAGAGGACACCGTGGTGGTCAGCCACTTCGTTGCCATCAACGTCGCGGTCGGCTCGGCCCAAAACGACAGTCGCCTGACCCTGTTCCGGCCCAACAACTGCTCCATCACCACAATGGAGACCGATGGCAAGAGCCTCTCGCTGCTGGAGTTGGGCGAAGCGCTGGAGACACGGGTTAGCTGACTAGTGTTTGTATCCGCGCAAATGGGTTGGCCGCAAGACACCGACGGCGACAGCGGCGGCAAGCGCCCGTTTGACCGAAAGCCAATGGCTGTAAATGTCTTCGCTGACCACCGACAACAGCTCAGCCCGCAACGGCCCTTCGATCTGTGCGACTTCCTGGGCGGAAAGCTCCGCGTACCAGGCATTTCGATCAACCGAGGTGACGGCCTCGAAACCAGCGCGCCGCATGATCGCCTCGCTCTCCGCCGCCGTCGCCATGGTGAAGGAGAGATGCTCCAGTTCTTGCACTAAGGCCCATTCCGGCGAGCAGGCGGTGCTTTCGCCACCCAGCCAGTCGCTGGCCGCGAATATTCCGCCTGGCCGCAGAACACGCAACACCTCCGCGAACAGGGCCTGCTTGTCAGGAATATGGATCATTGAATCCTTGCTGAAAACGACATCGAATGATGCATCGGGGAACGGCAAGGGTCCTGGCTCGACAAGCTGAAATTCGATGCGGTCGGCCACGCCTGCGTCCGCTTTGTTGGCGTCGGCGCGGGCCAGGACGCCCTCTTCCACATCAATCGAGATGACCTCGCCCGCGGCCAGTTCCCCGGCCAGGACCAGAGCAGGGCCGCCAGCACCACCGCCAATGTCGAGAATCCTTCGGCCAACGAGATCGACCCCCGAAACGATTTGCCTGACCTCCTCCGCGCCACCGGGTGAAAGAAAGCCCTTGCCCCAAATAATTTCAAGACGATCGAGAAAATCGTCGGGATACGCGATTTTCTGCGAGTTCATCCCCCCTCTCCCCTCAATGCCGGACTTCGTAATAGAGATTTCCCGGATCCTTGAAGTCATGCATCTGGAATTGCCCGAAACCGGCCTCGCGGATCATCCGTTCGGCCACTTCCGGATTGAAACCAAGCGTGCCAAGGCCCGCCCCGCCCGGTTCCGACATGGCCGACGACATACAGGACATCAGGGAAAAACCGTACATCATCGCCAGCATGGGGTTGCGCAGATTGTCCTCGAACCTGGGCTTGGAACGGATGTCCTTGATGAACCAGGTGCCATCCGGTTTCAGGCTGCGCTTGATGGCGGCGATCACCGCCTCGGGCCGGGTCATGTCGTGAATGCAGTCCAGCGTGATGATGAAGTCATAGGTCGCCGCGCTTGGCAAATCCGCGCCGTCGGCGTGGCGTAGCTCAACATTGTCCAAACCCATGTCGGCGGCCTTCGCGCCCACCAGCGCGACAGCATGACGGGAGGCATCGATGCCGACAACACGGCTGTTGGGATAGGCTTCCGCCATGGCCAGAACCGCCGCGCCATCACCACAACCCACATCCGCCACCAGGGCGCCCGTCTGCAATTTCTCTTCCACCCCGTTCAGGGCCGGGATCATGCGCGGGATCAGATCGTTGCGTGCCGCCTGCCAGTGACGGCATTCACCGCGATGGGCACCTTCGGGGCCGCCTTCTTCATAGCTGTTGCCCAGACCGGTTCGGAAGTTTTCGACCAGACGCTGCAAATTATCCGCCATGCCGGGCCCGGCGAATTCGCCCGCCACAAATGACTTATGCTCGTCCTCAACCAGCAGATTGATCGCCGCATCGGGCAGTTGGAAACGTTCATCGCCGCAATAGTCGAGCAGCTTCGCCGCCGCCTGCAGACGCAGCCATTCCAGCACCCAGCGTTCGTGCTGGCCTGTACGCTGGGCCAGCTCCCCCGCCGTCATGGGTCCCGCCCCGGCCATGGCTTTGTAGAAGCCCAGCTCGTTGCCCAGATAAATCATCGCCGCCACGATCTCTCCCTGGCGGTAGTTCCACACCGTAAAGGCATAGCGGCGCGGATCGTCGCCGACGGAGGCGGCGGCGGTGTCGGTCTTGGTCGTCATTTATCTCTCTCTTTGGCTATGCCTCTTTGGGATTGCCTTAGCCCGCCCAACTGAACGGCGCGAAGTGGCCGTTGTTGGCCTGCCCCAGCATGTCCAGTTCAAGGCCAAAGGCTTCAACCTTGGTGTGCTTGGAACGGGCCAGGGCCAGACGGGTATTGGCCGGATGGCCAACGTTATCGATATAATAGGGATTGCCGCTGCCGTTGCGGGAGGCCACCCCTTCGATCTCGTAGGACATGACGCCGGGGATATTGACGCTCTGCTTCAGGCCGTCCTTGACGAACTCAATCGCCGCGTATTCGACGCCCCGGAAATCGCTGACCAGATTATCGCGGATCATACCCAATGGCCCGCCCGCCTCGCCGGCGACAATTCTGGCCAAAACCGCGCGCTGGGCCTCGTCCGCGCCTTCGTCGACCACGCCGGCAAAGATCCAGCCGCCATCCGCCATGACCTTGCCGGAACGGATCAGCAGGGCAATTTTTTGCCCGGACAGGTCAACACCGCCGCTTTCACCCTGATCAATACGGAATGCCATCAGGGCATAGCAATGATCTTCCGTGGCGCCCTCTTGCGGATTGGTATAAATGCAGGGACACAAATAAGCGCAATTGCAGCTTTCGATATATTCGCCGCTGATCGTCCAATTCTCGCTCGCCATTTTACTTCCTCCGCCGTTACCTCATTGGGAAATCGTCATTGTCCTGATGCATCGCGCCGCATCCTCCGCCAGATGGCGGGTCAATTCACTGGCCCCCATGGCGCGCCCCAGTTTTACCGCCTGTCCGGACCATAGGGAGGAAAATTCCGGCGCGCCATTGGCCTCCGCCTTGGCTTTCAGCGGCGCCAGGGCGCTGCCCGCCGTCGGGAACGGCGGTGCTTTGTCGGACATGGGCCCGATCTCGCGCATCACACGGTTCATTAGGCCGCGCGCCGGCTTGCCGGAAAAAACATTGGTCAACGCGGTCTGGTCATCGGCGCCGGCTTGCAAGGCGTCACGGTGCAGATCGCTGATCAGGGATTCCGGCGTGAAGAGGTAGGCGGTACCGATCTGCGCCCCCGCCGCCCCCAGCGCGAAGGCGGCGGCGATACCCCGGCCATCGCCAATTCCACCCGCCGCGATGACTGGCACATCGACGGCATCGACAACCTGGGGCACCAGGGCCATGGTCCCGGCCTGGGTTGAGATGTCATCGCTCAGAAACATGCCGCGATGGCCGCCCGCCTCGGCACCCTGGGCGATGATCACGTCACAGCCGCGCTCTTCCAGCCAGCGGGCCTCGGCCACAGTGGTGGCGGAACTCATGACGCGGCAGCCCGTGGCCTTGACCCGCGCCAGCAACGAGGGCACGGGCAGCCCGAAGTGAAAACTCACGACCTCGGGCTTCAGATCCTCGACGATTTCACAGGCTTCCGCGCTGAAAGGCGCGCGGCTGGCGGCCGCCGGAGGCGTATCGGGGTCTATGTCATATTCCTCGTAATATCCCGCCAAGCTTGCTTTCCAGGCGGCATCCTTGGCGGGGTCCGGCGGTTCGGGCGTGTGGCAAAAGAAGTTTAAGTTTATCGGTCTGTCCGTTTGCTGGCGGATAACGCCCATCTCGGCCCGCATCTTGTCGGCGCCCAGCATGGCGCAGGGCAAGGAACCAAGGCCGCCCGCCTCGGCCACCGCAATAGCCATGGCCGCGCCATTGGCGCCGGCCATGGGCGCCTGGACAATTGGCAGGTCAATGCCAAGCAGATCCGTCAGCTTATGATTGGGCCACATGCCAACACCCTTTTTTGAATTGCCCTAGCATATCCCAGGCCAGCGGGCCGTCAATCCAGCCGATAGGCCCGCCGCGCCGTACCGGCGAACAAATCCGCCCGCTCGGAGCGGGAGGCGCCGGCGCTGATGTGCTTGAAGGCATTCCATAGCGCGCGGTAACCGATACCCATCTTGTCGACGGGGAAATTGCTTTCGAACATACAACGATCCGGGCCGAACAGTTCGATGCAGGTTTCGATATTGGGCCGCCACAGTTCCGCCAGTTCCAGGGAGGTTGGCGGTGCCGGTTGATTGAAATAGTCAAAGCTGGCCCGGCGCATCATCATGCCGCCAACCTTCATGGTGACATTGGGACATTTGGCCAGCTCGACCAGGCCGGCCTTCAGCACCGCGAATTCCTCGTCGTCCTTGCCCTTGTAAACACCATAGCCCAGCATGCCGCCGGTATGGTTCATGATGATATTGGCCTCGGGGCAGGCCCGCGCCAGATCCACCAGATCGCCCAGCTGCGGATGGTAGAGCCAGGCATCCAGCGACAGGCCGTGGGCCGTCAGACAGGCCAGGCCGGCCCGGAAATCAGCCTGACCATACAATCCCGGCCCGGCGGCGTGATGGCCATTGCCGATTACCGGATCATCATCCCAACCGGCGGCATGGCGGACACCGCGAAAACGCCCGCCGCCCACGGCCGCCAGGGCCTCCAACACCGGCGCGACGCCTTCCCCCAGACGCAGATCGGCAAAGCCGACGATACCGGCGGCCACCTTTGCGGGGCCATAGCGTCCCGACTCGCACATGGCGGCGACACCGGCGGCAAATTCCACCTCCCCCACCGGTCGCATCTCGTCCTGGCCCTCGGCCCGGTACATGGAGCCGCATTCCATATAAACCGTGGCCACGACGTTGTGGCCATCATTGGCGGCCGTCTCGGTGTCGGCGAGGAACTCCGGCAGCAGATACTGGTGGTTTGGCTTGTCCCACAAATGGTGATGGGTATCGATAATGGGCAGCTCGGGATCAATGACCTCCTCTGCCCCGCGCTTGGCCAGCCAGTCCTCGCGGGGCGGAAAGATACGTCCGAAAGGCGTCGGGTTTTCGCTGCTATTCATTGTCCGCTCCGTCTCGTTGCGTCAGCATCAGGGCGTCGATGGCAAAAACACCTTTGCCATTCGGCATGACCAGCAAAGGATTGATATCGATACTTTCAATTCGGTTGCCATAGACGGCGGCATACACCGAAAGCTGGCTCAGGGCCTGGGCCAGGGCATCGATATCCGCTGCCGGCTGGCCGCGCGTACCGTCCAACAAGGCCCGCCCGCGCACCTCGTCGATCATGCGCCTTGCCTCATCCAAACCAAAAGGCGCGATGCGGTAGGTGACGTCCTTTACCGTCTCGGCGTAGGCACCGCCCAGACCGAACAGAACGACCGGGCCAAACACCGGGTCGCGAACCACGCCGATTATGGTTTCCACGCCGTCCGAAACCATTGGCGCCACCAGTACGCCGTCGACGGCGGCATCCCCTGCCTTGCTTTCCACCGCCGCCATGATGGCCTGATAACCGGCGCGCACCTGATCCACCGATTGCAGGTTCAGCTTCACCCCTCCGATTTCCATTTTCCGCTGGATATCGATTGACGAAATCTTCAGCGCCACCGGATAGCCGACCTCCATCGCGGCCTGGGCCGCGTCGTTCTCCGAATGCGCCAAACGGCCCGGCACGATGGGGATTCCGGCCTTGGCCAAAAGATCCACGACCTCGGTTTCCAAAAGGTCCCGTTTCGGCGGTGCGGCCGCCTCACTGGGCAACATGGGTGGGGCATCCGGTTCACCGCGCGCGAAACTCCTCCCGAAACCGACCAAGGCCGAAATCGCCCGGATCGCCCGGTTCGGATCCTCGATTATCAGATACTTCAGTGCTTCCAGTTTTTCCCGTGGCGCCTGACGGCAGGCCATGGCCAAGATCATCAGGTCGTCGGGAAAATCCTGGCGTATGGTTTCCAACACTTCGCTGATCTCGGCCATCATGCGCTCGGAATATCCAACCACCGACATGAAGACCAGAATGGCGTCGCAGTCACCCTCGCTCAGGATGGTGCGCAGGCTGCCCTCGAGCATTGGCATATCATTCAGCATCTGCGCCGTGGTATCGACCGGATTGCGCACCGCCGCGAGCGGCATCAGCGCCTTCAGGTCCTTTTGCGCCTTTTGCGGCAATTCAGGCACTTCCAGACCATGCAGCGCGGCAATGTCCGAGGTCAGAACCCCGATGCCACCCGATATGGTCACGACGCCGAGGCGGTTGCGAACGGGAAACTGCCCGGCCGAGGCGGCGCCGGCAATGTCCAGCAGCTCTTCCAGGGACGACACCCGGCAAACGCCATATTGGCGGAACATGGCGCCATAGACATCGTCGACACCGGTTTGGGAGGCGGTATGGCTGATGGCGGCCAGGGCGCCGACTTCCGAGGCGCCGACCTTCATCATCACCACCGCCTTGCCGTTGGCCCGCGCCGTGGCGAAGGCCTCCATCAGGCGTTCGGGCTTGCGGCTGCCTTCAATGGAGGCGGCGATCACGGTGGTGCCCGGATCCTCGGCGCAATAGGCGATGCAATCGGCCACGTCCACATCTACCTCGTTGCCGGTGGTGATCCAACTGCGCACGCCTAGGCCGCGCTCCCGCGCCAACACCAGGGTATGGCTGCCAACGGCGCCGGACTGGGTAATGATCGAGACGTTGCCCGGCCTGGGCCAGCCGTGTTCAAAGAGGGAGGCGAAGGTGCCGATGGCCTGGGTTTCGACATTCAGGGCACCCATGCAATTAGGGCCGATCAGACGAATATCGCTACCTTGGGCGATGGCGGCCAGCTCCGCCTGCCAGCCCGCGCCTTCTTCGCTGACCTCGGAAAAGCCGGAGGAAAAGATCACCGCCGTCCGCACGCCGGCGCTGACGCAATTGCGCACCGCCTCCACCACCATGGGTGCCGGCACGGTGACGATGCACAGATCGACCACCTCGGGCACTTCGCGGATATCCTTGTAGGCCTGAAGCCCCTGGATCATGCCGCCGCGCGGATTGATGGGATAGATGGTGCCCGAAAAACCAACCTCTTTCATGAAGCGGATCGGCCGGCCACCGAATTTATGAATGTTGTCCGAGGCGCCAATGATGGCGATATTCCTGGGATCAAACAGGGGGGCAAGAGAGCCGGTTTCAGTTGACACGGGGGTACGCTCCATCCGTCTACATGTTTGTTTTCGCTTACATGATGTTAGTACCTCACCGCAATGATAGGAACCCGTCATCCCATTGCCATCGGGGCATCCCAAGCACCATTGTGCCCATACGGCCGGGCGGGTAGGCTCAAGGCAAATTGTAAGGGAGCAGAGTCATGGAATTCGCATTTACCGAAGAACAGGACGCCATTCGCGATACCGCGCGGCGCTTCGCGGCGGACCGTCTGGCCCCTGATTTCCGCCAGCGCGAGCTGGACGGCAAGATCGGCCGGGACATCGTCTCGGAGATGGGCGCCCTGGGCCTGATCGGCGTTGACCTGCCCGAGCAATTCGGCGGCATGGGCCTTGATTGCGTCACCGCCGGCATCATTATCGAGGAAATTGCCGCCGCCGATTTGAGCGTTTCCTATATCCAGCTGATCGGTTCCCTGAATGGCCATCTGCTGGCCGATCACGGATCGGCGGACATGGCCGCAAAGGGCATCGGCGACATTTGCGCCGGCCGCGCCATCACGGCCCTGGGTTTGACCGAACCAAGGGGCGGCTCGGATGCCGCCGGCCTGATCCTGAAAGCCCGGCGCGACGGCGACGACTATATTCTGAACGGTGAAAAGGCCTCGATCTCGCTGAGCACCCAGGCCGATGTAATCATGCTGTTCGCGCGCACCGGCACCGAGGATCAGCGCGCCCGCGGGGTCAGCACATTCTATGCCCCTCTGGATGCCCCAGGCATCACCCGCACCAAGTTCGATGATATGGGCGAAGGCGCAGTGGGCCGGGGTTCGCTGTTCTTCGACGATGTACGCATCCCCGCCGACTGCCTGTTGGGCGAGGAAGGCGAGGGCTTTCGCCAGGTCATGCACGGCTTTGATTTTTCCCGTGCCCTGATCGGCCTGCAAGTGCTGGGCGCGGCCCGGGCCTCGTTGGAAGAGGCCTGGCAGTACAGCACCGAGCGCGAGGCCTTCGGCAATCCCATCGCCTCCTATCAGGGCGTGACCCAGCCATTGGCGGAATGCGAGACTTTTTTCGAAGCGGCCCGCCTGCTTTGCTACAAGACGCTATGGCTGCGCGACCAGAACCTGCCCCACACCAAGGAAGCGGCCATGGTGAAGTGGTGGGCGCCAAAGGTCGCCTTTGACATTGTTCACCAATGCCTGCTGACCCATGGCCATTACGGCTATACCAAGGAATTGCCCCTTGAGCAGCGCCTGCGCGATGTCCTGGGTTTGCAGATCGGCGACGGCACGGCGCAGATTCAGAAAATGATCATCGCCCGCGAAAAAGTCGGACGCATCGCCGTACCCTACTAAGTTTGAATTGGAGTATTGAGAGATGAGCGAAAGCGGAAACGAGGTCCTGCAAAAGGTCATTGACGGCGTCGGCGTCATGACCCTGAACCGGCCGGAAAAATTCAACTGCATTTCCACCGGCCTGATGGACGGCATGGCCGATGCCATCGAGGCCTTCGACAATGATCCAAACGTGCGGGTCATTCTGCTTGATGCGGTGGGCAAGACATTTTGCACCGGCGCGGATCTGGACGAGGTGATGGCAGCTCGCAAAAGCCGCGATAGCCTGAGCGTATTCATCAGCCGCATCCACGAGGTCTTCCGCCGCCTGGAAACCTCACCCCTGCCGGTGGTGGTGTCCATCAACGGCCTGGCCCTGGCGGGCGGCATTGAAATGATGATGTCGGCTGATGTGGCCTTCGCCGCCCGCAGCGCCCAGATCGGCGATCAACATGCCCAGTACGGCCTGATCCCGGGCGGCGGCGGCACCCAGCGCCTGCCCCGCCTGGTTGGCCTGCGCCGGGCCCTGGACCTGATGTACACCAACAAATGGCTGAGCGCGGAAGAGGCGGAAAGCTGGGGCCTGGTCAACTATGTGGTGGCCGACGATGAGCTGGCGGATGCCGTCCTGGATTACTGCCGCAACCTGGCGCAAAAAAGCCGCGCCGGCCTGACCGCGATGAAGCAGCTCTCGCGCCAGGGCTTGGAGATCAGCCCCTCCGATGGCCTGAAACTGGAAGAGGACGAGGTCATTAACGGACTTCTCGGCGCGGATGTGGCCGAAGGCCTGGAGGCCTTCCAGGCCCGGCGCAAGCCGAACTTCGCCTAAGGTCGGCTGAATCATGCCGCGTTCTTATCCGGACCGCCCCATGGTCGGCGTCGGCGCCGTGGTCTTTCGGAACAATGAAGTCTTGCTGATCCGCCGGGGCAAGGCGCCGCGCAAGGGTGATTGGTCCATTCCCGGCGGCATGCAGGAACTGGGCGAGACGGTCTTCGCCGCCGCCGCCCGCGAAGTAAAAGAGGAAACCGCCGTCACTATTCAGAATATTGGTCTGATCGATGTGATTGATGCCATCACGCCCGATGAAACGGGCCGGGTGAAGTTCCACTACACCCTGGTGGACGTGGTGGCGGAATGGCACAGCGGCGCCCCGGTGGGCGGCGATGATGCCATGCACGCGGAATTCATACCCTTGCATCTGCTGAAAAATCTCGGCCTGTGGAAGGAGACCGTCCGCATTATCAACGTAGCGCGGGAGATGCGCGGAATCTGAGATGTCCCAAATTATGGAGCCCACAGGCACCCCACCGCCTCTCGTCGCCCCGCGCCAACTGGGCGCTGTCAATTGGCTTGGCCTGTGGACCCTGTATCAAAAGGAAGTTCGCCGGTTCTTGAAAGTCACGGCGCAAACGGTGATCGGACCGCTGGTCATGAGCCTGCTGTTCCTGGCCATCTTTGCCGTGGCCCTGGGCAGCCGCCGGGGCGAGGTCAACGGCGTCGCCTATATGGTGTTTCTGGCCCCCGGCCTGATCATGATGTCCATGGCACAGAATGCCTTCGCCAATGCCTCGTCGTCACTGCTGATCGCCAAGACCCAGGGCACCATCGTGGATCTGTTAATGGCGCCCCTGCGGCCCGTGGAGCTGGTCCTGGCCTTTACCCTAAGCGCCATGACCCGGGGCATCCTGGTTGGCCTGGTCATCGGCCTGGCCATGTTGCCGTTCGTGTCCTTGAGCATGCCTCACCCGGGCCTGATCCTGTTTCACACCCTGGCCGCGTCGTCCCTGCTGGGTTTGCTGGGTATCCTGGCGGGGCTGTGGGCCGAACGCATGGACGGCCTGGCCGCCGTGACGAATTTCGCCATCGCGCCGCTGACATTCCTGTCCGGCACCTTTTATGCCATCACCGATCTGCCCCAGAGTTTGCAGATGGCTTTGGCCTTGAATCCGTTTTTTCACATGATCGACGGCTTCCGCCAGGGCTTGATCGGCCAGAACAGCGCCGACATAAGCGGCATCGCGATCATGCTTGGCTGCAATATTGCCGCTTTCTGTGTCTGTCATCTGGCCGTCGCCAAGGGCTGGCGCATAAAGCCCTAGCGCGGCAAGATTCCCTCATCCTGATACTGTTCCAGCAACTCGATAAGCATATCTTCCGTATCGATACAGTCCCCGAATCCGGCCTGACGCAGCTTGATGGTGCTGACCACCACGGGGGCCGGGTTCTTGCCTGCGGCGAAATTGAAATCGGCGAACTGCCAGGATTGCCCCACCAGCTTCTCGTACGGGATATCGCGCAGCTTATGTTCCTTGGCGATGCGCTCCCAGACATGTGCCTTGTCGGGCATGACCTCGCGCAGGCGCATGGGCTCCGGCTCCCCCATGGCCATGCCGAAATGCCGGGCCAGGGTGGGCCATAGACCCGCGAAGGTAATGTTGTCGCCATTGGTGATATTGAAAATCTCATCCCGTGCGTTTTCCGCCCCCGTGGCCCAATCAAGGCAGCGGGCGATCAGGC
This sequence comes from uncultured Rhodospirillaceae bacterium, assembly GCA_964590195.1. Lineage (GTDB taxonomy): Bacteria > Pseudomonadota > Alphaproteobacteria. The sequence continues at coordinate 48,695 of CAZPWJ010000005.1, read as the reverse complement.
GGGTATCGATGGCCTCGGTCACCCATGGGCCGCCGCCCGGATGACACAACGGCAGACCCTCTTCCCGGCGGATCACCGCATAGACCGCCATGGCGAGCAGAATGTTCAAGGGCGCATCCAGCGCGAAACCAAAGATGGTTTGCGGCCTTAGGATCGTCCAATGCCAGTTCTTACCCGGTTTCCTACGACTCTGCTGCGCCTTCACGAAGTCTTCCTGATACCAATAGAAGTTTTCATGGTCGTTGCGCGCCCAACGCTCCCGCGCCGGCACGGGGGGTGGCTGCAAATGGGCGCCATAGGCCTTGGTACCCTGAAACAGCGAGATATGCGCCAGATCCTTGGCCACCGCATCAATAGGTTGCAGGGCGTTTTTCAACATGGCGGTATTGATTTCCATCTGCGCCTTGGCCCGCCAGCCCCGGATCACGTCCTCTTCCTCGTACAGCGCCGTGTAGATGATGTGGGTTGTGTCCGACAGCTGCCCCAAGGCCGTTTCGCATGCCGCCCGGTCCATCAGATCCAGGGGAATGAACCGGGCGCCGTGTTCGAACGGCGGCGGGCGCCGTGACAGCGCCGTGACGTTCCAATCCGGCAGGGCATCGAAGTGACGCAACGCCGCCCCGCCCACCAAGCCCGAGGGGCCGAAGATGACGATATTTCCACTCATTGTTCTGTACCATTGCAACGGTTAGCCGAGGATGGGCAGAATAGAAGCTCGCATAATCGCAAGCATCCCTTTTTTTTGGAGGAAGATCGAGATGAGCCGCCTTTTCGGACCACTGCGCCAGATGGGCTATGTGGTCAAGGATATCGACGCCGCCATGCGCCATTGGATTGATGTCTGCCAGGTCGGGCCCTGGTTCTACATCGACAAGCTGGCGGTTGATGGCTTCCGCTACAAGGGTCAACCGAGCCAGCCGCATATTTCCATCGCCCTGGCCAATTCCGGTGATATGCAGATCGAGCTGATCCAGCAACGCGATACCGCGCCGACCATGTATCAGGACTTTCTAAACGCCGGCAACGAAGGCCTGCAGCATTTCTCGACCTGGCCGGAAAACTATCACGAGATCTACGAGAAAGCTCTGGCCGCCGGCTATACAGTGGGACAGGAGTCCGACAGCCCGCGCGGGCCCTTCGTCTATTTCGAACAGGAAGGACATCCGGGTACGGTGGTGGAGATGGCCGAGATGAACGAGCCCCGGCGGCGCATTTTCGATGGCGTACGAGAGGCGGCGGTGGATTGGGATGGCTCCGACCCGATCCGGGAACGCTGGCCCCGATAAGCATATGGCGTGAGCATTCAGGGTAGATTGCAGCCCGCCACAATACTGGAAAACCGTCAAGTAAAGAGGAAGCGCCCAATGCCGATCATAGATTCCCAGGTCCACGCCTATGCCGCCAACACGCCGGAGCGGCCATGGCACGCGGTGCCGAACTGGCCCGATCACGTCACCGGCGACGAGATGGTGGCGGCAATGGATGCGGTCGGCGTCGATGGCGCGATCTTCATTTCCGCCTTTACCATGTACCAATACGACGCCTCTTATGCGGTCGAGGTGCAGAATGCCCATCCCGGCCGCTTCGGCCTGGTCAAGCCTGTAGATTCCACGGACCCCGCAGTGGCCGATGCGATCGCTGAATGGAAGCGGACTCCGGGCACCGTCGGCATCCGCATCATGATGACCGGCGAGCCGGGACGCAGCCCCGACAGCGACGGCGTTGATCGGATCGTGCGCGAAGCCATACGCCATGACTTTCCCGTCAACATGCTGTTTTGGGGCAATCTGGAGGCGGGCACGGCGGTGATCGACCGCCACCCCGACGCCCGCTTCATCATCGATCATCTGTGCATCAAACAACCGCGCACGCCGCCGGCGCCGCCGGAGCCCTGGGCCGAGCTACCAAAGGTGCTCGACCTGGCCAAGCGTCCGAACGCGGTGATCAAGGTCAGTGGGGCGTGTACGCTGTCGCATGCCGGCTACCCCTTCCCTGACATTTGGGATCCTCTCGCCCGCGTCTTCGACGCCTGGGGCCTGGAGCGTTGCCTGTGGGGCACCGACTGGACCCGCGCGCACGCGGTCGTCAACTACGAACAGGCCGTGGAACCATTCCGCGTCACTGATCGCCTGAGCGATAGCGATCGGGCTATGCTGATGGGCGGCGCCTGCGAGAGAGCCTATGGCTGGGCACCGGAGAAATCTTGACCCAGTTTGGTTGCAGGCTATCTCGGATCATTTGATGGCATCCAGCAGCGCCTTGCGGAATTTACGGTCGCGCTTCAGGTGCCACTCCCGGCTCATGGCCGGGCCGCGCGTTTTGTAGCGTTCGGCATAGAGCAGCACCCAGGCACGGCCACGGGTGCTGCGGGCGCCGGTGCCGTTGTTGTGCTTGGCCAGGCGCGCCTCCAGATCATTGGTCCAGCCCACGTAGGTGCGCTGGTCAGATCCAGTCAGGCTGCCTAGGATATAGACGTAACAATACATAAGGACCGCTTATACCATGCATCTGAGCGACGGACGTATTCTGACCACACACGCGGGCAGCCTGCCCCGCCCCCCGGCCCTGGTACAAATGTTCGCCGACCGGGTGCAGGGCAGAAGCGTGGATATGGACGCCATGGCCGTGGCGATCGAGGAGGCCACCAACTGGGTGCTGCCCAAGCAGCTGGAAGCCGGCATCGATATCCCCAATAATGGCGAACAGCCGCGCGATGCCTTCTTTCTCTATGTGCGCCACCGGATGAGCGGCTTTACCGGTCTCGGCACCCGGCAGCCGCCGGCGGACGTGGCCGGTTACCCCGGCTTTCTGGCCATGCGCCAGGCGTTAACGGCGAACAAGGCTGTCGTAACCAATTTCGAAGTGCCGGCGGTGGTCGACGAAGTGCGTTACCTGGATCCGGCCTTCGTGGCGACCGAATGCGCCGATTTTCGCCGCATCCTGACGGCCCATGCACCGGCGCAAAAAGAGGCCTTCATCACCGCGCCCTCCCCCGGCATTATCGCTGCCGCCGTGCCCAACGAATATTACGACAATGCCGAGAGCTATCTCGATGCCCTGGCCGAGGCCCTGCGTATCGAGTACGAGGCCATCGTGGCGCATGGCTTTACCCTGCAACTGGACTGCCCGGACCTGGCCCTCGAACGCCACATTACCTACGCCGACCGTCCGGTTTCAGATTTCATCGAATTCGTCGAGCGTGTGATCGCGGCCATCAACCGCAGCCTGGTCAATATTCCCAGAGATTCGGTGCGCCTGCATGTCTGTTGGGGCAACTATGAAGGCCCCCATGATCTTGACGTGCCCCTGGGCGAAATACTGCCCGCGATCCTGCAGGCGGATGTGGGCGGTATCGTGCTGCCGTTTGCCAATCCCCGCCATGCCCACGAATACAAGGTGTTTGAAAACGGTCCCCTGGCCGACGATCAAATCCTGGTGGCCGGCGTCATCGACACCACGACAAACTATGTGGAGCATCCCGAAACCATCGCCGACCGGATCGAGCGCATTGCCCAGGCAGTGGGCGATCCCAGCCGCGTCCTGGCCGGCACCGATTGCGGCTTTGACACCTCCGCCGGCATGGGCAAGGTCGCCGAAGACGTGGTTTGGGCCAAACTTGCGGCGCTATCCGAGGGCGCGAAAATCGCTAGCGGGCGGCTGTTTAGCTAGAGTGTGTTGCGGCTTACTTATAGTCGCCGTCGGGATCGAGCAAATTGCCGTCTTCCGACAGGCCTTCCTTCAACAACCCCTGGCCCGGTACGAAATTGACCTCGAAACGGATGCCGTCCGGGTCTTCGAACAGGACATAGTAATAACCGGGCGCCCAGGCGCGTTCCTCGGGCCCGCGCACGATATGCGCGCCCAGCTCCGCCGCCTTGGCGCCGGCCAGATCCACATCCTCGCGTGAACGCGCCCGCAGACAGATATGATGCAGGCCGACACGCAGTTGCACGAAGCGTTCGTCGGCGTATTTCTCCTCGCAGCGCTGGATGCCGATCGCCGTGCGGGCGCCGACGTGATAGCAGAATTCGTCGCCGTCAAAGACACGTTTCATGCCAAAGAAGGGCAACAAGCCGCAATAGAATTCCCGCGCCTTGTCGAACTGGCTCACGGTCAGAATAACGTGGGCCATGCCATTGATATCAATCATCTCGGCCTCCTTTCATGCCTGCGTAATTTTCAAAGCTTGCTGTTGCGCAGAATCCGCGCGGGCACGGCGTTGTAGGCGCCCAGCGTCGCCAGCAAACCAACAGCCACCGTCACCAGGATCGCCATCAGCGCCAGGGCGACGCCGCCCGTCCACGACACGCTGACACTGCCAAGGCCCGCCGCGTGGGCTACGCCATGGGCAACACTCAAACCCAGCGGCACCGCGGCCAAGGCCACCAGTAGTCCGAGGCCAAAAAACTCCACCATCAACTGGCCCAGCAACTGGTGCCGCCGCGCGCCCAACACTTTCAGCAATACAGCTTCGTTGGTGCGCTCCCTAAGCCCCTGAAACACGCTACCGGCCAGCACCACTAGGGCCGCCAGCCCGCACATCGCTGCCGCTGCCTGCAATCCCGCCACGACGGCATCCAATGCCTTGGCCAACGAATGCAAGACATCCGCAACACGGATCAATGGTGTTTCAGGAAAGCTGCTTTTGATGAATGCTTCCAGGGCAGCCTTTTCGCCGGCCCTGGCTTTCAATGATGCCGCGAAGGTATAGAGAATACCTTTGAAGGTGCCTGGCGTGGCGATGATGGGAAAGTCCAAATCCAGCCCGGCCCAGTCCACATTGCGAAAATGCAGTATCGGACCGCTGCGCACCTGTCCGCCAATATTAAGGCTGATCGTGTCGCCCCGGCCAAGACCGAGTTTTTTAGCCACGTCCCCATCCATTGAAAAGCCCGGGCGTTCCAATTGAGCGTCACTCCAAGCTGTGCCATCGGGAAATCTTGCCGCGAACGATACACCCCGATCACCCCGGATGACCCAATTCAATGCCCTTGGTATCTTGAGGTCGCGCACCGGCACGCCGCCAATGGCCTGCACGCGGGCATGCAGAAACGGCATAAATCGCTGTCGTTCGACAAATCCGGACGCCGCAAGTTGGGCATCAAGCCGCCTCGCCATATCAGGCTTTAGCGAGAATGCCACAAGGTCCGGCGCGCTGTCCGGAAGGGTCTCGCTGACATGCCGGTCGGCGGCGGCGCCGATGCCGTCCAACGCGACCAGCAAGGTCAGCGTCAGACCCAATGCCATCACCACGGGACCCGTAGGCGCGCCCGCCCGATACAGATTGCTTAATCCAAGACGCAGGTTAGCGCCCCCGCGTTTGGACAGGACTTTTGCCAGGACCCTAGCCAGGCGTGCCAGGCCAAGACCAAGGACGTAGTAAAACGCCGCCAATGCCAGGGCGCCGATCAGGAAACCCGCCGTCAACACGGGCATGGGCGAGACCCAAAACACCAATGCCGCAAGGGCCGATAAAATTATGCCCGCGCCAAACACGCCAGCCATGCTCAACTTCATCGGCGGCCGAATGATGCGTTGGCGCAGCAAAATCTTTGCGCTCATACCGCGCACCCTGAGCAATGGCCACCAGGCGAACAGCGCCGCCACCAAAATGCCAAACAGTGCGGCCGCCAGCAATGGCTTCATGCCAGGCGCGGCATCCAAGGCAAAGGGCAATTGATCGGCCAACGCGGATGCGGCAAGGGCCGGACCGAACGCCCCCAGTCCCACGCCCAAAACGGCACCAACGATGGCCGCCGCCATGACCTCGACCCCCATGGCCGAGATCACGACACCGGGCGACGCGCCGATGGATTTCAGGATCGCGATGACCTCCATCTTCTCGGCCACGTGGGCGCGTACCGCACCTGAAATACCCGCACCCCCGACCAGCATCACGCCCAGGCTGATAAACAGCACCAACACATGCGCCATGGCCAAGGTCCGCTCCACCCCCGGCACGCCGTCATGGGCATTGACCATGCGCCACCCCGATCGCGGAAAGGCTTGATCAATGCGCGCCATGGCCGCTTTTGCGTCGGTACGCATGTCCGCTCCACGGGGTAATTTGACGCGGGTATAAAAATAGACCTCCGCCCCCTCGTCGGCGGCGCCAGTGGCGGCCAGGCTTTGGCGCGACACCATGATACGCGGCCCCAAGGTAAAGGCGCGAAAGGCGCGGTCGGGTTCAACAACCAGCGCGGCACGCAATTGATAGCGGGCAGCGCCAATTTGCACGTTGTCCCCAAGTTCCAGGTCCAGGGCCTCGAACAGCGCCGGGTCGGCAATTGCGCCGTACACGCCCCTCTGTTGGCCAAGCGTTTGATGGAGGTCGGAGGGAGGCTGCATTTCCACCGCGCCATAGAGCGGGTATTGCCGGTCCACGCCTTTCAGCTCAACCAGCAAAGGCGGTCCATCCACGACACCGTTCCTAAGGCTGCGCACCATGGGGCGCAGCTCTCCGCTAATGCTCAGCTCGCCTTCTCGTCCAATGGCCGCGAGTTCGGCTTCGCTCGGTGGGCGGTGATACAGGCGCAAGCTCAAATCGCCGCCCACCGCTTCCAGGGCGCCCCGGCGCGCGCCATCGATAAGACTCTGCGACGTTGCCCCTACCAGGGCCACGGCCGCGGCCCCAATCAAGGTCCCCCCCACCAACAGCCATAAGACACGCGCACCGCCGCGCATGTCGCGCCCGGCAATTCGCGCCGCCATTACAATGTCGTCAAGAAAGGCCACCTATCCCCCTGGTTCTCGTGCCCGCACATTGCAGTGTACCATTGATGCCGCCTAGCAAGCCAAGCATAGCGTTCGGCGCCATAGTGGATGAAATGTCTGGAATTCCCGCTAAATTTCCAACGCCGCCAGGGTGCCTTCCTGGATGGCCTGGAAGAACTTGCGGGAACCAAGCACGTCGCCAACATAGTGTACGGGAATGTCTAGGGCCCGATAGCGCGCCGCCTCGGCCTCTCGTTTGTGATAGCCCGTGCAATAGATGATGCTGTCGATGCCCTGCAAGGTGCGGCGCAAGCGGTCTTTGGGTTGCAGCACGATTTCGCCGGGCCTGATTTCGATCACCGCTGTATGGGTCATAACCTCAATGCCCAAGCTATCCATGCGGTCGAGGTAATGCACCTTGTCCACATGCACCGCCTTGCGCAGCAGTTCAGAGCGGGCGATCAGGACCACGTCACGGCCCTGCGCCGCCAACATGTCGGCGACCTCCACACCGACCAGTCCACCGCCCACCACGACGCAGCTTTGGCCCGGCTTATCCGTCCCGGCCAGGACCCGCCAGCCGTACAGCACATCAACGTCCTCGGCGCCCGGCACCTCGGTTGCCATTGGTTCGGCGCCAATGGCAACGATCACCGCATCGGCGTCGAGCTCGTCCAACGCGGGATCGGCTTCCAGACTAACCTCAACATCAAGGCGAGCGACTTCGGAACGGAAATAGCCCAGCAAGGTTTCGATTTCCTCACGATGCGGCGGTTGGTGAGCCAGATTTAACTGACCGCCAAGCTGGGCCGCCTTCTCGAACAACTGCACCTTATGACCGCGCTTGGCCGCCATGGTCGCCGCTGCCATGCCGGCGGCCCCGCCGCCGATGACCGCCAGACGCTTTGGTGTCGCCTTGCGGGCGAGTACCGGCTTCAAGGCCAGCTCCCGGCTGACCATGGGGTTGACCGTGCAGGCCAGACCGGTGTGCAGATGCACATTGGCGATACATTCGTTGCAGGCAATGCAGGGCGCGATCTGCGCCGCCTGGTCCGCCTTGGCCTTGGCCGCGAAATACGGATCGGCGATCAGGCCCCGGCTGAGGCAGATGTAATCCGCATCGCCCCGCGCCAGAACATCCTCCGCCAGTTCCGGCGTATTGATCCGGCCCACGGTCATCACCGGAATGTCCAGCCGTGCTTTCATGGCCGCGCTGCAATCGGCATAGCAGGCATGTTCCGTCGCCATGCCGGGAATGATCATATAGGGGCGGGAGGCATGCATGCCGCCCGAAACGCTGATGGCATCGGCCCCGGCGGCGGCGAACAGCACCGCGCTTTCCACAGCCGCATCCAGCTCCAGCCCGCCAGGGGCATGGTCGCGGGCGTTCATGCGGAAGATCACCGGGAAATCGGCACCGGTGCGGGCCTTGATCGCCTCGACCAATTCGACACCAAATTGCGCCCGACCGGCGACATCGTGGCCGTAACGATCCTCCCGTGTATTGCAGATCGGCGAGAGGAACTGCCCGGCCAGATAGCCGTGGGCGCCATGGATCTCCACCGCGTCAAAGCCGGCGGTCTTGGCCCGGTCGGCGGCATCGGCGAAACGTCCGACAATGCCCTCGATCTCGGCAATGGTCAGCTCGCGTGGCAGCACGGCGGCGCCGACACCGGTATAGCCCGACGGCAGGGCGGAGGGCGCCAGGGGCACTGAACCGGAAACCTCCGGCACGCTTTCACGGCCGCCATGATTGATCTGAATGGCGATCTTGGCGCCGGCTTCATGCACCGCATCGACCAACCTGGCCATGCCGGGAATGCAGCCGTCATTGTGCAGCATGGCGTTATGCTTCAAACGCTTGCCTTCCTGATCCACATAGGTCGCCTCGACCACGATCAGGCCGGTGCCGCCGCGGGCCCGCTCGGCGTAGAATTCGATCATCTCGTCGGTGACCAGGCCATCGCCATCGGCCAGCTCCGATGACGTCGCGGCGAAGACAATGCGGTTGGGAATTTCCAGCGCGCCGATCTGGCCCGGCTGGAATAGCTTTGGGTACGAAGACATGGCCCATGATCGGATTTAGGGGGCCGTCAGGTCAATGACTGAAATCAACCGAAAGGCTGCAGCTATATCCGAGTAAATTTTTCTAGGCTAAACTCTCGCAATGCAGGGGAGAACGCAACGCAGATTGGCGGCGATTGTCGCGGCGGACGTGGCCGGCTATTCGCGCCTTATGGGCATGGACGAGGCCGGCACCCTTGCCGCACTGCGCGCCCATCGGGCGGAGTTGATCGACCCGGCGATCACGGAATACGGTGGCCGCATTGTCAAAACCATGGGCGACGGCCTGCTGCTGGAATTCCCCTCGGTGGTCGATGCGGTGCAATGTTCGGTTCAGGTGCAGATCGCCATGACAGCGCGGAATTCAGATATCGCCGAGGACCGGCGCATTGTCTTTCGCGTCGGCATCAATCTGGGCGACATCATCATCGATGGCGATGATATTCACGGCGACGGCATCAATATCGCGGCCCGCCTGGAAAGCTTGTCGGAACCGGGCGGCATATGCATTTCCCGCCGTGTGCATGAGGATGTGCGGGACCGGCTGGACGTGAGCTTTGCCGATGCTGGTGAAAGGCAGCTCAAGAATATCGCCCACCCGGTTCAAATCTGGCAATGGACGCCCGCCGCCGCACTAAATCCAACGCCCGGCGAGACGCTGGCGCTGCCCGACAAACCATCCATCGCGGTGCTCCCTTTCGACAATATGTCCGGCGATCCCGAGCAGGAGTATTTCGCCGATGGCATTGCCGAGGATGTCATTACAGCGCTCTCCCGCTTTCGCTCATTGTTTGTCATCGCCCGTAATTCTTCGTTCACTTACAAAGGGAGTGCGGTCGACATTACTCAGGTTGCTCGTGATCTGGGCGTCCGATATGTCGTTGAAGGCAGTGTTCGCAAAGCCGGCAGTCGTGTTCGCATTAGTGCGCAGTTGATCGATGCGGCCAGCGGGAACCATCTTTGGGCTGATCGCTTCGACGGCAACTTGGACGATATTTTTGACCTTCAGGATCAGATAACCGAGCAAATCGTTGTGGCGGTCGAGCCGGAAATTTTGAGCCAGGAACGCGACCGGGCCCGACGCAAGCCGCCCGGCAGCCTGGACGCCTGGGAGTATTTGCAACGGGGTTTAGCACATTTTTACCGCACCACCAGGGAAGAGCACGAGGAAGCCGTCCGTCTATTCCGTGAAGCTATCGCCCTGGATTCCGATTTCGCGGCGGCACATGCCTATCTGGGGCACGCGCTTATTGCCTCGGTGATTCATGGCCGGGCCGGAGATAGGGAGGGGACAATGGCGGCGGCACGGGAGGCGGCGGAGCGCGCGATCTCTCTTGATCCGAACGAAGCGGTCGCTCACCATGTCCTGGGGCGGGTGCAGGTCTTGTTTGGCGAAGTGGATGGGGCAATCAGAGAGATAAAGACAGCGATTGCGATCAACGCCAATCATGGCACGGCGCATTTCGTCCTCGGTTTTGCTCATCACTATGGCGCCGGCGAGGCTGAACGCGCCTTGCCCCACTATGACATCGCCTTGCGCCTCAGCCCACGCGACCCCATGCGCTGGACTTTTCTGATGCTCAAGGCCTCCGCCCTTCGTTTTCTTGGCCGCCATTCCGAGGCAGTTGAGTCGGCCCGGCAGGCCTGCCAGTTCCCCGATTGTGCCGCCATAGCCTACATGCATCTTGCCGCCTGTTCGGCTGAAGCGGGACTCGGGAACGAGGCCCGCGCAGCGATTGAGACCGGGCTGCGGTTGGAACCGGCGCTTTCAATTGAATTTATCCGCCAAGCCTTCATCGCCATGCATGCGAACACAATGAACAGCCTGATTGATAGCTTGCGGAAAGCGGGACTACCGGAAGAATGAGCGAACCAAGCCGCAAACTCGCCGCCATCCTGGCCGCCGATGTGGCCGGATATTCGCGGCTGATGGGTGAGGATCAGGCCGCTACGCTTGATGCCCTGCGCCAGCTGCGCAAGTATCTGTTCGAGCCGGTGGTCGATGAATATCGCGGCAATGTGGTCAAGCGCATGGGCGATGGCTGGATCGTCGAATTCGCCTCCGTCTCGGATGCGGTTGCCTGCGCCATACAAGTACAGATGGGCCTGGCCGGGCACGAAGTCATCCGCCTGCGCACGGGCATCCATATTGGCGAAGTGGTGTTCGAGGAGGAGGATGTTTTTGGCGACGGCGTCAATGTCGCCGCGCGATTACAGGAGCTGGCGGAGCCCGGCGAAGTACTGATCTCCGACACCGTGCATAACAGCCTGGACAATAAATCGGCGGCGCAGTTCGGCGGCGGCGATGCCCAGGAACTGAAAAACATCGCCCGCCCCGTTTTGGTTTGGCGCTGGCCGTCCGGCGCAACCCAACAAGCAGTGCGGACCGAACCCGAAGTCCTGCCTCTGCAAGATAAACCCTCAATCGCCGTGCTGCCGTTCGACAATATGTCGGGTGACGCGGAGCAGGAATATTTCGCCGACGGCATCACCGAGGACATCATCACCGAATTGTCCCGCTTCCGTGAATTCCTGGTAATCGCGCGCAACTCGACCTTTGCCTACAAGGGCGCGGCAATGGACCTTACGGCGGTCGCCGGGGAATTGAACGCGCGTTATATAGTCGAGGGCAGTGTCAGGAAGGCCGGCAACCGGGTTCGCGTCACCGCGCAGTTGATCGAGGGCGCCACCAACACGCATCTTTGGGCGGACCGGTTCGATGGTGATTTGACTGATATCTTCGCCCTGCAGGACGAGATCACCGCGGCCATCGTCAGTGCCGTCGCCCCCCGCTCCGTACAGGCGGAGGCGGAGCGGTCCGCCAAATTATCGCCAACACAATTGTCCTCCTGGGACAGCCTGCTCCGCGCCCGGGCATTATTGGCGGCGCTGGACAAGGAAGGTGTAGGAGAGGCGATTCCGCTGTTGCGCACCGCAATTCGCCAGGACCCACGAAATGCGCAGGCCCATAGCTGGCTCGCTTTTGCACTTTTTTTCAGTTCCACGTTCCGCTGGTCTGACAACCCGATTTTCGACCGAGACGAGGCCTTCGCGATCGCCCGCCAGGCAGTATCGATTGACCCCGACGATGCCTTGTCTCATGTCGTTTCAGGACTGGTCGAGGGTTCTGCGGCAAATGACATGCAGGCTGCGGCGCGGGCTTACGAAAAGGCGTTGCGGATCAATCCGAATTTCGCCATGGCACACGGTTTCATGGGTGGAAATCAGGCAATTCTTGGCGACTTTGAGGCGGCGCGGACGCATCTTGATCAGGCTTGGCGCCTGAGCCCACGCGACCCAAGCGCGGGCATTTGGCAGATCCTGTATAACATTGGCCTTTTTGGCGCGGGGCGCTATGACGACGTTGTCAGGGGTGCCGACGAGGCGATCAGGATTAATCCGGATTTCGCCGGCCTCTATCGCCAGCGCGCGGCAGCGTTGGTCATGTTGGGGCGGATAGATGAAGCGCGCGAAGATATTAAACAGGTCCTCCGCCTGGACCCCAATATTACGATCAAGATCATGCGCGTGTCGCCATATTGGCAGGATATAGAGCCCTTTCTTGACGCTCTGCGCCAAGCCGGTTTGCCGGAAGAATGAGCACGCGAAACGACGACGCTCCCACCTTCCAATGGGAAGCACGGGAGCGCCGTTTTGATCCAGGTTGAGACTGGAACTCTTATCGTCGCGCTATTTCTTCTTCTCGGCGCGGAACGGTTTGTGGCAGCCGCCGCAGCCCTTACCCACCGGCCCGATGGCGCCCTTCAGGCCGTCCAGGCCGGAACCGGCCACCTTGACCAGATTTTCCAACGCCATCTTGTAGGCCTTACCCTTGCCGGCGATCTCGGGATAGGTGCTCCAGATTTTCGGCAAAGCGCGGGTCTTGGTGCCCAGCATGTCGTTGCCCGAACCTTTTGGCCACATCTTCGAGCCATCAATTTTGGTCAGCGCCAACAGGCTGTTCGCCGCCCCCTGGGCCACCTTGGCGTCATAGGCGATTTTGCCTTTTGCCATACCGCCCAATTGGCCCATGTAGAATGACCGGAGCTTCATATCGGCCTTGCGGGCCCCGACCGCCTTGTCCATGGGCCCTGCCTGCACGACCGCCATCGGTACCGCCGCGATGGCCATCGCGATCACCATATTCCTGAGTAATTTCAACATCCCCATATCCACCCCTGTGTTTATTGCAAATACCTCATTATCATTACAGTTTACGCTGTGCGCAAAAATGGTACCATTCGGAATATTCGCACGGTCATCTGTGCAAATTTGCAAAGCACTTTGATAAAGCGAGGCTTTTATTGGCGTGGGATGATTTACGTTTTGTTTTATCGGTCGCGGAGATGGGCACGTTAAGCGGCGCGGCGCGGGCGCTTGGAGTCAATCATTCCACGGTGATGCGGCGGATTTCCGCCTTTGAGGCTGAAAAGGGCGTACAGCTGTTCGAACGTACGCCGGGCGGATATGTCCTGAAGCCGGAAAGCCAACCCTTGCTGGCGGCCTTGCGGGAGATCAAGGATCAAGTCAACGGCCTGGACAGGGCCATCGCCAAACAAGGCTTGGAACTGGACGGTCCCGTTCGCGTCACGACATCCGACAGCATCGCCGCCGCCGGGTTGACCGGCTACGTCGCGGCATTTCAGGCGCAGCATCCGGGTGTCGTCGCCGAGCTCAACATCACCAATAGCTATGTCAACTTCACCAATATGGAGGCTGATATCACGATCCGCCCGGCGGCGGCCCTGTCCGAGGAACTAGCGGGCGAACGCGCCTGCGAGCTTTCCTTGCGCGTCTATGCCACGCCGGACTATTTGGCGCGAACCCCGGCGGCCAGCTATGACGGCCATGGATGGCTGGGCGTGGCGGCGCCCTTGACCTCGACCACGGTCGGCGAATGGCAGCGGCGAAATCTGCCGGACAACAATATCATCTTGCGCTCCAATTCCTTCGTCGGGCTGCGCGATGCGGCGGAAACCGGGCTCGGGCTGGCCATGTTGCCCTGCTGCATGGGCGATCCGTCGCCCCATTTGATCCGCACCGAGGCCTTCCCGGAAGCCCTGTCCGCATCCCTGTGGGTGGCAACGCACAAGGACATGGCCGGTTCCGCCAAAGTGCAATCGATCTTAACGTGGTTTGTCGAGGCAATCCGCGCGGATGCCGATCTGTTCGAAGGACGCCGGCCCTAAGCCAGTCTCGCCTTAAGCTGGGCCCCTAAGCCAAACGCTGTTCCACCGCTTCCCTGCGCACGGCCTTTTGCAGCTTTTCGAACGCCCGCACTTCGATCTGGCGCACCCGCTCGCGGCTGATATTGAAATCGTTGGACAGTTCCTCGAGGGTTTTTGGATCGTCCGTCAGGCGGCGCTCGGTAATGATGTGGCGCTCGCGTTCGTTCAGGTTCTCCATGGCGCCCATCAACAAGGCCCGGCGCTTGCTCAATTCCTCCGACTCCGCCAGCTCGGTTTCCTGATCGACGCCCTCGTCAACCAGCCAATCCTGCCATTCCCCCTCGCCCTCGGCCCGCAGAGGCGCGTTCAGGGAATTGTCGGGGGCGGCCAGGCGGCGGTTCATGGAGACCACGTCTTTTTCCGGCACGTTCAGGGCGGTGGCTATCTTCTCCACCTGATCGGGGCGCATATCGCCCTCGTCAATGGCCTGGATCTGGCCCTTTAGTTTGCGCAGCTTGAAAAACAGCTTTTTCTGCGCCGCCGTGGTGCCGATTTTCACCAGAGACCAGGAGCGCAGAATGTATTCCTGGATATTGGCGCGGATCCACCACATCGCATATGTGGCAAGGCGGAAACCGCGCTCCGGCTCGAAGCGCTTGACGGCCTGCATCAGGCCGATATTGCCTTCCGCGATCAATTCGGCCACGGGCAGGCCATAACCGCGATAACCCATGGCGATCTTGGCCACCAGACGCAAATGCGAGGTCACCATTTTATGGGCCGCTTCGCGGTCATCATGCTCCCGCCAGGCCTGGGCCAGCATGTATTCTTCTTCATGGGGCAGCATGGGATATTTGCGGATTTCCTGCAGATAGCGCGACAGGCTGGCCTCCGGCGTCGGGGCCGGGGGCAGGCCAAGACCGGCATCGCGGCTTGCCGGTGCCGCGTCCGCCTTGGCAGGCTCCATCACGGCGGTTTCCGGCATCTTGGCGTCGGACGCGCCTTTGGAGCCCTTCTTGGCGTTGGATTTAGCACTTTTCGGTTTCGTCTTGCTCGCTACCATTGCTTCACCCGTGCGCCGTTCACGCCGGCGCGTTGCTTATATTCCTGGTTACGGTCTGATTGGATGCAGGCCGTTATGTTACTGAAAAACAAAGGTTATGTCAAGAAATTCCATTCGGATACCACTGGATCGCGGTACCCGCCCCCACTCCATTCAGGCATTACCGAACTGTTGGAAAAGCTCCAACAGCGCCTGCATGTCATGTGGTGGCTCGGTCTGAAAATTCAAGTCCCGGCCATCCACAGGGTGGCGGAAGCCCAACTCCGCCGCATGCAGGGCCTGACGTTTGAAATTGGCGATTGCCTGGCGCAGATCATCGGGCAAATCGCTGCTCCGGCCCCGCCGGGCGCGGCTATATAGCGGATCGCCCAGGACGGGATGGCCAAGGGAGGACATATGCACCCTGATCTGATGCGTACGGCCGGTTTCCAGGCGGCAATCGATCAGGCTGGCGATCAATCCGTAAGCTTCCACCAGGGCATAATGGGTCACCGCCGGTTTGCCGCCGCGATCCACGATGGCCATTTTTTTGCGGTTATTGGGGTCGCGGCCGATATTGCCCTCGATCCTGCCGGCTGCTTGCGCGGCATGGCCCCAAACCAGCGCGCGGTAGCGGCGCTGGATATCATGGCGGGCGAACAGCTCGCTCAGGCCCAGATGGGCGGCGTCATGCTTGGCCGCCACCATCAGGCCGGAGGTATCCTTGTCCAGGCGGTGCACGATACCGGGCCGGCGCACCCCGCCCACGCCCGAAAGGCTGTCGCCGCAATGGGCCAGCAGGGCATTGACCAGGGTCTGATCAGGATTGCCCGGCGCCGGATGCACCACAAGGCCGGCGGGCTTGTCGAGCACGATCAGATGTTCGTCCTCGTACAAAATATCCAGATCCATGGCCTGGGGTTGCGGCGTGGCGTCCTCGGGCGGGGGGATGTCGAGGGTAATGGTCTCGCCGGGTTTGACCCGGTACGAGGCCTCGGTTACCGTCCGTCTGTCGTCTGTTTGCTCGATCGAGACATGGCCGGCTTCGATCAGGGCTTTGATGCGCATGCGCGAAAGCCCCTCGATGGCCAGAGAGAGCAGGCGGTCGAGACGCTGCCGGGCCTGATCGGGCTCAACCACAATTTTATGCACGGCTATTTTCGGATCTTCGCTCATGACCCAACACTGGACCGAGAATAGCACCCGGCTCAAGCTTCTCGTTGGCGTAATGACCACTTTGTTGGTTATCGGCTTGATTTTGCTGGTGGTCGGCATCGCCAAAACCTCCAAGGAATTGACCGAACAAAGTGAGGCGATAGCAGCGAAAATCGGCGATGTGCCGGTGCAATTGGCGCCCGGCGACAGCCTGATCAACCTGAGCGCTGATGGCGGCAAGCTTTACCTGGGCCTCCGTCATGACGACGGCAGCCAATCCGTCCTGGTGCTCGATGCCAAGAATGGCGAGCAATTGGGCCGGCTGAAGCTGGAAACCGGCCCGTGATCATCCTGCCCAGCGAACCGCGCGCCGCCATCGCCAGCCATGCGGCGGCAGACTATCCGAATGAAGCCTGCGGCTTGCTGCTCGGACAAAGGCAGGGCGAAGACATGGTCGTCTCCCAGGCCGTGGCCTCCACCAACGTGGCGGATGAACCCAGCCATCGCTTCGCCATCGATCCCGGCCTGCGCCTGCGCCTGCAAAAGGCGGCGAGATCAGGCACGGAACAAATACTGGGCCACTATCACAGCCACCC
Organism: uncultured Rhodospirillaceae bacterium; assembly: GCA_964590195.1. Taxonomy (GTDB): domain Bacteria; phylum Pseudomonadota; class Alphaproteobacteria. The sequence continues at coordinate 31,956 of CAZPWJ010000005.1, read as the reverse complement.
GGACGGCGCCGCCCGGCCTTCGAAAACCGACCGCGCCGGTATATACGAGGCCGACCTGGTCTGGTTGATCGCCTCGGTGAAAAGTGGCCAGATGGACGAAATCGCCGCCTTCATGCCCTGGGCCGATTGCGGCGGCTTCGATGAAATCGAATTACGTGATGAGCTATAGGTAACAAGATGAACTTCTCCTCCGACAATGCCACGGGCGTGGCGCCGCAGATCATGGCCGCCCTGGCCGCCGCCAACGAAGGCCACGCCATGGCCTATGGCGACGACCCTGTAACCAAGGCCGCCGAAGCGGCCTTTACCGATCTGTTCGAGCGGGAGCTGGCGGTCTTCCCCGTGGCCACGGGCACCGCCGCCAATGCCCTCGCACTTTCCGCCCTGACGCCGCCCTGGGGCCAGATTTATTGCCACCGCAATGCCCATATCGAGGAGGACGAGGCCGGCGCGCCGGAATTGTTCTCGGGCGGGGCCAAGCTGGCCCTGCTGGACGGCGAACATGGCAAGATCGAGGCCGCGACCCTGGCCGCCGCCGTCGCCGGCGCCGGTTTCGGCGTGCAGCACCATTCACAACCAACCGCCATATCGTTGACCCAGGCGACCGAGGCCGGCACCGCCTATGCTCCCGACGAGGTCGCCGCCCTGGCCGCCATCGCCCACGATGCGGGCCTGTCCGTGCATATGGACGGCGCGCGCTTTGCCAATGCGTTAGCCCACCTTGGCTGCAGCCCGGCGGAGGCGACCTGGAAGGCGGGCATCGATGTGCTGTCGTTCGGCGCCACCAAGAACGGCGCCATGGCGGCGGAGGCGGTGATCTTTTTTGACCCAGACGCCGCCGGCGATTTCCTTTATCGGCGCAAGCGCGGCGGCCATCTGTTTTCCAAGATGCGGTTCCTCTCGGCCCAGTTGGCGGCCTATCTGCGCGATGATCTGTGGCTGGCGAACGCCCGCCACGCCAATGCCCGCGCGGCGGAATTATCCCAGGGCCTGGCCGCCCTGGACGGCGCTAGGCTGGCCCACGCGGTGCAGGCCAACGAGATCTTCATCTATCTGCCCGAGGCGGTCCTTGGCGCCCTGGAGGCGGGCGGCGCCAACTTTCACCGTTGGGGCACCGACGGCCAGGCGCGCTTTGTCTGCGCCTTCAACACGGACCCGGACGATGTGGCCCGGGCCTTGGAAATTGCCCAAAACGCGGCGTAGCGAGAGGAAACGAAACCATGTCAGGCCTAATGCCAAGTCTAATGGTGGGCGATATCGCGGTACAGCGCATTATCGAGGAAGAAGTGCCGTTCTTCGTGCCCCACGAGACCTTCGTGGAAGCCACGCCCGAGGCCCTGGCACCGCACCGCCATTGGCTGGAACCCAGGGCCATGGACCCTGAAACAGGCATGCTGATCCTGCCGTTCCAAAGCTATCTGGTGCGCACGAAGCATCACACCATCCTGATCGATACCTGCATCGGCTGCGGCAAGGGCATCACCCACCGCCCGCAATGGTTTCAGCGCACGGACCAGACCTGGCTGAACAATCTGCGCGCCGCCGGGTTGCAGCCAGAGGCCATCGACTATGTCTTTTGCACTCATCTGCATGCGGACCATTGCGGCTGGAATACCACGTTGGTGGATGGCCGCTGGGTGCCCACATTCCCCAATGCCAAATACATCTTTTCCAAGGCCGAATACGCCGCCGCCGAGACCCGCAACGACATCATCTTTCAGGAAAGCGCCCTACCGATCGTGGAGGCCGGCCTGGCCCAATTGGTGGATATGGACTTCGCCCTGGACGACAATGTCTGGCTGCAGCCCACCATCGGCCACACGCCGGGCCATGTGGCGGTCAACCTGACATCGAACGGCCAAAGTGCGGTGATGTGCGGCGACCTGATCCACAGCCCCATCCAATGCGTGCATCCCGAATGGAGCCCGGTCTTCGACGCCGACCCGGAACAGGCCCGCCAAACCCGCCGCCACTTCCTGGCCAGCAATGCCGAAAGCGGGCAATTGGTCCTGACGGCACATTTCCCCTCGCCCTCCATCGGCCACGTGGTGACCGAGGGTGATGCGTTTCGATTTAATTACGTCGAGGGTTAGGTGGCGATTGCGCCTGAGTCTGGATTTTCAGAATTGAGCATGGCGTCCCCAGAACTCCCAAGCGCACTTAAAGTACCCAATACATGGAATCGGCCCATAACAGGTTGAGCACAATGGTGTTTGATGCATTATGGGATAATGGCAGAACGTAAGAATATACCCACGGATACCAAACTGCGTTTGTTTTCAGCTGCCGCAGGTCACTGTCAGAATCCCAATTGCCTTCAGCCTCTTTATCCCGCGGAGATGGGCGGTGACAAACATATCGCTGAGATGGCGCATTTGATCCCACAGGGGAGGATGGGGCCTCGCCATAAGGAACGGCCCGATGAGAACTTCGGTCCGAATACTTTCGACAACCTGATCTTATTGTGTCCTACTTGTCATACCATTATTGACAAAGACCCCGACGCCTATCCTCGCAACGTGCTGCTTGGTTGGAAGCGGGATCATCTGGCAAACTTGGCTCGTAAACAGGGCATCATAGTCTACAATAGCCGTGATGAAGCCAGGAGGGCCGTGGCGGCGCGAATGGCCGAGAACAAAGCTATTTGGGGGAAGATCGCACCCGTAGACGGCTCGGCTTTCGAGTATGATCCGGAATCTGAGGCTTCTCGAATCTGGTCGCAAAGGATGAGAAGTGTCATTTTGCCGAATCATTTTCTTATACAATCGATAATCGAGACTAATCTTCATCTTCTGACTGACGATGAGCAGAAGGCATTTGCCGAATACAAGGAGCACATAAGAGGCCTCGCCGAGCGACACATTTGCGATGTGCCAGGGAACGGCATCCGCTTCCCTGTGGAACTGGAGAGCATTCTTACATGACTTGGCAGATAGCCTATGCTCTTAAGAACTTTAATAATCATGGTGGGTCAGCAACAGCCGAACACCTGCACGGTGAGACGGTCAAGATTTCCACTCCAGATAAGCCAGACGTACTTGCGGTGATCTCGGCATCGGAGTTGATCGATAGAAGCATCGCCGCGCAATATCACGAAGAAGAACCCGACATGCACTTCCTCTGCGGGTTTCGGACATCCTGTGTCTGGGAAGGTGGAGCGATTTCCTACCTTGAAGATAACGGAATGGGTTGGGGAAGCTTCGGGACTTTAACTTCAGCAGCTAGCGAGGGAAACGCAAGAACCGCTTCGCATAAGGTGTATGCATTCTCACACAGATTGCTCCGGCAATACGGTGTTGTAACCAATGTCGTTCGGGAATTCGACCGAGTTTACCATCTTGGCCTCAAGAACGGTCGCTCAATCAGGTTGGGGATGATTGCCGAGTACGAGCCTACCGCGGATGCTGTTCGCAGTTTTTGGGACATGTTTGGTCCCGTTGATATTATCTGGAACATCAATCCGAACGGAAATCCAACGCAAGCCGCACGGGACGCAGGGCATGAACTCGGGTGTGAGGTTGTGAAATGGGAAGAACTGAAAATGTACATGAAAGGCGGCTAATGAAGGCTACCGAAATTGCGGCCCACCTCATAGACAAATGCGACGCACTTAGTGACTTCGAATCGTACATGTTTGGATCATCTCTTCACGGCGTAGGCTGCGATATTGATATTTTGATCGTTGGTCCACCGGGGAAAAAAATGTCGCGTTTGAAGCGACAACTGGCTGTAGCAGGGCGTGAGCTACCTCTAGACGTACTTGTAATGGAGCCATCTGAGGCTCGAGAGACTGGGTTCGTGGCTAATGAGAATTGCGTAGCTCTATCGGTACTTGCTCTCTCCCGGCATTGAGGAAGGTCTGGGAGTTCCGCAACCTCTCCGCCGTGGCCCGGCCTTGAAATGTGACCAGAACCTGCCGGCAGCTCTAAATGCTTCAAGACAGCACGGAAACGTCTAGCCCCCCGGCCCGGCGCGTGCTGAAATAGGCTCGGTGCGTATTTGAGTCAGGGAGTTTTGCGAATGGTGGATCGACAGCCGAAATTCTTTGGTTGGGGTTTCGAGGGCGATGGCCTGACCCTGGACGAAGAAAAAATGGTGCTGGACAATTACGCCGGGCGTTTCGGCGTGGACGGCTTTGAAAGAATCCCCATTCCGACCCCGGATCAGATCGATCTGCACAACCCGCGCGTCGAGGTGCCGGCCAAGCTGGGGTCGGTCTGCTCGACCAAGGATCATGACCGCCTGACGCACACCTATGGCAAAAGCTTTCCCGACTATGTGCGCATCACTGACAAGAATTTCACCAACGCACCGGATATCGTCGCCCATGCCAAGTCCGAGGACGACGTGGACGCGGTGCTGGATTGGGCCACCGGCGCCAATGTGGCGGTGATACCTTTCGGCGGCGGTTCCACGGTTGTCGGCGGCATCGAGCCTGCCGTGGGCAATAAATTCTCCGGCAGCCTGAGCCTGGATCTGACCGGCCTGAATCAAATTTTGGAAATCGACAAGGTCTCCCGCGCAGCGCGGATGCAGGGCGGCATCCGCTGCCCGGATATCGAGGCCGGCCTGCGCGCCCATGGCCTGACCATGCGGCATTTCCCGCAAAGTTTCGATTTGGCCACCCTGGGCGGCATGATCGCCACCCGCTCCGGCGGTCATTATGCGACTGTTTACACCCATATCGACGATTTCGTGGAAAGCACCCGCATGCTGACACCGGCGGGGGCCATGGAAAGCCGGCGGCTGCCGGGATCGGGCGCAGGGCCCAGCCCGGACCGCATGGCCATTGGTTCCGAAGGTTCCCTCGGCATCATTACCGAGGCTTGGGTGCGTTTGCAGGACCGGCCCAACCAGCGCCGTTCGGCGGCGATCAATTTCGATAAATTCGAGGACGCGGTGGAAGCCGTGCGGCAATTGACCCAGTCGGGCCTGTTCCCCACCAATGTGCGCCTGCTGGACCGTATGGAAGCCATGCTAAACGGCGCCGGCGACGGCAGCCATGACGTGGTGGTGCTGGGCTTTGAAAGCGCCGATCACGCCGTGGATGCCTGGATGGAGCGGGGCCTGGCCATTGCCAGAGAATTAGGCGGCAAATATGACGAGGCCGCTTCCAAGGCCGAGGACAGCAATACCTCCGGTGCCGCTGGCGCCTGGCGCAATGCCTTTATCAAGATGCCCCATTTCCGCGTTGCCCTGATCTCGGCGGCGGTGATCTCGGATACGTTCGAGACCGCCATAACCTGGGACAGGTTCCACAGCTTCCACGAAAACGTCACGGCGGCGACGGAGCAGGCCATCGAAGAGGTCACGGGCACAAAGGGCGTCGTCAGCTGCCGATTCACCCACGCCTCCCCGGACGGCCCGGCGCCCTATTACACCTATCAGGCCTTGGGCCGCCACGGCGCCTTGCTGGAACAATGGCACGAAATCAAGAGCCGGGCCTCGGACGCGGTAATCGACAATGGCGGCACCATTACCCATCATCATGCCGTGGGCCGGGATCATATGCCGTGGTATGAACGGCAACGCCCGGATGTTTTCGGCCTGGCCCTGCAAGGCGCCAAGGACAAGCTGGACCCCGCCGGCATTCTAAATCCCGGCGTCATTGTGCCATTGCATAAATAAGATGAGTAAATAGGAGCGAACGACCATGAAACTATTGAGCTTTAGGACGGCGGCCGGCGACAGTTACGGCCTTGTAAATGGCGATGGCGTGGTCGATTTGGGCCAGCGTCTGGGCGGCAAATATGCCGACCTGCGCGCCCTGCTGGAAGGCGGCGGCCTGGACGAGGCGGCGGCCCTGAGCGGCACGGCCGCGGATTATGCCCTGAGCGACATTACCTATCTGCAAGTCATCCCCAATGCCCGACGCATCATCTGCATCGGCCTGAATTACCGCGAGCATGCCGAGGAAATGGGCCTGGAATTTCCCAAGGACCCGAACCTGTTTTCCAAATGGCCCGATGCCCTGGTCGGTCACGAGCAGGACGTGATCTGCCCCAAGGCGTCGAGCAATTTCGACTATGAGGGCGAGCTGGCTTTCATCATTGGCAAACCGGGCCGCCATATCGCGGAAAGCGCGGCCATGGCCCATGTCGCCGGCTATGCCCCGTTCCTGGATGGCAGCCTGCGTGATTTTCAGGGCCATTCGGTGATCGCCGGCAAGAACTTCCAGCACAGTGGCTCCTGCGGGCCATGGATGACCACGGCGGACGAAGTGCCCGATCCCATGTACCTGCAACTGACCACCCGCCTGAACGGCGATGTGGTGCAGGACGAAAGTACCGAGCAGTTGTTTTATTCCGTGCCCAACATCATCGCCTATGTTTCGCAGTTCACACCGCTGCACCCCGGGGATGTGATCGCCACCGGCACCCCCAGCGGCGTTGGTGCCGGGCGCAAGCCGCCCCTGTGGATGAAGCCCGGCGACCGCATCGAGGTGGAGATTTCCGGCCTCGGCTGCCTGGCCAACAACGTGGTGGCCGAGGAAGGCTAATTGATTAGGGTCTGTTGGGAGTAGTTGCCATGGCCAAGATCGCCACCCCTTTTGCTGAACGCCTTGGATTGGAGGTCCCCATTTTGGGATTTTCCCATAGTGTCGACGTCACCGCCGCCATTACCAAGGCCGGGGGCATGGGCGTCTATGGCATCGCCCATGATGCACCCGACAAGGTGCCGGGCAAAATCGCCGCCGTCCGCCAGCAGATCGGCAGCCAGCCCTTCGCCATCGACATCATGATTCCAAAAGGCATGCCGGAATCCGAGACCTTGGAATCGGTCCGCGCCAATCTGCCGCCGGAGCACGTACAGTATGTGGACAGCCTGGCGGAAAAGTATCAGGTGCCGGCGGCGACGAAGAAAACCTTCTTCAATTCCATACTGCGCACACCGAGTTATTTCGAAGGGCAGCTGCAGGCCCTGCTGGCCTCGGACGTGGACGTGGTCGCCTTTGGCATTGGCCTGACGGCGGATGCGGTCAGCCGCCTGAAGGCGGAGGGCAAGGTAGTCGGCGCCCTGATCGGCAATCCCCGGCATTTCAAGGCTTACCAGGATATCGGCCTGGACTTTATCGTCGCCCAAGGCTCGGAAGCCGGCGGGCATACGGGCACCATCGGCACCATGGTCCTGGTCCCCGAAATTGTGCAGATCGCCGGCGATCTGCCGGTTCTGGCGGCGGGCGGTATCGGACACGGCAGCCAGATCGCGGCTGCTCTGGCCATGGGCGCGCAAGGCGTCTGGCTGGGCACCACATGGTTGTCCACCGAGGAGCATGCCCGTGGCGATCACGCCATCGGCGACAAACTGCGGGACAAGCTGTTCGCCGCCGGCAGCGCCGACACCGGCATCACCCATGGCAGCAGCGGCAAGCCGCAACGGCAGATCCGCTCCGCCTGGACCGAGGAATGGGCCGCCCCGACAGCGCCCCGCCCCCTGCCCATGCCGTATCAGCATGCCCTGGTTGGTGATCTGCTGACCTCCATCGACGAACACGAAGTCGACCCCATGCTGCACACCCCGGCGGGCCAGGGCGTAACCTGGAGCAAGCAACGGCAAAGCGTGGCCCAGGTGATCGAAACGTTGAGCGACGAAGCGTTGGAGGGTTTGCAGAGGGCCGGGAAGTTAGGGAGATAGGGTCAACCTAACCCTCAAGCTGTGGTGCCGCGCAAGATCCGCTTGCCGATACAAAGCTCATCCGCGCGCCGGTGCTGCTCGGCGTGACCAGGTTGGCTACGGTGTTTTTCCAACGCCGACTCGTCCCGCCATAATTCGCTCAACACCAGCTTGTTCTCCAAACCAGCGGGCCTGAATACTTCCATACGGAGGCAGCCGTCTTCCTGAAGGCACTGTTCGGACGTGGCATGAAGGCGCTTTTCTTGCTCTTCCAAGCATCCCGGCCGCACGTCATATTCAATGATGATCGCGATATCAGCCATTAAGGTTGCTCCATACCGCGTTACACCTGTGCCGCCATGCCATCGCCCGCCGGGTCAGAGCCGCCGTCCAGCTTGCCATCGACGATGCGGATGCCCTGCACGATGGGGATCATGTGGCTGAAGGCATGGCGCTTTGTCGGATAACCGCGCGCCTGCAATTCGCGCTCGGTCGCACGGAAGATGCGGTTGGTGACTTCGATGGTGTCCGACGTGGCGGTAAAGCGCGGCGCCATCACCGCCTCCTGCGCCGTCATATTGAAATCAACCACATTCAGGATCGCCTGCAGATTACCCATGGTGATGGTCGTGCCGCCGGGGGAGCCGAGCAGGAAAAACGGCTTGTCGCCCTTGAAGACGATGGTCGGTGAGAGAGCGGAAAAGCGCGCCTTGCCCGGCGCCAAAGAGCCCGCATGGCCGGGGCGCGGGTCGAATACCATCATGCAATTGTTGTACATGAAGCCCAGGCCGTCGGTGACCGTGCCCGAGGATGACCCCAGGGAATGGGTCATGGTGACACAGTTGCCACTCCTGTCGGCGACGCAGATATGGGTGGTCTCCTTACTCTCGTTGCCGCCCGAATTCATCCGGGGCACGGACGTCTTCTCGCCCCGCTTGATGCGCTCGGCCATGGCCTTGGCGTAATCCTTCGACATCAGTTCATCGAAGGGGATGTCAAAAAAACGCGGATCGCCCATGCGGGTATCCTTGTCCACGGTGGCGATCTTCATGGCCTCGGACACGGTGGCGATATAGTCGGCCGAGTTGTGGCCCATGGCGGCGAGATCAAAATTCTCCAGAATATTCAACATCAGCACGATCATCAGGCCGCCGCCGGGCGGTTGGTTCGTCGCCACCCGGTGGCCGCGGTAATCGGTCCACAATGGATCGACGGTTTCCGTTTCGCAGGCGGCTAGGTCTTCCAGGGTGATCAGGCCGCCATTGGCGCGCATGTCCGCATCGATCTGTCTGGCGATCTCGCCCGAATAAAAATCTTCCGCGCCATGCTCGGCAATGCGCCTATAGGTTCGCGCCATATCAGGGTTGCGCAAAATCTCGCCCACGCCGCGGATCGAACCATCGGCCTTAGTATAGATCTTCGCGGTGGCGGGATCGTCGGTCAGACCGCGGCTGCGCGCGATGCGCCCAGACTCCGCCGCGCGGGTCCATAATCTGTGAAGGCCCGGGCGCACGGCGAAACCGTCCTCGCAATACAGGATGGCGGGCGCCAGCATTTCGGCCAACGAGCGGGTGCCGAAACGGGACAGCGCCTCGTCGAAGGCCTTGATGGTCAGCGGCGTGGTCATGGACTGATAGCCGATTTCGTTAACCTCGCCCTTCAGCACGAAGCCGAAGCCGTCGTCGCATTCGCGGACGATCAGGTCCTCCCACATCTCCGGGCGCGTGGCCAGGGGCGCGCGGCCATGAAAATCGATGCAGGTATGAACCGCCTTGTCGGCCAGAAAGAGATGCATGGAACCAAAACCGGCAATGCCGCAATTCTGCGGATCCACCGCCGTCTGCACCAAACCCGCGCCGATGGCGGCATCGACCACATTGCCGCCGTCCTTGAGGATGTCCAGGCCGGCCTCGACCGCCTCCGGCTGGGGTGCGGAAACCATTCCATGTGTCATGACAGACTAGCCCTTCACGCTACGAACTCACCTATCACGCACTATTCATGATGGACTGGCATCCGCGCAAGCCCGCAAATCAGCCTACAGGTTCGAGGTGCTCGGCTCGAAGCCGCTGGCGGCCTCGTCCATCGCCGTGGCGGCCAGGTCAACCGCCGGATCGCCGGCGATACGGGTGTGGCGCATCACCCGCGGCTCGCTGTAGTCATAGGGCCGCGCCGCATGCAGGGTACAGCGGTTGTCCCACATCATCACATCGCCCGGCTTCCAGGCATGGTAATAGGTCCGCGGCGGCTGACAGGCGAATTCCAGCAGGCCGTCGAGCAGCTCTTTCGCATCGGCGTCGTCCATGCCGGGAATACGATAGGCGTGGCGGCCAATAAACAGTGACTTCCGCCCCGTCACCGGATGGGTATAGACCAGGGGCCGCAAGGGTGCGCCCTTGGTGTGGTAGCCGTAGCCGGCCCCGGTCTCGACCTTATAGCCGATCTTGGCCTGGCTTTGATAAAGCGAATGATAGGCGGACAAATCCGCGATCCGGTCCTTCATGCCCTGGTCCAGGGCCTCGTAGGCATCGCGCATATCGGCCACCGCCGTCTCTCCGCCGCTCGAGGGCACCACCTGGGCCGACAGCACCGAGGCCTTGGCGGCCAGCGGCATGTACGAGCTATCCGTGTGCCAGCCTTCATTGCCGCGCAGGACGTTATAACGATGCTCGCCCGCCTGCAGGACACTGCCGTCCGGCTTTTGATTGCTGATATTGACCGCCTTGGCCTCTGGGTCGCCGCGCAGCAGCTCCATCTCGCCAAAACGCAGAGCAAAGGCGATCTGAGCCTCTTCCGTCAGGTTCTGTGCGGGAAACAGCAACACCGCATGTTCGTGGAACGCATCCTCGACCATGCGCCATTCCGCCTCGTTCATATTGGCCAGGTCGATGCCGGTGACGGTAGCGCCCATGGTGGTCTGCATGGGGGTGATGGTCAGTTCCATTGAGTGCTCCCAATAAACCTGCCGCGTCAATTAACTGCGGCAGAATGTCGCAGTATGACCATTGAGCCGATGCAAACGCAAGCCCGCCTGAAGCAATTGAAACAATTCACTACCGTCCGCGACATACGGTGGAAACAGTCACCCGGCATATTCCACCCATCACAGTGGTCCGGGTACTTCGTTACAGTGGATTGAAACGATGGTTCAGCACAAAGGAGACGGCACAATGTCTTATCAGATGACCATGCAAGCAATGCCGGCAAACGCCCCGTACGCCATGAAGGCCGCGAGGCGTCATGTCATCCTCGACACCGTCGTCCATGCCGCATGCCACACGGTCATGTCCACCTGCCATTGGCTCTTTCAGCGCAACCGGAGGGCCTCGCTGGCCACCTTGCCGGACCATACCCTGAGCGATATCGGCGTGCATCGCGCCTCCATCTCGCCCGCCCCCTGCGCGCCGGCAACGCCAATCCGCCGAACGTCGCCCAACGGCGAATGAATGTGTTAGGAAGATAGCAGGTCTTTTTCGCGGCGAGTCTTGCTGGCATGCAGGAGCCCCGGCACCCCAGGCCAAAAAATCCGTAGGCCATTTTAATGATGGCTTTTACAATTCCCGGTATCGGCGGGCTGCATGCAGCTTCGCGCCGCCGCGTGCGGCAACAATAAGATTGTCCCCCACGGAAGCCGGGCAGGCCAGAAATGTCCTTTCAGAATTTGACGACCAGAAGCAAAATTTATCTCGCGATTTTCCCATCGATCATTCTCATGCTCACCCTGGTCGGCGCCGTGGTCTACAGCATCAATTCCATCGTCGGAACTTACCGGGCGGTCGATCACACCCATGAAGTCCTGCGCAAGGCGGCGGGCATCATTCGTTCAGCGGTGGACATGGAAACCGGCATGCGCGGCTATCTGCTGGCCGGCAAGGAAGGCTTTCTTGCCCCTTATCACGCAGGCGAACAAAGAACTTTTGCCGGGATCGTGGCGCTGCGAAAGATGGTTGGCGACAACCCGAAACAGGTCGGGCGGATGGACGAGGTTCGGAATATTCTCGAGACGTGGCAGCAACAGGTCACCAAACCCACCATCAATCTACGGCGCGAAATCGGCGATGCGAAATCCATGAACGACATGGCGCGGCTGGTGGGCAAGGCAAGCGGCAAGCATTACTTCGACAGGTTTCGCGGCCAGATTGCCATTTTCATTGATGAGGAACATAAACTGTTGGAAATGCGCCGCCGCCGGGCAGGCCAACCCGCCGGCAGGAATTTTGAAAATGCCGATCATACAATTAACTGGGTCAACCACACGCTCGAGGTGCTGGCCGCGGCCAATCGATTGTTGAGCGCCGCCGTGGATATGGAGACCGGCATGCGCGGCTACCTATTGGCCGGCAAGGAAGAGTTTCTTGAGCCGTATGACGCTGGAACCCTTAATTTCCAAGCCGAAATCAGCAAACTGGAGGCAAAGGTCGGCGACAACCCCGGCCAGGTAAAACTGCTGCGGCAGATCCGGGAGACTATTAAATCCTGGCAAGAAAGTGTTACCGAACCGGCCATCGAGCTGCGCCGCGAGATCGGCAATGGCAAGACCATGGACGACATGGCCGACCTGATCGGGGAAGCGCGTGGCAAGCGATACTTCGATCAGTTTCGCGATGTAATGGCTGCCTTCGAGAAAGAAGAACATGAACTAGCGGCGCTTCGCCAAACCGCCAATCTGAATACCATTGAAGCGACTTATTTGATGATTGGGGTTTTCACCGTGATCGCCCTGACCATCGGCGGTCTTTCGGCCTGGTTCATCGGCGGCAATATCGCGGGCCCTCTCGCCATCACGACCCAGGCCATTCAGCGTCTGGCCAGCGGCAACACGAGCACCAGGATAAAGGATACTGGCAGGCGGGACGAACTAGGCACCCTGACCATGGCCTTCAATTCCATGGCCGACCAGCTGATTGACAAGGAAAAGCGGGTCGAAGAGGAAAACAATGTTCGCAGACGGGCGGAAGCGGCCCTCAGGGATAGCGAGATGCAAACCCGCGAACACCTCTCGCAGTTGGAGAAGGTCTTGCGCACCAGCACGATTTCCGTGATGGCGGCGGCATTGTCGCATCAAATCAACCAACCTCTTGGTTCCATCATGAATTTTGGCCGCGGCAGTTTGCGGCGTCTCGAGTCCGAGATGCTGAGCCCGGATGACCTGCAGCACACGTTCAGACAGATCTGTAACGAAGCGGACCGGGCGGCAAAGATTCTTCGGAACATCAGAGACTATATCCGGGGCGCGGAAACGGAGGAAACGTTGGAAGACGTCAATTCTCTCGTAACCAAGGCAACCAACCTGCTAGAGCCGCGATTGAAGGAACTGAAGGTCGGGCTTGATCTGGATCTTCATGAGCAACCATTGCCCGCGGCGGTGGTCCCGATCGAAATCGAGCAGGCCATAATAAACCTGGCCCAGAACGGCATCGAGGCCATCGAGGACGGAGGTGCCGACAGGCGCAAGATCTCTGTTCGCACTTACCTGGACGAAGCGGATTTCGTCCATGTCAGTTTCGCCGATACCGGAAAGGGCGTGTCGGAGGACATCATGAACACCATGTTTGAGCCGTTTCGGTCAACAAAGCCCTACGGAATGGGCATGGGGCTGGCGATAAGCCGGATCATCATCGAAAAACACGGGGGAGACCTGTCGTTGGCGGCAAGTGCGCCGGCCGGCTCGACAATTGAGTTTACCCTGCCGCTGACCGAAGGAATGGCCGCCGATGCATGACGAAGTGAAAGTATACCTGCTTGATGATGACCAGGGCTCGAGAGAATCCCTGCATTACCTTATGGAGTCCGTCGGTCTTGATGTCATTTCCAGCGCGCACCCAGTGGATTTTCTTGAGATCTGCAAACACGATGCGCCGGGCTGCGCCATACTCGATCTCCGTCTTCCGGGCATGAGCGGCATTGATGTATTGTCGACACTTCGCGCGCGCGGCAATTCCATACCGGTGGTCATCATCACCGCCTACGGAACCGTGCGGAAAACAGTGGACGCCCTGAAACAGGGCGCCGCAGATGTTTTCGAGAAACCACTGGACGACCAGGAATTTCTCGACTGTGTGCAGAAATGCATCGAAACCGATATGGGCTCCTGGCAGGCACAGCAATCCATATCGATCACGCGGCAACAGGTCGCGACATTGACGGCGCGGGAACGCGAAGTCTTCGATCTGATGATCACGGGCCAAAGCAACAAGGGCGTGGCCCAGGATCTGGGCATCAGCCCACGCACGGTTGAAAATCACCGGGCAAGCATCCTGTCGAAAATGGGCGCGAAATCGGTCACGGAACTAATTGGCAAGATTGACGACATCAATCGCCATTAGACCGCCCGCCGGTCCTTATCGGGGAAACTACACGCGCATCTGAGTACTATCCCGGATACATAAATCCATCAGCATCTTTTAGGTTCGACGCGGATTTGCGACGTTTTCCAAGGTCGCCGACCGGGCTTGACGCTGGCGTCGGTTATTCCGGCCAGTGCAACGCGCGGATCGTCTGGCTTCCAAGCCGTGGCTGACGGTTTCGGAGGGACAGGAAAAATTCCAGGGCTCCGGTGGAAAATGTCGGCAGGCATATGAACAAGTTAGCAGAGTATGCCATTACGATTTTCCTGAGTTCTTTCCTGCTATTTCAGGTTCAGCCCATTATCGCGAAACTTATTCTGCCTTGGTTCGGCGGCGGCTCGGCTGTTTGGACGACCTGTATGCTGTTTTTTCAGGTCTCCCTTTTGGCGGGCTATGCATATGCGCATTTCCTGTCAAAACACGTAAAATTATCAAGCCAGCCGCTGGTGCATATTGCTCTGCTCGTATTATCCCTCGCCGCCTTGCCAATAGCGCCCGACGAGGCCTGGAAGCCCAGCGATCCGCAAAATCCCGCCTGGGAGATCCTGATACTTCTGTTTGCTTCAATCGGCGCCCCTTTCCTGCTTGTCGCATCGACCAATCCGTTGCTGCAGCATTGGCTGGGTTCAACGATCAAGACGGCCTCCCCCTATCGCCTGTATGCATTGTCAAATATCGGTTCAATGCTGGCACTGATTTCCTACCCCTTTCTGGTTGAACCATATATCGGGCTGAACGAACAGACGACGATCTGGTCTATCGGCTACGTGGTCTTTGTTTTGGGTGCCGGCTGGTGCGGCATACAGGTTCGCAGGCAAAAGATCGTTACATTGCCAAGCGAGGATGGAACGGATACTCGGGCGCAAAAGCAGGATATTCCCGACAACGATGGCGCCCCGGCGACGCCGATAAATTACCTCTTATGGCTTCTCCTTTCGGCATGCGGTGTCATTTTGCTGTTGGCGACAACAAATCAAATGACGCTGGATATCGCGCCCATACCATTTTTGTGGATTTTGCCGCTCAGTATCTATCTTATCTCGTTCATAATTTGTTTCGACCATAGCCGCTGGTATATCCGGCGCATTTGGGTTACGGCATATTGCGTCAGTCTGGTGCCGGCCATTTTCCTGCTTTTCTTTGGCAAGCTGACCGGCGCCATTTTTCAAATCAGTCTCTATTCGGTGATCCTGTTTACGGCCTGCATGGTCTGTCACGGCGAACTGGTCCGATTGAAACCGCCGGTAAAACGGTTGACCTCGTTCTATCTGACCATGTCTCTCGGCGGCGCGCTTGGCGGCGTTTTCGTCGCCATTGCCGCGCCGCTCATTTTCACCTCTTATGCGGAATATTATATCGGCGTATTTGGCGCCGGCCTTCTGGTCTGGTTATGCGGCAGCCTGGATACAGGAAAAATTCTGGCCCAATTCCAAACTGGGAAAAAGAAAGGCAAACACAGGAAAGACCTGGATGCGCAAAAGATGCGCATCGTGAAAAAGCAAATTTACACGACGGCTTTTTGTCTGCTGGCCGGACTTGTCCTGATTTCCTTTTTCTTTCTTCACGCCAGCATCATCCAAGGCATTTTCATCAGCCAAAGCAGGAATTTTTACGGGACTTTGGGCGTCAGCGACACGACGAACCCGGCCGGCCAAACGGTGCGTGAACTGGCGGATGGCACCACGGTACATGGCAGTCAGATCTTGCACCCGAAATACCGGAAAGTTCCAACCGGGTATTTTCGGCTGGAAAGTGGCTTTGGCGTAACGGCGAGGTTTCTTGACTATGCGGGCCCACTGAACCTGGGCGTGATCGGGCTTGGCGCGGGGACGATCGCGGCATATGGAGAAAAGGGCGATGTCATCCGCTTTTACGAAATCAATCCGGCGGTCAAGAAAACGGCTTTGGAGTATTTCTATTTTCTCCGGGATAGCCGCGCGGATACGACAATTCTGCTTGGCGACGGCCGCATCTCGCTTGAACGGGAATTGATCAAAGAGGGCAGCCGGCAATTTCATATCCTGGCCGTGGACGCATTCAGCAATGATGCACCGCCCGTGCATCTGCTAACCAAGGAAGCATTCGCCCTGTATTTCAGTCACGTCGGAGAGAATGGCGTTTTGGCGGTCAATATTACCAACGCCCACCTTGATTTATCGCCGGTTGTCCGAAACCTGGCGAAGGAATTCAACAAAAGCGCCGT
Organism: uncultured Rhodospirillaceae bacterium; assembly: GCA_964590195.1. Classification (GTDB taxonomy): domain Bacteria; phylum Pseudomonadota; class Alphaproteobacteria. Next base: position 15,792 of record CAZPWJ010000005.1, on the reverse strand, counting down.
GCTCGTAAAGAAGGAAGCGGATAGATTCAGCCACCGCTCGTCGCAGTGGGTTCTGGTGACCAGCAACAAGCAGTTTCTCAATGACGAGCGTGTGAAAAATCATATTACGCCATGGCGGAACGATACCCCCAAGGCCATATTGTGGACGGACGACTACAGTAATCTGGTTTCCGTCCTGAGCAGATCCGGCACCAAATTTCTGTTCCAGCGGCTGTTCCATATTGTCAGGAGCAAACTCTGGTAACCGGGCGGTTAGAGCCGCCGCGTTCCCCCCCCGGATAGATTCCTTCGTCAAGTCGCTGTTTGCTTCACCTGTTGCCAGGGTTCGTCTATATCTGTTGCAAAGGAACCGCCGCGAAGGACATAACAATGAAAAATCTGCCAATTCTGCCAACCATGGGCGTGGGTAGCTATGCTATTCCCGGCTGGATGCATCTGTTCCGTCGGCATATGCGCGATGCGGCAGCACCGATGGATGTGGCCGAGGCGTTCGAGGATGCGACACGGCTGGCCATCTCGGATCAGGTGGAAGCCGGCATCGACATAATTTCCGACGGCGAGCTACGCCGGCAGCGTTTTGTCTACGAGATGTATGACCGGATTTCCGGCATCGCCCGGCAGGAACGGCCGCGCAAGCTGGGCGTGCCCGGCTATGACATGGCGCCGCATTTTTACGCCACCGAAAAAGTCTGCGCCCCCGGCGGCCTGGGCCTGGTTCAGGAATATGAGGACCTGGCCCGCCTGGCACCGGATCGCAATATCAAGATCGCCTTTCCCGGCCCCCTGACCTTCGCCTCTAATATCCTGCCAGAGCCCCATTACCCGAGCGTGGAGCCGTTGATGGATGATATCATCATGATGCTTCGCGCCGAGGTCGAGGCCCTGCGTCTGGCCGGCGCCGATTTCATTCAGATTGACGAGCCGGGCCTGACGTTCGTGCCCGAGCGGCGCAGCCTGGACGAGGCCGCCAATTGCATCAACCAGGTGACCCGTGGGTTGAGCGAGCATACGGCGGTGCATGTCTGCTTCGGCAATAACGCCTCCCGTCCCTCCTCGCCGCGCGGCATGGGCCGGCTGATGGGCGCCATGGAGCAGTTGGAGACCCATATGCTGGTGCTGGAATTCGCCAACCGGGAAATGGCGGAGCTGGATATCCTGGCGCCGCTGTCCGAGCGCTACAACATCGCCGCCGGCGTGGTCGACGTGAAGTCATTCCACGAGGAAAGCGCCGAGGATGTCGCGGTGCGCATCCGCGAGGTTTTGCGCTATGTCCCCGCCGACAAGCTGACCGTAACCGCTGACTGCGGCTTTTCCGCCATTCCCCGCTGGCTGGCGCGTAGTAAGACCGAGGCCATGGTGGCGGGCGCCAAGGTGGTTCGCGGCGAATTGTAGGCGCCCCTTAACCCCGCATTAACCCTGGCCATTAACCAGCTGTTAGTGATCAACGACCGATAATGTAGCGTTGCTAGAACGGCGCGTGCCGTCCTTAGGTAGAATGGCTTATTGGACGTTGATCTGAATGACCTCGAACGTGGTTGCATTACCTGGAATTGGCATTGGCCCGCATACGCCCGCGCGCCCGGTCGCCAATTCGCATGCGGCGATCACGAATGTCCGGGACGAACGCCAGCCGTACAACCCCAACAAAAGAGACGCCCACGATCATGGCGGCGGTGTGGCAAAAGGCGCATCTTCACGGCCGCAATCGCCTGTTGCCTTGAACACCCTGTTGGCGGCCCAGGAACAGGGCGGCGAGGCCGCCACCGAGGGCCAAGCGAGTACCGCCAAGAACGACGCACTTCAAGCAACGCAACTGAGCGAAGGCGAGCAGAAGCAGGTTCGGGAATTGAAAGCGGCGGACGCGGAAATTCGCCGCCACGAACAGGCCCACGCCGCCGCCGGCGGGCAATATGCCGGCGCACCGCAATACGAATATACCGACGGCCCCGACGGCAAGCGCTATGCCACCTCGGGACATGTGTCCATCGATGTTACGCCGATAGCCGGCGACCCAAAAGCCACGATCGAGAAAATGGACGTGGTCCAACGCGCCGCCAACGCGCCGGCTGAACCGTCCGGCGCGGACCGCTCCGTCGCCGCCAAGGCCGCCGCCCTGAAACAGACGGCACAGGTTGAACTGGCCCAGGCCAAGCAGGCGGAGGCCGAGGAACGCACCAACCCCGATGGCGCCGAGGGAACCGAAGGCGTCAATGAAAGCTCAAATGCGGATGTTGGCTTCGTCGAAGGTTTCGCTTTCCCGGACGCGGCCAAGCCCGATGGTTCCGGTAAGGGCGACGGACAATCGGCCGATAAATCCAGCCTGCCTAGCGTCGGTGTCTCGCCCGCGGCCGCCGCCGCCGCCTATGCCGCGACGCCATTGAATTCCGTCGCCGGGTCGTAGAACTCCACACGCTGAATTGAGACGCATTCTCGACTGAACCCATCGCCAAGGCATGGGCGAAAGGGGTAGTGTTACCATCGTGACGTTCTTTGCGAGGAGATCGACCAATGGTGCAGCCCTTTGAAGGCGCCTGCCTTTGCGGCAGTGTAAAATTCAGCGTGCAACCGCCCAGTCTTTTCTGCGCCCATTGCCATTGCAGCTATTGCCAGGCGGCCCATGGCGCGGCATTCGTCACCTGGGTTGGTGCGGCGGAGGAGCGATTCCAACTGGATGATCCTGGGGGACGGCTGGTTTGGGACCAGTCATCAGAGCAGAGCCGGCGCGGTTTTTGCGGCCAGTGCGGCAGCACGCTGTTCTTTGCCTCAGACCTGGCGCCCGGAGAAATCCATGTTGCCCGCGCCCTGATCAAGGGCGAAATCGACCGCACGCCCGAGGCGCACGCCTTCCATGATCAAAGGGCGCACTGGATAGACCTCTCGGACGATCTGGCCCGATACGACAGCAACGGCCCCGAACTGCAAAACTACAAGACCATCAAGCCGCTGGATTAATCCAGCAGCAATCCCGCCAGATGCTTGCGATGATGGGCGCTATCGCCATGCTGCTGTTCGCACCACAAGGCACGGCGGCGGTATAGCTGGGCATCGCAGTCATAGGTGAAACCAAAGGCGCCATGGAACTGGATCGCCCGGTCGGAGGCAAAGGCGAACGCATCAGCCGCCTGCGCCTTGGCCATGCGCACGGCGACCTCGCCAGCCGCCGTATCGGCCATATCGAAGACAGTGGCCGCATGATAAAGGTGCGAACGGGCCTGCTCCAAGCCGACCAAGGCATCGACCATGGGGTGTTTCAGGGCCTGATAGGCGCCGATAAAGTGATCGAACTGGCGGCGGGTCAAAAGATATTCCAAGGTCACGTTAATGACCCCGGCGGTGCCACCGCACATTTCCGCCGCATACAGTAGACAGGCCGCCAGATGCAGGCTTTTCAGGCACCCAGCGGCGCCGTCCAAGGGCAACAGATTGGCGGCCGGCACCTCGACCCCGGTCAGATCCACGGCATAGCTGCGCCGGGTCTCGTCAATCACCACTTCACGCCGTAACGCGCCTGACGGCAAAGCCGACGTTTCCAGCAATACCAGCGCCGGTGCGCCGTCCAGGGCCGCGGTCACCAGCAGCACATCGGCCATGGCCGCATCGGTAACGAAGGTCTTGCCGCCCGCCAGCGTTACCGTATCGCCGCTTTTAGCGGCGGTGCAGGTCAGATTGGTCAGATCCCAATCGCCATGGGCTTCCGTAAGGGCCAGGGCCGCGACACTGCCGCCGGCTAGTTGCGGCAGCCAATGGGCTTTCCGCGCTTCATCTCCAGCCAGCAAAATCGCCTGCGCCGCCAAAGTGGTCGAGACCAAGGGCGAGGAGAACAGATTTCGGCCCATGGGCTCGACAATGCTCACCACTTCGCCCAGGCCCAGGCCGCTGCCGCCGTATTCTTCGGGAATGGCGATGCCCAGCCAGCCCAGGGCGGCCATTTCCTGCCACAGATCGGCCTCGATGGCGCCCTCGGCCTCGATTTGGCGCCGCACGGCATCAATGGGGGATTTACTGGCCGAGAAGGATTCGGCGATATCCATGAGTTGTGCCTGTTCGTCCGTGAACAGGATTTCGGCTTGTTCCGTCATTATGCTTACTCTCTACTCTGACTTCGGCAGGCCAAGGACCCGCTCGCCGACGATGTTTTTCTGAATTTGACTGGTGCCGCCGCCGATGGTGCCGGAAAAGGCGTTGAAATAGCCGCGCTGCCAGCGCCCGCCGTCAATGGCATCCGCATCACCCACATAGCGGGAGGCGTTGGCGCCTTGCAGGGTTACGGCGAATTGGTTCAGACGCCGGCGCCATTCGGAATTTGTCAGTTTTCGGGACATGGCGATAGAAGCGGGACGCTCTGAAATCAGGCCGGGGATTTCGCCCCGCTTGTTGTTCAGCGCCAAGCCGCGCTCCTCCATCAGGAAAGCGACCAGCTGATCACGGATGATCGGGTCTTCGATGGCCGGTTTGCCGTCGCGCATGGCGCGCCGGGCCATCTCGACCACCTCATTTGCCGAGACAGACATGGAATGCACGCCGCCGGCCTGACCGCCCGAGACAGCGCGCTCGAACGTCAGGGTCTTCATGGCGACCTGCCAGCCGCCGCCTTCCTCGCCGATCAGGCAGCTATCGGCGATACGCGCATCGTTGAAGAAAGTCTGCGTAAAGCCGTGTTCGCCGGTCAGTTTCTTGATTGGCGCGGGATCCACGCCGGCGATCTTCATCGGCGCGAGGAAATAGCTCAAGCCTTCGTACTTGGTGTTGGTCTGGGTGTCGGTACGGGCCAGAAGAATGATGAAATCCGCATAGGCCCCCAGCGAGGTCCAGATCTTGGAGCCGTTGAGCACGTATTCGTCGCCGTCGCGCACCGCCCGCAATTGTGCATTACCCAGGTCCGAGCCGTTGTCGGGTTCGGAGAAGCCCTGGCACCAGATATCCTCGGCACTAAGGATACGCTTTATATAGGCCTCTTTTTGCGCATCCGTTCCCATGTTGAGGATCAGCGGCCCGGCCCAACTCAAACCAATGGTATTGGTCATGAAGGGGACCTTTTGTCGCACCATCTCGGCCGTGGCGATGTCCTGAAAGGCCTGCTCCCTGCCAGCCCCGCCATATTCCGCCGGCCAGGCCATGCCCAGATAGCCGGCCTCGTAAACCTTGCGCTGCCAGGTACGGAGGAATTCGAATTGCTGATCCGTGCCCACCTCCATGAAGCTTTGCGGCAATAGAAATCCCGGATCGGCGGGCTTGTTCTCGGTGAACCAGGCCGAGACTTCGGCCTGGAATTCGTCAAGTTCCTGCTGGGATGCACCCATCGTTCTTTACCTATTCGATTGGCCTCAGGCTTCGGTACGGATACCCGAAAAGGCGGCGATTTTCCATTCATCGCCGCGCTTTTGCAGAATATAGAAGGCGGAGACATACTCAATCGGGCTGTCGTCTTCGCGCATGCGGGTGGCGGTGATGACAATGTGCGCCTTGGTCTCGTCAATGGCGATCACATCATAGGTGGATTGGCCATGATGAAATCCGGTGACCGCGCGCAATTTTACAGGATCAAAAGGATAACGCTCGCGCATTTGCACATCATCCTCGGTGATGTAGCCGACCGGCAAATGCACCATTGTCTGGATTTCATCACGGGTGCCGGTTTCGATGGCCCGCTGATAGCGCTCCAACAAATCCAGCACTTCGCCCACCAACTCATCACGCCTTGTCATCTTGTTAATTCCTTGCCTGCATTACTCTCACCGCAGGCCAAGAATAGCGGCCATGCGGCGTTTTGCCCAAGAGATCATTTTTCATGATTTCAAGGGCCTAGCGCCGTTGCACCCCATGGCATCCAAGGGTACAAGGGGGGCCAGATTTATTCGTCGATGACGGGGGCCGATGGCGGCGAACGCTGGCGCCCCTCTTGTTGATGTGAACATTGAAAATAACAGAACCAACACAAACCAACGAAATCGGATGACATCCGGAAAGGACGACAAATGGCTCGGAACAAGATCGCACTGATCGGCGGCGGCAACATCGGCGGCACCCTGGCCCATCTGGCTGGCTTAAAGGAATTGGGCGACGTGGTGATGTTCGACATCGTCGACGGTCTACCGCAAGGCAAGACCCTTGATCTGGCGGAAGCCTCGCCGATCGAAGGTTATAACAGCGGCCTGTCGGGCAGCAATTCCTATGCCGGCATCAAAGGCGCCGATGTGATCATCGTGACCGCCGGCGTGGCCCGCAAGCCGGGCATGAGCCGGGATGATTTGCTGGGCATCAACATCAAGGTCATGCAGCAGGTCGGCGCGGGCATCAAGAAATACGCCCCCAAGGCCTTTGTCATCTGCATCACCAATCCCCTGGACGCCATGGTCTGGGTGCTGCGCGAAGTTACCGGCCTGCCGGCGAACCGCGTGGTCGGCATGGCCGGCGTTCTGGATTCGGCCCGTTTCCGCTATTTCCTGGCCGAGGAATTCGGCGTTTCTGTTGAAGACGTCACCGCCTTCGTCCTCGGCGGCCACGGCGATACCATGGTGCCCCTGGCGCGTTATTCCACCGTCGCCGGCATCCCCCTGCCCGATCTGATCAAAATGGGTTGGACCACCAAGGAACGCCTGAACAAGATCATTCAGCGCACCCGCGACGGCGGCGCCGAGATCGTCGGCCTGCTGAAAACCGGCTCTGCCTTCTACGCGCCGGCCTCGGCCGCGATCCAGATGGCGGAAAGCTATCTGGGCGATCAAAAGCGCGTCCTGCCCTGCGCCGCCAATTTGAATGGCGAATACGGCGTCAAGGGAATGTATGTGGGCGTACCGGTCGTGATCGGTGCCAAGGGCGTTGAGAAGGTCGTGGAAATCTCCATGAACAAGTCCGAGAAGAAGGAATTCGATAATTCCGTGAAATCGGTCAAGGACCTGGTCGCGGCCTGTAAGAAACTGGATCCAAGCCTGGGCAAAAAGGCCAAGAAGGCCGCGCCGAAAAAGAAAGCGGCGAAGAAGGCCAAATAACCGGCCAAATTCGGCTCAATGAAGGTCAGCATTAGGAATCGCGATGAATATTCATGAACATCAGGCGAAGAGCGTCTTGCAGCGCTATGGGGTCAGCGTACCGGATGGCGGCGTGGCCTACAGCGTGGACGAGGCGGTCAAGGTCGCCGAGTCCCTGCCGGGACCGGTCTGGGTCGTCAAGGCACAGATCCACGCCGGTGGCCGGGGCAAGGGCGGCGGCGTCAAGATCGCCAAGTCGATTGATGAAGTCCGCGCCTTGGCTAGTGATATTCTGGGCATGACCCTGGTGACCCATCAAACCGGGCCGGCGGGCAAGGAGGTCAAGCGGCTGTATATCGAGGACGGCTGTGATATCGCGCGGGAGCTGTACCTTAGCGCGGTGATGGACCGGGGCACCTCGCGTATCGCCATCATGGCCTCGACCGAGGGCGGCATGGATATCGAGGCAGTGGCCGCCGACACGCCCGAGAAAATCCAAACCCTGGTGATCGATCCCATTTCGGGCCTGCAAGGCCATCACGCGCGACGCCTGGCGTTTAGCCTCGGCCTCGAGGGCAAGCAAGTCGGCTCCGCCGTCAAGCTGATCACGGCTCTATACAAGGCCTTCGTGGACACCGATGCCTCCCTGGTCGAGATCAATCCGTTGGTGGTCACCGGCGCCGGCGAAGTCATGGCCCTGGATGCAAAAATGAACTTCGATGACAATGCCCTCTACCGGCATGCCGAGATCGAGGAACTGCGCGACGCGGACGAGGAAGACCCGGCCGAGTTGGAAGCCGCCAAGGCGGACCTGAACTACATCAAACTAGATGGCGAAATTGGCTGCATGGTCAACGGCGCCGGACTGGCCATGGCGACCATGGACATCATCAAGCTGCACGGGGGCGAACCCGCCAACTTTCTTGACGTGGGCGGTGGCGCCACCAAGGAACGGGTAACCCAGGCTTTCAAGATCATTCTGTCCGATGGCAATGTGCAGGGCATTCTGGTCAATATCTTTGGCGGCATCATGCGTTGCGACATCATTGCCGAAGGCGTGGTCGCCGCCGCCCGCGAGGTGCATTTGGACAAGCCCCTGGTCGTGCGGCTTGAAGGCACCAATGTGGAAAAGGGCAAGGAAATCATGGCCAACTCCGGCTTGACGATCATCGCGGCGGACGATCTGGGGGATGCCGCCGCAAAGGTGGTCGCCGCCGTGAAGGAGGCCGCGTAATGGCTGTACTGGTCAACAAAGACACCAAAGTGATCTGCCAGGGCTTTACCGGCAACCAGGGTACTTTTCATTCCGAGCAGGCCATAGCCTATGGCACCCAGATGGTCGGCGGTGTTTCGCCGGGCAAGGGCGGGGGAAATCACCTGGGCCTGCCCGTTTTCGATACGGTGGCCGATGCGGTCGAGACCACGGGCGCCAATGCTTCCGTGATCTACGTGCCGCCGCCCTTTGCCGCCGATGCCATTCTGGAAGCCATCGATTGCGAGATCGAACTGGCGATCTGCATCACCGAAGGCATTCCCGTCCTCGACATGGTGACGGTAAAGCGGGCCTTGCAGGCATCGGGCAAAACCCGCCTGATCGGCCCGAACTGTCCCGGCGTCATCACCCCCGATGAATGCAAGATCGGCATCATGCCCGGCCATATTCATACCCGCGGCAAGATCGGCGTGGTCTCGCGCTCCGGCACCTTGACGTACGAAGCCGTGGGGCAAACCACCGCCGCCGGTCTGGGGCAAAGCACCTGCATCGGCATTGGCGGCGATCCCATCAATGGCACCAACTTCATTGATTGCCTGGATATGTTCCTTGGCGATCCGGAGACCGAGGGCATTGTCATGATCGGCGAGATCGGCGGCACCGCCGAAGAGGAAGCCGCGGATTTCATCCGGCAATCAAAGGTCAAAAAGCCCATGGTTGGCTTCATCGCGGGCCTTACGGCGCCGCCCGGCCGGCGCATGGGCCATGCCGGCGCGATCATTTCAGGCGGCAAGGGAACCGCTGGCGACAAAATGGAAGCCATGCGCAGTGCCGGCATCGAGGTCACGGATTCGCCAGCCGAACTGGGCAGCACCATGTTGAAGGTAATGAAAGGTTAACCAAACCGCGCGCAGTATGCGCATTAATTACAATCGTGTTGGAGGCGGTGGCAGAAGGCTGCCGGAGCAAGCATGTCCATAGCGGATCCCGACGGGTCGGGCCTTGAAGGTTCATCGTTCCTGTTTGGCGCCAACAGCGCATTCATCGAACAACTTTATCAACGCTATCTGACCTCTCCCGGCTCGGTTGATGCCTCCTGGCAGCAATTCTTCGCCGAACTGGGCGACGAGGCGGAAGCCGTCGTGGCCGAGGTCCGCGGCGCCCCCTGGGCCCCGCGCGGCAGCCTGGAAAGCCAGGCCGATCCCTATACCGAGAGCGACAGCGGTCAAAATATTCTGGAAGGCGCGCGCCGGGCCCCTTCGGCCATGGGCGCCGTCAGCGCGGCCCAGGTCCGCCAGGCCACCCTGGACAGCCTGCGCGCCTTGATGCTGATCCGCAACTACCGCGTACGCGGCCACCTGCATGCCGAACTCGACCCCCTGGGCCTGCAGAAAACGGTCTCCCATTCCGAACTGGACCCGCGCAGTTTTGGCTTCACCGAGGCGGATATGGATCGGCCGATCTATATCAACTATGTGCTGGGCCTGGAAAACGCCACCCTGCGGGAAATTCTCGATATCCTGAACCGCACCTATTGCGGCAGCATTGGCGTGGAATTCATGCACATCATGGGCCCGGACGAGAAAGCCTGGATTCAGCAGCGGATCGAAGGCCGGGGTAAGGAGATCAACCTTACCGACCACGAAAAACGCCAGATCTTGCGCGAGCTGGTGGAAGCGGAAGGCTTCGAAAGCTTTCTCCAGGTCAAGCATACGGGCACCAAGCGCTTTGGTCTGGACGGCGGCGAAAGCCTGATGCCATTGCTGCATTCCGTGCTGATCAGGGCGGCGCAACTGGGCGTACGGGAAATCTCCCTAGGCATGCCGCACCGGGGCCGCCTGAACGTTTTGTCGAACCTGATGCGCAAATCGTTCACGGCAATTTTTTCCGAATTCCAGGGCACCTCGGCCCACCCCCAGGACGTCCAGGGTTCGGGCGATGTGAAATATCATCTGGGCACCTCCGCCGACCGGGAACTGGGCGGCCATATGGTGCATCTCTCGCTGGCCGCCAACCCGTCGCACCTGGAAGCCGCCAACCCGGTCGTGCTGGGCAAGGCAAGGGCCAAACAGGACCAGCAAAACGATGAAACCCGTGACAAGGTGATGGCTCTGTTGATGCACGGCGACGCCGCCTTTGCCGGCCAGGGTCTGGTCGGAGAATGTTTCGCCCTGTCCGATCTGGACGGCTACACGGTCGGCGGCACCATTCATATCATCGTCAACAATCAGATCGGCTTTACCACCAATCCGAACCTATCGCGCTCCTCGCCCTATCCCTCCGACGTGGGCAAGATGGTGCAGACGCCTATTTTTCACGTCAACGGCGATGATCCCGAGGCGGTCTGTTACATCGGCAAGGTCGCGGCCGAGTTCCGCCAGCAATTCAAAAAAGACGTCATCATCGACATGTACTGTTATCGCCGCCATGGCCATAACGAAGGTGACGAACCCAACTTCACGCAGCCCCTGATGTACAAGGCGATCGGCCAGCATCCTACCTCGCGGCAGATCTATGCCGAAAAACTGGTCGCCGACGGCACGGTCAGCCAAGAAGAGGCGGACAACGCCGTGGCCGATTTCCAGGCCCGCATGGAACAGGATTTTGAGGCGGCCTCGGGCTACAAACCGAACAAGGCGGATTGGCTGGAAGGCCGCTGGCAGGGTCTAGAGACCGCCCGTGGCGAGGCCCGCCGCGGCGACACTTCGGTAAAACTGAAAACCCTGCGTCACATTGGCCAGGTCCTGACCGAGGCGCCTCAGGGTTTCAATCTGCACCGCACCGTGGGCCGGCAGCTGACGGCCAAGCGCGCGCTTGTTGAAAGCGGTGAAGGCATCGACTGGGCCACGGCGGAAGCCATGGCCTTCGGCTCGTTGTTGATGGAAGGCTTCCCGGTCCGGCTGTCGGGGCAGGACAGTGCCCGGGGCACCTTCTCGCAGCGCCATTCGCAATTCATCGACCAGGTCGACGAGCATCTTTACACACCGCTGAATAATCTGGACCGCAAGCAGGCGGATTATGATGTGGTCAATTCCGCCCTATCGGAAGCGGCTGTATTGGGCTTTGAATACGGCTATTCATTGGCCGAGCCCCGCGGCCTGATCATGTGGGAAGCCCAATTCGGCGATTTCGCCAATGGCGCCCAGGTGATCATTGACCAATTCATCTCGTCGGGGGAAAGCAAATGGCTGCGCATGAGCGGCCTGGTGATGCTGCTGCCCCACGGCTTCGAGGGCCAGGGACCGGAGCATTCCTCGGCCCGGCTGGAACGGTATCTACAGCTTTGCGCGGAAGACAACATGCAGGTGGCGAACTGCACCACGCCGGCCAACTATTTCCACATCCTGCGCCGGCAGTTGCATCGCAAATTCCGCAAACCCTTGATCCTGATGACGCCGAAATCCCTGCTGCGCCATAAACGCTGCGTCTCCTCCCTGGCCGACATGGGACCGGGTTCCAACTTTCACCGGGTGCTGTGGGACAGCAGTGAAGGCGACCGGGCGGCCCTGGCGCCGGACGACAAGATTCGCCGTGTCGTCGTGTGCACCGGCAAGGTCTATTACGACTTGCTGGAAGCACGCGAGGCGGCCAAGAAGAAGAACGTTTATCTGCTGCGCCTGGAACAGCTTTATCCGTTCCCGAAGATTGCCTTGAGCAAGGAATTGGCGCGCTTCCCCAAGGCGGAGGTGGTCTGGTGCCAGGAAGAGCCGAAGAATATGGGCGCCTGGTCGCATATCTTCCCCCGCCTGGAAGAGGTGCTGGAGAAGATCGACCATAAGACGACACGGCCAAGGTATGTGGGCCGGCCCGAGAGCGCCTCCACCGCCGCCGGCAGCACCGCCGCACATCAAAAAGAACAAACCGCCTTGGTCGCCAAGGCGCTTGGAAATTAGACGTGCCGACCTATTTAGGCGCATGAAACGAGACGAGGGCCCTTAGATGATCGATATCGTGGTTCCCACATTGGGTGAATCCGTAACGGAGGCAACCGTGGCCCGTTGGCTGAAGGGCGTCGGCGAGGCAATTGCCCAGGACGAGCCGCTGGTGGAGTTGGAAACCGACAAGGTCGCGGTGGAAGTTCCCGCACCCAGCTCTGGTGTCCTGACCGAGATCGCCGCGCCTGAGGAAACCACTGTCGCCATGGGCGGTCTGTTGGGCCGCATCGACGAAACCCAGAGCGCCGGCGCTTCACAGGCGGCAGCGGCGCCCGCCCCGGCGGCAGCCCCTGCACCGGCTGCAGCACCGGCACAGGCTGCAGCACCGGCACCGGCACCAGTATCAGCGCCCGCACCAGCGCCGGCGGCATCATCGGCGCCACTGTCGCCGGCCGTGCGCCGCCTTGTGCAGGAACATGGTCTTGACCCCAGCACCATTCCAGCCAGCGGCAAGGATGGCCGCCTGTTGAAGGACGACGTATTGAACTACGTCAAAGCCGGCGGTGCCTCAGCACCGGCACCAGCTCGGGCTCCGGCTCCGGCCACCGCCCCTGCCGCGGCGGCTGCGCCAGCAGCACCCGCGCAACAGGTCGTTCCCGCCGCCAATGTCGCCGCCGCGCCGGCGGGCAACCAGGATGTAGGCCTGCGCCCCAATGCGGGCCTGGAAGAAGTCGTGCGCATGACCCGGCTGCGCAAAACCATTGCCCGGCGCCTGAAGGATGCCCAGAACACCGCCGCCATGCTGACCACATTCAACGAGGTGGATATGAGCGCAGTGATGGCGGCGCGCAGTAAATACCGCGACGTCTTTGAAAAGCGCCACGGCTCCCGCCTGGGCTTCATGTCATTCTTCGTACGCGCCTGCACCCAGGCCCTGGCCGAGGTGCCGGCGGTCAACGCGGAAGTCGACGGCGACAATCTGGTCTACAAGAATTACTACAATGTCGGCGTCGCCGTGGGCACGCCCCAAGGTCTGGTGGTCCCCGTCCTGCGCGAGGCCGACAAGATGTCCTTCGCCAATATCGAGGGCAGCATCGTCGATTTTGGCCGCCGTGCCCGCGACGGCAAGCTGGGCATCGACGAGATGCAGGGCGGCACCTTCACTATTTCCAATGGCGGCGTCTATGGCTCGCTGCTCTCCATGCCGATCCTAAACCCGCCGCAATCCGCCATTCTGGGCATGCATAAGATCCAGGACAGGGCCATGGTGATCAATGGTGAGGTGGTAGCCCGGCCGATGATGTATCTGGCGCTCAGCTATGACCACAGGATCATTGATGGCCGCGAGGCGGTCACCTTCCTGGTTCGGGTCAAGGAATGTATCGAGGAACCGGAACGTCTGTTGTTCGAAATTTAGTGGGATCTGATCATGAGTGACGACACTTTCGACGTGGTCTTTATCGGCGGCGGCCCTGGCGGCTATGTGGGCGCCATCAAGGCGGCACAGCTGGGCCTGCGCACGGCCTGCGTGGAGATGCGCGGCACCTTGGGCGGCACCTGCCTGAACGTTGGCTGCATCCCTTCAAAGGCCCTGCTGCAATCGTCACACCTGTATCACGAGGCCGAGGCGGAATTCGCCCAACATGGCATCAAGACCACCGGATTGTCATTGGATCTGAAGGCCATGATGGCCCGCAAGGAACAGGTGGTGGGCGATCTGACCACGGGCATCGAGGGCCTGTTCAAGAAGAACAAGGTGGAATACATCCCCGGACGCGGAACCATCACCTCGGCCGGAACGGTGCAGGTCGCCCTGAACAGTGGCGGCGAACGCAGCCTGACGGCGGAGAATATCGTCATCGCCACCGGTTCCGATGTCATGGGGCTGCCCGGCGTGGAAATCGACGAGAAGACCATTGTCTCGTCCACTGGTGCGCTGTCGCTCTCCAAGGTACCGAAACATATGGTCATCATCGGCGGCGGCTATATCGGCCTCGAGATGGGCTCGGTCTGGGGCCGCCTTGGCGCCAAGATCACGGTGGTGGAATTCCTCGACCGGATCACGCCGGGCATGGACGGCGAGCTATCCCGCAACCTGCAGCGCAGCCTGACCAATCAGGGTATGGACTTCCGTCTCGGCACCAAGGTGACCGGCGTCAAGAAAGCCCGTGGCGGTGCCGAGTTGACGTTGGAGCCTGCGAAAGGTGGCGACAGCGAAACCTTGAAGGCGAACGTGGTGCTGGTCTCCATTGGCCGCAAGCCCTTTACCGATGGCCTGGGCCTGGCCGAGGCCGGCGTTGCAATGGACGATCGCGGTTTCATTCCCGTGGACGAGGATTATCAGACCAACGTGGCTGGCATCTTCGCCATCGGCGATGTCCTGCCCGACCGCCCCATGCTGGCCCATAAGGCGGAAGACGAAGGCGTGGTGGTGGCCGAGAAAATCGCCGGCCATGCGGGCGCCGTCAACTACGACGCTATTCCCGGCGTTTGCTATACCTGGCCCGAAGTCGCCACCGTGGGCAAGTCCGAGGAAGAACTAAAAGAGGCGGGCATCGCCTACAACAAGGGCCGCTTCAGCTTCGCCGCCAACAGCCGCGCGCGCAGCAGCGGCGATCAATCAGGCGGCTTCGTTAAACTGTTGGCGGACAAGGAAACCGACCGCCTGCTGGGCGCGCATATCATTGGCGCCGACGCAGGCACCATGATCGCCGAACTGGTCCTAGCGTTGGAAATGGGCGCTTCATCGGAAGATATCGCATTGACCTGCCACGCCCATCCCAGCCTGAACGAAGCCGTCAAGGAAGCCGCCCTGGCCGTCACGGGCAAACCGCTTAATAGCTGAACATACCGCCCCAATGCCGTAAATCAGTACCGGCCGGGTGAAATTACCCGAACCGGTTGAGTGACATACGATGTCTTTCGTATGCCAAACGCCATGCGGTGTTAACAGAAAATATAGACCAGCCTGATATTGATAACCAAGTGTACCCACCGACCGAGATCTAAAGATCAGCGTCGGACGGCGTTCATTTTGATGCGTATTGGTAATGTAAAAAGAGTTCGTACCCGAGCCGGGTTTGGCGAGTAATGGCCCTGACAAAATCCAACAATCTCACCAAGAACTATGTTCTTGTTCTTGTGACCCTCGGCTTGCTCGCGCTGGGGAACTATTACCTGTTGGAATCCGTCGTTGCCAGCCAGGCATCGGGCGCCGCCGAGATCAACATCGCGGGCCGACAGCGCATGTTGTCACAGCGCATCACCCTTCTAAGCAATCAAATTCAAAACCTGACAGACAAGCAGCATATTCAAATCGTCAGCAAGAAGTTAGCTGATGCCATTGATCTCATGCGCCAATCCCACCTCGCGCTCGTGGACGGCAACAAGGAATTGGGCCTGTCGCCAGCCTCGACCGACGAGCTTAAAGCCATGTATTTCGGTCCGAAGAGCTTTGTTGACACCCAGGTTCAGGCGTTTCTGGGTTATGCCGAAGAATACATGAACGAGCATGGCACATTGGGCATTACAGTTGGCGATTGGCATCAATTCGGCAACTCCGAAACCGAAAGCCTGCTCCATGACCTCGACGCCGTGGTGGGTCAGTATCAAAAAGAGAGTGATGCAAAAGTCGCAAGGCTTCGGAACTATCAAATCGTCGCACTTGCCGCGACATTGATATTTCCGTGCCTATCCGGTTGACGCAGACACCCGCTACATCTAGTATCTGTCCATT
>CAZPWJ010000004.1:0-119963 GCA_964590195.1 uncultured Rhodospirillaceae bacterium | reverse complement strand
GATGCACCGTCTTCTCTTCGCGTTGCGGAAATGTTTCTTGGAGCAGTTCGGCTACTGGCTTTAGACGATCGAGCGTGAATTCATCATCCATCGATACCTGAAGATCGATTAGTGCTTCGGTTATTGGAGCATTTGGGAAGACTTCGTGATCGTACATGTTTAGATCGCTTCCGTGTTTTGTCCTGATTCTCCGAGCCGCATTGTAGTTAAAAGGAGAAAAAACACAGTTAAAGCCATCACACCCCGCATCGAATTCATTAGAAGAACAAAGCCCGCACCTCGAACCCAAAATTAATATGGCATAATTGGCGAAAATTACAATCAGAGTGCGGCCATATGCCGGAGGCTCCGATGGGAACCGATCGGAAACCGCAGACAGAATGTTATTTACCAAAAAAGAGAGGACGCTATTCTTTTATCCCCTTCCCCTCCGTTCCCCCTTTCAAAGGAAACATCATGAACAACGACTCCGCCGACCTGCACGCCTCTCTTATTGCCGCGCATCATGACCGGGTGAAGGCGTTGTTGGATGGCGATCTGGATGCCCTCGCCAAGGTCGTCGGCGAGGACATGATTTTTGTTTCATCGTTCGGAAAGGCCCAGACCCGCGCCGACGTGTTCGCCGCGTTCCGCTCCGGCGCCATGAAAATAGACCGCATCGAGACGTTCGATATTTCCACGCGGATTTACGGCAACATCGGCATTCTGATTTTTAAGGCGGACAACAAGATGACGATGGGCGATGACGTCGTCGAAGGCATCACCTGCTCAACCTCCGTTTACGAGCTGCGCGATGGTAACTGGCAGATGATTTCACAGCACCAGTCAACGGTCGGCTGAAAACAGGCGACGCTACCTTTTAAATACTAACCTATTGGACTTGCGTCGATCGTACGGGCAGGGTCTTGCCGGCCCAGAATTCGCATGATCTCCACCGTGTCGCCGTCAATCCGGTAGTAAATTGAGTGCACGCCACAAACGCTGCGCCGGTAGCCGGGCCGGATATGATCCACGGCGGCATATAGCATCGGTTGCGCGGCCAATTGCGCGAACCTCTGCGTGAGCATGTCCCCATATCTGTCGGATTGAGCCGTACCGAAATGTTCATCGCCATGGTCGGCGATGTTCATCAAATCCTGCTTGGCGGCTAGGCTGAGCCGATAGCTAGGCATTTCCTGTATTGCGCCGGCGCCGGGCCTCTTGCCAGATCTGCTCAACGGTTTGATCGGTGAAACCGCTTTCCTCCCCTTCGATCAGCTTGGCGCGGATGGCCTCGATTTCGGCCAGATCTTCGCGGGATTCCTGCTCCCGCAACTGCCTCTCGCGGATCAACTCGCGCACGACCTCACTCTCGTTGCCGTAATGTCCGGATTCGATCTGGGACTTGATCCAGTCATTCTGCTGGTCGGTGACCGATATGCTTTTCTTCACCATCGGCATTCGCAGTCTCCAAGATGTCGTATATTTTCCTACTGAGTAGTATATATTCCTGTCGACCGAATTGCAACACAGGCGGGACAGCTTACAAAATCGTCTTGCCCCCGAGAGGTTTCTCCAATTCCGGCTCGACCACCTCTCCCGGATAATCCGGCTGTTGGGCCGGCGTGGCGGCAATGAAGGCGGGCAGGTCAACGCAGGCTTTGTGAACACCATGGATCAGGGGATAGGGCGCCATGTCCACATCAAAGCGGCTTAGGCCCTTGGCCACCTGCGGCACCAGATGCAGGTCGGCCCAGCCTGGGCCCTCGCCAAAGCAATAGGGCCAGGCCGTGGGCCGGCGGGCCAGCAATTCCTCCAGCGCGGCGAAACCCTTGGCGAACCAATGGCGCTGCCAGCGCTCGATGCCGTCCTGTTCCACGCCCAGTTCGTGATGCAGAAAGCGCCGCACCCGGATCACGTCGATGGCATGCATCTCGGAGACCACGTGCTGGGCAAAGCCGCGGGCCTGGGCGCGCAGCACCGGGTCGGCGGGCAACAGGGGCGGCTCGGGATAGGTTTCCTCCAGATACTCCAGAATCGCCGTTGCCTGGGGCACCATGTGATCGCCGATTTTCAAGGCCGGCATTAGGCCTTGCGGATTGATCTTCTCGTAAGCCTCCCGCCCCATCTGGCCGACCGAGACATAGTCGTGCTCAATGCCTTTCAGGGCCAGGGCGATGCGCACCCGCTCGCCGGCGGAATTGAGGTAGTTGGAATAGAGGGTTAGGGTCATGATGGTTGCCGTGTCCCGTGATCTCCGATTGCGGCGATAGGTTAGCAAAAAGAAACGCAGGCACGAGAGCAAAATGCATCTGCATGGGGTCTCGGATAGTCCGCATGCATTTGTTCCGTTATGCTTTCCGCCTACTTTGACGGGAGGTTCAGTGATGCAGCGTTTCGTTGAAAGTAAGCCGGAAAATCGCACTGATGGCGCCAGGCGGCTGCGCGCGACCTATGCTGAGGCTGTCGCGCTACAGGCCAGCCTTGCCCAGCGCTGGGGCCTGGATGACATTGATATCCAGCGCATGGCGGAAATGCAGGAGCGGCTGATTAGCGAGATCGATACTCTCGCCCCCGAACAGGCCGATAATCTCAAGCACATGTTGCAGACATTGACGGTCAGCCATCATGTCTGCCTGATACAGGTTTCCGGGCGTACACAGCGGCTGGTATTTGACGAATTCGTGCGCCGTGTCGGGGAAATGCTTTAATGCAGCAGCGCCGCCAACGCGCCTATATCGCCAACGTCTTCAAGGTTCTCGATCGTGGCGATCACCTCGTCCATGCGCCCTGGCTCCAGAACGGAGGCCGAGGCCTGGCGAAACTTTGTCTTTAGTTCGTCATGGCTCATGGGATTGTCGCGGTGGCCTTTCGGGTAGGTGGCATAGCCGCTGTGCCGCGCGTTGGCCGTGGTTACGATTTCCACCTGCACCGGCATCCAATAGCCGTTCCAGTAATTTCTGAATTCGTGGTTCAGATCAGCATCCTGGGCGCCATCGGCTTTCTTTACCTTTTTCACCAACTCCAGCACCTTTGGGCTGTGCATGTTCTCGTCCGCGTACCATTGCGTGCCTGGCTCTGGCTCGTAGGCCGCTACGGCCAGGGCGTAGGCCAGGGAGAAGGCGGCATCCATGGTGCCGTTGGCGCGATAGGTCATCAACATGGCCAGGGCCGGCGAGACGTTGATCTCCGCTATGTCATCCGGCGAGATGTTGTTCGTCTTCATCAGGTCGGTGAAGACGTCCAGATAACTCTGCACCCACAAATTCGCGGGCCAGCGCTTATACAGCGTCTGCATGATCCAATAGTCCTTGCCCAAGGTTGTCAGCAGCGCATCCAGCCGGTCGAAATCGCACTGATCGGAACCAGCCAGAACCCAGAAGCCGGTGGGGCCTTCCAGAATGGTATTCATCCCCGTCAGGCCCTTTTGCGCATGCATGGCGGCAAACAGCCCCGACATGGCCGTCATGCCGTGGTTGTAATGATAGGTGTCGGAGCGGGTTTCGACATATTTCCAGCACGCCCCCAACGGCGCGAAAGCACCCGCGGTACCGATCGCCGTAGCCATCTGGGCGCCATCCAGGCGCAAAATCTTGCCCGCCGCGATGGCGGAATTAAACGGTATCCAGGTCAACATGCCCCACAACGCCTGTTGCCGTTCCTCTGACGGTTGGACGCAGATACCGACACGTCCGAAAACTTCATAGGCCGCGACCACCGCCTCGATCAGCTGTTTGCCAGTTGCACCTTCTTTTTCCGCCATAGCCAGCCCGGCACCGACAGCCGCCGTCGCGGGATGGCCGACATAGAGCATATCGTTCCAATCCAGCACGTCCGACAAGGCCCCGTTGGCGTAGGCGGCGGCGACGCAGGAAACCTTGGCGCCGCTGCCGACGATGGTGGCCTCCGATGCGCCCCCGCCCATGTCCTGGGCGAGTTCGACAATTGTATTGCCCAGAGGCAACGGCACGCCGCCGATCATGCTACCGACGGTGTCCATGATGATGCGTTTTGCCTGCGCCACCACCGGTTCGGGCAGATCCTCGTATTTCAGGTTGGCGGCATAACTGGCCAGAATTTCGGTGGCACCCATGACATCTCCTAAATCGGCTATCGTTCCGCATTTCGGTCGTTCCGCAATGCGCCTTCTTTTTCTTGCCAAAAGAGTCGCCCTGGCGGCAAAACCTGTCAAGGCTGCGGCGTCCGTTCGCGCGCGTCGAATTGATCAATTCACGCGCGACGCCGCTTTCGTTGCCGCAATGCCCGAACGCGGGGGAATGATGGAGCCGATTGGACCCCGTTGGTCTAATTTTGGATGCACACAGTCGCGCGGCGCATCACACGCTGGGTTTCATGCCGGCCAGCAGCGTCACGAGAAGGTGGCCATAGCCGCGCGCGTCATCAATGGCGCGGTGGCTGTGGTCATGCAGACCCAGTAATTCGGGAGGGTAGCGACCCGGCGCGCAGTCCCAAACCGGCCAGCCGAGATGTCCGGCCGCAAGGGTGCGAATGCAGATACCGCTTGAAAAAAACAGCGGATCCGTATCCCTGGGCCCCTGGATCAACCGTCGGCGGGCGAAGCGGCGCAAATAGTAATCGATCCAGCCGCCATCAAAGGCAACTGGATGGGCGGCGAAAACCGGCCTGCCAGGCAGGGCGCTTACCCACTCAATGAATTCGGCAATAACAACGGCCGCGGGGCGCGGGTTCGCGGTTGCCGCTGCATACGCGTCGGGCTGTGTCTCGAACCACGCGATGGTGTCCGCGTCGGGCCGCGCATCCGCCAATGGCATGAGGACCGCCTCGAACGTACCTATTTCCCGGCCCTCGGGCGTGATCGCCACGGCGGCGAAGGACAACATGGAATTGTCCCCTGGTATCGGGCCGTCGGCTTCAATATCGACGACGACATACACGGCTTCCATATCTCGGATTTCCTACGAGCAAAATTCAAAAACTGCACCTTCGTCACCATGTCATATGTGGACAACCCGTTGTGAGCAAGGTTGATTTTCGGTTTCAGCGCTGATTGTGCACCGTCACGCAGCCGGCGCATCCAGCCGCTCCGAATTGATCAATTCCCGAATATCCGCCACTATTCCACCCGAAACAGACTGGCCATGTAATGCGAGGGAGCGGAAAATGAAAATCACCAATGTCAAAGTGGACACGTTCAACTGGAAGTCCGAGGGCTGGAAGACCGGCGTCGGCACCACCTTTGGCGCTACGCAGCAACTGGGCATCGTCACGGTGGAAACCGACGAGGGCATCAGTGGCAACAGCTTCCTCGGCTCCTCCCGCATGAGCGCGAACCATTACGCACCGGGCCTGATCGAATTCATCAAACCCATGATCATGGGCCGCAACCCCCAGGATATCGGCACCATCTGGTGGGAAATGTGGAAGATGAACCGCTCCGTCGCCACCAACGTGATCGGCGCCATCGATGTCTGCCTGTGGGACATCAACGGCAAGATCGCCGGACAGCCGATCCATCGCCTGTTGGGCACCTGCAAGGAAAAGGTGCCGGTCTATTCCTCCACCGCCTATCACGAAACCCCGGAGGAATATGTCGAGGAGGCGCTGCGCTTCAAGGAAATGGGCTGGACCGCGCACAAGCTGCACCCCCACGGCACGCTCAAGGCGGATATCGAGATTTCCCAAGCCGTGCGCGAGGGCGTCGGGGACGAGATGGAGCTGATGATGGATGCCATGTGGGCCTATCAGTACGAGGACGCCATGCGCCTGGGCCGCGCCATCGAGGAGCTGGATTTTTACTGGTATGAAGATCCGCTGGTGGAGGAAGACATCTATAACTACGTCAAGCTGAAGCAGAAGCTGGACATCCCCATCATGTCGACGGAATACGCGCCGGGGCGGTTTTACGGCATGGCGCAATGGATCACCCAGAACGCCACGGACATTCTGCGCGGCGACGTCGCCGCCACGGGCGGCATCACGCCCATGGTGCGGCTGTGCCATCTGGCCGAAGGCTTCAATATGAAGTGCGAGATTCATCACGGCGGCAACTCGCTCAACAACGTCGCCAACCTGCACGTCACCATGGCGGTACCGAACTGTGAGTTCTTTGAATTCTTCCCCTGCACCGGCAACAACGAATACGGCCTAGTGGAGGACATCCAGTATGTGGACGGCTATGTCCACGCGCCCACCAAACCGGGCCTGGGCTACGAGATCGACTGGGATCTGGTGAAGCGCGAACACACGGGTACGGCCGAGTAGGGCCTTTCGCTCACGCTTGCGCGCGCCTTTAAGACTTTGGGCGCACCGCTCCGCGCGGGCGGCGCAGTAGGGCCGGGCCGCCGTCGCGGCCTAAAGTGTAGTCGACCGGGCCGCCCACTTCCGAAGGGAGGTAGGCGACCCGGCCTGTAACGAAGACAGCGCTAGTAGATGTTTTGCGCCGAGACCATGGCAAACAGCATGGGGATCGACAGCAGTGTATTGGTGCGGGAGAACAGCATCGCCGTCCGCGCCGATGCCGCCTTGGTGTCCGCGTCCGCCTCGACAATACCCAGCGCCTTTTTCTGGTTCGGCCAGATGATGAACCAGACGTTGAACCACATAATCGTGCCCAGCCACATACCAATGCCGATGGCGGTGTGCTTGGGCACGCCGTCCGTCAGGCCCAGCGCGATGGCGTCAATGACATAGCCGCTCATCGCCGCCAGCAGCAGCCCGGTAACAATGGTGCCCATGGCGCCCCAGCGGAACCAGAACAGGGCGCAGGGCGCTATATGCTTGCCGATCGCTGGTTTCTGTTCGTCGGGAATGGAGGGCATGGTCGGGATCTGCACGAAATTGAAGTACCACAGAATACCGATCCACATCACACCGCACAGCACATGCAGCCAGCGCATGAAGAACGTCGCCCAGGCCATATCGAACCCGGTAGCGCCCGCATGCCAACCCATGAGAACAATAATCATGATGATCGTCAGCACCACACCCGCGATCACCGTGTTACGCAAATTTGTAAGAATACTCGCCATTATTCATATCCCCTGCGTTAATTTGTTGATTCCCTGATAGCAGAGTAGCATTAACGTACCGAAATTCAAAAATTTCACGTAATAATAACAAGTCGCATCATTGAACGCTCCGCACCACGAGACCTCAGCCAGAAAGTCCCCAGCCATGAGTTTTGGCTACAGCCGCCTCTTCCGTGACAATCTGCCCGCTCCCGCCGCCGCGCGATGGGGTGGTTTTCCCAAGTACAGCTTCATCGGCGGCAACAACGACGCCGCCTCGGTGCCGGTGCAGCCGCTGCTGGATGCCTTGGCCAAGGTGATGCAGCGCGATGGCCAGCAACTGGCCACCTATGGCATGAACAGCGGGCCCCAGGGCTATCGTCCCCTGCGCGAGGCGATTGCCAAACTGCTGGAAACCAACGCCCATATGCCCACGGACCCGGATGATATGCTGATCACCACGGGCTCGAACCAGGGCATTGATCTGGTCAATGATGCCTTTTTGTCCAAGGGCGACACGGTGATCGTGGAAGAAGTCTGCTATGCCTCCTCGTTAAGCCGGCTGCGTTATCTGGGCGTCAACTACGTCCTCATCGGCGTCGACGAAGACGGCATGGACATGGCGCAACTGGATCAGGTTCTGGGCGAGCTGAAAAGCAAAGGCACCCAAGCCAAATACATCTACACTATCCCGACGGTGCAGAACCCTTCCGGCACCATCATGAGCGTGGAGAAGCGCCGGAAAATGCTGGATCTGGCGCGAAAATATGCCGTGCCGATCTTTGAAGACGACTGTTATTCCGACCTGACCTGGGACGGCACCCGCCCGCCCACCATCCGCTCCATGGACGATGCGGGCCAGGTGATCTATTGCGCCACGTTTTCGAAATCCATCGCGCCGGCCCTGCGCATTGGCTATGTGGTTGCGGACTGGCCAGTGCTCAGCCAGCTGATACCGTTGAAGACCGACGGCGGCTGCGGCGCCCTGGAACAGATGGCCCTGGCGGAATTCTGCAACACGCAATTCAATGACCATGTGGCGGAACTGCGCGGCACCCTGAAGGCAAAATGCGATCTGATGCTCTCGGTATTGGATGAACAGTTCGGCACCACGGCGGAAGTCATCGCCCCCAAGGGCGGCATTTTCATCTGGATCACCATGCCCGAAGAGGTTGATACGGACAAGCTGGCGCAGGTCGCGGCGGCCCAGGGGGTGGTCATCAACCCCGGTTCCGAATGGTCGGCGGACTCGGCCAGCGGCCGGCGCCGGTTCCGTCTGTGTTTCGGCAACCCGACCCACGACCAAATCCGCGAGGGCGTGACATTGCTGGCGGAGATCTGCCACAAGGAATTCGGCGTCCCCGTACGCGGTGCCAACGTCGAACGCTAAGGGCATTTCAATGCCGGCCAAGCCGCCCGCTCCCCCTCCCGGCCGCCCATTAATGGTACCCTGTGGGTGCCAAGGGACTTAGGCGGGACGGGGGAGCGGGCGGCTCGGAGACTCAACGTATGTTGAACAACAGAAAATGGACAGCCTAACCCAGATCGTGCTTGGCGCCGGTGTCGGCGTCGCCGTCCTGGGCCGGCGGCTGGGGCCGCGCCGGGCCGCCATCGCCGGCGGTCTGATGGGCACCCTGCCGGATATGGACGTGCTGGTCCGCTTCGATGATCCGGTGGCCGCCTTTGTCGGCCATCGCGGCTTCAGCCATTCCCTGCTGGTCCAGGCCGCCGTCACGCCGTTGCTGGGCGAGGCCATGGTCCGCTTCATCAAGGCGCTGCGGCAACAGCGCGCCCTGACCTATCTGGCGGTCTATCTCTGCCTGGCCAGCCATGCCCTGCTGGATGGCATGACGATCTATGGCACCAAACTGTTGTGGCCCCTTTCCATGGAGCCCTATGGGGTAGGCTCGATCTTTATCATTGATGCGCTGTACACCCTGCCCTTGCTGGTGGCCATGATCTGGGCGCTTTGCCGGGCGAAATGGTCCCGGCGGATGGGCACGGTCATCACCACCGCGTTGATTTTGTCCACCGGCTATCAGGCCTGGTGCCTGGCGGCGCAACGCATCGTTGCCGCGCGCGCGGATGTTATGCTGGCACAGGCCGGTATCGCGCCGGAAAAACTGCTGGCCATCCCGACGCCTTTCAACAGTTACCTCTGGCGCGTCATAGCCATGGACGGCGAGCGTTATTTGAACCTCTATCTGCCGGTTTTTGGCGGAACGGAACAGGCAACGGTCTATCAGCACCCGCGCGGACAGGCCCTGGCCACCTGCCTGGACGGCAACCCCAACCTGGATAAACTGGCCTGGTTCAGCCGTGGCTTTTACCGCCTGGACCTAGCACGAGACGAGGTTGTGTTTTCCGATCTGCGCATGGGCCTGACGCCCAACTATGCCTTCCGCTTTGCCATTGCCCGCCATGGCGCGGGCGGCAGCCAGGACATTCCACCGCGCCGCCTTGTTGGGCCACGGGGCACCTGGGCGGATATCGACTGGTTGCTGGCCAATATGTCTCACGATCCGGTCCGGCGTCTGGCCGAGGCGGAAGCCTGGTTGCGGACCGCCGATCTGTCCCGGCCGGCAAAGGCCCAAGCCGCCGTCTGTTAAAAGCGGTGCATTTCCTTTAGGATCATGGCAACAGCGTCTTATGGCCCACCAGTAACCGAAAGCCGAGTCCCATGAAATTCTACGATTGCAAGACCGCCCCCTCACCCCGCCGCGTACGCGTTTTCATCGCCGAAAAAGGCCTGGAAATCGAGACCGTCGATATCGACATGCGCAAGGGCGAACAGATGAGCGAGGAATACCGCGCCATCAACCCCAATTGCACGGTGCCGGCCCTGGTCTTGGACGACGGCAACATTTTGCAAACCACCGCTGGCATTTGGGCCTATCTGGAGGATCTGCATCCCGAGCCGGCCCTGATGGGTGCGACGGCGTTGGAAAAAGGCCGCATCGCCGATGTCCGCTGGAAAATCGAATTTAGCGGCATGCTCGCCATGGCCGAGGCATTGCGCAACTCGGCGCCGCCGATGAAGGGCCGCGCCCTGCCGGGACCGGATAATTTTGAACAAATTCCCGAACTGGCGGAACGGGGCAAGCAGCGGGTCAGGCTGTTCCTGGACCGGGTCGACGACATGATCGGCGACAAGCCGTTCGTGGCTGGCGACAATTATTCCGTCGCCGATATTGATCTGATGATCATGATCGACTTCGCCGGCTGGCTGAAAATGGGCTTGCCCGATGATGCCGCCAACGCCCAGCGCTGGTACGCGTCTGTTTCCGCTCGCCCATCAGCCAAACTCTAAAGCCAGTTCGCGTAGATCAGGTTGCCGCCCAGGATCAGGAAGAAAAACGCCACGAAACGGCGGAAAACCTCCTGCGAGACCCGCTCGCGCAGCCAGATTCCGGCCAGCATACCCAGCAACGTCGGCACCAGGGCAAAGCTGGAGAGCAGCAGCGCCGGGCCATCAATGGCGCCTTGATCAAATAGGGCGGCGGCCCAAGCGACGGTGCCTATCAGCAGGGACAGGCCAGCCGCCTGCACGAAACGGTCCTTGTCCAAACCCAGGGCCTGGAGGAAGACCACCACCGGCATTAACAGCGAGCCCGTGGTGCCGGTCAGCAGGCCGGCGGCGAAACCCACGGCGGGCGACCATATGAATTCCCGCCCGCGCGGTATGGTTGGCCGATAAGCCGCCAGGTTCATCACCGCATAGCCGGCGATCACTGTTCCCAGCAGTCCGGAAAGCAGCGTCGGATCGACTCGGAACAGGATCACGGTGCCCAGCCAAATGCCAAAGCAGGCGGTAACGTTCATCAACAGGAAGCGGCGAAACAAGGCGACCAACGCGCCGCCGCGGGCTATTTGCCAGATGTTGGCGATCAGCGACGGCACGATCAGCACCACGACCGCATCACGCAGACCAAGCGACAGGCCCATGATGGCAATCGCCGTCGTCGGCAGGCCGACCCCGAAGGCGCCTTTGATCACGCCGGCGGTCAGGAATGCGATGGCGACAATCGACAGCTGCGTTACGTCCATTGATGTTTCACCGCCGCGCCCCGTCATTGCCGCTGAACTTGCTTTGTCTCCAGCAAGTTTATACCAGCCGGCAATTTCGGGGTAGAGACACGGCGCGGCGAACTGTGCAAAGATTGCTCAGAAACCTGAAATCTGGGAGGAACTATCATGCCGAAATGGATCGATCACATCGTGGTCCGCGTCAAGGATATCAACGAGGCCCTGGCGACCTACGAAAACAAGCTGGGGCTAAAAGCCAGCAAGGGCCCGGACGCGAGTCCCGAAATGGGCATGACCCGGGCGATCCTGCCCCTGGGTGACGATGGCCGCTTTATTGAACTGGCCGAGCCTCTGGGCGAAGGCGGGGCAATCGGCAATTCATTGGAAAGATACGGCGAAGGCGTGCATCTGGTCGCCCTGGCGGTGGACGATCTGGCCGAGGCCAAGGCAGAGATGCAAGGCAACGGCGCGCGCATTATCGAAGCCGGCACCCAGGTGTTCGTGCATCCCCGCGATGGCCACGGCGTGATGTATCAGTTGATCGAACGCAAATAGGGTTTAGCACTCACGAAGGCCACGGAGCGGTGAGCCGAGGGACGGCCTGACCCGGCAATCCATTGCGGTGCCTTGTTTGGGCTATCGCGGCTCATCGCTCCATGTCCGGCCAAAGCGCAGCCGGTCCATGTCCGCGTGCCGATAGGACAGGGTGGAAATATCCGAGGGGGCCGGGCCCCTTGTTTCCACATCGATGATGGCATCAAAGCTGTCGCCAAAGGCGGCATGGAAATGGTTCTTGCCCTTCACATAGACCAAGGGGACGTCCGCCAGATCGATCTGGTGCAATTCGAAATAGGCCGGATCGTTGGCCGGCACACAGCGCGAGGTAACGATAACGCGAATGCCGCCAACCCGGATGACGGCGGTTGGGCCAAGTTCGACCGCCAGGCCTTTTTCCATGGGTCCGTGATTGACGAAGCGGCCCTGGGTCACGGTCTCGACAACACCGGTGGCATGGACAGGCCCGCCGAAACCCCCGCTTAGGCGCCCGCCAAAGGCGCAGTCCAGAATTGCACCCGAACCGGCGGCATGGGCGCGGGCGGCAATCTCGGGGTCCCATAAGAAAGCGAAGACGGACGCCGTATCCGCCGCCGTGTCCAGGGCCGCCCGCAGCAAACCCGGCGTGTCGCCGGCACCGCCGGAAAAAACATTGTCTGATGGCTCCAGCACCGCCACCCTTTCGCCGTGCCGCCCCGCTTGCACAGCGGCGATGACCACGCCGGGATCGGGCAGGCGCATATCGAAACGATCCGCCTCTCGCCGGTATGCCTGGTCCAGTTCATCCAACACCGGCACCAGGTCATCGCGCGCACCGTCGTGGCAGACGGAAATACTGGCGCCCGTGAAGGGACTGTCCGCATAGGGGAAACCGCCAAAGACGCTGGCATCGAACAAACCATGGCGCGCCGCCGCCCCGGCCGCCATATCGACCATATCCGCCATGGGGCCCGCCGCGGTCCGCATATTGTGGCTGGTGGGTGCGAATTCCACCGCCCGGATGATGGAACGGGGCTGAATTTCACCGGCCATTGCGCGGTGCAACAGGGTCATGGCCTTCCAGCCCGTGTCGTACATGTCCACATGCGGATGGGTCTTGTAGCCGACCACGATGTCAGCCAGATCAGCGATCGCCGGGTCCAGGTTGCCATGAATATCAAACGTCGCCGCGATCGGCACCGGCCCCACGGCGGCGCGGACCTTTTCCAGCAACCGCGTCTCGCATCCCAGCACATCAGCCGCCACCGTGGCGCCGTGCAGGGAGGCATAGACACCGTCCCAATGCTGACCGCTTAGGCCGGCAATAACTTCGTCGATGAAACCTGGAAACAAGCCCGCCTCGACCTCGCCAGCGGGATAGGCCGCCGCGCAGCGCAGGAAATGCCCCTCGATGTCGTCGTGAGCCTGGATAAAGTCCACTGCCGCACCAGGTTCCACGCCCTTGCCGGCATAAAACGCCATGGCCTCGGCGCCCTGCAACCATTCGCGCCGCTGAAAATCCGCCAGCGCCGCCGGGGCCGGGGAAAAGCTGTTGCCCTCGTACCAGAACCGTAAAACCGCGATTTTTTTCATGTCTATCCGCGCCTAATACCCATGCGCCACATCAACCTGCTCGGCCAGGCGCTGACCATCGCGGGCCCGGCGCACTTGCTCGGCCAAAACCTGGGCGGCGGTATCGGGCGCCGACAGCGCGGCGATATGCGGTGTCACCCGTACCTTTGGGTGCCGCCAAAAGGGGCTATCGCCGGGCAGCGGCTCCTCGATAAACGCATCCAGGGTGGCGCCGCCCAGATGGCCGCTGTCCAGGGCCGCGATCAGGTCGTCCCGCACCACGATTTCGCCGCGCGAACAGTTGATCAGATAACTGCCCGCCGGCATGGCCTTGAAAGCCGCCCTGTCCATCAGGCTATTGGTCTGTTCAGTCAGGGGCAGCAACAACACCGTTATGCTGGCCTGCGCCAGGACGGCGTGCAAAGCCTCGGTCCCATGGCTGCATTGCACGCCGTCGACCTCTTTGGCGGCGCGGCTCCAACCCAGCAGATTGAAGCCCAGGGCGCCCAAACTCCGGGCGCAACATTGACCCATCTGGCCCAGGCCCAGCAGGGCGACCGTGCGGTCCTGGGCATCAGTGGTGGGGTGGCGCTGCCAGTGCTTCTGGGCCTGCTGTTCGTCATAGCGGTCAAGGCCAAGATGATGATGCAGTACCGTGGCGCAGACATATTCCGCCATGCGTTCCGACATCAGGGGGTCGACCAGGCGGGCAATGGGAACATTGCGGGGCAGGTCCGGATCGGCGATCAGGGCATCGACGCCCGCGCCTAATGAGGATATCGCCAATAGTTTCGGAAAGCCCGCCAGCGCGCCCGGCGGAATGCGCCAGACCATGGCAAAGTCGATCTCCTCCCGGTCGCCCACGTCCGGCCAGATACGAAATTCGTCATTGGGTAACGCCGCCCGCAATGCGGCCAGCCACTGGTCCGCATTGTCCCAGGGGCAGTGAAAAAGAATTGCCAAGGAAAAGCCCTCGTTTCGTCCTATCGTACTATACTAGACTGCACAAAATCCGATACCAAGCCAGCACGCAATCGCAGGAGTTAATATGTCACGTTTGATCACTGTCGCCTCCGCCCAGCTAGGTCCCATCGAGCGCGAGGAAAGCAAAACCAGCGTCGTCAAACGCATGACCGATATGATGCGCCATGCCCATGACCGGGGCGCCCGCCTAGTGGTCTATCCGGAAATGGCTCTGACCACGTTTTTCCCGCGCTGGCATATCGAGGACGAGGCGGAACTGGATGCATTTTACGAGACCGAGATGCCTTCGGCCGAGACCCAGCCCCTGTTCGATCTGGCCAAGGAACTGGGCGTCGGCTTTTATCTTGGCTATTCCGAGATGTTTTTCGACGATGACGGCAAGAAGCGCCGCTTCAACACCGCCATCCTGGTCAATCAGCAGGCCGAAATCGTCGGTAAGTACCGCAAGGTGCATCTGCCGGGCCATGCCACCTACGAGCCGGAGCGGCCATGGCAGCATCTGGAAAAAGGCTATTTCGAGGTTGGCGATCTGGGTTTTCCCGTCTTCCGCACCATGGGCGGAGTAATGGGCATGTGCCTGTGCAACGACCGCCGCTGGCCGGAAACCTGGCGCGTCATGGGTATGCAGGACGTGGACCTGGTGATGCTGGGCTATAACACGCCGGTCTATAATTCCGTGGCGTCGGAAAGCCCGCATCTGCGCATGTTCCACAATCACGTTTCCATGCAGGCCGGCGCCTATCAAAACGGCACCTGGGCCGTGGGCACCGCCAAGGCGGGCATGGAGGGCGGCGTCGATATGATGGCGGGTTCCTGCATCATTGCACCGACCGGCGAGATCGTGGCCCTGGCCACCACGGCGGAGGACGAGGTTATCGTCGCTGAATGCAATCTGGACCGGGGCCGCTATATCCGCGACACCGTGTTTAACTTCGCGCAGCATCGGCGGATCGAAAACTACGGCCTGATCACCGAACGGACCGAGGCGGTCGCCCCGCCGGAGTAGGGCCACATTGGAGCAGGGCAGATGTCTGAACGTATCGTCGTTATCAATCCGAATTCGTCC
The DNA here is from genome assembly GCA_964590195.1 of uncultured Rhodospirillaceae bacterium. GTDB lineage: Bacteria > Pseudomonadota > Alphaproteobacteria. The sequence goes on along the minus strand of CAZPWJ010000004.1, from coordinate 104,813 downwards.
GTTGACGTCACGGCGGGTATCGACGCGGCCATGGCGCCGCTACGCTTCGCGGACGGGCCGCAAATCGACTGCCTGACCCTGGCCGAGGGCCCGCCGGGCATCGAAACTCAACGCCATGTGGACGGCGTGGTCGGTCCTTTGTGTGATTTGATCGAGCGTGAGGACAGCAGGTCTGGGGGCGCCGACGCCTTTGTCGTGGCCTGTTTCTCCGACCCCGGTCTGCACTCGGCACGGGAGACCACGGCCCGGCCCGTCATGGGTATTTCCGAAAGCGGCATCACCACCGCCCTGACCCTGGGCGAACGTTTTGGCATCATCGCCATATTGCCCGCCGGCGTGGCGCGCCATAAACGCTACATCCGGCAAATGGGCCTGGACGGCCGCCTGGCGGGCGACCGGCCCATCGGCATCGGCGTCACCGGCCTGGGGGATGAGGAGGAGGTCGAGGGCCGCATGACGGCTGTCGGGAGGCAGTTGATCGAGGAAGACGGCGCCGACGTCCTGATCATGGGCTGCGCCGGCATGGCGCGCTATCGCGGACGCCTGGAAGACAGCCTCGGCGTGCCCGTGATCGACCCCAGCCAGGCCGCCGTGGCACAGGCCATCGCCGCCGTGCGCCTGGGCTATCGCAACGGCAAAAACGGCGCTTAGACCATCATCAACACCATCATAAATACCGTCATCAAACCATCATCAAACCATCATTTTTCTGGAGCAAACTCATGCAACTCATCGGCCGCAACATGTCGCCTTTCGTGCGCCGCACCTCGATCGTTTTGAAGCTTTTGGGCCTGGAGTACGAGCAGGTCGAACTGTCCACCGCCGATGACACGGACAAGATCGCCAAGATCAACCCGGTTATCCGGGTGCCCTCCATGGTTCTGGACGACGGCGAAACCCTGCTCGATAGCAACGCCATCATCGATCACCTGCTGGAAGTGGGTGATCCGGAACATCGCCTGCTCCCCGCCTCCGGCGCCGAACGGCGGGCGGTGCTGCGCCTGGCCGCGATTGGCCACGGGGTGATGGAAAAGGGTGTCTCCTCATCCTACGAACGCAACCGCCGGCCCAAGGAATTCGTCTACGACGGCTGGGTCAAACAGGTCGAAGGCCAGGTGCAGAGCGGCCTGGCGGCCCTGAACGAAGCCGCATCGAACGGCGACTACATCCATGGCGATCACCTGACCCTGGCGGACGTCAACGCCGTCGTGGCCCACGACTTCGTCACCATGGCCGAACCTTATCTTATGAAGAACGATCCCTACCCGGCTCTCAGCGCCCTGGCCAAGCGTTGCGGTGAGCAAGCCGAATTCGCCGACACCGTGTTCAAGCCCGGCTAGGGCCCGACAACAATGGCGGGGGGATAGCGTCGTGAAATTTGGCGTATTGCAGTTCTTCAGCTGGCCGGGCCGGCGGGTGCCCCTGGCAACCGTTTACGAGCGGGCCTTTCAGCGCATGGAGATCATGGACAAGACGGGCTTTGACGCGGTCTGGCTGGCGGAACATCATTTCTCCACCTACAGCGTCTGCCCTTCTGTGCATCTCATGGGCACCCACATCGCGGCGCGGACCGAAAATCTGCGCATTGGCACCGCCGTCTCCCTGGCCTCGTTCTATCATCCCCTGCGCCTGGCGGAGGAGGTTGCGCTGCTGGACAATATCTCGGGCGGGCGGGTGAACTGGGGCGCGGGGCGCGGCTTTGACCCCACCGAGCACAAGGTTTTCGGCGTCGCGCCCGAGGAGAGCTATCCCCGCTATCGCGAGGCCGTCGAAATCGTGTTGAAGGCCTGGAACAACGACAAGCTGAACCACCAGGGCGAATTCTGGCGGTTCGAGGATGTGGAGGTGCTGCCGAAACCGTTGCAGGACCCGATGCCCGTCTGGCTGGCCGCCTCGTCTCTGGAGGCCCTGGAATGGTCGGCCCAAGAAGGCCATTCCATCATGATGGACCCTCATGCGACCCACGCCGAAATCTCCAAGAAGAGATCCTTCTACAAAGAGACCTTGGAAGGCGCGGGCCATTCCATGGCGGGGCGCGATATTCCCATGGCGCGAACCCTGGCCATGGGCGCGACCGAGGCGGAAGCGCGGCAAGTCGGCCAGCAAGGGGCCGAGTTCATGTTCGGCAGCTATCTGCGCAAGAAGGCCAATATCCGCGGCACCGCCGCCGGCGCGCAAAAAACCGTCCAGGTCGAAGCGCTGGATCAATCATTGCGCGATGACGATGATCCGGTGGCCCGCTATGTCAACGAGATCGCCATTTGCGGCACGCCCGAGAAGATCATCGACGATATCCAGGAAATGCAGGAGACCTTGCCCCTGGAATATCTGATGATCGCGCCATTGAGCCATGCCTCGTTCGTAATGTTCACCGAAAGAGTCCTGCCGCATTTTCTATAACGGATACAGCGAAACATGAATCCTATCGGCCAAAACGACACTTCCGTTCTGTTGCTGGGCACCGGCGGTCCTTGGGTCAGTGCCGAGCGTTTCGGGCCCAGCACCTTGATCCGCCATGGCGATGAGCGCCTATTGTTCGACACCGGGCGCGGGGTGGGCATCCGCCTGGTCGAGGCCGGCGAGGAACCGGCCCGGATCAACCCGGTTTTCATCACCCATCACCACCTTGATCATATTTCGGACTTGGCGGACGTGATGATCACCACTTGGCTACGCGGGCGCACGGCGGATCTGATGATCTATGGCCCGCCGGGCACGGAGGAAATCGTCGATATCCTGGTCAACAAGGTCTATGCCAAGGATATCGAATGGCGTTCCGTGGGCGAGCCGGCCTTTGGCGGCTGGAAGCCGGTGCAGGCAAAGGACATCGTACCGGGCGATATTGTTGAAACACCGAACTGGCGGGTCAGCTGCGCCTATGCGGTGCACGGCCATGGCCTGAATTTCAGCAAGGAATTCAAGAACAATTGGAAATGCCTCAGCTACCGCTTTGAGGCCGGGGACCGGGTGATTTGCGTCAGCGGCGATACGGTGGATTGCGCCGGCCTGCGCAACATGGCCCAGGGCGCCGACATTCTGGTGCAATGCTGCTTTGCCTCCAGCGCCGAAACGCGCGGCAATTCCCATTTGAGCGATGTGGCCACCTTTACTCTGGCCGATGCGGCCCAAGCGGCAGAGGTGGCCAAGGAATGCGGCGTCGGCCATTTGGTACTGACCCATTTGCGGCCGAAGTCGGAGGCGGATTTGCAGGCCCTTGAGGCCGAGGTGCGCGAGACCTACACAGGCCCCCTCACCATCGGCCGCGACATGACTGCCGTGTCCTTGCCGGTCGAATAATGCATACAGAACGATTTGACCCTGGGGCTTGGCATCGGCTTTTGGTCATGGAATTTTGGGATTTGTAGCCGGCGTGCGTGAACTGCTGCAGACGAAAATTCGCACAGCCCTACCGGCCATGCTGGCCATCCAGTCGTTCGGCACCATGTGCAGCTTCGCCGGGCCGGTCGTGGCTGTGCAGGCCGCCGCCGACCTTGGCGTCAAGCCAACCAGTATCGGGATCTACGTGGCCGTCCTTTACATTGTCGGCATGATCGGAGGTCTGGGTGCGGGCGGCGTACTGGCGCGATTTGGCGTCATCCGCACATCCCAGGCGGCCTTGGCGGCGGCAGTTCTGGGCATCGTGTTGACCGGGATCTTTCCTGTCTGGCCGGTGGCCATCGCCGGCGCGGTGTTGCTTGGCGTGGCCGTGGGACCATTGAACCCGGCTGGCTCCCGCATCCTGGCACGGCATGCACCGTCCCGATGGCAGCCTTTCGTCTTTTCGGTAAAGCAAACCGGCACGCCCATGGGCGGCATGCTGGCGGGGCTGCTGCTGCCGCCCCTGGTGGCGCTGTATGACTGGCGTATCGCCGTCATCCTAATCGCCATCATTCCAGCGCTGACGCTGCTGGGGTTACAGATAATCCGCAACGATCTTGACGACGATCGAGATCCCGCACAACCCATCGGCCTGGCCGGTTTCGCCGATAGCCTGCGGGTGATCATCAGTAACCGGCCGCTGCTCACCCTGGCGGTGATGGGTTATTTTTACACCTTCGCGCAGCTGGCAATTTTGTCCTTCGCGGTGATCTATTTAGTGGAGGGCAATGGTCTGTCGATGGCCTTCGCGGGCGGCATTTTCGCCATCATCCACGGCTCCGCCATCCCGGCGCGGATATTCTGGGGTCTGGTGGCGGGGCGTTATATCAGTTCCTGGACCCTGCTGGGCCTGATCGGCATCATGATGTCAGGTAGCATTCTGGCGATGAGTTCATTCTCCCCCGCCTGGCCCTTTTGGCTAGGCGCCCTGGTCGCCGTTCTGTTAGGCGCCAGCATCAATGGCGTACTGGGCCTGCTGCTGTCGGAATTCGCCCGCCTGGCGCCGGAAGGCAAAGTGGGCGAAGCCGCCGGCGGCGGACAGTTTTTTCTATTCTTCGGCATTGTCAGCGGCCCGCCGGTCTTTGGCGCCATAGTCGAATACGGCGGCGGCTACACCAACGCCTTTTATCTGCTCTGCGCCGTGACACTCACGGCTGGAATTTTTCTATTGTTGACCGCCAAGCGCGGGCGTCACGATTAGGGCGTCGTTAATTGAACGCGGCAGGGCAAAAAAATAGGCGGTCATGCTGTTCCACGTTGGCATACCAGTTGCCGCCCCTGGATGCCCGGATCAAGTCCGGGCATGACAATGTGGAAAGGCCAAACCACACTTACGTCATTGCCGGGCTTGACCCGGAAATCCCTGGCAGCCTCTAGTCGCGCACTGGTAAACCGAACCAGGCCGCCAACGTGATCCGTTGGTATTCGTTCTCACAGGGCGGGCCATCACTGGCGTACATGACCCGGTCATTCAGGGCCAGGATCACCGAGGCCACGGTCAACTTCTTGTTGCCCTCGGGCTCGTCATCACCTTCGTGGCGGCAGATGGCGTAGGGATGGCCAAAGTGATCACCGAACAGGCGCTTGGCCAGATCCACATCGACCGGGCCGTTGCGCTGTTCCAACAGGCGGCGCAGGCGCTGGCTGCGGTACAGGGTTGATGGCCCGCCCAGCTCCAACACCGAGTTGATGCCGTTCCAGACCTCGAAATGATTGGCGTGGGTCAACAGGCCGTCGGTGGGCAGAATATGGTTGGCCTTTTGCGGCGCGGCTTCCAGATCGATCGCCTCGCCATCCGCATGGCCGATCAGGAAGTTGGCGGAGGTATTGCGGTCCGACGACAGCACCGCCTTGAGCGCCTGGTTCATATTCTCGGAATTCATGATGTCGCGCACCCGCATATGGAACGGGCGCTGTTGCAGGTTCTTGCCGTCCTGGTCGGAAATCAGGCCGTTGACGCAGAGGCCAAGGCCGCTTTCGTTCAGGCCGATCATGCCACCGACAATGCCGGCCTGGGTCATGCAGATGAAGTTCGGACGATCCGGGCGATCCACCCGCATCACGAAACAGCGGCCCCGGATATCGGCCAGCCAGTCCCAGTTCTGCCCCAACAGGGTGCCTCCGTCGTGGGTCACCTCCGGCAGGGCGGCGAAGGCGGTGCAGCCGTCCGTTTGGTCCTGAGCCGTCAGGCCGGCCTGGGTCTCACTCATGGATGACAGATAGGTCAGCTCGTAACGGGCATTCAGCACCGCGATCTGTTCCAGGGGCAGCTCCGCGCCTTCCGCGACGCCTGCCATTTCGGTGAAATATTCTTCATCGAAGGCCTTGATGCGGCGGGCCCAATCATGGCCGCCTTGCAGCACCGCATCCCGGCTATTCCCAGCCAGCTCAAACCGGCTCAAATATGTCTCGAGATTCTCGCGGATCTCGGTCGGAAAATGGCGGCCATGCACCAGACCACGCTCGTGGGGATCGGCGCCAAGATTGAGAACTTCCATTTCGGGCATAAATCTACTCCTGCAAATCTTTGGCGGGATTATAGCACAGGTGTGTATTGAACCAGCGTCAATCTTCCAGATGCGCCTCAATCCCGGTCAGTTCTTCATAGGTCTTGATAATCGCGGTGCAGCCCTCGTCCCCATGGCCCTGGGCGGTAGCCGTGGCATAGGTTTGATGCACCGCCTCGGCCAAGCCGCCGGGCAGCCCGGCGGACCCCAGCCATTCGGCGTAATAGCGCACATCCTTTTGCGCATTGGAAAGCGACATATGCGGCGCGAAATCCCGGCGCAGCGTGGCTTCGCCGTAGATATCCATCATGCCGCTTTTGCCCCCCGCAGCCGAGATGATGCCGATCACCTTCGACATATCCAAGCCGTCCTTGGCCGCCAGCGCGAAGCCTTCGCACCAAGCCGCCACATTGGAAAAAGCAATATAATTGTGGATCAGTTTCAGCCGGATGGCATGCCCCGCCGGGCCGACGTGGAAGATGTTTTCGGCATAGCACTCAAACACCGGACGCAACCGCGCCAGCAGCTCTTCCGTACCGCCATACAAAACATTGACCTCGCCCCGGTCCGCATGGGCCGGCGTCCGGGTCATCGGCGCCTCGCAATAGTCAACGCCGGCTTCGCGGCAGGCCGCGCTCATGATGTCCACATGGCTTGGCGACGTCGTGGTGTGATCGAGAAAGACCGAGCCCGGGCGCATCTGCTGCAAGGCGCCGTCAGCGCCCAGCATGATGTCCTGTATGACCTCCGCCGTGGTGACGCAGACCGCCAGAATATCGACCTGCCCCGCCAGGCTGGGCACATCGGTGGCCGCCTCGGCACCTTGATCGACGGCATTGGCGAGGGCCGTCCTATCGACATCGAAAGCGGTAACGCCGCGCCCATGTTTCAGTAAATTCTTCACCAGGCCCCGGCCCATGCCGCCAAGGCCGACAAAGCCAATGCTTTCGCCGGTTTCAGCTGTCATATTCACGACCTTTGCAAGCAAAATTCAAGTTCACCCATCCTCCTCGGGCCAAACCTCGGCCAGCACGCGGAAGGCGGAGGCGGCGACGGGCCAGCCAGCGTAGTGGGCGGCATGCATGATCATACCTTCGATGCGGTCCCGGGGCAGGCCGAAATTCCGGGCGGCGCGGAAATGGATGTGCTGTTCGGCCTCCCGGTTCAGGGCAACCAGTATGGTGCAGGTGACCAGCGAGCGTTCCTCGATGCTCAATTCCTCGCCCTGCCAGACATCGCCGAACAGGTGCTCCAGGTTGTAATCGACGAATTTCTTCGGCACCCGCGGGCCCGGCGGCGTGCCCTTCAGGATGGTCCGGGCCATGGCCTTGCCTTTTTCTCGCTTCTCGGCATCGCTCATTTGTTTTCCTCCTTCATGGTGACGCTTAATTGTAGGTCGCGCAGACCCAGCAGGCGGTTATTGGGCACCCATTGGGCCGGGCCCATCAGCTCGAAGCTTTCGACACGGCGCAGCAGTTCCTCGATCGCGATCCTAATTTCCAAACGCGCCAGGCCGGCGCCCAGGCAAACATGGGTGCCAAAGCCAAAACCCACGTGGCGGTTGGGCCGGCGGCTGATGTCGAAATTGAATGGTTCGTCAAATACGGCGGCATCGCGGTTGGCGGACATTTCCCAGATCGTCACCTTGTCGCCTCGTTTCAGGGCCTGGCCGGCCAGCACGGTATCATGTGTGACCGTGCGCCGTTTGTAGATCGACGGCGTCATCCAGCGGACGAATTCCTCGCCCGCGCTTTTCACCAAATCGGGATCGTCACGCAGTGCCCGTAGCTGTTCGGGATGCTCGATCAAAGCGCGCAGGCCGCCGCCGATAGCGCTGCGCGTGGTTTCGGCGCCGGCAGGAAAAAGCAGTACGAAGAAATTGACCAATTCCTCGTCAGTCAGGGCGCGACCATCTTCATCATCCAGGCGGGCCTGGACGATAGTGGAGAGGATATCGTCTTTTGGATTCCGCCGTTTCTCGGCAATGATGCCGCGCGCATAATCCAGGATCTGAACGAAAAACTCCTTGGCCAGGACGGTTTGCGCATCCGCCTCCAGGCCCTTGTCGATCAATTCACAAAGCCGTCCCCGGTCCTCCTGCGGTACGCCGAGAACAATGCAGATGGCCTGCAACGGCAGCTCCCGCGAAAAGTGCGCGACGAAATCAAAGGGCCGGCCAATGGGGAAAGCATCGATCAACAGGTTGGCCCGGCGGCGCAACTCGTCCTCCAACCGACCCACGGCCTGGGCCGTGAAGCCCTTGTTGACCAGGCTGCGCAGCACCCGATGGTGGGGATCGTCGGTGTAGTTCAGCACCTTGCCGGCGGCGCGCTCGTCCTTCAGCGTCGTGCCGCCGCCCTTGCGCTCGCCGCCGGTGTCAGAGGAAAAGAGCTCCGCATGGCGCAGAACCTCCATCACATCGTCATACCGGCTAACCACCCAAAAACCCTCGCCATCGGGCGTGGCGGGTGTCGGGGCATGCCAATACACAGGCTCGTTTTCCCTGAGCCAGGTAAAGAACGGGTGCGGGAAGCCGTCCCTGAAGCTTAAGTCATCGGACAGATCGACAGGTGCCGGCATTGGTGCGGCGGCCATGGCGCCTTACTTGTTCCAGCCGCTGGAAAAGCCCGCCATCATGCCGCCATCAACAATAATATGTTGCCCGTTCAACCAGCCGATATGTCCTTCGGCCAGATGCACCACCGCCTCGGCAATATCATGGGGTTGGGCCGAACGGCCAACCATGTCGATCATGGTCTTCATGGTGTCCGCCCCCACCTCGGTGGTGAAATCCGGCAGGATCGGCGTATCGATGGGCCCCGGCCCCACATCGTTGACCCGGATGCCCCGGGCCAGGCCGCGCCCCGCCAAGACCATGGTGTAGAGCACCACGGCTTCCTTGGAGAATGTATAGGCATCGGTGCCGACGGTATCAACATTGGCGCCCCACCAGGCCTGTCCTTCCTCGAACGTCTTGGTCGCCAGGGCCTCGGCCAGTTCGCCGCGCCGCTTGCGCCAGTTGTTGCCGGCGATGGAGGAAACGCTGACCACGGTGCCGTTGTCGGCGATGCGGTCCCAGACTGTCTCGGTCAAATAGCGCAGGCCCAAAAAGTTGACGGCAAAGGTCAGATCGCTGCCCACGGTGCCCGGCACCCCGGCCACGTTCAACACAGTGGAAATGGTCCCCGGCAGTTCCGCGACCGCCGCATCGATGCTGGCGGTATCGCTCAAATCGCAATGATGGTGGGTCACATCGGCATTGCTGGACGGCTTGATGTCCAGCGAGATCACTTCGTGGCCGCGTTCCAGCAACAGCTTCGCCGTCGCCTCGCCCACGCCCGAGGCGCCGCCCGTTAACAGCACCGGATGTTCAAATGTCATGGAATTTCCCCTTGCGTCTTGATTGGCTTGATTGGCCCCAAGACTAGAGCATTGGCAAAAAATGATCCATGCTACGGTGGCACTCGGATAGATAGTTGGTGGAGGTGATTATGGAATTCGGCATCTGCATGTTCGCGACGGACTATTCCATGCAGGCGGCGGACCTGGCCGTGGCGGTGGAGGAGCGCGGCCTGGATGCCCTGTTCGTGCCCGACCACACCCATATTCCCGCCAACCGCGACACCCAGTTCACCCTGGGCGGTGACCTGCCGCCTGATTATTCCCACAACGTGGATATGTTCCTGACCCTGACGGCGGCGGCGGCGGTAACCAAACGCATCCGCCTGGGCACCGGCATCTGCCTGGTTACCGAGCGGGACCCGATCATCACTGCCAAGGAGGTAGCCAGTCTGGATCATATCTCGCAAGGCCGGGTTGATTTCGGCATCGGCTGGGGCTGGAATCGGGAAGAGCTGGAAAATCACGGCGTCGCCTGGGAGCGGCGCTGGAAGGTGGCGCGGGAACGGATCGAGGCCATGAAGGAGATATGGACCCAGGATGAAGCCAGCTACGAAGGCGAGTTCGTCAACTTCAAGCGCATCCAATCCTGGCCCAAACCGGTGCAAAAACCCTATCCGCCGATTTTCATCGGTGGCGATGCGGCGGGTACTTTCAAGCGGCTGCAACGTTATGGCGACGGCTGGATCCCCATGCTGGCGACAGTGGGCAATAAATTCGATCTCAAGGATGCACGCATGGCGGAACTTGCCGCCCTGGCCAAGGATGCGGGCCGCGCGCCCTATCCCATTACCACGTTCGGCACGCCCCGTGACCCTGGCGCGATCGAGAAGCTGGAGAAGGCTGGCGTCACCCGCTGTATTTTCGGCATCAAGGCGGCGCCCAGCGATGATGTTCTGTTCCGCCTGGATAAGATTACCCGCCTGGTGGAAAGCATAAGGAGTTAGAAAAATGAAACGCATGCAGGATCGAGTTGTAGTTGTCACCGGCGCGGCGAACGGCCTGGGCCAGGCCACGGCCATACGACTGGCCCAGGAGGGCGCCAGCCTGGTCATCGGCGATATCGACGGCGAGGCACTGGCCGGTACCGCCGCCGAAATTACCGCCCTCGACCGCCCCGTGCATACGGTGGTCGGTGATCTGACCGAGCCGGAGGCGGCGGAAAACCTGATCGAAACGGCGATCTCGCAACACGGCCAGATCGATGGCCTGGTCAACAACATGGGCGGCTCGCGCAATGCCAGGATTTGGGAGATGTCGATCGAGGATTGGGATTACACCCTGCGCCTCAACCTGCGCGGCACTTTTCTCTGTACCCGTTTCGCCGCACCTCACATGATGGCGCGGAAAAGCGGCGGCATCGTTTGCCTATCCTCGGGTTCGCGGGAAGGCACGCCCTGGACCGCGTTGAGCACCGGCGGTGCTGCTTATTCCGTTTCCAAGGCCGGCGTGCATGGCTTCATCCGGGACGTCGCCATGGAGCTTGCCGAATATAATATTCGGGTCAATGCGGTCGCGCCGGGGCCCATCGATACGGAGCGGGTCGGCCCCCTGCTGCGCAATTTGCAGGACAGCATGACGCTTGGCCCCATGACCCTGACGCCCTTGGGCCGCCTGGGCCTGCCGGAAGAGATCGCCGATGCCATACTGTTTCTGCTTAGTGACGAGGCGACCTATATTACCGGCCACACACTGGCGGTAACGGGCGGCAGATAGGCTGACGATGAATGGGCGGCTTAGTCGCTAAAGGCCGGCATGACGCCTTCACCAAAGCGGCGCATGGAGGTGAGGTTCTGTTCCTGGCTCATATCGCCGAAGCCGGTTTGGCAAAGCAAATGCTGCACGCCCACGTCGCGCAACTCCGCCACCTGATCACGGACCCGCGCGGGGGAGCCGAACAGACAACCGGTCTCCAGCACATAGGGCAACGCCTCGGTATCGCTGATGGCCGGGTCGGTCCAGGGGTTCAGCATCATGGGGTCGATGACGAAATCCTTGGGATTATGGGTCTCGCGCACATGGATCATGTGATGGCGGGTATCCAGGATCAGCTGGGATAATTCGTCCTCGGCCTGGGCATCGCTCTCAGCCACATAGACGTTACGCCACAGGGCGGTCTGCGCCATCAGGCGCTTGCAGGCCGCCTCGTCATGGCCGCCCTCCTGCAAACCAGCGGCATAGGTGGCCCAGCGCTCCTTGATCTTTTCCACACCCAGGCGGGCGGTCAGGATGGGAATGCCCAGACGGCCGCATTCGGTGAATGATGCCGGCGAAATGACGCTGCGCCACAATGGCGGACCTGGCCTCTGTATGGGGCGGGGCCGCAAGGCTGGAATTTCGAACTGCTGAAACTTGCCGTCATAACGCAGCGGCGTTTCGCTCCAGGCGGCGGCCCAGGCCTGTTGCAGAATATCGACCGCCTCTTCCATGCGCTCCCGGCTGTCGTCACTGCGCAGGCCGTGACCGACGAATTCATACTCATTATAGACCGTGCCCTTGCCCACCCCCACATCGACCCGGCCCTTGGACAGATTATCCAGCAGGGCCAATTGGGTGGCCAGACGTACGGGATGATGAAACGGCATCTGCACCACGGCGAAACCAAGGCGGATACGCTCCGTGCGCATGGCCAGGGCCGCGGCAAACAGCACCGCGTCGTTATAGACGCTTTCACCGGTGAAATAATGCTCGGTCAGCCAGACATCGGAAAAGCCAAGTTCCTCGGCATAACAGACCTGTTCGATCTGTTGCTCGATACGGACGGCATCTTCATCCGCCGAGGGCGAAAGCGCCAGGGTAAGCCAACCAAACTGCATCAATAATCTCCCATCAACAGAGCCTAAATAATCGCCTTGCGGACCTTGGCGCTGACCAGTTCGCTGGCAATCACCGAGATCAGAATAGCGATCAGGATTAACGTTACTTGGGGCCAGGCCAGGATATTCAGGGAACCCTGCAACTGCAGCCCGATACCCCCCGCGCCGACCAGACCCAGCACCGTGGATTCGCGGATATTGATATCCCAGCGGAACACGGTAATTCCGGCAAAGGCGGGCATGATCTGCGGCACGATACCATAGGCGATGATCTGGGCCCGGCTGGCGCCCGTAGCGGCGATCGCCTCCACCTGATCCTCGTCAATCTCCTCGATCGCCTCATAGAGCAACTTGGCCACGAACCCGATAGAGCGCAGGGAAATCGCGATAACGCCCGCGAACAACCCCGGCCCAACAATGGAGACAAGCAGCAAGGCCCAGATCAGGGAATTAATGGAACGGGATGAAACGATGATCAGCAACGCCAGGGGGCGGATGAACTTTGTGCTGGGCGTGGTGTTTCGCGCCGCCAAAAAGGCCACGGGTACTGCCATCACGATGGAGAACAAGGTGCCCAGGGTCGCGATATTGATGGTATCCCACAAGGGTAGCCACAGTTGATCAATATAGGACCAACGGGGGGGAAACATCCGTGAACCGATATCGCCCGCAATGCGCGGCGCATCAAAAACGAAGAACCAGGTGGTCTTTTCGGAAATAATATTCCAGCAGAACATGAACAGAGCGACGGCGCACAGCCAGGCGAACCAGATGGTCCACTGTTTCGCCGAAGTACGCCGGCGCCATGTCGGAATCGCCCCTGTTTGCACGACGGGCATTATTGCACCCGCGCCCGGATGATGCCCGAAGCATATTCCGTGGCCATGACAATGGCGATGATGGTGATCAGAATGGCTGCCGTGGTGTCGAATTCATAACGGTCAAACGACGTATTCAAGGTGGCGCCGATACCGCCCGCGCCGACCAGGCCCACAACGGCGGATTCGCGAAAATTGATATCCAGGCGATACATGGACAGGCCGATCAGGCGCGGCATGACCTGGGGCTGGACGGCATAATTCATCAGCTGCAGCCAGCCTGAACCGGTGGCGCGCACGGCCTCCAACTGCTCGGCCTTGGAATCCTCGATATCCTCCGCCAACAGCTTGGCCAGAAAGCCGATGGTGGCGAAAGACAGCGTGGCGACGCCGGCGAACGGCCCGAAGCCAAAAATCGCCACGAACAGAATGGCGATGATAATTTCCTGAAAGCTGCGCGAGACCGCAATGATGCCCCGGCAAAACAGATAGACAGGCAGGGGCGCGATATTGCGGGCGGCGCCCAGACCAATGGGCACGGAAATCAGTATGCCGATGGCGGTGGAGGTCACGGTCATCACCAGGCTTTCTATGATGCCTTCCTTGATATCCACCCAGCGGGATATGAAATCCGGTTTCATAAAGCCAAGAATGAAGGCCCAACCCCGGTCCAGCCCCTCCCAGACCCGCAGCCAATTAACCTCCAAGGAACCGAAGGCGGCCGCAAGATAAAGTGCCGCGCCAATACCGAGAAGCCAGCGCAACAGCGAGGATTTTATCAGGGGCGGGCGTTTCCAGCGCCGCGGGGCGGGTGCTTGTGCGGCCAGACTCATGCCAAAATTCTCATGACAAGTTGCTCATGACAAATCAGGTCAAGCCGGCCAGACGGTCGCGGTCGGCCTCCGGCGCATGGCCGCTTGTCGCCGGCACCACCTCGGCGTCCTCTTCTTCGGCGTCCTCGTCTACCTCGCGGATGGTCGCGGACCAATCCTCCTCGCCATAAATCTCGGTCAGGGTCTCCGCCGTCATACTATCGGGGGGACCATCGAAGACAATTTCGCCCACGCGCAAGCCGACAATACGGCGGACAAACATTTGAGCCAAGGCCACGTCGTGGATATTGATGATCGCGGCCAGGCCACGCTCTTCGCACAATTCACAGATCAGCCGCATGATCTGGCGCGAGGTTTTCGGATCCAGACTGGCGGTGGGTTCGTCCACCAGCAGGATCGCCGGGTCCTGGATCAGGGCACGGGCGATGCCCACACGCTGGCGCTGCCCGCCCGACAACTCGTCCGCCCGCTTGTCCACCATGTCGGACAGACCTACACGATCCAGCAGACGAAATGCCTCGTCGACGGAAGCTTGGGGAAACTTGCGGAAATAGCTGCGCCAGAAACCCACATAGCCCAGCCGGCCTGACAGCACGTTCTCCATCACCGTCAGGCGTTCCACAAGAGCGTATTCCTGAAAGATCATGCCCATGCGGCGGCGCTGGGCGCGCAAGGCTGACGCGCCCAGTTTCGTCAGTTCCACATCTTCCAGGGTGATCGAACCCTCGGTCGGTTCGACCAGCCGGTTGATGCAACGGATCAAGGTGCTCTTGCCCGCGCCCGACGGGCCGATCAGGCCGATAACCTGGCCCTTCGGCACCGTCATGGTGACGCCCTTCAGCGCCCTGTCGCCGGTCGGGTAGGTTTTCACCACCCCGTCAAGGCGCAGCACTGGCGTGCCTTTCAAACATACACAAAACCATCAATGTCCCTACTTACAGGCGTAGGAAACGCCGTTGGCCTTGTCGATGGTCCGGATCACCGACCAATGTTCCTTGTAGGTGATCGGAATGAACTTGCCTTCATTGGATTTCTCGAACTCGATCTTCAGCGAGGTCTTGCTGCCGTCGTCCTTGATCCACTTGAAGGACTTGAAGCTCTCCCGCACCTTGGCGGCCAGATCCGGATGCAGGTTATAAACATGACCGAAACCCGTGGTGGGGAAGGTCTGCGACTTGTAGATGGTGATTGTGTCAGTGGCCTTGATCACATTGCGCTTGATCATGCGCGACTTCACCGAATTGGCGATGGAGGCGGCATCATAATCCTTGTTGGCAACACCAAGGATCGAATTGTCATGCTTGCCCGAGAAAGTCGGCTTGAAATCCCTGTCCTTGACCATGTTGAATTCGGCCTTCAGGATCGCCGAGGGTGCCTTGAAGCCGGAATTCGAGGTCGGCGAGGTAAAGGCCAATTGACGCCCTTTGATATCTTCGATCTTTTTGATGCCGCTGCCGGGATGCGTAATAATTTCCATCTCGTAGCCAAAGTTGCCGTTCTCGCTGGCCATGATGGTGAACGAGACGAAGCCGGCGCAATTCACCGCCAAGGGATTCGATCCGGTATTGAAGCCGGCTACGTGCAGACGGCCCGAACGCATGGCCTCGATCTGTGCCGCGTTGGATTGCACGGGGAAGAAGACAACCTTCTTACCAGTGGTCTTTTCCATATGGTCGATGAAGTCGGACCAGGCTTCCTTGTAAACGGCGGGGTCCTCGACCGGCGTGTAAGCAAAAATCAAAGTCGATGGATTAACCCACTTGCTCTTATCCGTTGGCAGATCGGCGGTCAGATCGCCATTCGCATCGCAATAGCGTTTATCGAGGTCGCCGCGCGGGCAATCCGCCTGCGCCGCCGTGGAAAATGCCGCCAGCATCAAGGCGCCCAAGGCGCCCACAAGCCAGGCTGGCCGAACTATCTGAGTGAATTTCATGATGCCCCCTTCAAGGTATCCCTGTGTGTTGTCCCACGAATTGGATTTCTTGGGGTCATGCACTGGAACTGGATACTGGGAACTGAATACTGGGAACTGAATACTGGGAACTGAATACTGGGAACTGGGAACTGGGAACTAAACCATGACCCATTGTAGGGGCAAATGATTGGGTGGAGATGCAGTAGAGTCAAGTTCATACTTGCGCCTGCGCCAGCCTTTTTAGGCGACCCTGTCGCGGTATCTGACCATGGCGTCGCAATGGGTTCCTATCGGCGCCATTTGGCATTACTGTTTGGGCCCCGCATGCAATGGCTTCAATGAACAAGAAAAATGATTTCTGCGTATAATCTAGGCGCCCTGTTTGATCCCGAGTTGGGCGGCGATAATCTGGCCCTGATCGACTGCCACGACTGGGAGAACCCCCGCGAATACAGCCACCGACAGCTTGATGATCTGGGCAATGCCTGTGCCCGCGGTCTGTTGAGCCAAGGCCTGGTCCGGGGCGATGCGGTCGGTATTCTGTCCGCCAACCGGGCCGAATATCTGATCGCCTATCTGGGTATTCTGCGGGCCGGCATGACCGCCGTGCCCATCAGCTACCGCTTCCCCAATGAACTGATTGATTTTGTCCTGGAAGACAGCTCCGTCAAGCACCTCTTTTGCGACGGCCAGCGCCGGCAGGCTTTCAGCGCCGAAATGCCGGTGACGAATTTCGACGACGCTGGCGATGAGGGTTTCGAGGCGCTGCTGGACCCAGGGCCGTTCGAAACCGTGCGCCCAGATGATACGGACGTGGCCATGGTGCTTTACACCTCCGGCTCCTCCGGCCGGCCCAAGGGGGTGCCGTTGACCCAGAACGGCCATCTGTGGGCCCTGCGCGGCCGCATGGCGAACTGGCCCCTGAACCACCACCGCCTGTTGATCGCGGCGCCGCTGTACCACATGAACGCGCTGTGCACCTGTTTGTTCGGCCATGCGGCGTCCACCTCGACCGTGCTGCTGCCGGAATTTGATTCCCGCCATTACCTGGAAGCCATCGCGCGCTTCAAATGCACCTGGATTACCTCCGTTCCGACCATGCTGGCCATGGCCTTCATGGAGGAAGATCTGCTCAACAGCCTGGATTTGTCCTCGGTCAACACCGTGCGCATGGGTTCGGCCCCGGTCTCGCCCAAGCTATGGGCCAGGGTCGAGGAAATTTTTCCCGGCGCCAATATCATGAACGGCTACGGCACGACCGAGGCAGGGCCCATGGTCTTTGGCGCCACGGGAGGCAAGCCCGTGCCGCCCATGTCCGTGGGCCGTAAGGTGGCGGAGGTTGATGTCAAACTGATCGACAAGGACGGCAACGAGGCCGACCAGGGCGTCTGCTGGCAACGCACCCCGGCCAATACCCTGGGTTATCTGAACCTGCCGGAAAAAACGGCGGAGGTGATCACGGCGGATGGTTGGTACGATTCCGGCGATGTCTTTCGCCGCGATGCGGAAGGAAATTACTATTTCGTGGGCCGGGACGACGATATGTTCGTCTGCGGCGGCGAGAACATCTATCCGGGCCAGGTGGAAGGCATATTGGTCGGCCATCAAGGCGTGGAACAAAGCTGCGTCGTCCCCGTGCCCGATGATATCAAGGGTGAAAAGCCGATTGCCTTCGTGGTCCGCAGCTTTGGCTCGACGGTGACCGAGGACGAGGTCAAGCAACACGCCCTGGCCAACGCGCCGGCGTTTCAGCATCCTCGCATGGTGATATTCATGGACGAATTGCCCCTGGCCGGCCCGGGCAAGATCGACCGAAAAGGGCTGGAAGCCCGTGGCCGGGAAATTTGGCAAGAAAATGAGGCAACAACGTGAAAGCGGCAGTCATTCAAGAACACGGCGGTCCGGGCTCCATCCAGATCGACAATAACTTCCCCGACCCGCAACCGGGTCCCGATGATGTCATCGTCAAGGTCGGCGCGACATCGCTGAATTACCACGACATCTTTACCCGCAAGGGCATGCCGGGCATCAAGGTGCCCATGCCCTGCATCATGGGCCTGGATTTCAGCGGCGAGATCGTCGAGGTGGGTTCGGACATCACGGACTGGAAAGTCGGACAACGGGTGATGATCGATCCCGTCGACCGGGTGGGCCCCGGCGGTCTGATCGGCGAGATGTGGCACGGCGGCCTGGCGGAATATTGCAAAGTGCCCAGCCATCATCTGGTGCATCTGCCGGACAACGTCTCCTACGAAGCCGCATCATGCCTGCCCGTGGCGTACGGCACGGCCTTAAGAATGATGTACACCATTGGCGACGTGCAAAAGGGCGACAAGGTCTTGATCCTGGGGGCCTCTGGCGGGGTCGGCACCTGCGCCGTACAGTTGGCCAAACAGCGAGGCTGCGAGGTCATCGCCTGCGCTTCGAACCAGAGCAAGCTGGACCGTCTGGCCGAAATCGGCGCTGATCATCTGATCAACTATGTCGAGGAGGATTTCATGAAGGCGGTCTGGACCAAGTTCGGCAAGCCGCACCGGCGCCGTTGGGAAGATGGCGTCGATGTGGTGGTGAACTTCACCGGCGGCGATACCTGGGTGCCAGGCCTGCGGGTACTGCATCGCGGCGGCAAGGTGCTGACCTGCGGCGCCACGGCGGGTTATGATCCGGCGGAAGATTTGCGTTTCATCTGGTCCTACGAGCTGAAAGTGCTGGGCGCCAACGGCTGGATGCGGGAAGACCTGGTCACTCTGTTGGATATGATCAGCGACGGCTCGTTGCTGCCGATTATCGATACCCGCCTGCCGCTGGAAGAGGCCAACGAGGCCTTCCGTCTGCTGGAAGAGCGGGTGGTCTTCGGCAAAGTCGTGCTGACACCATGACGCTTGAAGGTGGGAGGCTTTGATATGAGCGATAAACCAGAGTTTTTGAGCGCCGAGGATATCCAGGGATTCTTCGACCGCTCGCCGTTCATCTCCAGCCTGAAGCTGGAGGTCATGTCATCCGATCCGGAAGCCCAGGAAATTACCGTCAAGATGCCCATGCAGCCGTCCATGGAACGGCGCGCCGGCACCAAGCAGTTTCATGGCGGGCCAATCGCATCCTTTGTGGACGTGGTCGGCGACTTCGCCATCGGCATGATGGTGGGCGGCGGCGTCCCGACCATTAACATCCGCATCGATTACCTGAAGCCCGCCGTGGGCGATGCCCTGGTGGCGGTGGCGCGGGTGCGCCGGCACGGACGCTCGGTGGCGGTGGTTGATATCGATGTCCTGAACGAACAGGACTCGCTGGTGGCCATGGGGCGGGGCACCTATTCGCCGCAAACCGGTTAAGAGACACGAAATAAACGTTGGGAGATACGGCTATGGCGGAACGTGCGCGGTTGGACCACACGGTCATCAATGTGCAATTCGAGATGGACAAGGCCCAGGGCCAGTTTGGTGATCTGGGATTTTTCCTCACGGATCGTGGCTATCACACCTTGGGCTCGATCAATCATTTGATGATGTTCGGCACTGATTATCTGGAGCTGCTCGGCCTACCGCCGGGGGCCGAAAATGCCCGCAAAGATATCGCCGAGGCACCGGTAGGCATCAACGGCCTGGTCTTCAAGACCGACGACGCGGATGCGGTCCATGCGCATATGCAGGCGCTGGACATCGCCGGCGATCCACCGAAGTCGTTCAGCCGCCCGGTAAAATTACCCGAAGGTGAACAGGACGCAGCCTTCCGGACCGTCACCGTGCGCCCTGGCGTCTTCCCCGGCGGCCGGGTCTATTTCTGCGAACATCACACGCCGGACCTGGTCTGGCGCCCGGAATGGCAAAGCCATGGCAATGGCATCCAGGCCATACCGGAATTCGTCGTCGCCTCCAACGAACACGCCCAGGAGGCCGAGACCTTCGCCAAACTACTGCGGTCCGAAGTCAGCGGCGCCGGCGACAGCCTATCGGTTTCGATCACGGATGCCAAGATCACCGTCATGACGCCGGCCGCCTATGCCGAACGATATGGCGCCCTGGCCTCGCCCATGGCGGGACGGTCTTCGATCTTCGGCGCCCTGGTGTTGCGCACGGACAGCCTGGACAAGATCCGCGCCATTGCATCCGACACCATTGACGAAGCCAACCGCGTCGTGGTCCGGGTCGCCGACTTCGACGCCGTTCTTGAATTTGTAGAGTGAGAGTGAACATGCGCCCCAATCCCATGAAGACGAAGCTTGCCGCCGGCGAAAGCGTCTACGGCATGATGGTATTCGAATTCCTCAGCCCCGGCCTGCCGCGCATCGTGGCCAACGCCGGTGCTGATTTCATCCTCTATGATCTGGAGCACAGCGGCTTCACCATTGAAGATATGAAGACGCAATTCGCGCTTTGCGCCGGTTTGGGCCTGGTGCCCATCGCCCGGCCGCCGGGCAAGGCCTACAACATCACGGCCCGGATGCTGGACGTGGGCAGCTTCGGCCTGCTGTATCAGATGGTCGGCAGCGCCGAGGAGGCGCGCGAGCTGGTCAGTTGGACCAGATATCCGCCGAAAGGCGTGCGCGGTGCGATCTTTGGCGGCGCCCATGATGACTACACCGGCGGCGAGATGGCGGAAAAGGCGGAGGCCGCCATGGACCGCACCTTGGTGGCGGCGTTGATCGAAACCAAGGACGGCCTGGACAATATTGACGAGATCATGGCCGTGGACGGCATTGACGTGGCGCACCTGGGCCATGCGGATCTGTCACTGTCCCTGGGCATTCCGGGCCAGTTCGATCACCCCGACCTGCAACGCGGCATCGATAAAATCGTCGAGACGGCGGAGAAGCATGGCAAGGCGGCAGGCGCCATGGCGCCTAGCCTGGAATGGGGCCAGGACTTGATGCAACGGGGCTATCGCATGATGTCCTACAATCACGACATGGGACTGCTGGGCGAGGCGCTCAGCAGCGGCCTTCAGGCCCTCAAAGGGTAGGCATTCCGCACACCTCAGGCCGCGACCGCGGCCCGGCGCCCCTGCGCCGCCCCAGTGGAGCCGCGCGCGGCGTGAACGACAAGGTCTTACGGCATACGCTCTTTCAACAGCATGGCGTGCGCGCCGACGTGCTGGTTGACCAACTGCGTCACCTCCATATCGCAGCATATGGAACAAAGCGCGTAGGCTTCCTCCCGCGATAGTTCGCTGCGCTCGCAGATCAGGGTGATCATCTCGCGCAGGGCCTGGCGGGCGGCTTCGTCCAGGTCCGGGTTGATACCCATGGTAATGCGATGGGTCGGGGTTTCGGTCCGTGGCATGGTGAAATGCAGATCATCCCGGACGATCAGCTCGAACGTGCCGTTCAGGCCGGTCTCGATCGCGGTAACGCAGACCTCGCCATTGCCCTGGGCCGCATGGCCGTCGCCGACGGAGAAATTCGCGCCCTCGACAAAGACCGGCAAGTATAACGTGGTGCCGGCGACCAGATGCTTAAGATCCAGATTGCCGCCGAAATCACCGGGGATAATGGAGGTAATGGTGCCGCGTTCCTCGGGCGGTGACACGCCCATGACACCAAAGAACGGCGCCAATGGCACTTCCTGACCCCACGGCAACGTGCCGACCTGACGCGCCTTGTCCAGGCCGACATGGAACAGGCGTTCCTCGGTAAAATCATCGGGCAGCGCACCGGCGCCGGGCCGGATGATGTTCCAGCCCCAGTCGGCGGCCAGCTCGATATCCAGGATGCGCACTTCCAGCACCATGCCCGGTTTGGCGCCCTTGACCGCAACGGGGCCGGTCAGGATATGGCCGGGCACCTGCCGCCGCGTCACCTGATCATGGATGGCCCGCTGCTCCGCCGCCACGGTGAAGGCGCCGCCATCATCCGGCGTCACGTTGGGCGCGCCGGAATAGGTGCGGATGGTGACCTGCTCGCCGGAATTGACCTCGGCCACCGCTGGCCGCTCCGCCTCGAAATAGCCCCAATGAATATGTTCGGGCCGTGCATCGATAATATTTGTCATCAGGTTTGTCCCAACCATGTTTCGCCGGCAGCCGCCTCGGCCCGCCGGAATGCATCACGCAGGGCGGCAACTTCGGCTTCCGGCAACGGGCCCTTGGCGGCGGCGGCCAGATTGGTGGCCACATGGCTGGCCTTGGTGGTGCCGACGATGGCGCAGCTCAAGCCCGGCTGCGCGAGCGTAAAACGAAGCGCGATTTCCGGCCACTCATCGGCGCCATAGCCCAGATCCTCCGGCGTGATGGCCATGGCAGCAAGACGCTGGCCGTAGGTTACGGCATAGTTCACATACATGCCGCGTTGTTCCGAGATATCCTTCCAGGCCGCGTTGGCGATGGAGCGTTTGGCGATGGTGCCTACGTTGTTTCGCTGGCACGGCGTCAAAACGTTCTCGATATTCGATTGATCGCACATGGAGATGGACGTTTCGATCACCGCCACATCGTCCAGCCCGGCGGCGTAGGCCGCCGCCTCGTTATCGCCGGCATAGCCGAGGTGGCGAATTTTTCCGGCATCCCGCGCCTTGACCAGGGCGCCGACCGCCTCGCCTTGTTGCAGGACTTCCAAATCGCAGGAATGCAACAGCATGACGTCGAGATGATCCGTTTGCAGCCTGCTCAACGCCCTGTTCAGGGTATTCTCGACGCATTCCGCCGACCAGGCCTCGCCCGCAATGCCGTCCATGGCCCGCCCGCATTTCGAAACCAATACATATTCGTCCCGGCGGCGACCAATGGTCCTGCCGATCATTTCCTCGGAGCCGTCATAGCCGGCGGCGGTGTCAATCAGATTGACGCCTTGATCCAACAGTTTGTTGAGAAGTTCCGCGACCTCCGCCTGTTCGGTCTCGAGAAAACCGACCGGCGCGCCGCCGAAGCCAAGAATGGACACCTCCAAACCGGTCTTGCCAAAGCTGCGTCGTTGCATTTTTCTTATCCTTCTGGGATTTTGTTGTCCCAATCATACCGCAGCCTGGATGAGAATTGAAAAAGAATGGAATCGCAAACCGCCCACGTTCCCGGCCACGTGCCCGGTCAACCGCGCATTGCCTACGACGAAATCGGCGCGGGCCCGCCGGTCGTGTTCCTGCACGGCATCGGCGGCAACCGTACGAACTGGCGCGAACAACTCCACGCCTGCGCCCCTGATTATCGCGCCATCGCCTGGGACGCGCGCGGCTACGGCCTCTCGGACGACTACGACGGCCCGCTGGATTTTTCCCAATTTGCCGATGATATGGTCCGCCTGCTAGATCATCTGGAGATATCCAAGGCCTTTCTGGTTGGCCTGTCCATGGGCGGGCGGATCAGCCAGGATTTGTATTTCCGCTATCCTGGCCGGGTCGCCGCGATGGTCCTGTGCGACACCTTCCCCGGCACAACGCCGACCTTGCCGCCAAAAGAACGGGAAGAATTCATAAATCTGCGCAAAGGGCCCTTGGTGGCCGGCAAGAGCCTGCGGGAAATGGCGGAGCCCCTGGCAAAGACCCTGGTCAGCGCCAATGCCGCGCCAGCGCATTTCCAGCGCCTGGTGGAGAGTGTCGAGGCATTGCATCAGGAAAGCTATATCAAAACCCTGGAAGCCACCATGCGTTATGACCGCCCGGTTGATATCAGCACCATTTCGGTGCCGGTGCAGCTGATTTATGGCGCCGAGGACCGCCTTACCCCGCCCGGCATTGGTGAAGAGATGCGGCGGCTGATACCGGGCGCCCAATTAACCGTCATCGAGGGCGCGGGGCACCTGGTGAACATTGAACGCAGCGAGGAATTCAATAGGTTGCTGCTGGACTTCCTGGCGCGGCAGCAGTCTTAACGCCGGGCGGCACCGCCGAGATTGAACGCACCATAGACGGCGGGTGGAAAACCTTGCCGCTTGACCTCGTCACGAGCCGCCAGCCAGGCCGCGCCATAGTCGCCTTGCCGGGCCAACTCGTGGAACCGGGTCATGAAAATTTGCGTGCCCCTGTCCGCCACGGGCCATAGACTATTCACCACCGTGCGCGCACCACCCAGATAGAAGCTGCGCATCAAACCCAGATAATCATCGCCCGCAACGGCCTTGCCGACGCCCGTCTCGCACGCGGACAAAACAACCAGGTCGGCCTTCAAGGGCGCCTCGAATAAACGCGCCGCCGTCAACCATGTTACCGTGTCCGCACCAGCCACGATGACAGCGGAGTGCAACGGATCATCCGCATCAAAAAGCCCGTGGGTGGCCAGGTGCAGCACATTGACGCCGGCGCCAACGGCAGCGCGCAAATTCGCCTCGGTCGCACCATCGCCAAGCAACGGCACCGTGCGATACAGTTCGGCAACCGCGGCCGCTTCCACCCGTGCGCCCGGCAACTGCGGCAGCTCACCAAAGAAATTCGGATCACCAACAATCGTTGCGCCGGCATTTTCCCGCGTTTGGGAAAGCGGCCTGTTCAGCCAAGCGCCCATGGGCAGAACGGCGACAAAATAATCCGTTCCCAATGCCGCCCAGGGCACGAAGTAGAGCTGACCCGCCGGCACCACATAAACGCCCTTGGCCCCGCCCCATTTGGCAATCGCCAACTGCTCGGCTAGTTGCGCCGCGATCTCCACCTGAGCGGCGGTGGCGCCCAGGGCGATGGCATCGGAAAGTGTAGCCAGCCGCATGGCTAGATCGGCCTGACTGATAGCGGTCTTGATGATCCGGGCGCCGTCCTTGTCGATCATTAGCCAGCTTATCGGCGCCGCCGATGTGGCGGGCACCGCATAGGCCAGCATTTCGCCTGGCATCAGCCGGTCTTGCACATCCGCCAAGGCCACCGTCGCCACTGATAGGACATCCGCCAATTCCGGATTGGCCCGGCGCAGATCAGACATCGCCGCGCCATGCCGGCGCAACAACACCGCCTCCCGATCCAATCTTGCCTGGCTGGCCGCGCCCGGGATAGCGTTGGCCAGACGTTGACGGCGAATATCCCGTTCCAGGCGCCTGATTTCCGTCATCAAGGCGTCCTGATCGCCCGAGGCAATGGCCTGATTTGCCAGCATGTCCATGAAAGAGCGGGCCCGGCCTTGTTCCATGTCACTGAACAACGCGGCATATTGCCCTTTTGCCACATCCACGGCGGCAAGCAATTGGGTCAAATGCTCCTTACCGAAACCAAACCGCAGTTTTGACTGATCGCTTGACAGCGCGCCGCTGACCAACGTCACCGCGTCCTGGGCCCGGCGCAAGGCGGGTTCCGCCCGTGCCATGTCGCCGGCGACGAAAAACCGCTCGCCGCGCAAGGCCTCCAGACGCCAGACCAGCTCGCCCAAACCCGCCTTCGCGGCCAGGGCGATAGCAGACACCGCTACTGTCTCGAACGCCTCGTCCCGGCCAATATCGTACAGCGCACGGGCCCGCAGGGCGGCTGTTACGGCACGGCCCTGATCATAACCCATGGCCTCGAAGAAGCCCTCGGCGGCGGCAAAGTAGGGCGCGGCTTGTTCGGGCCTATCCATGACGGCCAAGATACCGGCGCCCAGATAGGCCATGTTCTCGCCACGGGCCAAATAGAATTCCGGGATCAACGGCACCATATGGCCGTATTCCGAATTATCCGCCAGGGTAAACAGCCGGACAAAATGGCGCTCCAGCCGCACCGCCCAGGCGAGACCCTTGGCATACTGGCCCGCACGGATATAAAGCGATGCCAGACCGAGGGCGGCGCGAAACTTGGCCTCGGTATTAATGACAATCTCGATCATGTCCGGCATCTCATCGAATTCGGTTGGAAGCTGCCAGCCTTCCAGCGCCAGTGCCACGCGGGCCAGATCGCCTTCTCCCGCCGCGGCATCGCCAAGACGGGCGCGGATATCACCCCGCACGGCCCGGCTGATCAATGTGTCGCCCGCATAATCCCTCTCCAATACCGCCGTATTCAAAATCGAGCTTTCCGCATCGTCGATGCGGTCGCCCCGCGCCAGCAGATCGGCCCGGATCAGCGAAAGGCGAAATTTCATCTGGCTGCCCCAGGCGTCTTTCATGCCCGCGTCCAGCAAGGCCAGGGCGTGGTCCGTGTCGCCCGTCATGAACGCGTCATAGCCCTCTTTCAAACGGCCGGAAAACGGCAGGCCCAGGGCCTCGGCGACATTGCTCGTATGGGGAATCATGGCCCTTTTCGGCGGTACGGCGGGCAGTTTGATGTCCTTGTCGGCCTCCGGTACCAAAATGGCAAAGGCCGCGCGTTCCGCCGCAGTTAGCGCGCCATCCGGCAACAGAGGTACCGGCTTGGCCAGGGCACATGGCGCGATGGCAATCGTCGCCACGCAAATTACAGCAGAGATCCAACTTGAATGGTGCATTGCGTCCCGTCCGATCTAAACGCACAATTATCCCAGACAATGATGACATTCAGGTAAACAAGTTCATGGCACGGCATATAGTTTGTTTAACGTTCGATTTCGATGTCATGTCGGGGCATATCGCCCGGGGCATGACGACACCCACGCCAATCTCGCGCGGCGAGTTCGGCATTGTCGGGGCTTCCCGTCTTCTGCCCCTGCTGGCGGCTGAGGAAATCCCCTCGACCTGGTTTATCCCCGGCTTCACCATCGAAACCTATCCCGAAGCCTGCGCCGAAGTGGTAGCGGGCGGTCACGAGGTCGGCCATCACGGCTGGACCCACGTACAGCCGGCACTGCTGGACCGGGAGCAGGAAGAAGAGGAAATGATCCGCGCCAACGAGGCGATCAAGCGCCTGACGGGCCAGAACGCGCGGGGCTATCGTTCCCCGGCCTGGGATCTAAGCCCCCATACGCTCGAATTGCTGCTGAAGCATGGCTTTCATTACGAAAGTTCAATGATGGGGCACGATTATTCCCCCTACCGTATCCGCCAGGGCGACGAAATCGATCTGCACAAACCCATGGTGTTCGGCCCAGAGACGCCATTGATCGAAATGCCCATCAGCTGGTCACAGGATGACCATCCGCATTTCGAGATGACGGCGGCCAGGGACGGCCACCGCAACGCCAACAGCGTCATGGAAAACTGGGTCGATGACTTCATCTATATGACGCGCTGCACGGACTGGGGCATCATCACCTATACCTGCCACCCCTATGTCATCGGGCGCGGCCACCGCATGCTGATGCTCGAACGCTTTATCGGCAAACTGCGCGACCTGGGCGCCGAATTCATGAGCATGGAAGACGCCGCCCGCCTTTATAACGAACGGGAACCATTCAAGGGCTGAGCCTAATTCATCTTCTCCAGCTTCTTCAGGGTGCTGAGGTAGCTGGGCATGGGTTGCCCACCGAACGAGGATGCCCAGTTTGTGTAGCTGACCTCGCCCACATAAATGTCGCCTCTGGAATCCATGGCCAGGCCGTGCGGCGCCATGAAATGACCCGGCTCCAGGACAAAGCCGTCCTCGCCGCCCAAACGTGCCACCCGTTCGCCCTTGCTGGTAACGATGGTCAGGCGTGGGCCCAAATTAGGCATGTTGCGGTTCACAGGCATGCCAGGGCCCAGCTCGCCGATCACGCAGTTGGGACAATTGCCCCTGGGCATGAACAGCCCGCAGGGGCGGTGCAGGTTATTCCATTGGGTTTCGTATTTGCCGTTGGTATCGAAGACCTGAACGCGGTGGTTCTCCCGGTCCGCCACATAGATCCAGCCATCGTCGTCGGCGACAATATTATGGACGATGTTGAACTGGCCGGGATCGCTGCCCGGCTCGCCCCAGGACATCACCAGCTTGCCGTCCGGTGAATATTTGTGAACCCTGGCGTTGCCATAGCCGTCGGAGACAAAGATGTGATTGTCCGGCGACAAAGCGGTGTGGGTACAGCGGTGAAACGGCTCGCCACTGACATAGGGTGCGGGTTCGCCAGGCACGCCGATTTCCATCAGGACCTTGCCCTCGGGTGTGCATTTGCGCACGGTATGGTCGCCATCGTCGGTGCAATAAAGCGCATCGTCGGGGCCGATATGCAGGCCATGGGCGCGGTGAAAGATATCACTGCCCCAGGAGCGCAAGAAGTTTCCCTCCCGGTCGAATACGATCATGGGCTGGCGGCCACGGTTGAAGACATAGACCTGATCCTTGCTGTCGATACCGATGCCGGCGACATCGCGAAAGTCCCAGCCCTCGGGCAACTTGGCCCAATCTTCCCGCACGCGGTATTTATAATCGCCTTCGCCCAGAGTGATCGACATGCCAATTCCTCTCCAAATATGATGCTGTATTGTCCATCAATCGGGCTGCCATGTGAAGGTGGGCAAATCAACCACTTGGCGCGGGCGTCCGTCCGGGCCAAAATAGCCATAACAAATTGAACTGGAGCGGAGCAGCCATGAGTATCGACGACGCCGTAAATTTCGACGACCTGCGCCTACTCGCCAAACGGCGCATCCCCAAGATCTGTTATGATTTTATCGAGGGCGGCGCCGATGACGAAATCGGCCTGGACCGTAACCAACAGGCCTTCCGCGATCTCTTGATGGTGCCCCGTTATCTCGTCGACGTGGACAAGCGCGACCTGACAAAGGAATTGTTCGGCCGCAAATACGATCTGCCCTTTGGTATTTCGCCCACCGGTCTCGCGGGCATGTTCCGTGTCGGCGGCGATATGATGCTGGCCCAGGCGGCCCGGGATGCCAATGTGCCGTTCGTGATGTCCGGCTCCTCCAACGCGTCGATCGAAGATTTGGGCAAGCTGGCGCCGGAGCACGGCTGGTATCAGCTTTATGCCGCACGGGACAAATCCGTATCCGAGGATATGATCCGCCGGGCCGAAGCGGCGGGGCTGGGCGCCCTGGTGCTGACGGTGGACGTGCCGGTGCATTCGAACCGGGAACGCAATGCCCGCAACCGCTTTGGCCGGCCCTTGCGCCTAAGCCTGGCGACCAAACTTGACGCGCTCAGCTATCCCGGTTGGCTGTTCGACTATTTAAAGGCCGGCCTGCCGATGTTTCCCAATTGGCTGCCCTACGCCGGCGAGGGCGCGGATGCGGACAAAGTCGCCGACTTCATGGCCTCAATGACCACGCCGCCCCTGACCTGGGATGATGTGGCGCGGTTCAGGGAAATCTGGCCGCGCAAATTTATCCTCAAAGGCATCATGCACCCCGACGACGCCGTAAAAGCGGCGGAACTGGGCTGCGACGGCATCGTGGTCTCCAATCACGGCGCGAGGCAACTGGACCGGGCGCCAGGCTCCATCGAGGTATTACCCAGCATCGCCGCCGCCGTGGGCGACCGCATGACCATCATGCTGGACAGCGGCATCCAGCGCGGCTCCGACATCGCCACCGCCTTGTGCCTAGGCGCCGATTTCGTCTTCGTCGGCCGCGCCACGCTTTATGGCGTTACCGCCGGCGGAACGGCGGGCGCGACCAAGGCCATCGAGATCCTGCGCCGGGAGCTGGACCTTATCATGGGCCAGATCGGCGCCCCTGACCTGGCCAGCCTGAACGAGGATTTCATCTACAAGGGGTGAAGGGCGTATTTCCGAGCGAAATTGATATCCTGCCGCCTCTATTCCGCCGCGCGACCGAATACGGCTTGCTCGGCCTCGCTTAGCTCTTCGGACAGGCGCCGACCGGCATGTGCGCGGGGCGCGCGGAAGCGGGCCAACAGGCTATAGATTACTGGGATCAGGACGAGCGTGAACACCGTGGCCATGCCCAGGCCGCCAAAGACGACCCAGCCAATCGCGGACCGCGCCTCCATGCCAGGGCCGCTGCCCAGGATCAGGGGTAGCGCCCCCAGTACCGTGGACAGCATGGTCATTATGACCGGACGCAGGCGGGTCAGGGCAGCCTCGCGCACCGCATCATGCACGGACAGGCCCTTGTCGCGCAGTTGATCGGCGAATTCGACAACCAGAATGCCGTTCTTGGCCATCAGGCCGACCAGCATAACCAGGCCGATCTGGCTGTAGATATTCAGCGAGGAGTCCGTGAATTTCAGGGCGAAGACCGCCGCCGCCAGGCCGAACGGCACGGTGAGGACGATAACCACGGCGGAAAACACGCTCTCGAACTGTGCCGCCAGTACCAACAGCACCACCAATATGGCCACCGCAAAGGTGATCGCGACGTCATGGTTGGCATCCTGCAGGGTTGCCGCCTCGCGGATGAAACGCAGGCCAATACCAGGCGGCAGGATTTCATTGGCCAGGGCCTCCACGTCAGCCATCGCCTCGGGCAGGCTGTAGCCAGGTGCGAGGGGCGCATCGATCTCGATGGCGCGGCTTTGCCCGGCCCGGTCCAGTTCGGCCGCTACGCCGACCTCCTCCAACGAGATAAAGGCGGACAGGGGCACCAGATCGCCGCTTGCCGTGGGCACGAATAGATTGCTCAGATCCGAAGGATCATTGATGGCGCCGGCGGCGGATTCAATCCTCACCGGAATGGTCCGGTCATTGACATTCAGCTCCGCCACCTTCAGGCCATCGACCATGGCCCGCAGGGTATCCGCGACACCCTCCACCTCAACGCCCAGATCTTCGGCCCGGCCCCGGTCCACCTTGACCGACAGCTGCGGCTGGGTCTGCTGGTACTCAATTTCCGGGTCTTCCAAATTCGGGATACGCTCGTGCATGGCGGCCAGGAACGTATCGGCGGCGGCCGCGATATCCTTGTAATTGCCCCCCGTCAGGGTGAATTCCAAACGTCCGCCGGAGCGGCGCAGGTTCAAGCTGTTAGGCTGGCTGACTCGCGCCGTGGCGCCGGGAATGGCCTTTAGCGGCCCACGCAGGGTCTTGGCAATATCATTCTGGCTGCGCGTGCGCTCGGACCAGGGCGTAAGCGGCGCCATTAGAAAGACCCGGTTCAGATCCCAGCGCCCGACGATAGCGAAGATATTACTGACCTCGCCGCGTTCCCGCAGCGGCTCCAATATGGCTTCGGCCTGGGCCGACTGTCGGTCCATATAGTCCAGGCCGACGCCGTCGGGACCCTGCATATAGATGACAATAGCACCCCGGTCTTCCTTCGGCAGCAGCTCCCGATCAATCGTAGGGTACAGAGCCACCGCGCCCGCGGCCAGAAACACCGCACAGCCAAGAACCAGCACCGGCGCGCCAAGGGTGAAATCCAACAGCCTTTGATAAGCCGCCGTTATAGCGTTGCCAAAGCGCGAAAGAGGGCCGGGCGCACCCGGCTTCTCCGCCCCCCAATCAGCGGGCAGGCGCGCCGCCAGCATGGGGCAGAGGGTCAGGGCGACAAATGAAGATATGGCCACGGCAATGGCCAGGACAAAACCGAATTCGCTAAACAGTTTACCCGCCACGCTGGGCAGAAACGCGATGGGCAAAAAGACCGAAATCAATGTCGCCGTGGTCGCCAGCACCGCGAAAAACACCTGCCGGGTGCCCAATACGGCAGCGGCCAGAGGCCCATGGCCCAAGGAGCGCTGACGCTGAACATTCTCCACCACCACGATGGCGTCATCGACAATCATCCCCGTCGCCAGCACCAGGGCCAGCAAGGTCAAAATGTTGATGGAAAAGCCCAACAGCCATATGGCGGCGATCGTGCCGGCCAAGGCAATGGGGATGGCCACGGCGGGGATCAGGGTCGGGCGCACGGCGGTCATGAAGGCATAAATGACGGCGATCACCACAAGGGTGGCGATGCCCAGGCTGTAGACCACTTCGCGGATCGAGCCGCGAATAAAGCGGGCATCGTCGGAGATCTTGATGACCTCGGCGCCTTTCAGGCGTTTGTTCAGGCGCGCAACCGCCCTGTCCACGCCGTCGGAAATGGCAATGGTATTTGACTTGGCCTTTCGGATCAGGGCCATGCCGATCACCTTGCGGCCATTTAACAAGGTATGGCTGAGAGCTTCCGCCGGACCGTAAATGGCGCGGGCGACGTCGCCCAGGCGGACATGCTCGTTAATGGCCAGGCGTTCCACATCGCCGGGCCGCCACAGGGAGGCATCGGCGCGGACCAGCAGCATCTGATCGTCGGATTTGAAACTGCCCGCCGGCACATCCATGTCCGTGCTTTCCAGCACCTTTGCGACATCGCTGATGGATAGGTGATAACTGGCCAGGCGCATGGGATCGACCACCACGCGCAGCACCCGTTTGCGGTCGCCAAACAGATTAACGATAGCCACGCCTTCGATCGCCGCTAGCTCCGGCTTGACGTCATCCTCGGCCAGCTCGGTCAGGGCCTCTTGCGAGAGGTGATCGGAGGTCAGGGCCAGGCGGATGATGGGCCGGGCATTACTGTCCGCCTTGACCACGACGATATCCTCCACCCCCTCGGGCAGGCGCCGTTCGACCCCGGCGACGGCCTCGCGCACATCGTTGGCGGCGACATCGATATCAACAGTGGCGGCAAACTGCGCAAAAATACGCGCGTTGTCTTCTTCCGAAGCCGAGGCGATGATCTTGACGCCGGCGACCCGGGCCACCGCGCTTTCAATGACGGAGGTCACCTCCGCATCCATGGTTTCCGGCGAGGCGCCCTCGAAAAAGGCGCGGACACTAACCCACGGGCGGTCCACATCCGGCAGCTCACGGACCTCCACCCCCAGCAGAGCACCCAGGCCGGCGACGATAATCAGCAAATTCAGGACGACGATCAGCGTTGGCCGGCGCACGGCCAGGGATGGCAGATCACCGAGCCCGATCATTACGATGTTCCGGCCTTAAAGGGCGCAGTCTTTACCTTTTGCCCCAGACGCAGGCCCTGAACGCCTTCCACCACGATCAGGTCGCCCGGCTGCAAGGGACCATCCACCAGCACCCGCCCCTTGTCGCGCCGGACCAGACGGACATATACCTTTTCCGCCTTGCCATCCGTGATGCGCCATAAATAGGCACCATCCCGGCTCCACAACACGGCAACCTCGCGGACAATGGGATAGGCCCCGCCCTTGAATGCCAGCTCTACCTGGAACGAGCCGCCGGGGCGGATGCGGTCCTTTGGATTGGCGATCCGGGCCTGGACCCGCAGCGAACGCGTGCTCCTGTCGATGCGGCTGGCCAGGGCACTGATCTTGCCCTCTATCACCGTTTCGGGCGACGACCATGGACGGACCGAAATCGTATCGCCGACCGCTATTCGCCCGGCATGGGCTTCGGGCACGGTAAACTCCACCAGAATGGCGGAGCGGTCATCCAGGGTCACCGCCATGGTATCCGTGGTGACCCGGTCACCCCGGTTCAGATCGGTCATGCCGACCACGCCGGCGAACGGCGCATGGATAGTGCGGTCATGCAGTTCGGCGTTGGCCTGTTCCAGGCGCAATTGGGCCAGGTCCAGTTGCGTCTGCGCCGTATCCAGGCGGGTGCGCGCGGCATAGCCCGACGGCGTCAATTTCTGCATGCGTTGCAGCTGGCGCCGGGCCTCGGCGATAGCGACCTCCATCAAACGGACTTTCAGGCGCTGATGCTTGTCGTCCAGGCGGATCAGCGCCTGGCCCTTTTTCACCCGCTGTTCGGCCTTGAAGACGATCTGGCGCACTTCGCCCGCCACCGCCGGGTGCAGCTGAGCGGAGCGGATGGCCTTGCCCGTGCCCACCAGGGTCAGGGAAATATGGTCGTCGGTGAGCACGGCCTTTTCCACCAGCACCAATGTGGTGCCGGAACGCTTGGCCTTTTTCGCCACCGCGCTGCCGCCGCCCCAAATGTCGAACGACCACCAGCCAGCCGCCAATATGGCGGTCAGCAGGCCAACGATCAAAATTTGCAAACGCATGGACATGGTAATGGCTTGAATCGGCTCCTTGGGAAATGGAATGTACCATAATCGGTCCAATCCGGTGGGGCTGCAATCGATCATTGTAATCCCTGGTCAGACGATGATGATAGGCGCTGGTCCAACTGGGGAGGGCTTCGCAATGGCGATCAGCAAGAAACTCAGCGCCAAACATCAGACATTCATTCTTGAGCAGCCGTTGTTTTTCGTCGCAACGGCGGCACGGGATGGCCGGGTAAATCTCTCGCCCAAGGGCATGGACACCTTGCGCCTTGCCGCCGAGGACAGGATCGTCTGGTTAAATCTGAGCGGCAGCGGCAACGAAACTGCCGCGCACATCCGCGATACGCCGCGCATGACCTTGATGTTCTGCGCCTTCAAGGGCGATCCCCTAATCCTGCGGGTTTATGGTTCCGCTAAGGTTATCCATCCCCGGCAACCTGAATGGCAAGCGTCGATCGCGCTTTTTCCCGAGATGGCGGGCAGCCGGCAGATCTTTGACCTGACGGTCGAGCTGACCCAGACATCGTGCGGCACGGGTGTTCCGGTGATGCCGTTCGAGAGAAGCCGTGGCGAAACGGAACTCGTCCCCTACTACGAAGACATGGGTGAGGATGGCGTCAGAAAATACTGGGGCCGCAAGAACACCAAGAGCATCGACGGCAAGCCGACGGGTATTTTTGACGATATTGACTGATGTTTGTCTACCTCCGGAGGCCCAATGCATGGCCGGACCCCCGGATACAAACAGAAACAATTCTAAGCCGCGCGGGTTATGGTCTGCTCAATGACCTTATCTAAAATAAACAGCATCTGGTCGATCTGGGTTTCTTCAATATTAAGTGCGGGCATGAACCGCAGGCTATCGGGGCGCGGCGCATTGAGGAGCAAACCGTCCGCAAGCGCCGCCGCCGCGATCGCCCCGCCCATCGGCGCCTTCAGATCAAGCGCCAGCAACAGGCCCCGGCCCCGGACCGCGCCCATGCCATGCTTTGCCGATAAAGCCGCCAATCCTTGCTTCAGATAAGCGCCGGCAGCCGTGGCATCATCCAGGAATCCGGGCTTGCTCAATTCCCGCCAGACAGCCAATCCAGCCGCCATCATCAGCGGATTGCCATTGAAGGTGCCGCCCTGATCGCCATGGGCAAAACAACAGGCGGATCCCGTCGCCAGCAAGGCCGCCAACGGTACGCCACCGCCGATACCCTTGCCCAGGGTCATGATGTCAGGCGTGATGCCGGTGTGCTGACAGGCGAACATTTTGCCAGTCCGCCCCATACCCGTCTGGATCTCGTCAGCAATCAACAGAATTCCGTGCTCCTTGGTCAGGCTGCGCAGGCCCTGCATATAGCTATCCGCCGCATCAATGACGCCGGCCTCGCCCTGGACCGGTTCGACCATGACGGCCACGGTATTTTTCGTGATCGCCGCCGCCGTGGCCGCCAGATCGCCAAAGGGCACTTTCGGAAAGCCGGGCATATTCGGCGGGTACAATTTGTCCCAGCCGTCCTTGCCCGAGGCCGCCATGGTGGCCAGGGTGCGGCCGTGAAAACCATGCGCCATGGTAATGATTTCGTAGGCACCATCGCGGTGCAACTTGCCCCATTTCCGGGCCAGCTTTATGGCGCCTTCATTGGCCTCGGCGCCGCTGTTGGCAAAGAAAATCTGCTCCAGGCCGGCGGCATTGGTCAAAGCCGCCGCCAGGTCCAGCATCGGTTGGTTGAAATAGGCCGGACTGCAGTTGATCAATTGGCCGGCCTGAGCGGTGATCGCCGCGACAAGGAGTTCGGGGCTATGGCCCAGACAGTTGACCGCCCAACCCTGAACAAAGTCCAGATAGGCCTTGCCTTCACTGTCATAAAGCCAGCTGCCCTGGCCTTTGACGAAGACGGTTTCGGGCCGCTGAGTAATTTCCATCAACGGTGTGAAATTCGAATCTTGCATTGTTCTGTCCTTTCAGGTGCATGGGCGCCGCCCACGGCAAGACAGGAACAAACAAGCCCAACCCGCCGAAGACCCGGCGGCGGGAGATAAATTTTCGCTGTTCAGAGAATAGAAAAAGTTGACCGCCCGCCCCTTAGGTGCGGCGGCGTCGCAGACTGGATATGTTGCTCAACTTAATCATGGCGGGGGAGATAGCCCTGTTTCCGGAGAAACGCAAGCGAAAGTGGGTTTTTTCATTCAGGGAAAGGTTGGTTGCCTTCGGGGCCGGGAGGGGGTACTGCGGTTATTAGGAAAATGTAACAGAGTAAGGCCCATGGAAACGACAGGTCTTGAAATCGTAAGAACGGTGGCCGCCCTGCGCGAAAAAGTGTCCGAATGGCGCAGCAAAGGCCAGACCGTCGCGCTTGTTCCGACCATGGGCGCGTTGCACGAAGGGCATTTGTCGCTGATGCGCCAGGGCCATGAACTCTGCGACCGGGTCTGCGCCACGATTTTCGTCAATCCGAAACAGTTTGCGCCATCGGAAGACTTCGAAACCTATCCCCGCGGCGAGGGCGAGGATGTGGAGAAGCTGATTGCGGAGGGCGTCGATCTGCTGTTCGCGCCTGATGTCAGCGTCATGTATCCCGACAATTTCGCCACTACTGTCAGCGTCACGGGGATCACGGATGGTCTATGCGGCGCTTCGCGACCCGGCTTTTTTGACGGTGTCGCCACCGTTGTCAGCAAGCTGTTGCTGCAGGCCCTGCCAGACGTGGCGATATTCGGCGAGAAGGACTATCAGCAGCTGTTGGTCATCCGCCAGGCCGCCCAAGACCTCAATATCCCCGTGGACGTCGTTGGCGGACCCACGGTGCGCGAGGCCGATGGCCTGGCGCTGTCGTCGCGCAATGCCTACCTCGACACGACGGAACGGCAACAGGCGGCGACGATTATCCAGGTGCTGCGCATGGCGGCGGACAACATCGAAGCCGGACGCGGCACGGTGGATGCGGAACTTGCCTCCGCCAAGAAACAGCTAAACGATGCCGGATTCACAAAGATCGATTACCTGGAGCTTTGCGATGCCGAAACCCTGGTTCCAGTAGACACGGCGCAACGCCCCGCCCGCCTGCTGGTGGCGGCATGGCTGGGCGAAACCCGCCTGATCGACAACATTGCGGTTGGCGAGGCCCCGGCCAGTTAGCCTTCTTTGCGCCGCTTCTCGTACATCGTCGCGATTTTGACCAAATCGGCCGGCTCTATACGGCCAATGGGACCGGCGCTGTACGTCGAGGTCATCACCTTGTGTTCAGCGTCCAACAGAAATTCGCTGGGTTGAATAATACCGCGCCGGTCTTCCCACCAGGCACCCAGGCTGTCGGCCTGTTCACGGCTGACGCCATAGGCCACCGGATAGGACAGATCGGCGGCCACTTCCGCCGCCTTTTCCTCGTCGTCGGTGCTGGCCGCGACCACGGAAACGCCCAGTTCGTTCAAGGTCTCAATTTCGTTCTGATAGCCGGCTAACTGCCGGCGGCAGAAGGGTCACCAATGGCCGCGATAGAACAGGATCACCGAATAGGTGGTTTTCAGATCCGCCGGCAAGGTAATCTCGCCGCCGCCGACCAATGGCAGTGACATATTCGGAAATCCGTCACCCGCCCCTAACTTTTCAGCCATGATGCACTCCCCTCATCGACATTGGCTTTATTGGAGCAGAGCGGGGGAGAGGTTGCAACCGGGCTCACCAAGACGTGATAAAATTATCCGTCCAGGTTTGGATGCTTATTGTGCCAATCCGTGGCTTGTTCATAGGCCCAGCCGATGCGCAGGGCCATGGCCTCGTCATAGCCGGCGCAGGCGATTTGCAGGGATGTGGGCAGGCCATCCGGCGACATCCCATTTGGCAGGGACAGGGCGCAAAGGTCCAGGCAGTTGCCGGCCCGGGTAAAACGGGCCGGCGTGCCGCCCTCGTCCGCCTCCACCACGGGAATGGCCGGTGTTTCGGTGCTGGGCAACAGCAGGGCGTCGAAGTCCAACATGATTTCCTCGAATTCCGCCTTCGCGGCTTCCTTCTCGGCCAGGGCGTCGAGGTATTCATGGGCCTTGATGTCCCGGCCCAGTTGAATGCGCGGGCGCACGTTGGGATCGACGGGTAGTTCGTCATCATCCGCCAAATGGCCGACGAAACGATAGCCTTCCGCGCCGATGATCCGCCCGGCAATGGCGGCAAAGTCCGTGAAGGGCCGGGGCATCTCGATTTCCGTGATTACCGCGCCCAAGGTCCGCAACGTATCCTGCGCGGCGTCAAAGGCAGCCAAGGTCGGGGCATCGACACCGTTCCGTTCGGCACCGGAAATCGCGGCCAGGCGCAGACCTTGCACGCCACGGCGCAGATTGCTGAACGGGCTTAGTGCGTTATGGGCCAGGGTCGGCGGCCACAATGGATCGGGGCCCTGGATTACATCATAGATCATCGCCGTATCCTCGACCGAGCGGGTCATGGGCCCCGGTGTATCCAATGTCGTGCT
Organism: uncultured Rhodospirillaceae bacterium; assembly: GCA_964590195.1. Lineage (GTDB taxonomy): Bacteria > Pseudomonadota > Alphaproteobacteria. The sequence continues at coordinate 67,025 of CAZPWJ010000004.1, read as the reverse complement.
CAGCGGCAGAATTCCATGCAGGCTGACCCGTTCAACCGTGGTCTTCAAACCGGCCAGGCCGCAGTACGAGGCCGGCAGACGCACCGAACCGCCCGTGTCCGTGCCGATGGCGGCGGGCACCATGCCGGCGGCCACCGCCACGCCGGAGCCTGAGGAGGAACCGCCCGGTGTACGGTGCGTGTGCAGATCCCACGGGTTCCACGGCGTGCCCATGTGGGTGTTGGTGCCCCAGCCGCCCATGGCGAATTCCACGGAATGGGTCTTTCCGATGACGATCATGCCGGCCCCGATCAAGCGTTGCGCCACCGTCGCCGTGGTGGGCGAGATCCGTTGGCGCCAGACCTGGCTGCCCCCCGTTGTGATCCGCCCCTCCATATCGATGATGTCCTTCAGGGCGATGGGGATGCCATGCAGCGGGCCCAGGGAATGACCGGACTGGATCGCATCATCGGCGGCCTTTGCCGCCTGGCGCGCCTCGTCCGCATAAACCGTGACGAAGGCATGCAGCTTGCCGTCATGCGCGGCGATCCGTTGCAGGCAGCATTCAACGATATCCGTGGAGGTCAGGCTGCCATCGGCAATGGCGGCGGACAGCGCATGCACGGTCATATAGGTGGGATCGGGGCTGACTTGGTTCACGGCATTTCTCCAATATTCAACATGGGCGTTTCCCAGTCTTCACCCTTCCGCTCGTTCAGTCTACACTGTGTTTCTAGGGAGGCACGTGCCATGAGTTTTAGTTTTACCGATGAGCAGACCGAATTCCGTTCGATCCTGAGGCGTTTCCTGGCGGAAAAATCACCGACCACGGAAGTGCGCCGCCTGATGGAGACCGAGGATGGCTACGATCCAGACATCTGGCGGCAGTTGAGCCAGGATTTGGGCGTCACCGCCATTCACATTCCGGAAGAATACGGCGGCCAGGGCTTTGGCTATGTAGAACTGGCCATCGTGCTGGAGGAAATGGGCCGCAGCCTGCTCTGTGCGCCCTATTTCTCAACTGTCGTGCTGGCGGCCACCACTATTCTGAATGCCGGTGATGAAGAGCAAAAGCGAGCCCTGCTGCCGCCCATCGCCGCCGGCGAAACCCGCGCCACCCTGGCTTTCACCGAGGAAAATGGCCGCTGGGACACGGATGGCGTTCAGATGACGGCATCCAAAGTCGATGGCGGCTATCAACTGGATGGCGTCAAGAGCTTCGTGTTGGATGGCCATACGGCGGAACTGATCGTGGTTCTGGCGCGGGCACCGGGCACTTCGGGCGACGAGGGTCTGTCATTCTTCACCGTGCAAGGCGGTGCGGAGGGTCTTTCAAGCCGGCGCCTGCAAGGCGTCGATGATACCCGCAAGCTGGCCCGCCTGGAATTCAACGGCGTCTCCGCGCAGTTGCTGGGCAGCGAAAGCGGCGCGGCGGCGCCCTTGGCCAAGACCCTGGATCAGGCGGTTGCCTGTCTGGCCAACGAAATGGTCGGCGGGGCCGAGGCCCTGCGGGAACAGGCATTGGACTATGCCCAGTTGCGCATGCAGTTTGGCCGCACCATCGCTTCGTTCCAGACCATGAAGCATAAATCAGCCGATATGCTGATCGATGTGGAGCTGGCAAAATCCGCCGCCTATTACGCCGCCGCCGCCGCCGATGGCGATCATGACGGCGGCGAGGAGCTGGGCGCCATGGCATCGCTGGCCAAGGCTGGCGCGGCGGAAGCCTATATGCAGACCGCCATCCACACCATCCAGATTCATGGCGGCATTGGCTTTACCTGGGATAACGATACCCATTTGTGGTTCAAGCGCGCGAAAAGTTCCGAGGTGTTTCTGGGCGACCCCAGCTATCACCGGGAACTGATGTTGCAGCGCTGGCAAGGTTGAGGACAGGATTATGAGCGACATAAACGAAGCTGAAGTTCTTGCGGAAGTCCGCGCCTGGCTGCAGGAAAATTGGGATCCCAACCAGGGCCTGGTGGAATGGCGTAACAAGCTGGCCGATTCCGGCTGGGGCATGCCGGCCTGGCCCAAGGAATGGTATGGCCGGGGCCTGCCCGACGGCATGGTCTCGGCAATAGAGGAGGAATTCCAGAAAATCGGCGCCATCGGCGTGGCCCGTGCCGGCATCCGCATGCTGGCCGCCGCCACCCTGCTGGAACATGGCAGCCAGATGCATAAGGAGAAGTTCCTTCGCCGCATCCTCACGGGCGAGGACACCTGGTGCCAACTGTTCTCGGAACCGGGCAGCGGCTCGGACCTGGCGGGTGCGGTGACACGGGCCGATCTGAAAGACGGCAAGTGGATCATCAACGGCCAGAAGGTCTGGACCACTTCGGCCCATCACGCCCAATGGGGTCTGTTGCTGGCGCGTACCGATTGGGATGTGCCCAAGCACAAGGGCTTGAGCTATTTCGTCCTGGACATGACCCAGGATGCGGTCGACGTACAGCCCCTGAAACAGATGAACGGCCATGCCTCGTTCAATCAGGTGTTTTTCACCGACGCGGTGATCGAGCCGGAATTCCAAGTTGAGGGCCTGGGCGATGGCTGGAAGATCGCCACCACCACCCTGATGCACGAACGCCGGGGCGCCGACGGCCTGCGCCGCTGGGCCATGGGCACGGACCGCCCCGAACGCGCCTATGTGGAGGAGCGGGAGGAAATCGCCCATGCCATGGCGCCTTACAAATGGTATCCCCAGCGCATGGGACGCGTCGATCTGGTGATCCAGCGGGCCAAGGAAACCGGCAAATATGATGATCCCGTGGTGCGCCAGGAAATCGCCAAATTATTGACCATGGCCAAATCCGCCGAGTGGACCGCGCGCCGTGCCCGCGCCGCGGCTGTTTTGGGCCGCAACCAGGGCCCCGAAGGGTCCATCGGCAAGCTGGCGGCCAGCCATGTCGCGCGCCTGGGCAACCATGTGCACACCATGATCACCGGCGCCGATGCCATGCTGACCGGCAGCGACAGTCCCATGGATGGTGTCATTGCCGAGATTCTGGTCTCGACCCCGGCCATATCGATTGCCGGCGGCACGGACGAGATCCAGCGCAACATTATCTCCGAGCGCGTCCTGGGAATGCCCAAGGAACCCCGCAACGATACCGACCGTCCGTTCCGGGATGTACCCCGAAACATGGTCCGGTAACATGGTTCGATAGCCTTATTGGAAAATATCATGAGCGATCTGAAACGTAGCGACGACGAACAGGCTTTGGTGGATCTGGCGGCAAAGGTTTTGCCGGCGGGCGGCTTTGGCAATCTGGCATCCGACATTGTCATCAAGGAAGGCCGAGGCGGCCGGGTCTGGGATGTCTCGGGCAACGAGTATGTGGATTTCCTGCTCGGCTCCGGCCCCATGCTGGTGGGCCATGGCAACGAGGAAGTCTTGGCGGCGGTACAGGAGCAGGTACAGCGCGGCACGACATTTTTTGCCAATAACGAGGCCGGCATCCGTCTGGCCGCCGAAATCGTCGATGCAGTGGCCTGCGCCGACAAGGTCCGCTTTGTCTCCACCGGGTCGGAAGCGACGTTCTACGCCATGCGCCTGGCCCGCGCGCACCGTGGCCGCGACAAGATCCTGAAATTCGAAGGTGGTTATCACGGCATGAGTGACTATGCCCTGATGAGCATGGCACCGAAACGACCGGGCAATTTCCCCCAGGCGGCACCGGATTCCGCAGGCATACCGCAACGCATTCGCGACGAGGTCCTGATCGCGCCCTTCAATGATGCCGATACGGCGGCCAGCCTGATCAAGGAGCATCACGACGAATTGGGCGGCATTATTGTCGAGCCGTTCCAGCGCCTGCTGCCCCCCGAACCGGGCTTTCTGCAGACCCTGCGCGACCTGGCCACGGAATACGGCATTCCCTTGATCTTTGACGAAGTGGTGACCGGTTTCCGTTTCGCCTATGGCGGGGCCCAGGCCTATTACGGCGTGACGCCGGATCTTTGCGCCATGGGCAAAGTGATCGGCGGCGGTTTCCCCCTGGCGGCAATCGCGGGCGGAGCCGACATCATGGCGCATTTCGACAAGAACGCCGTGGCGGACGAAAGCTTCATGCCGCAGATCGGCACGCTTAGTGGCAATCCCGTGGCCGCCGTGGCGGGTCTGGCGACGTTGGAGATCCTGCGCCGGCCCGGCGCCTACGAGAAGATCTTCGCCACCGGCACGCAGTTGATGCGGGGCCTGGACGATCTGCTGCAAGGCGCCGGCATTCCCGCCGTGGTGCTGGGCGAGCCGCCCTTGTTCGATGTCTTTTTCACCGATGGCGATGTAAAGGATTATCGCGGCATGCAGGGCAACGATGCCGAACGGGCGCAACGCTTTAACGGCGTTCTGCGCCAGCATGGCATCCTGAAAGGGGACAGCAAGTTCTATGTTTCCCTGGCCCATGACGAGGCCGACGTGAGGCAAACCCTGGATGCCTTTGCGGCGGCCGTGAAATCACTCTGAAAAATCTACAAACTCTAAAGGAAGACCATACCCGTGAATGATGCCAGCGAGACTATTGCGCTATTGAACAACCGTGTCAGCGTGCGAAGCTACAAGGACGATCCGGTACCCGAGGAACTGATCGACCAAGTTCTGCAAGCCTCGTTCCGGGCGCCCACGTCTTCCAATATTCAGACCTACAGCGTTGTCATCGTGCAGGACCCGGTTATTCGAAAGCAACTGGCGACGGTGGCGGGCGGACAAAAGCATGTTGAGGATGCACCAGTCTTCCTAGCCTTTTGCGCCGATCTGACCCGGATCGAATATGCCCTGGCCAAGCATGGCAATACCCTGGTGGACAATAATCTGGAGGTCGGTCTGGTCGCTTCCGTTGATGCCGCGCTGGTGGGCATGTCGGCTTATCTGGCCGCCGAGTCCGTTGGCCTGAAAGGCGTCATGATCGGCGCCCTGCGCAATGATGCCGTGGCCACGGCGCGCATTCTGGGCCTGCCCAGCCAGGTCTATTGCGTGTTCGGCATGTGCCTGGGATTCCCCGACCAGGTACCGCCGCAAAAGCCGCGCATGGATTATTCCACCATGGTCCACTATGAACGTTTCGGCGCCTTGCGGGACAACCGGGATACGGGCAGCAGCCTGGACGACTATGATGCCGCCCTGGAAGCCCATTACAAAAGTATCGGCATGCCCACGACGCCGGATTCCTGGACCCATGACATGGACAAGAAATTCTCGCCGCAGCTACGCGAAGGCCTGCGCGAGCAACTCAGGCAACTGGGCTTTGATTTTCGCTAGCTCGCGTTGTCATGCCCGGGCTTGACCCGGGCATCCAGCGTTCTCGGCTGCAATAGCGCGCCAGGAGTTGACATGGATTGCCGGGTCAAGCCCGGCAATGACGAAGGAGGGAGGTCCCTCCGCTAGCCGTCTATGGACTCGGGATTGTTGCGCCGGGTGGTGAACTTTCCGGTTTCGAAAATACCGTCGGGAATATCGTAGTAACCCGCCGCATACTGGGCCGGCGTTGTCTCGGCCATGGCAATGGCGCCGAACGGGCAGACGTCGTAACACAGCTCGCAACCAATGCAGCTTTCGGGATGCATCTCGACCTTGCCGTTGGATTGGCTTAGCGCTTCATAGAAGCACATCTGGATGCAGACCGTGCAGGTCGGGTTCTTGCAGGCGGCGTGATCAATGACGGCATGGCGCCGGGCGCGGGCGAACTGTTCGCTGTAGTCACCGGCGGCCTGGGCCGAAGCGATGCCGTGCATGGCCGGAATGTCCTCATAGCCCTTTTCGTCCATAAAGCGTTCCATGCCCTCGATCACCTTGGTCAGCCATTTGATACCCTTGATCATCAGGACCGAGCCGATTTGCACCACGCCGGCACCGGCCATGATGAATTCGACGGCATCGCGATGATCGAAGATGCCGTTGGAACCGGCCACCGGCATGCCGATTTCCTGATGGATGCGGTGCACCCAACGCAATGACAATGGCTTGGTCCAGGTGCCGCCGATGCCCGCCGGGCCGCCTATCTGGGGCGTTGCCGTATCGATATCGATGGAAAAGCCGGTATAGCGGTTGGTCGCGGTAACGGCGGCGGCCCCCGCCCCTTTGACGGCGCGGGCGATGGCCACGGGATCGGCCTGATCCGGGGTCAACTTGACCACGATGGGGATATCGACAACCTCCGCCACTTGCCGGGTAACTTCCGCCGCCATCTCCGGGTCCTGGCCAATCATGGAACCGCCGTGGACGCCGGGCATCATGGCGGGATGGGGACAGCCGAAATTCAGCTCCACCATGGGCAGGCCGCAGTCCTCGATGGTGCGGGAGATATCGCGCCAACCGCCGATCTCCTTGGCCCCGACACTGCCGATCAGATGGGCGCCGCGTTCGGCACCATAAGCCTGGCATTCCTTGAGATAAGGGATCCACTCTTTATAAGCGGTGGAGGCATAGCCCGAGCGGCTGTAGAAAACGAAATCCTTGGCCGGCTTGCCATGGATAATCTTCCCCTGGGCGTTCATGACCGCGTATTTGGAGTTCTGCGTCAGCTGCGCCATGTCCTCCATATCCGTCAGAGTCTTGACGATGGCGCCGCCGGCACCGGCATCAAAGCACTGCTTGATCAGATCCGGACTGTTGGTCGGCTCGATGGAAGCAACCACCATGGGATTCTTGAAATTCAGGCCGCAGAATTCAACTTCGGTATTTGCCATTTTTTACTTCCATTCCATAGAATTCGCCGGGCCACCCCCTCCCCGGCCACTCACAGGGTACCATTAATGGGTGGCCGGGAAGGGGGAGGGGGTGGCTAGGATCAATCTCAGATTACGCTAGAACGCCTCGTCATCGGGCATCATCAAAACGTCGGCACCGGCGGTGGCGCGGGCTTTTAACGAAGCCGTGTCAGGCATCACCCGGCCCATGTAATAGCGGGCCGTGTTCAGCTTCATCTTGTAGAACGCCTCTTCATCCGTACCTTGTGCCAGTTGGTCCAATGAGACACGGGCCATCCGGGCCCACATATAGCCGATCGCCACCGTGCCCATCATGCGCAGGAAATCAACGGATGCGGCACCGGCTTCCTCGTGGTTCTGGATCGCATTCTGGGCCAGCCACATGGCCACGGCCATCAGATCGTTCAGGCCGGCTTCCAATGGCTTGGTATAAGCGGCCATGTCCTCGTCATCTTTTTGCGAGGCGATGAATTCGCTAATCAAGGTAAACAATGCCCGCGCGGGACGGCCATTGTCCACGCCCATGCGCCGACCCACCAGATCCAGCGCCTGAACGCCATTGGCGCCCTCGTATAGTTGCGAGATCCGAGCGTCGCGGACGAACTGCTCCATGCCATGCTCGCGCACATAACCATGGCCGCCGAAGCACTGCATGGCCATGTTGGTGCATTCAAAACCAACATCGGTGAAATGCGCCTTGACCACCGGGGTCAACAGATTGAACAGGTCCGAGACCTGCTGTTTGCGTTCGTCATCGCCATCGAAGCGGCCCACCGATGCCTCGTGGGTCAGCCACATCAGCAAGGCGCGGGCACCCTCGTTAAAGGCCCGCATATGCAACAGCATGCGCCGCACATCGGGATGCACCACGATGGGATCGGCCTCTTGCTCGGGGTATTTCGCGCCGGTCAGGGATCGCCCGGCCAGACGCTCGCGGGTGTATTCAGCCGCGTTCTGATAGGCCACTTCGGACAAGGCAACACCCTGATAGGCAACGCCGATGCGGGCGCCGTTCATCATCTGGAACATGCCCGCCATGCCGGCGCCCGAGCTGCGCTTTTTCTTTTTGCCATCCTCGCCCTCGACCCGGGGTTCGGGCTTGGGCCCAAGGCGATGGCCGATGGCGCCTTCGTAGTGCAAGACGGCGGTGGCGGAACCCTTGATGCCCATCTTGTGTTCGATACTGCCGCAGACCACGTTATTGCCCTGGCCCAGGCTGCCGTCATCGTTGACGCTGACCTTGGGCACCAGGAATAGGGATACCGCCGCCAGCCCCTCGCCCTCCCCTTCCACCTTGGCCAGAACCAGATGGACGATATTGTCGGTCATATCGTGGTCGCCGCCGGTGATGAATATCTTGGTGCCGGTGATGGCGTAGGTGCCGTCGTCCTGCTCCACCGCCTTGGTGCGCATCAATTTCAGATCGGTACCACAATGGGGTTCGGTCAGGTTCATGGTGCCGGTCCACTCCCCCGACATCATCTTAGGCACATAGAGCTGTTTCAGATGCTCCGGCGCGATTGCCATCAGCACGCTGGCGGCACCGCCCGTCAGGCCCACATATGTGGATAGCGACAGGTTCGAGGACATGGCCATCTCGCCCACCGCCATGCCGACAACGCCGGGCAGGCCCTGGCCGCCCCAATCGGGTGAGGTGGCGATCGCATTCCAGCCGCCTTCGTTCCAGGTATCGAAAGCCTCCTTGAAACCGGTCGGCACCCGCACCACGCCGTTTTCGAAGCGGCAGCCTTCCTCGTCGCCGACTTGGTTCAGGGGCGCCCAGACCTCCTCGGCCACCTTGGCGCCGCCATCCAGGACCGCGTCGATCAGATCGCCGCTGACATCGCCATAACCGGGGATCTCGGTACAGTCCGTGATTGCCAGCAGTTCGTTCAGAACAAAACGGAGGTCTCTTACCGGCGCGGTATAACTTGGCATGGTTCGGCTCCCTGACAGGGGTTCGTGGAGAGGTCGGTAACGTTACTGCGTAGGTGTGTTCTTACAATAATTTACTGGGCAAAGCTTCCGCTTCCTGCATCATTTCCGAGATTAACCCACACGGCGGCCCTGGCCGGCCCAATAGGTCTCCCGCAGGGCCTTTTTGTCCGGCTTGCCCAGGGGCGTGAGGGGAATTTCCTCGACGATATCCACTGATTTCGGCGCCTGCACCGCGCCCTTGGCGTCACGAACCCTTTGGATCAGGGCGTCCACATCAATCTCGGCGCCTGGGCGGGGAATGACCACGGCCTTGACCGCCTCGCCCCATTTATCATCGGGCACGCCAATCACCGCGGCCATGGCAACGTTCTGATCCGTGGTCAGCACGTCCTCCACCTCTCGGGGAAAGACGTTGAAACCGCCGGTGATGATCATGTCTTTCTTGCGGTCGACGATATAGAGAAAGCCGCGCTCGTCGGCATAGGCCATATCGCCCGTATGCAGCCAGCCATTTGCCAGGGTTTCCGCCGTCTGTTCCGGGCGTTGCCAGTATTCGTCCATCACCTGCGGCGCCTGGGCACAGATTTCACCCACCTCGCCCGCCGGCACCTCGTTGCCGTCTTCATCCAACAAGGCAACTTGGACGGAAGTGCAGGGATGGCCGCAAGCCGCGAAAAGATCCGCATCATCCTTGTTGTGATCGCCCTTGCGCAGCACTGTCAGGGGATAGCCCTCGGTCTGGCCGTATAGTTGGCAGAACACCGGGCCAATCCGCTCCAGACCTTCCAACAGGCGGGTCGGCGACATGGGCGCTGCGCCATACATCAGCAATTCCAGACTGGATAGATCGGCGTCATCCAGTTTCGGGTGATCGAGCAGGATATTGACCATTGTCGGCACCAGCAACGTCGTCGAAATCCGCTCCGTCCCAATATCATTGAGCACCGCTTCGGGATCAAAACCGTGATGCATGTGCACCCGCCCGCCGCGCAGCAGGGTGGTGGGAATTTTGGTGCCGCCCACGTGAGAGATCGGCGCGACGGAGAGATAGACCGTATCATCGGGCCATTCAAAATCGGCCGTGACCGCATTGACCATGGCCACATAGGAATGGTGCCGGCGCATCGCCCCCTTTGATTTACCGGTAGTTCCGCCGGTATAGCTGAGCCAGGCCTGATCATCCGGGCTGGCCAGCGAAACCGGCGAGACAGCGCCGGCGGCCTCGGCGCCCGCGCGCAGGTCCAGGCCATAATCCGCCGGGCCAAGGGTGAAGACCTTTTGCAATCGCGGCGTCGCGGCCAGCAATTCCGCGCCCCGTTCGAGATAGTTATCCGTATCCACGAACAGATAATCGATCTCGCCATCTTCCAGAATGAACTGCTGATCCTCGAACGCGCCCAAGGGGTGCAGCGGCGTCATGCACAGACCCAACCCCAAAGCCGCGATACCGGCCAGCCAAGCCTCGGCCCGGTTGGCGTTCAACAAGGCGATGCGCTGCCCGCGTACCGCGCCCGCGCTCTGCATGACCGCCTGATAGCGGCCCACCAGATCCCGGCATTGGGCATAGGTGAAACTGCCGCCATAACCGCTGAAGGCAACCCGGTCGCCCCAACGGGCCATGGCCCGCAGCATTAGCGTGCCGCCGGTCAATCCCTGATACAAATTACTCATGTCTAAATCCTTCTCAGGTCACGGGCTCAGGTCACGGGCTCAGGTCACGGTCAGGCTGGCCCGTCCCAGGCCATCGACCTCGGTGACCATGGCATCGCCCGGTTGCAGCCATTTGGTAGCGACGATGGAGCCGGTCAGAACCACATCGCCGGCCCGCAACATGGTGCCCCGTTCATTCAGATTGTTGGCCAACCAGGCCAGCGGCACCAGGGGATGGCCCAGGGCGTCGCCGCCGACCCCTTCGCCCACAACCTCGCCGTTGATCAGCATACGGCCCGGCAGCGCGGCCAGATCCAGATCCTGCCAGTCCGCGACCTCCGGCCCCAGGATACAGCCGGCGTTATAGGAATTGCCAGCAATCAGCAAAGGCGCATCGACCAAGGCATAGTCGATAGCCTGATCGTCAACGATCTCGATCGCCGCCATGCAAGCCGCGACCGCGCCGGCGATATTGTCCTGATCGTAGGGGCCGTCCGAGGCCGGCAGATCACGGCCCATGCGTACCGCGATCTCGGATTCCACGCCGATATTGACGAAATCGTCATGGGGCAGCGTGGCGGCGTCTTGATGCACCCGGTTGGCGAAAATCGCCCCTTCACACGGCCGCGCCACGCCAAGCAGTTCCTGCATCACCTTTGATGTCAGGGCAACTTTCCAGCCCGCCACCGCGCCAGCGCCGGCTTCAATCCACAGGGCCTGCAACTTGTCCTGAACCTGATAGGCGGTGGCGATATCGGGCGGTGCCAGATCGTCGGGCAGCGGCCTGCCCTGTTCCTTAGCCTGCAAGGCATCAAACAAATGACGCGCCGCGCCGGCGATGGGATCAGACGTCATGGCCGTTACTCCTTCACGGCGACCAGCATGGTGAAGATGCCACCGATGGCATCGCGGGCAATCTCTTTCAAGCCAGCGTTGGCGAACAGGTCGCGCTGCATCTCGATGGTCGGCACCACATTGCCCCAAATCAGTTCGTTGAACTGGGTCTGGACCGCGAAGTTGTAACTGGGATCGCGCAGTCCCTCCAGATCGGAGGGATAGGTTTCATCCAGGATAAACATAACGCCGCCAGGCTTTAGAGATTTGGCCACATCTTTGACCACATCGGGGCGGATGCCATCGTCGATTTCGTGCAGCACTTCGAACATCATGGCCAGGTCAAATTCGCCGTCATGGCCGATGCCATCAGGCCCAACGGCCTGCACCGTGACCCGGTCGGCGACTTCCGAGGCAGCTATGTTGGCCTGGGCCGCCGCGACACCGTGGGGGTCGATATCAACGCCGTGACAGCGGCTATTGGGCCAGGCCTGGGCGACTTTCATCATTAGACCGCCGATGCCGCAGCCGACATCCAACACCGATGCGCCGGCCTCCAGCTTGTCCTTCATGCCAGGGATGCCGCCAAGCATATGGCGCGCCACGACCGTGTGGAAACCGGCCGTGGTCGCGCCCACATGGCGGGAGAATTCATCGCCATGTTCCTGAAAGCGGTTGGTCCCGCCTGTTCGGAAATTTTCAGCATATGTGCGCAAATCATCGCTGCCATAGTGCGCCGTGGCTATGACATAGGGTGCAAGATTGCGCGGGTCATTGGCATCAACCAGCAACTGATCCATCATCTCGGCCAGCCGGAAACAGCCCTCATCACCAGCCTCCAACAGACCATAGTGGTAACCGGTCTTGCACCAGACATCCACATAGAGCCCATGCAGATCCAGATCCGCCGCCAGGCTGGCTGGATTACAGCCGCTTTCCCCCGCTTCGTTGATCTTGGCGAACAGGCCCAGTTCGGTGCCGATCGCCATATGGTGCACGGCGTGGAAGCCCTTCAGGTATTCCCACATCAGGTCCGTCGGGTCTTTTGCTGGCGTCTCCGTCATGATGATGTCTCCCGTTTTTATTGGTTAGTTCAAAGCCGCGAAGGCGGCGGTAAATCCGGCCAAGGATATCGGCACGGTAATCTTTTGTTGCTGGCTGTCATAAAAGGTCAAGGTGGCCTGGCGCCCACCCTTAAGAGATTTTAACAGGGCGCCTTCCAGGGCCATGCGCGTGTGGCAGCCGTTGCCGAGGCAGATTTCCATGGGAATGTTCAAGATCTCGCCATCGTCGACCTGCAGCAGCAAACCGCCGGGCAGATAAACCCCCAAGGGCAGGGTCAGAAAAACCACAGCCGGTTTTTCGGGCTCTGGATAGCGCACCCCGATGCGCAGGATATCCCGCTTGTCCTTCAAGGTCTTGGCGATTTGCATGATAAAGCAGCGTTCGGGAGCACTGTCGTCCTTGCGCTCACAGCGCAGGCGCCAATCCTGATAGTCCTTTTCCCTTGCCGAAATGGCCTGCGCCGGAGCCAGAGAGGTCAAGAAAAATATAATGGCGGCAAGCGCGGCAATAAAGCGGGCATTGGCGTGCATTTCGTTGTCCTTACATTGATCGGGGCCGTGGGCATGAATGTAGCCGCTTTGTCCAGGGCGCAACAACCGCTTTGCAGCTTTGCCGCTTTCCCCATTGCCGCGCTGTTGCCATACTAGCGTATTGGAATTCTTGAGGAACGATTTTACATGAGCCAGATATCACTGACCGCCGCAAATACGCTGCCTGACGGCGGCCTGACCGGATGTTTTGTCGGCCGCGCATGGCTGCCGGGCGATTGGGGCGGCCCAACGCCGGTTTTGGTGAGCGACGAAGGGGTGTTTGATCTGTTGTCCGTCGCGCCGACCTTGTCGGGATTGCTGGCCATGAGCGATCCCGCCGCCGCCGCCCTGGAGGGCAAGGGCGTGCGCCTGGGCGATGTGGAGGCCTTGCTTGCCAACAGTGTTCATGACAACCAGGACCCCGGGCAACCCTATTTCCTGGCACCGTCCGATCTCCAGGCCCTGAAGGCCTGCGGCGTAACCTTCGTCAGCTCCATGCTGGAACGGGTGATCGAGGAACAGGCCAAGGGCGATCCGGACAAGGCGGCCGAAATCCGCGATGCCATCGGGGCCGAGATCGGCCAATCCCTGGCCGATATTACACCCGGCTCCGAAGAAGCGGCACGGGTCAAGGCGGTGTTGGAGGAACGGGGCCTGTGGTCGCAGTACCTGGAAGTGGGCATCGGTCCGGATGCGGAGGTCTTCACCAAATCCCAGCCCATGGCAGCCGTCGGCATGGGCGCCGAGATCGGCATCCACCCGAAATCCACCTGGAACAATCCGGAGCCGGAAATCGTCCTGGCCATTGCGCCGGACAGCCGCATCGTCGGCGCCTGTCTGGGCAACGATGTCAATTTACGCGATTTCGAGGGCCGCAGCGCGTTGTTGCTGGGCAAGGCAAAGGACAACCGCGCCTCCTGCGCCGTGGGGCCTTTCATCCGCCTGTTCGATGACAGCTTCAACCTCGACCATGTCCGCGCCATGGAGATCAGCCTTTCCGTCAGCGGTACGGATGGCTTCGAACTACAGGGCAGCTCGTCCATTGCCGAAATCAGCCGCGATCTGGCCGACCTGGCCGCCTATGCCTGCGGCCCGCATAATCAATTTCCAGATGGCCTGCTGCTGTTCACCGGCACCATGTTCGCGCCCACGAAAGACCGCGATGCCCCGGGCCAGGGCTTTACCCATCATCTGGGCGATATTGTTACTATTGCCAATCCCATGCTCGGCAGTCTGACCAATCAGATCAACCATACGGACAAGATCCCGCCCTGGACCTTCGGCATCGGCGCCCTGATGGCCAACCTATCGGCCCGGAATCTGCTATGAATGCGGATGTCTTGAAGCAATTCGCGGGCATTTCGACCGCCACGCTGACCATGCAGCTGCTGAAACGCGGCCTGCGGAATTGCTTCATTGTCGGCGCCCGGCCGCTCAACCCCGCAGTGTGTCACTTTGCCGCACAGGCTTATACCCTTCGGTTTATACCCATGCGCGAAGATTTATCCCGCGTGGAGGTCCTGGGAGACCCGGAATATCCGCCGCGCAAGGCGGTTGAGGACATCCCCCCAGGCCACGCCATGGTGATCGATGCCCGCGGCGAATTGGGCGCCGGCGTGATCGGCGATATTCTGGCGGCCCGCATGGCGGAGCGCGGCGTCGCGGCTGTGGTCAGCGACGGGCCCGTGCGGGACGGCGTCGCGGTGGCCGCCGGATCACTGCCGGTGTTTTGTGCCGGCAGTGCCGCGCCAGCCAGCCTGAATGTCCATTTTGGCGCGGATTTGCAGCGTCCGGTAGCCTGCGGCGGCGTCGCGGTCATGCCTGGCGATGTGCTTGTCGGGGACAGCGATGGCGTCGTCGTTGTACCGCAAGCCATGGCCGAGGAGGTCGCCCGCGACGGCGCAGAGCAGGAACAACTGGAAAATTTTCTGAAACAACGGGTCGAAGCCGGCCATCCCACCATAGGCACCTACCCGCCCAATCAAGCGACCTTGCAAGCCTATGATGACTGGAAAAAGGCGGGTTTTCAGAACAAGTAATTGCGACCAATTATTATAACAATTTTATTTGTCATAATTATATAACATCCCCGCGAAATCATTAACCATATCAACCCAAATGGCTTAATCCTTTTGTAATTTTTCCGTCCTAAAGATGCGCATCGAATTTCCGAGGAAATAAAGGACTGATTAATGCGTATTATGAAATTTGCCCTTATCGCGGCCCTCCCCATCATGCTTGCGACCGGCGCCAACGCCAACGAGTTTGAACCTCAACTGCGCGACCTGGCGAAAAATAATATCCAGGCTTGGCTTTCCAGCCCTTCCGTGATTGATGCCGTCAAGGCGCAGAACACGGCGCATAGTGATTTGACGGAAACCAAAATCGTTGCGCTGGACAAGCAATGGCGGGCCGAGACCAATGCTTCCAGCCGCCCAATGATCAACGAAGTGCTGGCCAATTCGCTTTCGACCTTTCTCAAAGGCAAGAAGGACGGCAGCGAAGGCTTGTTCACGGAAATTTTCGTGATGGATAACAAAGGCCTGAACGTTGGCCAAAGCGACATCACCTCGGATTATTGGCAGGGCGATGAAGCGAAATGGAAAAAGACCTATTCCGTGGGCGCCGATGCGTTGCATATCGGCAAGGTCAAGGAAGATGGATCCACCCAGACCTTCCAAAGCCAGGTCAGCCTGCCTGTCGTCGACCCCAAGGACGGCAGCGTGATCGGCGCTATCACTGTCGGCGTTAACGTCGAGATGCTGGGACAGTAGGTCCCTCGTCCGCTGCTTAACGAGACCGAGTATTATTATGACGTAACAGCGCGACCCGCTTTGCACCGCAAGGCGGGTCGCGGTCATTTTGGAGTAGCCAGAATATGGTTTCATGGACAATTGGCCGCAAGACCGCTGCCGTGGTGGCAATCGGTGTTGCCGTGGGTTTTGCCATCGTCATCGCCGCGCAAAGCATGGGTGAACGCCAGCGGTTGAAAACCCTGGCCGAAGGCAGCAACCTTTCCCTGACGCAATTGCTAGGTGGTCAGGTCTCGGGCGGCATTCGCTTCCGCAAGGTCGAAACGATCGAGCGGGCCTATGCCGAACTGACGGCAGGCAACGATTCCAATGTTGCCGCGATCGTCGCTACCGGCAAGGACGGCAAAGCCGTGGTGAATTATAAAGCGGAGCATTTACCTTTCGCGGCGGAGGCCGAGCTTCTGGAGATTTCCAAACAGGCTTCCGACACGGGTGAACTGCAAACGGCATTCGTCAATGGTCAACAGTTCGTGGCGACACCGGCCCGGTTCGGCAAGAAGAATGTCGTCGTCGGCGCAATCGCGGTCGCCTGGGATTTTGGCCGCGTCGAAGCGCAGCTTAACCGCAGCGTCGCGTCCAGCATCGGCTGGGCCGTATCATTATCGCTGATATTGGTGATGCTTCTGCTGTTTGCGCTGTCACGGATGGTCAGCCGGCCAATCGCCAGCATGACCGACGCCATGCAGCATCTGGCTGACGGTAACAACGAGGTCGAGGTACCGGCTCTGGGCCGTGGCGATGAAATCGGCGCCATGGCCAAATCGGTGCAGGTTTTCAAGGACAACGCCATTGCCGCCATAACTACACGGGAGAAGATGGAGCAAGAGCGGCGGGAACGGATCCAACAACGGGAAACCGACCGCAATAAACTTGCCGATGATTTCGAACATACGGTCATGGGCATCGTCCAGTCGGTCGGTGATTCCGCCGGCAACATGTCCAGCTCCGCCGAGCAGATGCGCGGCATCGCCGATCAAACGTCGCAACGTTCGGCCGAAGTGAACAGCGCCTCGGTCCAGGCCAGCGCGAATGTGCAATCCGTTGCCACGGCGACCGAGGAAATGTCGGCCTCGGTGCAGGAAATCTCCCGTCAGGTGAGCCAGTCCTCGGATATCTCCAACAGCGCGGTGGCGGAATCACAGCTTGCCACCGAACAGGTTCAAGGTCTGGCCGAGGCCTCGCAGAAGATCGGCGACGTGGTCGGCCTGATTAACGACATCGCCTCGCAAACCAACCTGCTGGCCCTGAATGCCACCATCGAGGCGGCCCGCGCCGGTGATGCGGGCAAGGGCTTCGCCGTGGTCGCTTCGGAAGTGAAGAACCTGGCATCACAAACGGCACAGGCGACGGAAGAGATCTCGGGACAAATCGCCGAAATTCAGTCCGCGACCGGCTCTGCCGTAACGGCGATCGAAAATATTTCGAAAACCATTGCCCAGATCAGTGAGATCGGCGGCTCCATATCAGCCGCAGTCGAGCAACAAGGTGCCTCGACCAAGGAAATCAGCCGCAATGTGCAGGAAGCCGCGCACGGCACCGAGGACGTAACCTCCAACATCGATCAGGTGAACAGAGGCGCCCAGGAGACGGGCGAGGCTGCCGGCGATGTCCTGAAAGCGGCCAATGAACTGGGCCTGCAAGCGGACCCCCTAAAGCAGGAAATGAACCATTTCCTCGCCTCCATACGGACCGGGACTTAGGCCCAGGGGCGTTTTTGATTGAACCCCGTTTAAATTGAACCCCGGCGGATCAGCCAGTCTGGTCCGCCGGGGTTTTCTTTTCCGTCAGCGTCGTCAGCATATTTTCCACCACATCCCGGCCCAGGCCGCGGGTGATGAATACGATGCGGGAGCGATGATCATCATCGGGCCAGGCGTCCAACTGCACGGGCGGGTGAAACATATGCTGGACGCCGTGAACGACGATGGGCGTCTCGCTTTCCGCCACATTCAGCATGCCCTTGATGCGTAGGATATCGTCGCCGCGATAGGTGGTCAGCAACTCCAGCCAACTGGCGACCTGATCCCACGGCAGGCGCTCTTCCAGATAGACGCAATAGGCCTGGATCTGATCGTCGTGTCGATTGACGTCATGCTCGTGCTCGTGCTCGTGCTCATGCTCATGGCCGTGATCATGCCCATGTCCCTCGGGTTCGTCATAGGCTTCGGCACGCAGCCAGCGCTGCACGTCCAGTGACTTGGTATCAGGATCATAAAGGCCGGCATTGAACAACAGGGCGGGATCAATCTCGCCATGGGCGGCGCGGTGAATATGGGCCGCCGGGTTCAGCGCCCGCAGGCGCCCTTCCAGGGCATCAAGGCCGGCGTCTTCGGCCAGATCGGTCTTGGAAATTACGATACGGTCGGCCACGGCGGCCTGTTTCACGGCCTCGGCGTGCTTTTCCATCGTGCCCTCGGCCAGCATAGCATCCGCCGTGGCGATCACGCCGTCCAGACGGTAGCGGCCCATGAGGAACGGATCGGCCATCAGGGTATGCAGGATGGGCGCGGGATCGGCCAGGCCCGTGGTTTCGATCACCAGGCGTTCGAAATCGGGAATTTCCTGTCTGGCGCGGCGGGTGAACAGGCTTTTCAAGGTATCCACCAACTCGCCCCGGATGGTGCAGCAGAGACAGCCGCTGGACATCAGGACCACATCATCATCGACGCTTTCCACCAGCATGTTGTCGATGCCGATCTCGCCGAATTCATTGATGACCACGGCGGTCTTGGCCATGCCCGGATGCTGGATCAAACGGTTCAACAGGGTGGTCTTGCCGCTGCCCAGAAAGCCCGTGATCACCGATACGGGCAGGCTATCAACTTCAACCTTGGTCATCTTCATGTCCTTGCGATGGCGCCTGCAGCGGCCTGAAGGGAAGCACTAGCATCCAGACCAGATTGGCGCAAACCCTGCCGCCAAACCCGGGCAGACCAATCTGCATTTCCCTATGCCCCAGGGCCGGCTGGGCCTTGTATGATCCGAACAGGCGGTCCCACCAGGGCAGGTTGAAGCCGAAGTTGCGGTTGTATTCCGCCGCCTCGACGGAATGATGCACCCGGTGCATATCCGGCGTCACCACGACAAGGCGCAGCCAGCGGTCCAGGGCAAGGGGCAGGCGCACATTGCCGTGATTGAACATGGCCGTGCCGTTCAACAACACCTCGAATATCAGCACCGCCAGGGCGGCGGGGCCCAGGATCAGCACGGCGGCCAGTTTGATCCCCATGGACAGGACGATTTCCAGGGGATGAAAGCGCAACGCCGTGGTGACGTCATAATCCGGGTCCGCATGGTGCATGCGGTGCAGGCGCCAAAACAGCGGGATGCGGTGGAACAGGCGATGCTGCCAATAGACGATCATGTCCAGCAGCGCGGCGGCCACGGCGACCTCGAACCAGCCCGGCAGCGCCAATATGTTGAACAGGCCCAGGCCCCTTTGTTCGGCCCAATAGGCGGTGCCGACGGCCAGGATGGGAAAGACCAGGCGCACCACCAGGGTATTCAGCACCACGACGCCCAGATTACCGAACCAGCGGTACGGTTTGCTCTGGCTCAAGGCACGGCGCGGGGCCGCCAGTTCCCACAGCGCCATGAGTACAAGCACGCCCAGAAAAATCGACAGGCGGATTGTGCCCTCGTTTTGCATTATGCTTGCCGACATGACCGACCTTCTGTTCGACGGCCCGGACGGGGCCGATATCACCCTTGTTCTGGCCCATGGCGCCGGCGCGCCCATGGACAGCCCGTTCATGGATGCCTTCGCCCAGGGCCTCGGCGAACGGGGCATCCGGACCGTGCGCTTCGAATTTCCATATATGGTCGAACGCCGTGCCAGCGGCAAGAAGCGGCCGCCGGACCGCCAGCCGGTTCTACTGGATTGCTGGCGCGGGGTCATCGCACAGCTGCGTGATAGCCGCCCCCATGGCCGCCCGGATGCTCGTTTCGCCGTGGGCGGCAAATCCATGGGCGGGCGCATGGCCAGTTTATTGCTGGCGGAGGATCCGGCGTGGACCCAGGCCCAGAACATCCGCGCCCTGGTTTGCCTGGGCTATCCCTTCCACGCCCCAGGCCGCCCGGAAAAACCGCGCACCGCCCACCTGGCCGACCTGGCTCTGCCCACCCTGATCGTGCAAGGCGACCGCGATCCCATGGGCAACCAGGCGGACGTGGAAGACTACACCCTGGCCCCCGCCATCCGCCTGCACTGGTGCCCCGACGGCAACCACGACCTCACCCCCCGCAAACGCTCCGGTTTTACGCAGGACGGCAATTGGACGGCGGCGATGGATGCGGCGGCGGAGTTTTTGAAGGTAGTCTAACGCGCGCAAGACTAGGGTCATGCATGGCGCGATGATGCAAGCCGGAAGCACAAAAGTCACGATGAAAGATTTGAGTCTGCTCATGCGTGGGGGCGGGCCAAAGCGATTGGCATCATAAGCGAAAATGTCCCCACAAAGTACGGAGAAACCATGAAGGAACTCACCATTAACCGTGTGAGCAACGGCTTTGTCCTGCGCGACGGTCCACTACAGGAATATCGCGTTGCTGATGGCGGCAATATGCAAGTCGCCGCTACGCCTGACGAGCTGGCCGATCTAGTTCGCTCATGGGCTGCTGACTGCGAGGGTGTGGACGGGTCCGTTAAAGGGGACAACGATGCGGTCAGCTAGCAATTCCACGACTGACAATGAAATTGTCCCAGAAGTCGCGGGCATCCTCGATCACCGATTGAATGGAACGACGTTGAGTGCCGTCGATTACCGTACCTTCCCATACACCATCAACAAGGGCGTACACTGTTCTAATTGTTTGATCGCCACCGCTCGTCACTTCCGCATGTTTAGAAGCCGTTGCAATTTGGCGGCAAATGCCGATCGTCCGTTCTTTTCTGCGCAAAACACCCCGGAAGTCCCCGGCATTGACCAGGCTGAGGTTCGAACTGCTCAAGAAATTCCCCCAGTCTCTTGCCAATTCTTTGCGCTGATCGGGCGTCATGTCGAGCCATACCCAATCGCTCAATTGCCACGCTGTAATAGCAGCATTGAAAGCCATGAACGGCAAATAATCAGTATCATCCGGACGATCCTTGCCCAGGAGTACCAGGTCGTATTCGAGCTTTCTCACAAGATCACGGCAACTCTCAAGGGCAAAAGTCTGATCGCGGCTCGGGATCGCCATTTGCGGGCCCCTCCATTTTCAATGGTGGACGAGTGTATCACAGCGACACAATCCCACCAGGCTATGCGGAGTACCGGGATAATTGAACCTGCCGCCCGGCTGTCCGAAACACAGTCGCGAAAAGCCGTTTCACAAACCCATGGAGAACCGGACATGGCATTAACCGCAGTACAGAAGCTCAACAACCTGATCGACGCCATGATTGACGACATCATGGCGCTTACCGACGACGAACTCATGGCCGAAATGGTGGAAGAGCTGGGTTCCAATGAAGCTGTTGAAGCTGAATGCGCCCGGATCAAGCAAGTGATCCTCGACGCCTTCCCAGTGCGATAACGAGGCTCTATTCATATCTCGCCGACACGCTCCCAAATGGCCCGAAATCGGCGACAAACGTCTGGCCGGGTTTGGGGGCCAGCATGCCGGTTAGGGTGCCAGTGCTGATCATCTGGCCCGCTTTCATGCCGATGCCGGTTCGGGACAGTTCGTTGGCCAGCCAGGTCAGGGGCAGCATGGGATGGTCCAGGGCCTCGGCGGCGGTGCCTTGCCGGCGTAGTTCGCCATTGCAACTGAGCGTCACCTGCTGGGATGGGATGTCCATGTCGGGCCAATTCTCGATGGCCGGGCCATGGACGATTATGCTGCCGCCGGCGCCGTCGGCCAGGATGGCTTCCAGCGGCGGAAAATGTTCGTCGTGGATAAACCGGCATTCCGCCAGCTCCAGCCCCGGATGCAGGGAGGCCACCGTCGCCGTCACTTCCTCGACTGTATAGAGCGCGGGGCGGGGCGGCAGGTCGTCGCCCAGGCGCGCCATGTATTCGGCTTCCGGGATCGGGCTGCACAAATCCGCATGTACGACGCTGTGGGGCGAGGCCTTGACCCCGCCCGCGAAAACCCGGCCATAGATCGGGCTGTCGGTACGCAGGGCCTGTTGCATCTCCGCCTTGATCGCCGCGATCTTCCAACCCGCGACCTCGCGGCGCAGTTCATCCGCGACCATGCGCGCGATGCCATAGGCCACGGCCTTGTTGGGCGGCACCAGGCGTGGATCCAGGCCGCTTTGCTGCCGGCCTTCCCGGCGCAAGGCTGCCAGCAGACGGGCCAGCTCCTGTTGCGCAGCGCTATCCAAGGGGAAGTTCCGCTGGCCTAGTCCAGGCTGGTGTGGCGGGCGCGGACGCCGCGTTCGATGGCGGCGGCGATCAGGCGGTCCAGTTGCAGGCTGTCGCGCAATTGCTGCAACAGGCGCAGCTCCTCCTGCTCCACATGCAGATCGGCGGCGGCGACTTCGCAGGCCAGGGCATAGGCGGTCTCGCTCAATCTCGCCGGCAGGGAGGCAACGATCAGGTCAAGCACCTGATCCAGGCCGCCGGGCAGGCCCAGCATGGCGGCGCATTCCTCGGCCAGGGGCACCAGTTCCTCGACATCGAAGTCTTCGAATACCGGCAGGTTTTGCACCTGATCGCCGATCCGCTTCAATTCCCGGTCGGTCATGTCGTTATCAGCCGCGGACATCAACACCATGATGTAGATCAGGGCACTATGGGGGTTCAGAATGTCGTCGCTCATGGTGTTCTCCTCGGTTCGCCTCCGACAGCGGGGCGCGCCGGAATAAATAGGCGAGGTGCTGGGTGACTGCAAGGTTTCATCGCAAGGCAGCCATTTTCATCCTAGAGTGGCCATGATTTCTGCCAAGCGCCGGGCGGCAGCGGCGATTGCCTCTTCATCATGGGCGGCATAGCCCAGTATCAGGCCCTGGCGCAGGGGCTTGCCGGCATAGGCCGTGCTCAAGGCCATGGCCGCGACCCCGGCCTCGGCGGCGGCCCGGACAATCCGCCGGTCATCAACGGCGCCCGCCAGCCCGGGGCCCGGCCTGGCGATCAGATGCATGCCCGCCTCGTCGGCATCAATGTCCAGCAATCCGGCCAGATGGTCTTTCGCGGCCTGCAACAGGGCTTCCTGACGGCCCGCGTACAGGCGGCGCATGCGGCGCACATGAGCGGCGAAATGCCCATCCTCGATAAAGCGCGCCAACACCGGCTGGGCCAGCATGGCGGTATGGTCATCAAGCACCCGGCGGGCCCGGATGAAAGGATCCACCAGGTCGGGCGGCACCACCAGATAGCCCAGGCGCAAGGCCGGAAACAGCACCTTCGAAAAGCTGCCCACATAGATCACCCGGCCCGTGGTGTCCAAACCCTGCAACGCCGCCAGGGGTCGGCCCGCATAGCGGTATTCGCTGTCGTAATCGTCTTCCAATATCCAGCCCTGGCGCCGGCGGGCCCATTCGATCAGGGCCAGGCGCCGGCGCAGGCTCATCACCACGCCTAGGGGATGCTGGTGCGATGGCGCGACACAGGCCAGCCGAGCCATCGGCGCGCGGGCCTCGCCGGCGGCGATATCCAGGCCTTCCTCGTCAACGGGCACCAGGGCGATGCGCAGGCCGGCGGCGGTCAAGGCGCCCCGTATGCCGCCATAGCCCGGCTCCTCCACCATGGCCTGGTCATCATGATCCAGCAGCACCTGGGCCGCCAGGCCGATCGCCTGCTGGGCGCCGCTAACCACGATGATCTGGCCCGGATCGCAGCGCACCCCGCGCATGGCGCCCAAATAGGCCGCGATCGCCGCTTTCAGGGGCGGATAACCGCCGGCGTCGCGGCTGATTGCCAGTTCCGGGCCGGGCCGGCGCCAAAACCGGGCCAACAGGCGGGCCCAGACGGCAAAGGGAAAGGCCTCGATATCCGGGCCGGGGGCAAAGGCGGCGGTACTGCCGACCGAGGCGCGGCTGATCGCCGCCAGGGCCTGACCGCGCCGGGACAGGCCATAGCGGCGGGCAACATCATCTTCCTGTTCGGCCCCAGATCTTCCTGACACATAGATGCCGGGCCGCTCCGGCTGCCGGCGCCCAGGCCCGCCCAGCACGTCATCGGGCAATTCCGAGGCCACGTAGGTACCATCACCCTGCCGGGTTTCCACATAGCCTTCCGCCAGAAGCTGCTGCAGGGCCGTCGCCACCGTATTGCGGGACAACGATAAATCCTGAGCCAGAACCCGATTGGCCGGCAGGCGGCTGCCCGAGGGCAAACGCCCATCCAGGATCATCAGGCGCAAACGGTCATATAACTGCCGATAAAGCGGCCCCACGCTGTCCTTATCCAGGTCGAGAGCCAGCAATTTCGCGCCGCCAGGCATGCCTTTTTCCTCTCCAGAATTATTGGCCCCATAATAATATCATAAAATGCTCTTTTATATGAGCCATTTTTATCTTAGGGTAACGGCACCGGAAAATACGCCCTGATAAGGAATGCATTATGAAGCTGGCCACAGGAACATCTTGGATGCCCGCCCCTGAATATGGCCGTGGTTTGCGTGGCTTAGGGGTCAATCTGGTGGTGCGCGATGTGCCCGCCGCCCTGAAGTTTCAGATTGAGGTCCTTGGCGCCGAAGTGATGCACTCCGACCCGGATTTCGCCGCCGTGCGCGGTTTTGGCGCGGAATGGATGCTGCACGCCGATCATACCTACAGCGATCACCCTCTTAGAGGCAGCCTGGATGAGAATCTAACGCGGGGCATCGGCGCGGAACTGCGCCTCTATGGCCGCGACCCCGATCAGGCCGAGGCCAAGGCGCGGGAGCTAGGATACGAGGTTCTGGCCGGCGCCCTGGACAAGCCGCACGGCCTGCGCGAGGCCTATATCATCGACCAGGACGGCTATCTTTGGGTGCCGGGCGTGCCCCTACCCGCTTAGGCACCCGCTTAGGCCGGCATCCTAGCCCTGCATAATTCCGCCGCGCAGGGCGCCCGCCTCGACATTTTGCCATAGCACCGCGTGATCTTCCGGCAAGGGCCGGCTGTTGGGCATGGACAGCCACAAACGGTGCAGGCAACGGCGTTGATCGATGCTGCTGCCGGGATGGTCTTCATAGGCCGTGCGGGCGTGATAGATCACATGGTTGTTGATGAATTGCATATCGCCGGCCTGCATGGTCATCTCCATGCACAACTCGTCCGCCAGTTCGCTCAAGACGTCCAAGGCGCGCCAATGGCGGTCCTCCATGGCCGGAACACCGGGCATTTCCTGGGCCGCTTCCACGTAAGTCCGCGAATAATGCGAGGTAAAGCGACCATCGCGCTGTCCGAATACGGGCAGGGCATAGCTCATGGCCTCGCCGCCGCGCTCCTCACCCAGGCGGGAGCGGTGATAGGGGCTATATAATAGCGCCGCCAGGTCCGGGTGCCGCTGCAGCATGATGTTGTGCACCGTGGCCGAGGACGCGATGCGGCTGACCCCGCCCTTCGCTGCCTGGCGCAGACATAGCAACGCCACCACGTCCGTGCGGTCGGTATGAAAGCGCAACAGGTTATTGGACAGGGTGCGCGCCTTGGACGAGGTAAAAGTGCTGCCGTCCCGGGCCGTCAGCTTGTGATTGAAAAGGGTATCGGTATCCTGGCTCTCGTCCTGGATATCGCGCATCAGCAGGCCATTGCTGTCCTGTTCCACCGGCTGGCCCATATGCAGGCCGATGCCGTACCAGACATGACGCAGACCATCGCCGAATTCTTCCACCGGCAGGCCCGACAGATTGGCCAGGCCGCTGCCATGTTCCAGCTCCTCGGCCATTTGGGCAAACTTGGCGCTGAGACTGGGAAGCGGAAAATCCGCTTTTGTCATCTGTTCCCACGGGATGCCGCGTTGCCGGACAGCGTCGCAGGCAGCCCTTAACTCGGCGACATCCTCGCTGGACAAAACAAACCGCCAGCGCGGGTTGTCCGACATGTCCGCGCCCAGCCAGGCACAATCCCCCTCGATGGCCGCGAAATCTTCCCCCACCATTCCGTCTACTCCCCTATTTCCGCCCCCAACATGGCTTCGACCAGTTCCTGTACCCCCAGGGCATCAGCCGCACTGGCCAGGACGTTGGGCTGGCCATCCATCCAAGCCGCCACGTTATCCAATTGCAAGCCAAAACCTTCAACGCGAGGATCCTCGACCTCCGGAAACTCCTGGAGCCATTCGCCGCCATCGCTGGATTGCAGGAAGAACCAATCATGCAGACGGTGACTGCGTTCACTGCCCCAGACGGTCATTTCCACCCGGTCCGGTCCCGCGCCACCGCTGGACCCCAGCACCGACACAGGCACGCCGGCGCAATCGAGCACCGCCAAAATATGCGTCTCGCACAATTCGGGGTCGTCCTGGTAGACCGGACAGGAGGTGATCAACGTGGCCGGGCCCAACAGGCGCTGAGTGACAAAGATGAAGTGCGAAAGCACCTCGCGGGTATAGCCGCCCTGGTCGCGAAAGCGCAGCCAATCCGCATCCGCCTGCCAATCCCGTGGCCAGCGCGTGAAATGCACGATGATATCAACGCCGATGATCTCGCCCAGGGCGCCGCTGTCGATACGCTCCTTGGTCAGGGTCACGGCGCGGGAGGAGGCCTGGATGAAGTTCACCACGTTGGGCGTGTAGCTGTCATCAAGTGCGGCCACCAGATCACGGCTGCTTTCGATATCAATGCCCAGGGGCTTTTCGCAAAACAGCGGTTTGTCCGCCGCCATGGCACGATCCGCATAGTCCCGGTGCCACAACGGCGGCGTGGCGACATAGACCAGATCGGCGGCGGCAATGACCGCGTCCGCATCAGCCATGATTTCCAGGCCCGGTGTCTCCGCCGCCGCATCCGCGCAAGCCTGGGCGTCCGGATCCCAGGCACCGGCGATGGCCAGGCGGGAATGCTTGACCACATTAGTGATCATGCGCCGGCCCATGATGCCAAGGCCGATCACCCCAATGGTATGTATTTTTTCAGCCATTTTATCATTCCCCCTTGAGGCTGGGCGCGACCACGTCGAACATCATATGGAAATCATCAAGCATTTCGAAAAGCCGTTCAACGACGGTTGCATCGCCTTCAATTTCCAGTTCACCGGCGGCCAACGCCTCGGCCACGCTGGTCTTGCGCACGTTCAGGGCGACCAGCACCTCGCGGCTGACCCGCACGGCGGCAATTGCATCGTC
Source organism: uncultured Rhodospirillaceae bacterium (assembly GCA_964590195.1). Classification (GTDB taxonomy): domain Bacteria; phylum Pseudomonadota; class Alphaproteobacteria. Next base: position 40,310 of record CAZPWJ010000004.1, on the reverse strand, counting down.
CGACGCCTCGCCGGGCATGTAGGTCATGGTGCAATTCTGCAAATTCATCATCAGGCGCTCGTCAATATCACTCAAGTGCCAATTGATCCGCCAATGCAGCCCGGCGGCCTTGGCGCCATTCAGGCGCACCGCCATGAAATCAAACAAAGCGCCGCCGGTCAGCGCGGTCAGCATATCCGGGCTGATCATCCGGCGCGGCGGTAGCTTGGCCAAACCGTGGCGCAGTTCCTGGGCGCCGTACAGATAGGCGTTGCGCCAGGTGGCGCTTTCGGCCTGATAGCCGAGTTGTTCAAAAGTATCCGCCAATAAGGCACGGCCATCCAGGTTTTCCGGCTCGGCAAAGACTAGATGGCTCAACACCTGGGCCACCCACCGGTATTCCCCGGCTTCAAAGTCGGCCTGCGCCCGGATGAGCAAGGCCTCGGCCCCACCCATATATTCCACCATCTTTTGCCCGGCCTCGCGCCGGGGCAACTGGTTCAGATTGGCCGGGTTGGCATCGTACCAGCTGAGGTAACGCTGATAGACCGCCTTGGCATTGTGGCTGACGCTGCCGTAGTAACCGCGCACGGACCATTCCTGATCCAGGCCGGGCGGCAGTTCCAATTCCTCGGCGATTTCCTCCCGATTAAGGCCATGATTCATCAGCCGGACCGTTTGATCGTGGATATACTTGTACAGATCCCGCTGTTTCTCCAGGTAGGCCCGGACCTCGTCGCGGCCCCAGGTGGGCCAGTGATGCTGACAGATCAAGACGTCGGTCTGCGCGCCAAACATCGCCATGGCGTCAGCAATGTGCCGCGACCAGATGCGCGGATCGCGCACCACGGAGCCGCGGAAGGGAATGAAATTATGCAGCAGGCGGGTGCAGTTCTCCGCCATGTTCAAAACGCCGAATTGCGGCAGAAACATATGCATTTCCGCCGGCGCCTCTGAATCCGGCGCCAGTTGGAAGATAATTTCAACACCGTCAATGGTGTGCGTTTCCCGCGGCTCGGTTATCACCATCGTCGGCGCGATCAGCGTCACCCGGCCCCGCGCCGTGACCTTGCCCAGACCGGCATCAACCTGGCCGCGCGCGCCTTTGCGCAACAAACCGCCGAACTGGAACTGTGCTCGGCGCATCATGGCATTGCCGGCGATGACGTTTTCGCCACTTAGCTCCTCAACGAACTGATCCGGCGCGATCACGCTGACCTTGCCGGCGGCGGCCTCCTCGGCGCTGGCCACGCCCATGGCACCGCCGTAATGGTCGACATGGCTGTGAGAGTAGATCACGCAGACAACCGGCTTTTGCGGACGGTGAGCGTAATACAGATCCAATCCGGCACGGGCGACCTCCGCCGTGGTCATGGGGTCGATAATGATCAGACCGCTGTCGCCTTCAACAATCGTCATATTGGCCAGATCAATGCCGCGCAGTTGATAGACCCGCTCGCACACCTTGTAGAGGCCATTATTCATGTTTAGCCGCGCCATGCGCCACAGGCTGGGATTGACCGTATCCGGCGCCTCGGCTTCGTTGAGAAAATCATACGCCTGCAAATCCCAAAGCTCGGCACCGCGCGCATTCTGGACCTGGCCATCAGGCACGGCGGCAATAAAGCCGCGCTGGGCTTGTTCAAAATCGTCGCGGTCTGAAAACGGCAACCGGGCCAACACGCTCTGTTGCGCGGCCTGGGTGGTGGGCGTGGCTGGTCTTGGCTTGGTCATGACTATCGGACCTTCCTTGAGTCGAATTACAGGCGATCATATTGGACCACTGGGGCCCGTAGCGATAGGATAAGCGGCGGAGGGAGCAATAATATGAATGACTACAAGGTTTTCGAGCTGGGCAATCTGCGCCTGCAACGGGGCATGACCCTGCCCAACGCGCAGCTGACCTATCAGACCTATGGCAAGTTGGCGGCCGATAAATCAAATGTGCTGCTCTATCCCACTTCGTACGGCGCCCAGCATATGGATATCGAATGGTTGATCCGTCGGGGAGGCATTCTGGATCCGGAGAAATATTTCATCATCATCCCAAATATGTTCGGCAATGGGCTCTCGTCCTCCCCCTCCAACATGGCGGAGCCCTATGGCATGGGCCGCTTTCCCAGGTTCAGCCATTGGGACAACGTGCAGGCCCAGCACCGTATGCTGGCAGAGGTATTCGGCATTGAACACTTGAAGCTGGTCTATGGCTGGTCAATGGGCGCGCAACAGGCCCTGCATTGGGGTGCCATATTCCCCGATCAGGTCAGCAATATCTGCGCCGTCTGCGGCTCGGCCCGCACCACGCCCCATAACAAGGTCTTTCTGGAAGGCGTGCGCGCCACCTTGACCGCCGATCCGGCCTGGCAGGAAGGCGGCTTCACCGCCCGGCCCGTTCGCGGCCTGCGCGCCATGGGGCGTTTATATGCCGGCTGGGCCATGAGCCAGGCCTTCTATCGCCAGGAAAAGCATCTGGAGCTTGGCTTTGCCTCGCTGGAGGATTATCTGGTGCGCGGCTGGGAGGCGAACTTCCTGCGCCGTAATGGCGATGATCTGCTTGCCATGCTGGCGGTGTGGTACGATTCCGATATTTCCGACAACGAGATTTATAACGGCGATCTGGCCGCCGCCCTGGGCGCCATCAGGGCCCGCGCCATGATCATGCCGTCGCGTACGGATCTTTATTTCACGCCCGAGGATAGCGAGATCGAATGCGCCCAAATGCCAAACGGGGAATACCGGCCCATCGAGTCCATCTGGGGCCACCGCGCCGGCAATCCCCTGGATAACGCCGAAGACGAAGAGCACATCCGCGGCGCCGTGCAAGAGCTGCTGGGGGACTAGGCCGTGCCGAATTCGCCTGTTGCCGACACCGTCGGCGCCCTGGTCCCCGGCACCTTCGTGCATTTCGATGGTGCGCCGGGCGGGCCATTGTCCGGAATGACCTTCGTGGCCAAGGATCTGTTCGATGTGGCGGGCCATCCCACGGGCGGCGGCAATCCCGATTGGCCGGGCAACCTTGGTCCCGCCAAGGAACATGCATGGGCGGTGCAAACGCTGTTGGATGGCGGCGCGGATTTAATCGGCAAATCAATCACCGACGAGGTCTCGCTGGGCATTTTGGGCGAGAACATCTTTCACGGCACGCCGGTGAACAGCGCCGCGCCGGACCGGGTGCCGGGCGGCTCCTCCGCCGGCTCGGCGGCGGCGGTAGCGGCGGGCATGTGCGACATTGCGCTGGGCACGGACACAGGCGGCTCGGTACGGGTGCCTGCCAGTTTTTGCGGCCTGTACGGCATCCGCCCGACCCATGGCCGCCTGGATCTAAGCGGCATGATGCCCCAGGCGCCCAGTTCGGATACCACCGGCTGGTTCGCCCGGAGCGGCGAAACCTTTGCCAAGGCCTCCGCCGTGATGCTGGAGGAGGCTATTCCCGACGGCCTGCCCGACCGCCTGATCGTCGCCGTCGACGCCTTTGGCTTTACCGACGGCAGGATACGAGCGGCGCTTCGTCCCATGATCGAAAGATTGAGCGAGCTGGTGGGATTGGTCGAGGAAGAGGTCATGGCACCACCCGGTCTAAGTACCTGGGCCAAGGCGCAACGTACCTTGCAGCCCTATGAAGGCTGGCTGACCTTCAAGGACTGGCTGGATGAGGCCAACCCGGCCATGGCTTATTCCGTTGCCCGCGGTCTGGCCGCCGCCGCCACAATTCCTCAAGCAGAACGGGACTGGGCCGATATGATGCGCCAGGAAGCCCGCGCCAGGCTGAATTACCTGTTGGCGCCGGGCACGGTTATCTGTTTGCCGACAACACCATTTCCGGCGCCGATGAAAGGCCTGCCGATCAGCCAGACGGATCCGCTGCGCATGCAGATCGCCTGCCTGTGCAGCCATGGCGGCCTGACCGGCGTACCACAGGTTTCAATTCCCGGCGCAACCCTGGATGGGCTGCCCATGGGCATATCAATCATTGGCCGCTGGGGCACGGATGCCCAATTGGTGGCACTGGCAAAAGCGATGGAGACAGCAAGTTGAGCGAATTAGTCGAAAACGATCCGGCGGTGGTGGCGGAGATTAGCGCCCTGTTCGAAGAGTATGAACAAGCCTTGATCGACAAGAATGTAGATGTTTTGGACAACACATTTTGGAACAGTCCCAGGACGATCCGCTATGCCATGCATGAAAACGGCTATGGCTTCGACGAGATCCATAAGCACCGGACCTCCCGCGCGCCGGGCCCCGGCATCAAGGAAGTCCGCCGCCGGCTGGAAATTCTGACCCTGGGCGACAATTTCGCCACGGTGAACCTGGAATTCAAGGTGCGTGATCAGGACGAAGTGGGCCGGCAATCCCAGACCTGGGTAAAGTTTCCTGACCTGGGCTGGAAGGTCGTCGCGGCCCACGTCTCTATCCAGGACAAGGCGCCCAGATGGTGACGCAAACTCAACCAGTTGCGCAGCCCATCGCACCGTGGCGCATCGGCGTCGATGTGGGCGGCACTTTCACCGACATGGTGTTACGCGATCAGGCTGGCGCCCTGTTTGTGTTCAAGGCCCCCTCGGTGCCCGCCGATCCCAGCCAAGGCGTCATGTCGGTACTGAACCGGGCGGCGGAGCAGTTGGCCATCCCGCTATCTGATTTACTGGGGCATTGCGCCTTGTTCTTTCACGGCTCCACCGTCGCCACGAATACCATTCTCGAGAAAAAGGGTGCCAAGGTCGGCCTGCTGACCACCACCGGCTTTCGCGACAGCCTGGAAGCACGCCGCGGCATACGGGAGAACATGTGGGATCACCGCGCGCCTTTTCCCGATGTCCTGGTGCCGCGCTATCTGCGGCAACCGGTAGACGGCCGCCTGGACAAGGATGGCATCGAACTGGCGCCCGTCGCCTTGCGCGATGTTGATGCGGCCATGGAGGTCTTTGCCGAGGAAGAGGTCGATGTTGTCGCCGTTGCCTTGCTGAACAGCTATGGCAATCCGGTGCACGAGGATGCGGTGGCGGAACATCTGGAGACATTCCCCTGGGTCTCGCTATCCAGCCGTATCGCGCCGATCATGGGCGAGTACGAACGCACGTCCACCGCCGTGGTTAACGCCTATATCGCGCCCAAGGTGGTTGGTTACCTGCGCGATCTGGACAGCCATTTGCGCGACAACGGCCTGGCCCGGCCGATCTTGCTGCTGCAAAGCAATGGCGGCGCGGTCTCGGTCGAACAGGTCTCGGAACGGCCGGTCAATCTGGTGCTCTCTGGCCCAGCCGCCGGCGTCGGCGCCCTGGGCCTATACAGCCGGGCAGCCGGAACCGACAATCTGATCGCCATGGAAATCGGCGGCACCAGTTGCGACGTCACCCTGATGGGTGAAGGTCAGGTGGGCGTGACAGACGAATTGAACATCGACGGCTATCACCTGGCCACGCCATCGGTGGAAATTCACACGGTCGGCGCGGGCGGCGGTACCATCGCCCATGTGGACGAGGCGGGCTTGCTGCACGTCGGCCCGCAAGGTGCTGGCGCCATGCCCGGCCCCGCCTGTTACGGCAAGGGCGGCGAACAGCCCACGGTCACGGATGCCTACATGGTTCTGGGCCGTCTGCGCCCCGGTCCCTATGCGGGCGGCAGCGTAACCTTGGATGACAATCTGGCGCGCCAGGCCATCGACAGCAAAATCGCCGTGCCCTTGGGCATTTCAATCGAGGATGCGGCGGCGGGCATCATTCGGCTGCTGGAACAGAACCTGCTGCATGCGGTGGAACATATCTCAATCCAGCGGGGCCATGACCCGCGCCGCTTTACCCTGGTGGCGGCGGGCGGCGCCGGCCCCATGCATGGCGCCTCCGTCGCCCGCTCGCTGGGCTGCGGCCAGGCGTACGTGCCACGCCAGGCCGGCGCCTTTTGCGCCCTGGGTATGCTGCATACGGACATTCGCCAGGACTACCTCGCCGTTCATTTTGACAATCTGGACACGGTCGATGGCGCCACCTTGCAACAGGCCTTCGAGCCCCTGGCCGACCGTGCCGCCGCTGCCCTAAGCGCGGAAGGCTTCACCGGCGACAAGGCGGTGGTGCAGCGGGAGTTGGATCTGCGCTATCGCGGCCAGCTATGGTCGATCCGCGTGGCCCTGCCGGACATTTCGTCCGGTGATGTCTTTGACCCAGGTGCCGTGCGGATTGCTTTCGACGCGGACCATCAACGGCAATATGGCCATACCCAGCCCGGCGGCACCATAGAGATCACCGCTGTACGCGTGACGGCCCGAGGCCTGATCGACGTTACCGATCCAACACCGGCACCCTCATCGGATATCCGGCCCGCGCCCACGGCGCTGCGCCAAGTCTATATGGACGGCAGCCACGGTTGGCAGGAAACCCCGGTTTATGCCGGCGCCGATCTGCGCCCCGGCTTCGCCCAGGACGGTCCACTGCTGGTGGAAGAGCTAACCACGACAGTGTTCGTCGGGCCGAAAGACCGCCTGGTAGTGGACGCGGCGGATAATTTCATGATCGAAATCGACGGGGCGGAGAGCTGATATGAATACCCGAGACAGTCTCGACCCCATTGTCCTGGCCCTGGTGCAGAACCGGCTGGATCACATCTCGCGGCAAATGGGCTGGGTGATGACGCGGACGGCACGCAGCCCGATTTTTTCCCAGAGCCATGACTTTTCCTGCTTTATCGCGGATCCCGACGGCACCTTGGTCAGCCAGGCCGACGGCATTCCCATTCATACCGGCGGCGGCGGCTTTGCCGTACGGGCGCTGCTGCGGGATTTCGCCGGCGATATCGGCGACGGCGATGTATTCCTGCTAAACGATCCCTATACCGCCGGCGGCAATCATCTGCCCGACTGGGTCATCGCCCGGCCGGTGTTTGTCGACGGCGAGCTGGTCGCTTTTGCCTGCAACCGAGCGCATCAGGCCGATATCGGCGGCGGCGCGGCGGGGACCTACAATTCCGAGGCCCGGGAAATCTTTCACGAGGGCATTCGCCTGCCTGTGATGAAACTTATCGCCAAGGGCGAGACACGCCAGGATATCTGGCGCCTGGTGATGATCAACACGCGTACGGCGGAGGCCCTGGACGGCGATCTGAGGGCCATGATCGGCTCCACCAAAATCGGTGCCGACCGTATCGCCGCCCTGGTCGACGAGCTTGGCATGGGGCAATACCGGGATTATTTCGAAGGCATCCTGGAACATGCCGATCGCAGTTTCCGCCGCTGCGTCGCCGCCATGCCCGATGGCGACTACCGGGCCGAGGAAGCCATCGACAACGATTGCTTTGAACCCATCGACGACGCCATCCGGGTGCGCCTGGGCGTCAAGGGCGAAACCTTGGAAGTTGATTTCACAGGCACCGCGCCACAGGTCAAAGGTTTCAAGAATTCCTCCATCGCCAACACCTGGTCCGCCGTCTACATGGCTCTGGCCTCGTACTTCGACCCGGATCTGCCGCGCAACGAAGGGACTTTCCGCACCGTGACCATCACGGCACCGGAAGGCACCATCATCAACGCCAAACCGCCCGCCGCCATGACCATGAACACGGTCTTCGTGGCCCATGAAATCGTGCACGTGATCTGGAAAACCCTGAACCAGGCCGTGCCCGAACGCAGCTGCGCCGGTTGGGGCAAGGCCATACATGGCACGACTTCCGGTCGGACTGGGGAAGAGAGCCCGTTCGTGATGTACCAGTGGAACTCGGCACCGGGCGGCGGCGGCGTCGAAGGCCGGGACGGCTTCAACCAGATCGGCCATTTGATCGCCCTCGGCGGTTTGGTGCTACCCAACGTGGAAACCTACGAGCAGCTTTATCCCGTGCTGTTCAAACGGCAGGAATTCCGCACCGATGCCGCCGGCCCCGGCGCCTTTCGCGGCGGTACCGGCGCCGATTTCGAGGTCGAGGTCAAGGTGGATGCCGAATACGCCTTCCGTGGCGAAGGCCTCTACAACACATCCTGCTTCGGCGCGGTTGGCGGCGCGGCCGGGCAACCCGGCGATATGGAAATATCGTTCGCTCAGGGTGGCAGCGAAACCCCGCCCAAATATGCTGTGCGCCATTTCGGCCCCCTGACCCTGTCCGCATCATCGCCGGGCGGTGGCGGCTGGGGCGATCCGAAACAGCGGCAGCCGTCGCGGGTCCTGCGCGATATCCGCGACGGCGTGGTCAGCCAACAGGCCGGCGAAGAGATTTATGGCGTAAAGCTAAGCGGGGATGGTAAGTCAGTAGACGAAGCCGCCACCGCCAGGCTGCGGACAAGCTAGAATTGAATATGCATCTAGGAGATATCAAGACATGAGTAACGAGACCAATCCCGGCGAAATGAATGGCGCCGAAAGCCTGGTTCGCACCTTGATCGACGGCGGCGTCAATGTTTGCTTCACCAATCCCGGCACGTCCGAGATGCATTTCGTCGCCGCCCTGGACAAGGTACCGGGCATGCGCTGCGTTCTGGGCCTGTTCGAAGGCGTGGTGACCGGCGCCGCCGATGGATATTATCGTATGCTGGGCAAGCCGGCCTCGACCCTGTTGCATCTGGCGCCCGGTCTGGCCAACGGCCTGGCCAACCTGCACAACGCCAAGAAGGCGGACTCCGCAGTCGTCAATATCGTCGGCGAGCACGCCACCTACCACATTAAATACGACGCGCCCTTGACCGCCGATATCGAAGGTGCTGCGGCGCCCATGTCTCATTGGGTCAAGACTTCGCCGACATCGCAGAGCATCGCCGGCGATGGAGCCCTTGCGATCGAGGCGGCGACCCAGACGCCGGGACAAATCGCCACCCTGATCCTGCCCGCCGATACCGCCTGGGGTCCCGCCGATGCGGTCGCCGCAACCACCGCGCCCAGCGTGCCGCCAATGGTCTCCGATGACGCCGTCAAAGCGGCAGCGGATCTTCTGCGCAGCTCCGACAACGCCACATTGTTGATGGGTGGCGCTGCCCTGCGCGAACGCAGCCTGAATCTGGCCGGGCGGATCGCCGCCAAAACCGGGTGCGGCATCCTGACCGAGGGCGCCAATACCCGCCTGGAACGGGGCGCTGGTCGGGTGCAGGTCAACCGCGTGCCTTATGTTGTGGAACTGGCTTTGGAAGTCATGAAGAAAGCCGGCGATCTGGTGCTGGTTGGCGCGCGGGAGCCGGTGGCCTTTTTCGCCTATCCCGACAAGCCCTCTCTGTTGGTGGACCCAGATGCCAAATCCACCTTGTTGGCCGGCACGGACGAGGATATGGAAGCCGCGTTGGAGGCCCTGGCAATCGAACTGGATTGCCTGGATATGGAGCCCGCCGGCGTTGCCCAGCCGCACCGCCCGCCCCTGCCCACGGGTGAAATCACGCCCGCCGCGATTGCACAGGTACTAGGCGCCATGCTGCCCGAAGGCGCCATCGTGGTCGACGAGAGCGTTACCACGGGGCGGGAATTCTTCCCCACCACCGCCGGCGCGCCACCCCACGATTGGATCAATAACCGGGGCGGCTCTATCGGTTATGGTCTGCCCGTGGCCGTGGGCGCCGCCGTGGCCTGCCCGGACCGCAAGGTCATCGCCCTGGAAGGCGACGGCAGCTGCATGTACACGGTACAGGCTCTTTGGACCATGGCGCGGGAAAATCTCGATGTTACCGTGCTGGTCTTCGCCAACAGCAGCTACAACATCCTGCGCGGTGAATTGACTAACGTCGGCGTGCAAAACCCCGGCCCCCGGGCGGTGGATATGCTGTCTCTCGACCGGCCCGACCTGGATTGGGTGCAAATGTCCAAAGGCATGGGCGTTGAAGCATCGCGGGTGACCACGGCGGAGGAACTGGCCACGGCCTTCGATAATGGCCTGCACAGCGAAGGGCCGTATCTGATTGAAGTCGCCATGTAAATGAATTCGGGTGGGTAGAGATGGCAGAGCGGGTCACGATCATAGGGGCGGGCATCGTCGGCATCTGTACCGCCGTGTTTCTGCGCGAAAAGGGCATCGCGGTCGAAGTCGTCGACCGCGCGCCGCCGGCGGAGGGCGCCAGCCATGGCAACGCCGGGGTGGTTTCGCCCTGGACCTGCGTGCCGCAATCCATGCCGGGCCTGTGGCGTAGCGTACCGCGCTGGCTGCTTGATCCCGAGGGGCCTATTGCGCTGCGCTGGCCGCACCTGCCGTCGTTCCTGCCCTGGGCGGTTAGGTTTCTACGGGCCGGCAAGACGGCTGGGCTGCCCCAGATCGCCGACGCCATGAAAGCCCTGAACCGGCCCAACATCGAGCTTTACCGCCAGCTTTTGCAGGGCACTGGCTCGGAGCATCTGATTTCCGACAGTTTCTACGTCCATATCTACCGCGACCCAGGTGAGATCGATCTGAAACAACTGGGCTGGCAGCTGCGCCTGGACCGTGATGTGCCTTTGGAGGTTGTCGATGACGGCGCCCTGCACGATCTTGAACCCGCCCTGTCGCCCGAATACAAGGCGGCGGTGTTGATCAAGGCCCAGGCCCGCGCCCTTTCACCCGGCGACGTCGGCAAGGCGTTGGCTGCCAAGGCCCAGGAAATGGGCGCGGTTTTCAGACAAACCGGCGTTGGCCGGATTACACCGCGCGAGGGCGGCGGCTGGCTGTTGCACACCGACGACGGCGAAATCGCCAGCGATAAAGTGGTCATCGCGGCCGGCGCCTGGTCGGCGCGGCTGTTGGAGCCGCTTGGTTTCAATCTACCGCTGGAGGCCGAACGCGGCTATCACCTGATCCTGCAGGAACCGGGCATAACCGTGAATAATTCGATCATGGATACGGAGAGCAAGTTTGTCGCCTCGTCCATGCTGGCAGGCGTCCGCTGCGCCGGCACCGCCGAATTCGCCGGTCTTGACGCGGCGCCCAACTATCGCCGGGCGGAGGTCTTCAAGGGCCTGGCCAGGCGCCTGTTCCCCGACATCAATACCGACAACCCGATCGAATGGATGGGCAGCCGGCCCTCGTTTCCTGACAGCCTGCCGTGCATCGGCACGGTCCCGGGCCAACGTGGCCTGTTTGCCGCCTTTGGCCACAGCCATTATGGCTTTGGCATGGCGCCAAACACCGGACGTATAACAGCCGCCCTGGTCGCCGGCGAACCGGCCGATGTCGATATGACGCCCTACCGGATGGAGCGGTTCCAATAGAGCGTCTTTAATCGCGGATACTGCGCAGCTGCCGCCAGCTTCGCGGCACTATGCCGCAGGGCCGCCGGGGCGGCAGCATGGAGCAAGGTTGGTTGGTATGTTAGTTTTGGCCGCTATGACCGATTTAACGAGCGATTCTCAGGATAACCCCGAACAGGGGGAACGGAGCGCCATAGGCGTGGGCCGGGCAAGCATGGTGCCGCCCTTCTCGCCGGTGCTGCTGGGCGGTTTGTTACTGGCGCCGGTGCCTGACCTTTTGCTGCGGCCCCTGTTGCGGGCCGTGATGGCGGCTGTCGCCAAGCAGCATCCGGGCATGTTTGAACGCCTGGGCAGTTATGCCGACACGGTATTCTTGATCGATCCCGTCGATCTGCCGATCCGCTTCCTTTTGCAGGCGGATGCCGAACGGCCAAAGCTGACCATTGCCCGCGAAGCCGATACCGCCCGCGCCACGGCGGCCATTCGCGGTTCTCTGCTGGCCCTGATTGATCTGCTGGAAGGCCGGGTTGATGGCGATGCGCTGTTTTTTTCCCGCCGCCTGTTGATCGAGGGCGATACGGAGGCCGTGGTGGCCCTGCGCAATGCCGTAGACGGCGAGGAAATCAACATTATCGACGACATCCTCGTCCGGGCCGGCCCCCTGGCGCGGCCCGCGCGGCGGGCCGGCAAACAGCTGCTGCGTCTGGCCCGCCGGGCCGAAGCCGACATGGCCATGTTGCAGGATGCGCTGCTGCAACCCGCCATGGAACGGATCGAGGCGCAAGCCGCCGCGGTCGACCATTTGCGCCAGAGCATGGCGCGGGCCGGTTCATCACGTCGGCGCCGCGCCGCGAAAACACCAGTGGTACAGGAATAAACATGGCTACAACCGACGCCAAGGCCGAATCCGAAGCCATTTTAGGCGATCTTGAACTGATCTGCCCGGCGGGCACTCCCGCCGCGCTGCGAGCCGCCGTCGATGCCGGCGCGGAAGCGGTCTATCTCGGCTTTCGTGACGAGACCAACGCGCGCAATTTTCCCGGTCTGAATTTCAGTCCGGAAGAACTGGCGGATGGCCTGGAATATGCCCACGCGCGGGACTGCATGGTCTTTGTCGCCATCAATACCTTTCCCCGCGCCGGCGCACCCGAGGCTTGGCACCGAGCCATCGATTGCGCCGCCGACCTGGGCGTTGACGCGGTCATTCTGGCCGACATTGGCATACTTGATTACGCGGCCCGGCAGCATCCTGATTTGCGCCTGCACCTATCCGTGCAGGCCTCGGCCTCGAACGCCGAGGCGATCCGCTTTTATCACGAGGCATTCGGCGTACGCCGCGTTGTGCTGCCCAGGGTGCTGACGGTGGAGGATATCGCCGAGCTAAACAGCCAGATTCCGGTGGAAACAGAGGTCTTCGCCTTTGGCGGCATGTGCCCCATGGCCGAGGGACGGTGCCTGCTGTCATCATATGTCACCGGCAAATCACCCAATATCACCGGGGTATGCTCGCCCGCCAGCCATGTGCGGTACGAGGAACGGGGCTCCGAGATGGTCTCGCGCCTGGGCGATTTCACCATCAATATTTTCCAGCAAAGCGATGCCGCCGGTTATCCGACCCTGTGCAAGGGCCGCTTCGTGGCCGACGGGCGGGCCTCGTACCTGTTCGAGGCGCCAACCTCCCTCAACGTCCTGCCGCTGTTGCCGGAGCTGATGGCAGCCGGCGTTTCCGCCTTGAAGATCGAGGGCCGGCAGCGCGGCCGGGCCTATACGGCACAGGTGGTCGCCGCCTTCCGCGCCGCCATTGATGCCTGCCGCCTTGGCGAGCCGATCCCCGAGATGCCGCAGCTGGCGGACGTGACCGAGGGCCAGCGCGAGACGTCAGGCGCCTACCGGAGGGCCTGGCGATGAGCAAGCGAAAGGCAGCCAAGTCAACCAGCAGTCTGGCACTGGGTCCTACGCTGTTCCATTGGGATGCGGAACGCTGGCGGGATTTCTATTTTCGCATCGCCGACGAAGCCGACATCGAAACGGTCTATCTGGGCGAGGTTGTCTGCGCCAAACGGCGGCCATTTATCCTGCCCCATATAGCCGCGGTGCATGAGCGCCTGAAAAAGGCCGGCAAGGATGTCGTGCTCTCAACCCTGGCGCTGATCATGACGGCGGAGGAGATGGATGAGATTAGACAGACCATCGCCGATCCAGATCTGATCTTCGAGGCCAATGATATATCCACGGCATCGTTACTCGCCGGGCGGCGCCATGCCATCGGCCCCTTCGTCAATGCCTACAACGAGGGCACCATTAACTACCTTGCCAAGCGCGGGGCCTATCGCGTTTCGCTGCCGGCCGAACTGTCTCTCGATACGCTCGAAGCCCTGGGCCGGACCGAAGCCGTCAAGGACGTATCGCTGGAAGTGCAGGTTTTTGGCCGTCTGCCCCTGGCCATCTCGGCCCGCTGCTATCACGCCCGGGCCCATGATCTGCAAAAGGACGGCTGTCAGTTTGTTTGCGGCAATGATCCCGACGGCCTGACCATCGAGACCCTGGATGATGAGCCGTTCCTTGCCATCAATGGCACACAGACCTTGTCCGACACCTATTGCAGCCTGCTGGCCGAACTGCCTGCATTGAAAGCAGCGGGGATCGACAGCTTCCGGCTATGGCCGCACACTTGTGACATGGTGCAGGTCGCGGCCCTGTACCGCGCCGTGCTGGACGATGCGATGGCCCTTGAAGAGGCAGAGGCACGCCTGGACGAAATCATCGGCGATGTGCCCCTGGCCAATGGCTACCTGCATGGCCAGGAGGGCCGGCTTTGGGTCGAGGCGGCGGAATAGCGGCCCAGCCATGATCGACCTTACCCTTGGCAAATTCATCGACCGGCTTGAAAAAGCCAAGCAGCTGGTGCGGATCAAGACCCCGGTCTCGACCTCGCTGGAAATGACTGAAATTCAGACCCGCCTGCTGGCGGAAGGCGGGCCGGCGGCACTGTTCGAAAATCCCATCGGCCCCGACGGCCAAACCTACGATACGCCGGTACTGGTCAATCTGTTCGGCACGGTAGACCGTGTCGCCATGGCCATGGGGCGAAAGGCCGATGAATTGCGTCAGGTGGGTGAAATGCTGGCCACCCTGCATCAACCCTCGCCGCCGGCGAATTTGAAGGACGTGGCGGATGCCATGCCGCTGTTGAAACGGGTTGGTGCCATGACCCCGAAAAGGACGCGGCGCAAGATACCGCCCTGTCAGGAGATTACCTGGCGCGGCGATGAAATTGATCTGGCCCGGCTGCCGATCCCGCGCTGCTGGCCGGGTGAGCCCGCACCCCTGATCATCTGGCCCATGGTCATCACCAAGGGGCCCGGAAAAAGCGCCGAGGATCAATACAATATCGGCATCTACCGGATGCAGGTGATCGACCGTAACAAGGTCTTGATGCGCTGGCTGTCCCATCGCGGCGGAGCGCAGCATTACCGCCGCTGGGTCGAGGCCCGGGGCGAGCCCATGCCCGTGGCCGCCGCCATCGGGGCGGACCCTTGCACCATGCTGGCCGGGGTGACGCCACTGCCCGATACATTGTCGGAATATCAGTTTGCCGGTCTTTTACGTGGCCGCAGAATAGGCATGGCGAATTGCCTGACGGTACCGTTGCAAGTGCCGGCGGAGGCGGAGATTGTCCTGGAAGGCCATGTCTCCCACGAAGAATTCGGTGACGAAGGGCCTTATGGCGATCATACCGGGCACCTGAATGCGGTGGCGTCGTTCCCGGTCTTTACCCTAAGCGCGGTGACCATGCGGCGGAAGCCGACCTATCTCTCCACCTATACCGGCCCGCCGCCCGACGAGCCGGCGATCATGTCCATGGCCCTGAACGAGCTCTATATCCCGATCCTGCAGTTGCAGTTTCCTGAAATCGTCGACTTCTGGCTGCCGCCGGAGGCTTGTTCCTACCGCATCGCCGTGGTCTCCATTCGCAAGGCCTACCCAGGACATGCCCGGCGCATCATGATGGCAGTCTGGTCGTATCTGCGGCAGTTCACCTATACCAAGCTGGTCATCGTGGTCGACGATGATATCGACGCACGCAATTGGAAAGACGTGATGTGGGCCGTCTCCACCCGCATGGACCCTGGCCGCGATAGCCTGGTGATCGAAGATACACCCATCGACTATCTCGATTTCGCCTCGCCCGAGGTCGGCCTGGGCGGCAAGCTCGGCCTCGACGCCACTGTCAAAATACCTCCCGAGACCAAGCGGACCTGGGGCAAGCGGCTGCGCATGAGCGACGAAGTGATCGCCGATGTCAGCGAAAAATGGGCCGATTACGGCCTGCCCGGGTCGGGACGGCCGATCTGGCGGTAATGGCACGCCAAGGCCCAAGATACAGTTCAGTTCTAGATATTTCCGGGCCCGCTTGTCTGCTATGCTCCCCGCTGGCTGAAACCAATTCAAACTGGGGCGGGCTATCATGGAAGACGACGATTTCAAACATGCCGACGAGTGCGAAGAAGAAATCCGTCAGTTGATCGATAAATCGGTCGGCGGCGACCTGATGACGGCCATGATTCAGGAAAATATCTGCCCGAAATGCATGGCTCTGACGCTGCTGGAATTTGCCGCCTACGCCGCGACTTCCGCCGGCTCAACGGCCGGCGAGATCCTGGCCGCCGCATCCACCGGCGCCATGAGCGCCGAGGATGATATCGATCTGGCCGTGGAAGCGCCTCCGACGCAGTCGAGGCATTAGAGCGTATCGGGGCTAGTCAGCAGCCGTGCGCCGTTTGTTAATTTTTTCCATGAAGGGTGCGATGTCCGGGGCGAACGCTTCATGGGCGCAAAGTTTTGTGAAATGGCCCAAAGCGACCGGGTATTCGGCGGCCACCGCCTGATGGAAGATTTCCGGCAGGTCCCGCGCCGCCAGCGACTGCAAATGCACCGCTTCCCGGGCAAACGAACATAGCTCCGCCGCGAAGACGATATCGGCCAAGGTTAAATCATCGCCGACCAGGAAGCCCTGCCCTGATGACAAGGCGGCTTCCATGCCATTCAAAAAGGTTTCAAAGGCCTTGGCGGCCTGGCCATGAATATGGGCGTCAATGGTGCCGCCGTTCAGTGCCAGGAGATAGTTCTGCCCATCGCGGGCAAACACCAGACTGACATCAAGAAAGCTGTCAATCCGCGCCGCATCGTAAGGATCATCGCCATACAGTTCCGGGCCATGGCGGCGCAGGCGCGCCACCGCGCGGGCGATGCTGTTGGACTCGAATATACCCACTTGGCCGTCGGAACTAAACGCCGCCGGTACCGTGCCAAACGGATGTGCGGCGAGGAAAGCATCCGTCTTGTAAAGCTGTCCGGCAAAGCCGGTTCGGCTTTGCCGGGCAAAGGCATTGCCTGGCTGGCGGTCTTCGTCCGTCAGGGGACGGGCATCGAAATCCCATAGCCATTCGGCCAATTCGCCCGGTTTGGCGCCGCGCAGGTCCAACTCCACCCCGCACAGTCGGGCCGCGATGGTCGCCTTCCAGATGCGCGGGTTCGGCATGTATGAGAAAATTCGCAAATCGGCCATGTTTCAAATTCCGTCCCAGATTTTTCTTGCCCGGATATTACGACGCTTTGCTCCTGCCGCTCCAGTAAACAACGAACAGGCCGGAGGCAACGATGATCGCCGCACCCAGCCAGGTCATGGCGTCGGGCACTTCACCGAACATGAAAAAGCCGATAATGACCGAGCCGATCAATTGACCATAGATCAGGGGCGCAACTTGCGATGCCTGAGCATAGCGATAGGCCAAAATGGCAAAATAATGTCCAAAGCCGCCAAAAAAACCGATCGATATGAATGCCAGCCATTGATCCCAGGCCGCCAGCATCCGCCATTCGAACGGTAGAACGATTGATGAGGCGATCGTGCCGACAATGGCGGTGTAGGCGATGGTCGTGGCCTGGTCATCCTGGCCCGCCAGTTTGCGCGTCATTACCTGGAACAAAGCGTAGGAAATGGCGCAACCGATCACCAGCATCACGCTCCAATGAGGCGTGTCCATACCCGGTCGGATAATGATCAAGGTGCCGACAAAGCCAATGATCACCGCCAGCCAGCGGCCCCTGTCCACGCGCTCCCCCAGCACGGGCACGGACAGAGCGATAACGATGAACGGTGCCGTGAAGTTGATTGCCGCCGCCATGGCCAGAGGCAGGAATTGCAGGGCCGCGAAATACAGCACGGTCGAGGTCAATAACAAAAGCGAGCGAAAGACCTGGGTGCCCGGGCTCCGTGTCGCGAACAGCCGCGGCCCGCGCGTCGGCATGAAGGCCATGACAATGAACAGCAAGTGCCCCGCATAGCGGGCCCAGACGATCTGTGCCGTGGGAAAATCACCGCCGATCTCGCTGCCCAAAAATTTGGCGCAGGCATTCATGAAAGGCAGCATCGCGGCCGCCAGACACATGTAAGCAATACCCCGCAGTGGGCTGTACACGGCGGCGGGAAACGGCTCCATGGAGGACATTACAGCGCGCTAATGATGTTGGGATCGATCATTCGGCCCGTATAACGGCATTGCCCGAGCAACGCCATATGCTTCTCCATTCCCAATCAATGCACTAGAATTCACCGAATCAGGGAAACGGAGTAAATTCGACATGGCAATGAAACGTATGGTGCTGGAGATCGGCATGGGCACCGATATTCGCGGCACGGATCCGACCAAGGCGGCTGTCCGCGCCCTTAGGGATGCGCTTTGGCATAACTCTTTGACCGTGGCGAAGGCGCTGGACCTGGATGTGGACTTCATGCAGGTGGCGGTGACCATCGGTGTGCCTCAGCCGGAACAAGTGGATAAGGCAGCCGTATTGGCGGTTCTGCCCCATGGCACCGGCACGGTCGACGTGGTTGAGGGCGGGCTGAAAATCCCGAATATGGAAGGTACGGACGCGACCCTTTTGGCCCATGCCGCCGCCGTCGTGTATCTGGATGTGGCGTAGAGGAGTATCACCATGACAAAGAAACGCGTCATATTGGAAATGGGTGCCGGCAACGATCTGCACGGCGGCAATTACACCAAGGCTGCCTTGCGCGCGGTGGACGATGCCCTGCACCATTCCTCGCTCAGTATGCTCCGCACCCTTGGGGTTGATCCCAAGACCGCCATGTTCGTGGACGTCACCATCGGCGTGCAGCAACCCGATGAAGTTGACCGTGATGCGGTGCAGGCCGCCCTGCCCTATGGCACGGTCACGGTGAATGTGGTCAAGGGCGGTCTGGATGTACCTGACGAAGCCATCGGCGACGTTGCGGTGATCGCCTCCGCCGCCGTGATCGTCAACCTGGACCTACCCTAAAGCCGACAAACCGGGATGCCGCCAGACCGTCGCCGCGATATCGGCTGGCGGGCGCAGCTTGCCGTCCTGGTCCAGGGGCTCGACCCGCAACCAACTCTCGCCGCCCGCCGCGGCCAAGCCGCCGTAGACATCGGCCACGATGGAGAGGAAATCGCGATTGGCTTCGTGCAGATCGCGGGTGTCTTCGGTATAGCTGCGCGCCGCCTTTTGGCCGACCAGGCGGTCCGCCAGGGCGGTGGAAGTAGCCAGTAAAAGAGTCAGATCCGGACGCGGCAGCGAAAACAGGCCGTATTCCAGTTGTTCGATCCAGGCGATCAGTTCGGCACGCTCGTCCTCGGCAACCTTGGCTGCGTTATAGGCGATGTTGGAGGCGACATAGCGGTCCAGGATCACCAGATCGTGGGCCGCGATAAGGTCCAGCAGCTGGTCCCGGCTCTCGAAACGGTCGCCGCCATACAACAGGGCGGTATAGCGCACGGGCACCTGGTCTATCTCGCCCATCTCGCCACGCAGATAACGCCCGATCAGATCGGAAAACTGTGTCTGCTCGTAGCGGGGAAAGGACAGCGTGGCGGCCCGGACACCGGCGGCATTGGCGCGGGCCAACAATTCCCGGCACAAGGTTCCCTTGCCGGCGCCGTCTATGCCTTCAATGGCGAGAAGCATGGTGCTAGTCTGTCCTCTTTTCTGGCCCGGTAAAATCGCCCTCATAGTGGAGTACAACATGGATAGCGCGCTTAGCCCCTCGGAACAACGGATGATCGCGGCGGCGACCGATTTTGCCACCAACACCATCGCCCCGAACGCGGCCCGGTGGGAGCTTGAGCGCACCATGCCCGACGATGGCATCCGCCCCGCCGCCAAGGCCGGCCTGACGGGCATGTTGCTGGACGAAAGCCTGGGTGGCCAGGGCATGTCAAAAGCCGGCATGGCGCGGGTTATGGAGCAATTGTCCATGGCCGACATGGGCTATGCCTTTCTGATGATCGTGCACAACAATTTCATGAACGCTATCGCCGGCGGCGGCACGGATGCGCAGAAACAGCGCTATCTGCCGCCCATGCTGTCCGGTGAATGCCTGGGCGCATTCCTGTTGACGGAACCGCAAAGCGGCTCGGACGCCGCCAATGTGACCACCACGGCGCGAAAGGACGGCAATGATTGGGTCCTGAATGGCGCCAAGGCCTGGATTACGTCGGCGGCCACCGCCGATCTGCTCAGCGTCTATGCCCAGACCGATGCCTCGAAAGGCTGGCGCGGCATCGCCACCTTCATGGTGGAAGCTGATCTGCCCGGCGTCATCCGCGAAACACCATATTCCACCATGGGCGCCCACGTCATGGGCACCGGCGGCTTTCGCTTCGAGGATTGCCGGGTGTCGGACGATGCCATGCTGTATGCCCCCGGCGATGGCTTCAAAGGTGCCATGGCCGGCATCGATCTGGCCCGCGCCAATGTAGCGGCCATGTGTAGCGGAATGATGGCCAACAGCCTGGAGGTAGCCCTGGCCTACACCGCCAAGCGCCGTGCCTTTGGCCAGCGGATTATCGACTTCCAGGGCATGCAATGGCAGTTGGCCGACGTAGCCACGGATTTGCATGCCTCGCGCCTGATGGCCTATGCGGCGCTGGACGCCATTGATGCGGGCCAACCGGCGGCGATCCCGGCGGCGCACGCCAAGAAATTTGCCACCCGCGCCGCCCTGACCGGCATCGCCCAATGCATGCAGGCCATGGGAGCGGACGGCTACAAGCATGATTTCCCCCTGGCCCGCCATCTGGCCTGCGCCAAGATGGCGCAATACATTGACGGCAGCACGGAAATTCAGAACGTCGTGATCAGCCGTGATCTGTTGCGGCCCTTTGATTGAGGAAAACCCAATGCAGGGTATCAAGGCATTAACGTTCGATACGGGCGGCACCATTCTGGATTGGCACACGGGTATTTCCGCCGCCCTGGCGGAAATCGGCGCCCGCCATGGGCTGGAGCGGGATTGGGCCACAATCGCCAACGACTACCGCGCGTCTTCGCTTAAAGCCATGGCGAACACGGGGGCAGACGCGCCGGCCACTTTCAATATCGACGATGTGCACCGCCGGCAATTGGCCGAGATGGTCGAGAAATATGACTTGGGCGCGTTTACCGAGGCCGAACGCGAGGCGATCTGGTACCGCTGGCACGAATTGGACTGCTGGCCCGATTTCCCCCCTGCCCTGGCCAGGATGCGGGAAAAGTACATCGTCGCCTCGTTCACTATTCTGACGGTTTCGTTGATCGTGGACACGGCCAAACGCAACGGCCTGTCATGGGATGCGGTGATCTCGTGCGAGATGATCGGGCAATACAAGATCCTGCCCGGTGCCTATGAGCGTGCCGCCAAGTGGCTGGCGTTGGAACCCTCTGAAATCATGATGGTTGCCTGCCACAATATCGATCTGAACGCGGCCCGCGATGTCGGTTTCAAATCCGCCTTCGTGCGCCGCCCCGCTGAATGGGGCACAGCCGGCCCGCCTGATCCGGAACCCAGTGCCCACCACGACATCATAGCCGACGACTTCCCCGACCTGGCCCGGCAGCTGGGTCTGAACGCCTGATTTATGGCGCGATTGGGTTAATAGCGCGGCTATCAATACGGCGTCTTTTCCTCGTCTGCTTGGCGAATAGATATGCGTTGTGCTAATACCGCCCGGTACTGATAAGCAGCTGATATGCACCAGTCCGGGGTCGGCCCGTGCCGGAATCATGCGCGGACTGAAGGGGTAAATTCATGACACGGCGGCTTTGGATCATGCTGCTTTGCGGCATCCTGATAATGCTGGCCAGCAACGGCCTGCGCCTGACCTTTGGGGTCTTTTTGCGTCCGATCTCAATGGATCTGGAGATCGGACGGCAGCTGTTCGGGCTCGTCATCGCCGGGCAAACCCTGCTCTATGGCCTGACCCAACCGGTCGCCGGCATGATCGCCGACCGCTATGGCGCGGTGAAGGTAATCGTCGCGGGGACATTGTTTTATGCCCTGGGCCTTTGGTGGACGTCGGTCTCCACCAACGCCCTTGACCTCTATATTTCAATCGGCCTGCTGATCGGCCTGGGCTTGAGCGGGGCCAGCCAAGTCATCGTGCTTGGCGCCCTGGGCAAGGTGGTGCCGAATGAACGACGGGGCGTGGTCTTCGGGTCGGTGATCGCGGCGGGTTCGCTTGGCATGTTCTTCTTCGTACCGGGTGTACAGGGCTTGATCGACGCTTTCGGCTGGCGCGAAACTCTTGTTTTATGCGCGATTTTCGTCGCCCTGATGTCCTTTCTGGCGATTGGGCTGCGTGTTAATGGCCATGGCGCCGCTCAAGGCCCGGCGCAATCTCTGCGCGAGGCGATCCGCGAGGCAAGGACGCACAGAGGCTATATTTTGCTGGCCACCGGGTTTTTTGTTTGCGGGTTTCACGTCACCTTCATCTCCACCCATTTCCCGGCATTCCTGGCGGACAATGGCGTCTCGACCACCGCCGCGGCCTATGCCATGGGCGTCATCGGTCTGTGCAATATCATCGGCGCCTTTGCCTTCGGCGCCGCCGGCGACCGCTTTCGCAAAAAGAATATACTGACGCTGATCTATCTGTTGCGCGCCGTTATCATGACGGTCCTGCTGCTAGTGCCCATCAACGACACCACGGCGATTATTTTCGGCGCCTGCATGGGCCTGGTATGGCTCGCCACCGTGCCGTTGACCTCCGGCATCGTCGCGCAAGTATTCGGCACACGACATTTTTCAATGCTGTTTGGCGTGGTTTTCATGAGCCATCAGATTGGTGGTTTTTCAGGCGCCTGGCTGGGCGGGCTGATTTATGACGCGACCGGTTCCTACAATCTGATGTGGGGTGTCTCCGTGGCCCTTGGCCTCACGGCGGCGGCCTTGCACTGGCCGATCAGCGACCGGCCTCTGGAGCGTCTGTCGAATGAGCCCGTCAGGGCATAGGTAGCCGAACGGTGAAGCGGGCGCCGCCATCCAGGCCGCCGCGTCTTCCCGCCGTGATGGTGCCGCCATGGGCCTCAATGATTTGCCGGCAGATGGACAGGCCCAGGCCGGAATGCTGGCCGAAGGTCTCGCCGGCCGGGCGCTGGCTGTAAAATCTCTGAAATATGGCCTCTTCCTGTCCGGGTGGGATGCCGGGGCCCTCATCCTCCACCACCAATTGCGCCATCCCTCCCACCCGTTCCAGGGATAGACGGATCGTGCCTTCGTCGGGGGAAAACGACAATGCATTGCCAACCAGATTATCGACCACCTGGCCAAGACGACTGGGCAGGCCCTCGATCAGAATAGGGTCGCCAGGGTCGACATGCAGCTCGAACCTCGGCCCCGGCGTCCCAGCGGTGGATTGCCGCATCGCTATGAAGGTTTGCAACAGCGCGGTCAAATCCACGGATTCTGATTCCTCCCGCGCCAATTCCGCATCGATCCGGGAGGCGTTGGAGATATCGCTGATCAGCCGGTCCATGCGGCGCACGTCCTGGGCCATGACCGCCATCAAATCACGCTTTTGCACCGGATCTTCCGTGCGCTCAATGGATTCCAAGGCGCTGCGAAGCGAGGTCAGGGGGTTCTTAATCTCATGTGCCACATCCGCCGCGAAAACCTCGATGGCATCCAATCGGCCATACAGGGCCTCTGTCATTTCATGCAGCGCAACGCTCAAATCGCCAATTTCATCGTGCCGGCGGCTCAAGTCGGGGATCTGTGCGCGGCGGCCCCGCCAGCGCCGCACACGATCGGCCGCCCTCGCCAAATGGCGCACGGGTCCGGCTATCGTGCCGGCCAGGAAGAATGACATCAACACCGTTACGGTCAACGCCAGGGCGGATGCCTGCAATATGGCCAGGCGGGCGTTACGTACCCCTTCCTCGATGTCGGCGCTGTCGGCGGACAGCAGCAAGGCGCCGACCACGCGGCGCAGTTGCTGTACCGGCACCGCCACCGTCAAAACCAATGTTTCGTCCTTTAGGGTACGAATGGCACCGCCGACCTCGCCTCCCAAGGCGACGGTCAATTCCGGATAATCCAACAGGCCGCGGCCCAGCCGCTCCTGGTAGGGCGGAAAGGCGGGACCCCTTGGCAAACTGGGCAGAAGCCAATCATAAACCCGATTGAAAAAGTGCATGACATGATCGGAAGGGTCGGCAGGCGGTAAATAGCGCAAGTGCACCTGCCGACCAGCGCCGACAAGCTGTCTCGAATCCGCCAACATGCCACCGCCGGGCAGATACAGCCGGGCCCTGGTCAAGGTCGGCGCCACCAGGCGCCTGATGATGCGGGCGGAGGTTTTGCCGTCCAGGCGGCGACGGTCTTCAGCCCCGATCAGGGCGCTTTCACCCAGCGCTCCGGCGATGACTTCGGCTTGGCTTTGCAAGGCGGCGATCTTGGCGTCGAGCAGGCCATCGCGGTATTGATCAAGGTAAAAAATACCACCAACCAGGACACCCAGGGCCAGCACGTTCGGCGCCAGAACGCGCAGTGTGAGCGTCGAAAAGCGGCGGTGACGGTCGGGGTCGGGGCCACCGCCACCCGCAAGGCGCATCGGTGTTGGACCCGTGGGGCGGGGTCCGGGCTGGCCAAGCTGTCTTACCACCGCACCCCTCCTGTTCCCGCTCCGGTTCCGTTTCCAGTTTTACGGCGGCATTTACTCCTGGAAACGATAGCCCAGGCCGTACAGGGTTTCGATACGGGCAAAGTCATCGTCGGCCGCCTTGAATTTTCGGCGCAGGCGTTTGATATGCGAATCGATTGTGCGGTCATCGACATAGATATTGTCGCCATATGCCGCATCCATCAACTGATCCCGGCTTTTCACATGTCCGGGGTGTTTGACCAGGGCCTGCAGAATCAAAAATTCGGTCACCGTTAATTGTACCCCGGCGTTGCGCCAGGTGCACTCATGGCGCGTTGGGTCCAGACGCAGGTCACCCCGGATCAGCAAGGCCCCTTCGTCGCTTTTACCGCCGCGCCCCGCCGCATCGGCCCGGCGCAGCACGGCGCGAATACGCTCGATCAACAGGCGTTGCGAGAACGGCTTGCGGATATAGTCGTCCGCACCCATCTTCAGGCCCAGCATCTCGTCGATTTCCTCGTCCTTGGAGGTCAGGAAAATCACCGGTACGGCGGAAACACGGCGCAAACGGTTGAGCAATTCCATGCCATCCATTCCGGGCATCTTGATATCGAGAACCGCCAGATCCGGCGCCCTGGCCGTCATGGCCTGCAACGCCGCCTGGCTATCGGAATAGGTCGCGACCTTGAAACCCTCGCCCTCCAACGCAATGGAGACGGAGGTCAGGATATTGCGGTCGTCGTCAACCAAAGTGATAAGCGCGGCCATGCGGTCTCTCTTTTTCCTGCCCGTAATGTAATCAATTTCAAAGCTAGCGCCAGGGCTGGCCCTCTTTGCGGCCAGATTGTGACCATATCAGGGCAAGGTTAAAGGCGCCTGACCGGGCGTTTGCTGATCAAGTGAAAGCGGCCCGCCAAAAGCACCGTGGCCAGGGTAACGCCGCAGAAAGTCCCCATCATCAGACCTGGCGTACCAAAATCGGCCCAGATGGCGAAGCCATAGGCTGCCGGCACCATAACCAAAAGGAACGAACAAAGGTGCAGGGCCGACGGGATCCAGACATCCCCCGTGCCCCGCAGCGCGCCCATCAGGACCCCTTGAGCGCCATCGGTGATCAGCGTGGCCGCCGCCACTAAGAGAGTAGGTATGGCAATGGCCAGCAACACAGGATCCTGGGTAAATATTCGCACCAGACCGCCAGGGAACAGAGCCATGATGACCGCCATGGCCGCCATGAACATGGTAATGGTGAAAAGTCCGCCCCAGCCCGACAGCATCATCTGCCGCTGATCGCCCCGGCCAATGGCCAGGCCAACGTGCACCGCCGTCGCCGTGCCGACGCCAATCGCCGCCATGAAACAAAAAGCCACCAGGTTCATAACGATCTGAAATGCACCCACCGCTTCCGCGCCCAGAAGACCCGCGAATAACGTGAGAGAGGCAAAGGCCGCTGATTCCAAACCCTGCGCCAGACCAAGTGGATAGCCAAGGCGGCGCAACTTTCGCCCCAGTATGCGCGCCTGATGCAAGGGTCCCGCCACATTGTAAGTCGCGGCATCTTTCATGCGCAGAATGTATGCAACCGCCGCCAGCGCGATCAGCCAGCGCACGGCGGTGGTGGCCCAGGCGGCACCCGCGCCGCCCCAGCCGAAATCACCGCCAATCAACAGCCAGTTGAAGACCGCATTCAGAACGTTGGCGCCAACCATGATTGCCAGCCCCGGACCGGGCCGGTTCAGGGCTTCCAGAAACAAAATGCATGCCGTGAACAGCAATTGCCCCGGCAGGCCGTAGGTCAGAATAAGCAGCACGCCGCTAGCCCCATGGGCCAGGTCCGCTTCGTAGCCAAATAGCTGGTAAAAATGGCCGCCGCCTTGGGCCATGGCGACGAACAGAACGCCCAAGGCCAGGGCATGAAAGGCCGATACGCGCCAGATCACACCACAGTCCGCCAGGCTGCCGGCACCGACCGCCTGGGCGGCCAGCACCGCCGTACCCACCAGCATGCCCACACCAATCAGCATGCAGACCATGAACACCGCTTGTCCCAAACCGTAATAAGCCAGTTCCGTACTGCTGAAATGGCCGACCATCGCCGTATCCACGATGACCAGGACCAGCATCCCCGTACGGGCCACGGCCACCGGCATGGCCAGCTTGGCGATCGCCCGCACACGGGCGATGAAATCGGCTCTCAGCCCGAGGCTGGGATTGATCGGAGCAGCGGTATTCATGGCGGCGGCGGAAACCTGGTCCCTATTGTCGGCAACTGTTCGTCACGGCGCTATACTCGCCTTTTGCCGCAATAGCCATGGAACAATGCCATGACGGATTCCGCGACGGACTTAAAGACTCGGGCACGACATCTTATGCGGGCCCATGACTGGGCCGGACTGGCCACCGCCATGGCCGGTGATGGCCACCCCCATGCCTCGCTGGTTCTGGTGGCGGCGGACTATGATGCCTCGCCCATTCTGCTGATATCGGATCTGGCGGAACATGCCCGTAACATCGCGGCTGATAACCGGGTGTCCCTGCTGTTTGACGGCACGCGTGGCCTGCCCTCGGCTCTGACGGGCGCACGAGTCAGCGTTCTGGGCCGGGCCCTTCGTAGCGAGGAGCCGGATGTACGGCGGCGCTTTCTGTCCCGCCATGAAGATGCCGCCGGTTATGCGGATTTTGCCGATTTCAATTTTTACCGCGTTGCCGTGGAACGCGGTCACCTGGTTGCCGGGTTCGGCCAAATAGAATGGATCGCACGAGAGGAATTGCTTTATTCAGCCACCGACTTTGCCGCCATACGCACGTGCGAAGCCGATGCGGTCAAGCATATGAACGAGGACCATGGCGAGGCCATCCAGCGCTATGCGCAAAACCTGTTGGGCGCGGCTGGTGACGGCTGGCGCATGACCGGTTGTGATCCCGAGGGTTGCGATCTGCGCCGAGAGGGTGTGGTGTTGCGCCTGGACTTCGACGAGGCCGTGAACGGCCCCGATTCGCTGCGTCGGCAACTGGTGGCCCTGGCCCAGGCGGCAAAAGCAAAAACAAACTGATCATCAAGGCGGCCACAATCGCCGCTCAGATGGCGATCTGCGCCATATTGCCGCATCCTAGCTCTTGGAACGAGTTTTTGCCGATTCCCATCATTGCCTCACCAACCAATGCCGCTTATCTTGCGCAGAGGGGCAGTATTAATAAGGGCGGGCGCATCGTCGCCATTTACGCAATCGGTTTAACATCAATGTCTGTCGGTTCCACGCCGGTGGACGTTTTGTCGTCTCTTAGGAGAGTACAGTGACGCAAATCGGAGCTAACATCAGCCGCCATGGGCTGAACACGCAGGGCATCAACAATCCCGGCACTGAATATTGGAATTTGGCGACACCGGCGCTGTATCAAATGGCCTTGGCCAATGGCGAGGCGGAGCTCAGCGACGGCGGGGCATTGGTCTGCCGCACGGGTGTCCATACGGGCCGCTCGGCGAACGACAAGTTCATTGTGCGCGAAGCCGGCAACGAAGGCGATATCGATTGGGGTTCGGTCAACAAACCAATCGAGGCCGACGAATTCGATGCCATCCTGAAGGCCCATCTGGCCCACTACGAGGGCAAGGATCTATATGTTCAGGATGTCTGGGCCGGCGCCGACAGAGGCCATCGACTGGGCGTCCGTATTATTACGGAGCAGGCTTGGCACACGCTATTTGCCCGCAACATGTTTATCCAGCCAACAGCCGAGGAACTGGCCAATTTCCAGCCTCAATTCACGATCATGCAGGCTCCGAGCCTGGAAGCGCCCGCGGACACGCCGGGCCTGCGTTCAGGCACGTATATCCTGGCCTCGTTTGAACGGCGCATGGTCCTGATTGGCGGAACCTCCTATGCCGGCGAGATCAAAAAGTCCGTGTTTTCAATTTTGAACTATCTGCTGCCCGCTGATGACGTTTTGCCCATGCATTGTTCCGTCAATGTGGGCGCGGACGGTGGTTCGGCGATCTTCTTTGGTCTCTCGGGCACCGGCAAGACGACCTTGTCGGCGGACCCTAACCGGCAATTGGTTGGCGATGATGAACATGGCTGGGGCGAGAACGGCCTGTTTAATTTCGAAGGCGGTTGCTACGCCAAGGTGATCAATTTATCGGCGGAGGCGGAGCCTGAAATTTTCGCCACCACGCGGCGATTCGGCACGGTTCTAGAAAACGTCGTGATGGATCCCGATACCCGCGTTCTGGATCTGGACGACGGCAGCCATACGGAAAATACCCGGGCCTCCTACCCCCTGGATTTCATTCCGAACATTGCCGCTTCGGGCACCGCGGGGCATCCAAAAAACGTGGTGATGTTGACAGCCGATGCGTTCGGCGTGCTGCCGCCTTTATCGCGTCTGTCGCCGGAACAGGCGATGTATCACTTCCTCTCCGGCTATACGGCAAAGGTCGCGGGCACGGAAAAAGGTGTTGGCAGCGAACCCCAGGCCACATTTTCCACCTGCTTTGGCGCCCCGTTCATGCCGCGCCATCCAGCCGTATACGGCAACATGCTGCGCGATCGAATTGCCCAGCATGGCGTCAATTGCTGGCTGGTCAACACAGGCTGGACAGGGGGTATTTATGGCACCGGCTATCGCATGCCGATCCAGCATACCCGCGCTTTGTTGAGCGCGGCGCTGGAAGGCCAGTTGGCCGATGTGCCGTTCCGAGTGGATGAAAATTTCGGCCTGATGGTCCCCGAATCATGCCCCGGCGTGCCGAGCGAAATACTTAATCCGCGGGGCACCTGGGCAGATGGCGCCGCCTATGACGCACAGGCAAAAGACCTTGTGGCCCGCTTCCGCGATAATTTTGCCCAATACGAAGAACACGTGGACGACAACGTGAAGGCAGCCGCGCCTAGGGCCGCTTAGCGCTTTCAATACGGTTACAGTTGGCTTGCAACTGGGCAGGGGGGTCAGGTGTGGCCATCTGCCGCATTGGCGGTTCCAGTACCGTCCCCTAGTTTTCGCCCATTGATTGATGAACGCCAATTCAGGTTGGCATTTATCAACAGGGAAAGATTTGGGGATGTGAGCGCGGGGGCGTTATGTACAAAGAGACACTCAACAAGGATCTGGCGAAATTTGACCGGATCGGCGCGGCGACGATAGAACAGGCCAGACCGATTACGAAAATCGGTTTGGCCCTGTTGTTTCTGCTAATCGTCTGGACCGGCGCGACCATTGCCAGCGCTGGCGGGGAACAGCGCATCGTGGTCATCATCGCCGGTATCATTGGCGGTTACATGGCCTTGAACATTGGCGCCAATGACGTCGCCAACAATGTGGGCGCCGCCGTCGGCTCCCGCGCCTTGACCATGATGGGGGCATTGATCATCGCCTCCATCTTCGAGGCCATGGGCGCCATCGTCGCCGGCGGCGAAGTGGTCGGCACGATTTCCAAGGGTATTATCGCGCCGGAAGATTTTCCCAGCTCCGACCTGTTCATCTGGAGCATGCTGTCCGCGCTTTTGGCCGCCGCCCTGTGGGTCAACATCGCCACCATGCTGAATGCGCCGGTGTCCACCACCCATTCCATTGTTGGCGGCGTCATCGGCGCCGGCATCGCGGCCGTGGGCTTCAGCGTCATCAACTGGCCCAAGATGGGCATGATCGCCGCTTCATGGGTAATATCACCAGTCATGGGCGGGGCTATCGCGGCGATATTTCTCGCCTTCATCAAGGCCAATATCATCTATCGAGACGACAAGATCGCCGGCGCCAAGCGTTGGGTGCCGATCCTGGTTGCCATCATGGCCGGCGTGTTTTCCGCCTATCTGGTGATGAAGGGCCTGAAGCGGGTCTGGCGTCCCGATGGCTGGACCATAACGGCAATCGGCGTGGCCATATTTGCCGCCACCTACATGATCGTCAACCCGCTGATCCGGCGTCAGGCGGAGGGCATGGAAAACCGGAACAAATCCGTGCGCTCCCTGTTCACGATCCCGCTTATCTGCTCGGCGGCATTATTGTCCTTCGCGCATGGCTCCAACGACGTGGCAAACGCGGTCGGCCCCTTGGCGGCCATCGTGGGGGCGGCGGAATCAGGCGAGGTCGCGGCAAAAGTTGAAATACCCCTTTGGGTGATGTTCATCGGCGCCGCCGGCATATCCGCGGGCCTGTTGCTGTTTGGGCCGAAACTGATCCGTACCGTGGGCCAGCAGATCACCAAGATGAACCCCATGCGAGCCTATTGCGTGGCGCTGTCGGCAGCCATTACGGTGATCATCGCCTCGACCCTGGGCCTGCCGGTCAGTTCCACTCATATCGCGGTCGGCGCGGTCTTTGGCGTGGGTTTTTACCGGGAATGGCAAACCGCCCGGCGCACCCATATCAACCATGGCCGCTATGGCGAGGCGCGCAAGAAAATCGATCTCGAGGATCCGGACGAAAAGGCCTTGCGCCGCAAGCTTGTGCGGCGCTCGCACCTGACAACCATCGCCGCCGCCTGGGTCATTACCGTTCCGGCCTCCGCCGTCATCGCCGGTGCCATGTTCTGGATCCTGCAAATCGCGCGTAGTTTTTAATCGGCCACCGCATCCTTGGCGATCCTGGCAAAGATAATGTCGAGTTCTCCCGCCATGGCATCAAGCTCGGCGCTGCCATAAGGCTTGAATACGGCCGAGGGGCGGCGATAGGTGAGCCGCGCGGTGCCATCGCTGTTCTGCGTGACATACATCCGCAATGGCGCTTCGATGCCAGCCGCCACGCTGGCGCGCAACATGCGCACAGCGAAATCATTGCGGAAGACGCCATAGACGCCATTGCCCGGTATCTCAATGCCTCGCCGCGCGGCCCCCATCGAGGCCGAGGCACGGCTGACCACGCCCATGCGGTGTTTACGCACCGCAGCGTCCAGATCATTAAACAAGGCCTTGAAACTTTTTCGGGATTCGCTCACCAGCACGCCGTCATAGGGATAGCCCTGTCCCGCCTGCCCGGGCAGGGGCAGCGAAACAACAATGATAAGGAATGCGAATACACAGACGAAGCCTCGACGCATGGACATGGCACGACTCCCGGATCATTGGCGATCAGCCAATCATAGGGAATTGCCGCCCTTCTGTGGCGCCATCTCACCCAGACGTGAAGCGAAGTGTTCTAGACCAAGTGCTCTAGACTAACTGCTGGTCAAACAGCGCCATGGTGCGCTGTCGGGCCAGATTTCCCGCCGCCTCGTTGTACGAGCCGCGATGATCGCAGTTGAAGCCGTGATCAGCGTCATAGATATGCACATCCGCATCCGGATGCGCCTTGCTTATCGCCGCCACATCATCAAGGGGAATGCCCGCGTCATGCTCACCAAAATGCATCAGCATGGGGCAGCCTTCCTTTTCATCCACATAAGGCATGATCTGGCCGCCGTAATACACCACCGATGCCGCCACCGGCAGGCGCGTGCCCGCCAGATAGGAAATGGTGCCGCCCCAGCAATAACCGACGGTGCCAACCTTCAGGCCCTCGCCCGCCATCACATCAATGACGGATTTCACGTCCAGCATGCAAAGATCCCAAGAAAACGCATCCTTCAGATCGCGGCCAACCGCGATGTCGTCTGGGGTATAGCCAAGTTGGCAGTTCTTGTTGTCGGTGCGGTCATACAACGCCGGTGCGATTGCCAGATAGCCTTCAGATGCAAAACGATCGCACGTCTCGCGGATATGGTCGTTAACGCCAAATATTTCCTGAATGACGACAATGCCGCCCTTGGCCTCGCCCGCGGCTTCCGCCCGGTAGGCGCCAAATGAATGGCCATCCTCGGCTGTTAAAGTGATGTTCGCGCCCATTTTCACGCCCTCCCAATGCCCATTTCCAAATTATTTAGTATAGCTCGAATAATCTTTCTTGTTCCAGATCACCAGCTGCCGGTATTCTCCATGGACGCCCATGGTTCCTGCGCCGGCAGGGGATCGCCGGTTTGCAACAGCTCCAGCGAGATATTATCCGGCGTGCGGATAAAGGCCATGTAACCATCGCGTGGCGGCCGGTTAATGGTGATGCCCGCGTCCATCAGGCTTTGGCAGGTGTCGTAAATATTATCGACCTGATAGGCCAGATGACCAAAATTGCGCCCGCCCGCATAATCTTCCGGATCCCAATTATAGGTCAGCTCCAGCGTCGGTGCCCGGCTCGCTCTGGCCGCATCCTCATCAACGGAGGCGGCAAGGAAGATATTGGTATAGCGGCCTTTTTCGCTTTCCACGCGGCGCACTTCGATCATGCCGAGAAGGTTGCAAAAAAAGTTCAGCGTGTCGTCAAGGTTCGAGACGCGAATCATGGTGTGAAGATATCTCATGGGCTGTTCCCCCTCGTTGTGTCTATAATATTAGCGCCTACGGAAAAATTGCCAATTCCCTTCATTCGTCGCGCCGAACGCCATCGTTCTCCGCTCAGCATAAAGGAAGATGTCCATGAACGGCACAAAATCATCCGAGACCATGCCGGCCCTGCACGGTATCAAGATTCTTGATCTGACCCAGTTCGAGGCCGGACCGTCCTGCACCGAGGCCCTGGCCTGGATGGGCGCGGACGTGGTCAAGGTGGAAGAACCGAACAAGGGCGAGCCGGGGCGTTGGAGCTTCACGGACAAGCCGGGCAAGGATTCCAACTATTTTCTTTACTTCAATCTCAACAAACGCAGCGTCACCTGCAACCTCAAGGATGACGAGGGCAAGGCGTTGTTGGCCAAGCTGATAGAAAGCGTTGACGTGGTGATCGAGAATATGGCGCCGGGCACCTTCGCCAGGTTGGGTTTTGATTATGAACGGCTCAGCGCCATCAATCCACGGGTGATCTTTGCCCAGATCAAGGGCTTCGCGCCCGATAGCCCCCATGCCAACTATCTCTCCTTCGACATGATCGCCCAGGCCACGGGCGGCACCATGGGGATCAACGGCGCGGCAGGGGGCCCGCCTGTCAGGCCCGGCTCCACCATCGGCGATACGGGCACCGGCATGCTATGTGCCATGGGTATTCTGGGGGCACTGTTTCAGCGCCATACAACGGGACGCGGCCAGCACATTCAGATCGCCATGCGGGACGCCATGCTGAACTATTGCCGCACCGCGATGAGCAAGCAGGTGCCGCTCGAAATTCCAAATCCACGGGCCGGCAACGATATCGTCGGCTCCACGCCCGGTGGTCTATATGCCTGCAAGCCGGGCGGCCCGGATGATTATTGCTTTATTTTCGCCTCCCGCGCCAACGAGGAACATTGGCGCCGCCTCGCCCGCATCATCGGGCGGGAGGATCTGATTGACGACCCGAGCCTGCAGGATCCCTCCGCGCGTTATGAGGCGCGTGAGCTTATTGACGGCGCCATTACCGAATGGACCATGCAACACAGCAAGGACGAAGTGATGCAAACCGTAGCCGGTGCCGGCGTGCCTTGTGGCGCGGTTTTTAATACTCTGGAGTTAATGCATGACCCCGATCTGCATGCCCGCGGCATCATGACCAAGATAGATCACCCACAACGTGGTGAGGTTAATGTCTCCGGTTGGCCCCTTAAGATGTCGGACAGTCATGTGCCGGTCCAATCCTCGCCCCTGCTGGGCGCCGACAACGAAGCCATTTACGGCGAATGGCTGGGCTATTCCGCGGACGATGTCAGGGATATGCGCGAACGCCGCGTCATCTAGCAAACAAATCACAGAGAGAAATTACAGGAGTTGAGCATGGCTAAAGTTACGGGCGCCACCTTGATGGCGAGAAGTCTGAAGCAACAGGGCGTCGAATATATGTTTGGCATCGTCGGCTTCCCGGTACAGCCGATCGCCGCCGCCGCCCAGGAAGCTGGCATTAAATATGTCGGCATGCGGAACGAGCAGTCGGCATCCTACGCGGCCCAGGCGGCTGGTTATCTGACGGGACGTCCGGGCGCGTGCCTTACGGTTTCGGGTCCCGGCGTCGTACATGGCCTGGCCGGCCTGGCCAATGCACAGCAGAATTGCTGGCCCATGATCATGATCGGCGGCGCCTCGCCGACCTATCAAAACGGCATGGGCGGCTTTCAGGAGGAACGCCAGGTACAGATCGCCTCGCCATTCTGCAAATTCGCCCACGCCGTCGAGCATGTGCACCGCATCCCGTTTTATGTGGAACAGGCGGTGCGCCAATCCATCTATGGCCGCCCCGGTGCGGTCTATCTGGATATGCCCGACGACATCATTCAGGGCGAGGTCGAGGAAAGCGAAGCCCCGGCCATGGCCACCATCCCCGAACCGCCCCGCATGCAAGCCATGCCGGAGAATATCGAAGCCGCGCTCGATGCCATGGAATCCGCCGAACGCCCGCTGGTTATTGTCGGCAAGGGCATGGCCTGGAGCCGGGCCGAGGACGAGGTGCGCGCCTTTATCGAACGCACCCAATTGCCGTTCCTGGCCTCGCCCATGGGCAAGGGCGTGCTGGATGACAATCATCCCCTTTCGGTGGGCGCGGCGCGTAGCCACGCCTTGAAAGAAGCCGATGTCATCTTTGTCATGGGCGCGCGGCTGAACTGGATCATGCATTACGGCCTGCCGCCGCGCTTCAACAAGGATGTGCGCATCGTGCAGCTGGATATCTCGGCTGAGTCCATCGGCAACAATGTTCCGACCGAGGTCGCCCTGGTTGGCGACGGCAAGGCGATCGTTGGCCAGCTCAACAGCTCGCTGGAAAACCGGCAATGGTTCTACCCCGCCGGCAGCGATTGGATGGCGGCAATCAAGGAGAAAGCGGCGGCAAATGCCGAGGCGATCCAGCCGATGATCGATGACAATTCAACGCCGACCAACTACTACCGCGCCCTGAAGGATATCAGCGCCTGGGCGACGGAAGACGCGGTGATCATCGGCGAAGGCGCCAACACCATGGACATCGGCCGCACCCAGCTGCCGAATGCGTCACCCAGATTGCGCCTGGATGCGGGCAGCTATGGCACCATGGGCATCGGCATGGGCTTTGCCATCGCGGCGGCCGTCGTACATCCCGATCGCCCAACTATTTCGGTCTCCGGTGACTCGGCGATCGGCTTTTCCGGCATGGAAATCGAAACCGCTTGCCGCCATAACCTGCCGATCAAGATCGTGGTGCTGAACAATGGCGGCATCGGCAAGGGCATCGCGGAATTCCCCACCGATGCACCACTTCCACCGGGCGTGCTGACCATCGGCGCCCGTTATGACCTGATGATGGAAGCCTTCGGCGGCAAGGGCATCTTCATTGAAGATCCAGCGGATCTTGCCGGCGCCCTGGAAGAGGCCAAGGCCCATCCCGGCCCGGCCCTGGTCAACGTGGTGCTGCACCCCGAAGCAGGCCGCAAACCGCAACAGTTCGGCTGGCTGACGACCTGATCGACGGCTGCTTTATCCGCCGGCCTCGAGATTTTCAGTCGCGGGCCGGCGGAGATAGCGGCCCATTGAGGTCATTTCCAGGACGGTCTCGTCCTTTTGGTTGCGGACCCAGATCTGAATACGCATGGTACCCCGGTCCTGTTTGCTGCGCGACGGCGTGGCGGACAGGATCTTGGTACGCACGGACAGAATATCGCCCGGGCGCACCGGCAACAGCCATTTCAGATCGTCAAACCCCGGCGAGCCGAGGCTGGCCATTCGGCCCTGGCCCTCTCCACCGTTTTGGGCGTCACAGGCCATGCGCATGAACATGGCGCAGGTATGCCAGCCGGAGGCAATCAACCCGCCATAGATGCTGTCCTTGGCCGCCTCCTTGTCGGTGTGAAAGGGCTGGTTGTCATAGCGCTTTCCAAACGCCAGTACTTCGTCTTCCGTTACCTCGTATTGGCCGAATTCACGTTCGGCGCCGACCACGAAATCTTCCAGATACATCATGCGGCGTCTCCCGCTTCGGCAGGGCGGCAGCCGTACATGGCAACGCCTTCCAACTGCACGACCTTGGCCTTGTCTTGATTGAAAACCTCCGTGCGCACGGTGACCAACCCCATGGGGCGGGAGCCGGATGGCCGTGCGGCCAATATGGTGGTCCGGCCGTGCAGCACATCACCGGGCCGCACCGGCACCAGCCAGCGGCAGCTATCCATGCCCGGCGCGCCCAGACTGGCCAGCTTCTCGGCCTTGATAAAGTTGGCCAGCAATTCCATGACAATGGCGCAGGTATGCCAACCCGACGCAATCAGACCGCCAAAGAAACTCGCCTCGGCGGCGACGGGGTCGGTGTGAAAGGGTTGCGGGTCGTACTGGGAGGCGAATTCAATGATTTCCGCTGCATCCACCGCCCGTTGCCCAAGGTCCCAAACCTCGCCCACTTCAATATCTTCAAAATACTTCATACGCATATTCCATTCCAAACTCGGCCTCCGATCCTCTATCATGACAGCTGTTGGAAGTAAGTATTTTTTCACGCCGTCATGGCGGATAGGAGGACGTATTATGCGGATGCAAGGCAAACTCGGCATGGTGACGGCGGCGGCATCGGGGATGGGGCGCGCCGGCGCGATACGTTTCGCCCAAGAAGGCGCGGCGGTGGCCGTAATCGATATTGACGAAGCGGGTGTTAAGGCCGTCGTCGACGAGATCGAGGACGCGGGCGGCAGGGCGTATGGTATCGCCGCCGACCTGACGAAGGATTCGGAATCCCTGCGTGTCGTCAAGGAGGCCGCCAATGCCCTTGGCGGTCTGGATTTTGCCTGGAACCATGTGGGACATCCGGGCCCGGCGGCGGTCGAGGGCATCGACATGGCGGATTACGATCTGGCCATGACCCTGAATTTACGCACCATCCTGGTTTCGACCGAAGCGCAATTGCCCGAGCTCCGCGCCCGCGGCGGCGGCGCCCTGCTCTATACGGCATCGACCTCCGGGCTGCAGGGTTCGCAGTTCAGCCCGGTCTATTCCGCCGCCAAGCATGGCGTGGTCGGCTTTGTCAAAGCCATGGCGAAGCGTTATGGCAACGAGAATATCCGCCTCAACACAATCTGCCCAGGCGCCACCGATACGCCCATGCTGCGCGTCTTCGTGGCCCGCCCGGATCAACAGTCGACCCAAGGCCTGGATCCGGAAGAGTTGGTTCAGAAGCGGGCCGGACAGAACGCCCTGGGACGGCCCGCCAGGGCGGAGGAAATGGCGAATGCCGCGCTGTTTCTCTTGTCGGACGAGGCATCATTCGTGACCGGCGCCGCCCTCGCCGTCGACGGCGGCACCACCGCCTGATTGCGCATCTTTGCTTCGTTCCTGGCACCCGACTGCAGGTCGGCCTCAGGTCAAAGTTAGTTTAGCGCGGTGCATTTCGAGTGCTAGCGTTAGGGGTGCCTCATGCGTTGTCTCTGCTATAGTTATGCCAACAACAATGGAACAATGAACAGTAGGAGCGTCCCATGAGTAAGGTCCTGGTGGATATCGACGGCCCGGTGCGGACCGTCACCTTGAACAGGCCGGAAAAACGCAATGCCCTGGATACGGAAACCCTGGACGGGCTTAGTGCCGCCTTTCCGGACGAACCCGGCCCGGAAGAACGCGTGGCGGTCATACGCGCGAACGGACCATCCTTTTGCTCGGGCATGGATTTGAGTCAACGGGCCGCCGGCCTGGGCAAGCCCGGGGCGATTGAGGTCATGCTGCGCCGGGTTGAGGTTTATCCCTTGCCAGTGGTTGCCGTCGTGCATGGCCCCGCCATTGCGGGCGGCAATGAACTCGCCATGCATTGCGATTTCGTCGTCGCCTCTTCCACGGCGATATTCGGCATGTCCCTGGCGCAAATCGGCTTGGCGCCAACCTGGTTCCTGGCCAAGAAATTAATGGAGGTCGCGGGACCCGTGGCGATGCGGGAAATTCTACTGTTGGGTAATCCGCTGCCAGCCACGCGCATGCACGAACTCGGCATCATCGCGCGCGTTGCGGAACCCGATGACCTGGAGAGCGAGGCACAAAAGATTATCGACCGGTTGGCAGCGAATGCGCCGCTGTCGCTGCGCAACATGAAAGCCATGATGGTACGGCAAATGGCCTTCCGCGAAGCCACCGACTATGACGACCTGAATGCCGATGTGGCCAAGGTCGCGGCATCCGCGGATGCCAAGGAAGGCGTCAGGGCCAAGCTGGACCGCCGGCAACCCGACTTCCGCGGCGAATAGCGAGGTTTGGGCAATGGCTATACGCATGGAGAAGCCGTGGCGTCCCCTCACGGATGAGGCGGTAAATGAATTATCGGGACAGCTGGGCGTC
The DNA here is from genome assembly GCA_964590195.1 of uncultured Rhodospirillaceae bacterium. Lineage (GTDB taxonomy): Bacteria > Pseudomonadota > Alphaproteobacteria. Next base: position 2,069 of record CAZPWJ010000004.1, on the reverse strand, counting down.
TATCAGATTTCCAACGCGCAAGAGGAGATAACATATATTGGCTACGCTGGTGGCCGCAGCCTTTGGGGTTTGCGTGGCGCACTGCAGGATAAGCTGGCTGAACTGGGCGAAGGGCATCTTTTTCGCATTGAGGTGAACCAGCAATATTTGAGCCGATGGGAAGAATTGTTGAAAGTCCACAAAGGTGATCACGATGCCCTGCCTTCCGGCAACATCGATCATCGGCCACGGCGCGTCGGCCAATTGAGTTTGAGTTAGGAGACAGACAGATGGATTTGGAACTTTCCGACGAACAAAGGATGTTGGTGGAGCAGGTGCGGCGCTTTGTGCGCCAGGAAATCGATCCGCTTGAAGCCGACATGGATCCTGATGCCAGCGAGTTGCCCAGCGACGACCATGAGCGTCTGGTTGGTATGACAACGGACATGGGTCTATATCAGATGGACGTGCCGGAGGAATTCGGCGGTGCCGGCCTGGACGTCATGACCCGCACCATCCTGGCCATGGAGATGTCCCAACATCGCGCCGGCTTGTATACGCCCTGTTATGGAACGTTCGGCAGCATGGGCCTGGCGCAACTGTATGATGCCAATGACGATCAGAAGGAACGCTATCTATATCCCACCTTGCGCGGCGAGAAGCGCGGCTTTTTTGGTCTGACGGAGCCTTCAGGCGGCAGCGATCCCGCCCGCGCCATTCAAACACGTGCGGTCCAGGACGGCGACGACTGGGTCATCAATGGGCAGAAGATCTTCATATCCGGCGCGGACCGCGCGGATTTTGGCCTGGTATTCGCCCGCACAAGCCCCGACAAGGGCCGCGCCGGCGTTACCTGTTTCATCGTCGATACGGACATGCCGGGCTTTCACGTCCGCCGCATCGTACACACCTTGCGCTCGACCCACTATGCCACGGAGCTGCAGTTCGAAGATCTGCGGGTGCCATCAGAAAACATTCTTGGCAAGGTCGACGGCGGATTTGGCATCGCCAACGAGCGGCTGACGCGCAACCGCATTCCCTATGCCGCCGCCTGTCTTGGCGTTGCCATGCGGGCACAGGACATGGCGGTTGAGTACGTCAAGATCCGCGAGACGTTTGGCGATTTGCTGGCGACCCGGCAAACCGTCCAAAACATGCTTATCGACAACGAAATGGACATCCGTACCGCGCGCTGGCTGACCTTGGCCGCGGCCCATAAGGCTGACCAGGGCGAGCCATTCAGAACCGAAGCCGCCATGGCCAAGATAGCCGCGACCGAGGCCGGCGGCCGGGTGGTTGATCGGGCCATGCAGATCCATGGCGGTTATGGCGTGACCAAGGAGTTTCCGTTTGAACGCTGGTACCGCGAGATGCGTATCCGACGCATCGGCGAAGGGCCGAACGAAGTACAGCGTCTGATTATTGCTCGAGACCTGATCGGTGGTGCGTTTCACTAGTTAACTATAGTAGTCGCGACTTGATCTGATAGTTACCGTGTTTGCTCCTGCTGCTACCGCCGTTGAAATTTAGCTGACAGCCGTGACAACGATACGGAGTTCACCTCCCTGGCGATGTTCTATAGGGCGCAACGGAGCGTCGTTGGCCTGCAATTTTTTCGGCCGGGCAAGCCTTCCCAAAACGGCTTCTGCGAAGCCTTCAATGGCCGGCTCAGGGATGAGTGCCTGAATGAAAGCCTGTTCTCGACCCTCTGGGACGCACAGGAGATCATCAAAAAATGGAGACATGCCTACAATACAGAGCGACCACATTCGGCCTTGGATTGGGCCACGCCAGATGAATTTTCAAAATGCTGTTCTGGGTTAACCCAGAACAGCATGGACAAGGTCGCATGAGCCTGTCATGCAGAAATCGCTAACTTCTCAGCGGCACAGGTTTGGGGGGAACAGCATTCCTTCCAAACGATCCCATCCCTAGGCAGGTTACTAGACCGGCACCGACCGCACAGCTGGGGCGCCTAGTGTCAGGACTGCTGGAAGGTCAATTAAAAGATTCGTCGGATGTGGCTCGAGTTTTTTGTCAACGCCGGAGCAAATTAGGGCCAGGCGCCGGAGTAAATAGTCGTCTGTTAA